>JBBINB010000092.1:0-17346 GCA_037444065.1 Draconibacterium sp.
TGTACAAACATGGAGTAAAAATAGCCCATTTTTAGGCTTGCGACACCCATTTGGGTGTCGCAAAATTTACATCATGCTGATATTTAAATAGTTGAAAAATTGAGAAAATTTAAGTGACGAAGTCAGGAAAGCTAATTAAAATTTAATACTGTGTTTAAGGTTTTTGTGAAATCTAACTGTGTTTAATCAATTTGTGTTTACCAAACTGAATATAAATCTGTCCTGCGATCTTTTCTCCAGATGTCTTTCCAAACACCCCTTCCGGCATTCCCAACCCAATTCCACGGAGGATTAAAATTTAAATCGATGGTTGCTGTTATCAGTGTCCCCTGATTGTTTGTTTCAGCAATAATATCGCCTGCCGGGTTGATAATCAGGCTTGACCCATCGTAAATGGAATTTATAAAATACACACCATTGTCAATTGCACGGCTTCGGGCAGTTATTTTTTCAACCTCGTCGCCTTTTCCGCGAATATCGCCCCAGATTGGGTTGAAAAGAATTTCTGCCCCACTCATAGCCAACGATCTTGCCACTTCCGGGAAAAAGTTGTCGTAGCAAATCAGAATTCCGATTTTTCCAAAGTCGGTTGAAAAAACAGGGAGCGAATTTCCCGGGACAGCGCCTGCTTCGGTTTCTGAATCGGGTAACTGAACTTTTGTATAAATATCCTGTACATTCCCACTACGTCCGTATAAAACAGCTATATTATATAAAGTGTCGCCTATATAGTCATATAATCCCGAAACAATGTACATTCCGTGCTGTTTAGCCTTTTCGGCCATCATTTCCGATGCGCTTCCGTTTATTGTATTGGCTTCATGTTTTTTCATCCCGATGTTTGTGTTACAAGTTGGCCATCCTTCGCCTAAACAAACAATGTCAGAACCTTTGGAGCCGGCTTCATCGAGTAGTTTACCCATTAGCTCAATATTTTTTTCAACGGTTGGTCCGGGTGGTCTGAAATGAATTGTGGCAACCTTTACATTACGGGCTGGTTCACCGGCACATTCTTCCATCGAAATGTTATCCCACCAGATTGTTCCGCTGCTCCACCGGAATTCGAGGGAAATTTCGGCTGAGGTAGCCCCTTCAACCGATTTAATTTTATTCGATGCTTTTAGCCAACCATTTGATTCACCCGTTATTTCGTGAATGTAGTTGTAGCCAATATTTTCTTTTCCCTTAAACCATTTTACTCTGATTAGTACAGACTTTTCGGTGAAGGCTACATTTTGTACCTTAAACCAGGCATTGAATGCATAAGTTTTATTGCCTGTAATATCAATAGTTTGTACAGCCCTTCCATGACAATTCGGATTTTGGCTTTCCATTTTTAGAGAAGATTTGCCTTCAAACTTATGTTGATTTTCGATAAAGATATGTGGTTTCATTTCGGGTAATGGCCCGGTTAACAGCCAATTATCCGGCGCATTTAAAGTTGAAGCCTCAAATCCCGGATTCAATATGAGGTTTTGCGCCGATACAAATTCGCCGAAGAATGTAAACAGGTGCATTGCAAGAAAAATTGAAAGAATGAAAGTTTTCATTTTTTATTTTTTTGTTGAAGATAAAAAACATAATTGAATTAAGACAGGACAGGCAGTCGGCAGAAAATGGCGCTTTATTCGTTCAAAAAGGTTATTATGAATTTCGACCTTTCAACCCTGAACATTTTATTTATGAATGAATTGAAATTGAAAAATAGTAAAAACCAATTAGCAAAATATACAGTTTTTTAAAAATTAGTTATTGTTTATTTTTGCCGTATCAAAATTAACTAATTCGCATATTCTTTGTTAACTTAGAAATCGATTAATAAAGCTAAAATCAATAATACAAAATGAAGAGTTCTGCAAAACCAAAAAAAATCGGAATATTAACAGCAGGTGGTGATTGCCCGGGATTGAACGCTGCAATAAGGGGGGTTGGTAAAACAGCCATTATAGAACACGGAATGCAGGTATTGGGGTTCAATGCGGGTTTTTCGGGTTTGATAAACTGCGATTATATTGAACTAAAAGAGTCGCAACTTTCTGGTATATTGACTGTTGGGGGTACAATTCTGGGGACATCGCGCGAGAAACCCTATAAACTTGTTGGCGAAAATGGCGAAGAAAACCGCAAACCCGAGAAAATTATTAAAAATTATAAAAAACTGCACCTCGACTGTGTTGTGTGTATTGGTGGCAACGGGACAATGAAAACAGCCCATCTGCTTTCGCAGGAAGGTTTGAACATAATTGGGATACCAAAAACGATAGATAACGATGTTTGGGGTACAGACGTGACTTTTGGTTTCGATTCGGCAGTACAGATTGCCACTGAAGCAATTGACAGGTTACATACAACAGCAAACTCCCACCAGCGGGTGATGATAATTGAAATTATGGGCCACAATGCCGGATGGCTGGCGCTGTACTCGGGTTTAGCCGGGGGGGGCGATATAATTTTACTCCCCGAAATCCCGTTCAATATCAACTCGGTTTGTAAAATAATCGAGAAAAGGTATGAAGATAAAAAAACCTATTCGATTGTTGTTGTTGCAGAAGGCATTGAGCACCCTAAAAACCAGAGCGCGGCCAATTACCTATCGACTAACATTGAAACAATAACCGGAATTGAAACCCGCGAAACAGTTTTAGGCTATGTTCAGCGGGGCGGGAGCCCATCGCCAATGGACAGGATTCTGGCTACCCGGTATGGAGCTTATGCAGCCCAATGCATTGTCGATGGTTGTTTTGGATCAATGGTCGCTATTAAAAAGAATGAACTCACTACGGTGCCGCTTGAAGAAGTTGGCGGTAAACTGCGGCTTGTTGAACCCGATCTTGGACTTATCAGAAAAGCACGTAAAATGGGTGTTTCTTTCGGAGACGAACAGACTTGAAATCTGGCTATACCTGGAAAAGGAAAATATTCCATGTTTTCCAGTCTCCCGTTTAAAGCGGCAAATGCAGAACTTTTTTAGTCTCAAAATATTCTTCGTCGAAAAAATCCGAAATACGCCGGAAAAATACAGTTCGTTTAAAGGGTTTTATTTCCTCCTCAAGGTTACCGCCTTTTAGGTAAATAATGCCATTTGGAAAAGCATTAATTTGTTCGCGCGCGATATTTTTACGCACCCATGGCACAAATTCAGAAAGATTGGCAACAGCGCGGCTAACTACAAAATCATATTTTCCTTTTAGCTGTTCAGCTCTGGTTTGTTCGGCAATCACGTTTTTTAATTCCAGCGATTCGATGACACTTTTTACCACTTTAATTTTCTTTCCGATTGAATCGACCAGATGAAATTGCGCTTCAGGGAAAAAAATGGCCAGTGGGATACCGGGGAATCCGCCACCTGTCCCAACATCGAGTATTTTAGTTCCGGGGGTAAAGCTGATTAACTTTGCAATGGCCAGAGAGTGCAAAACATGATGTTCGTAGAAATCCTGAAAATCTTTGCGCGAGATAATATTTATCTGTGCATTCCATTCGGCATAAAGGGGTTGAAGCCGGGTAAAGTTTTCGATTTGGTTTTTATTGAGATTTGGGAAGTATTTTGTAATAATATCCATTCCTGATTTTTAGTGATGTTCGTTCATTTCGGTACTTTCGATAAGTTTGAAAAGCATTTGCCGTGCCCTGAACAACTGGGCCTTTACCGTACCGAGGGGCAAATTTAGTTCTTTGGCAATTTCTTCATACGAAAATTCACGGAAATATCGCAATTCAACAAGGGTTTGGTAATGGGGTTTAAGACGCCTTACGACTTTGTGCAGAAGTATGGCTTTTTGTTTCCTGATTAACTTTTCTTCGGGGTCTAAATCTTTCGATTTTAATTTTGTTGTTTCGCCAAGATCCGTTTGCTCCGAATCATTTTCAAGCGATACCAGTATACCCTTTTTCTTGCGGAGGAAATCGATGCAATTGTTCGAAGCTATTTTAAACAACCAGGTGCTAAACGCGTAAGTTGGCGAGTACTGGTGTAGGTTTTTAAAGGCTTTCCCAAAGGCTTCGAGGGTTAAATCTTCAGCATCGCTGCGGTTGTTTAACATTTTAAGCAGCATAAAATAGATGGTGTCCTTGTATCGGTTTAATAATCGGGCAAAGGCTTTCTCGTCGCCCTCAAGGGCTTTTTTCACCAGTTCGTAGTCCTGAAGCGCCTTTTCCGATAATTTCAAACCTTCACTTTCCATTTTTGTTTTTTGCTCCTTTTTCTGAAATACAAACGGTAAAATAATTTGAAATATGGTATAAACAAATCATATATTAACGAAGATATGAATATTTTACGTTCATTCAAACGATTCAGTGTAATTTTTATGATAACCAAACGGGCAATTAACATTATAACAAGCAAGCCCGCATAAACTGGCCAAAGTGCTGGCATTAAAGCGAATACAGAAATTGCAATCAACGGGAAAACCATTTTTGTAACTTCGTCGATTGCAAGGAGGATTCGTTTCGAGGAAGTAAGATGTTTTTCTATCCGCAGGCTTTTTTTAATGATATCGAAATAATCGTTCCAGACCAGTTGCTCTGTTTTCTTTATTGCCGTACTTGCCTGAAAAAGAACGGAGGTTGATTTTTTACTGATAAAGTAATTGATTAACAGTTCGAGATTGGCATAAGCCTCATTTATTTTTAATCCGTGGCCCCCGATTTCGAAATATTTTTTCTTTTGAAAAGCTACATTTTCTTCGGAATAGATAAAGGCAAAATCGTTGAGTATATACCCTACGCTTTTTGTAAACGATAAGAAATTTTCAATCCGGTAGGCGAGGTTCGCCAATCCTTTAGCCGAATGCATCCCGCAATAGCTTATTACCACATTTTTATTACTGCAGAGCGATTTTGTAATTCCTGAAATCCACTCTGATGAAGCGTTTTCATACGAAATGGGTACAGGTAAAATCCAGTCGCAGGTAGCTGCTTTTAAAGCCAGGTTTTGTGCCATTTTAGTCGAGTAGCGGGTTTCCTGCTGAAGGGTCGAAACTTTTAAACGGTCGCTTCTACCGCGCAACATTCCCAGAACCTGGAATGAATTGTCCTGTGAGAAATCGTCAACAACGATAACCTCAAAATCAGCGTCGTTTATTGATAAAACAGGCGCCAGGTTATTTTTCAGCCTCGATTCTTCGTTCCTTACGGTATAAATCAGTGAAATAGGAGTGGGGTCTGTTTGGGTAATTTTTTTCTGAAACAAAATACGGCCTGTAAACAAAAACATGTAAACAAACCGGGTAATGAAAAGGGCTGCAAACAGAATCGACAATACAAGGCGAATGCCTTGCAGTCCCAAAATATTATCAATCAATGTCTGGATCATTCGGATGCTAAAATTTAACGATTTTAAAAATGCCAAAAGTGGAAACAAAAAGTCAATTTCAAAACCTATTCGGTTTATTTTTTTAAGGGTTCCGTTACAATTTATTAACAGGTTTGCATGGTGCGATTTCCGGCGCTTTTAAAGTTTATTAGTTATATTTGCGCACTTTTAAAACAAAAAGCCTGATGAATTTTGAATTGGTAACGGCGCTGGATAACTCACGTGCAAGGGCAGGTTTACTAACTACCGGCCACGGAATTATTGAAACGCCGGTTTTTATGCCCGTGGGTACGGCCGGGACCGTAAAAGGAATTCACACCCGCGATATTAAAGACGATATAAAAGCCCAGATTATTCTTGGAAACACTTACCATCTTTACCTCCGCCCCGGAATGGATGTAATTGAAAAAGCCGGCGGGTTACATAAATTTAACCTCTGGGACAAGCCAATATTGACCGATAGCGGCGGATACCAGGTTTTTTCGCTGGGCGACATCAGGAAACTGAGCGAGGAAGGGGCAAAATTCCAGTCGCATATCGATGGTTCGTTTCACCAGTTCACGCCCGAGAATGTAATTGATATCCAGCGAATTATTGGAGCCGATATTATGATGGCTTTCGACGAATGCACACCCGGCGGCGCCGATTACAATTACGCAAAAAAATCGCTTGAACTTACACAGCGCTGGCTCGGGAGGTGCTTTTCCCAGTTCAATAAAACAGAACCTAAATATGGCCATTACCAAAGTCTTTTCCCCATCGTTCAGGGAAGCGTTTACGCCGGTTTACGAAAAATTGCAACCGAACATGTTAAAACTTTCGAAGCCGATGGTTATGCAATAGGCGGATTATCGGTTGGCGAAAAAGAAGAGGTAATGTACGAAATGACCGAAATTGTTACCGAAGGGTTGCCCGTAAATAAACCCAGGTACCTTATGGGCGTTGGGACACCCGTAAATATTCTCGAATCGATTGACCGCGGGGTGGATATGTTCGACTGTGTTATGCCAACCCGGAACGGAAGAAACGGCATGCTGTTTACCAGCGAAGGGACCATCAATATCAGGAATAAAAAATGGGAAAACGACCACTCCCCAATCGATGAAAACGGAAGTTCTTATGTTGATGGTTATTCAAAGGCATACCTTCGTCACCTGGTAATTTCGAACGAAATGCTTGGGGCGCAAATTGCCAGCCAGCACAACCTTGCGTTTTATATGTGGCTGGTAAAAACGGCGCGCCGGAAAATAATTGACGGCAGCTTTTCGTTGTGGAAAAGTGAAATGCTGGTTAAATTAAAACAACGGTTGTGAAACTGGTAAACAAGCACTATAAAACAATTGATTATTATATTACCAAAAAATTTCTTGGTACTTTTTTTTATGCCATTACGCTGATATTGAGCATCGCGGTTGTTTTCGACGTGTCGGAAAACCTCGATGAGTTTCTTTCGAAAGATCTGCCCTTTAAAGAAATTGCAGGCGATTATTACCTGAATTTCATCCCTTATTTTGCCAACCTGTTTTTGCCATTGTTTACGTTTATCGCTGTTATTTATTTTACCTCGAAAATGGCGTATAACACCGAAATTATTGCCATTCTGAGCAGCGGGGTTTCTTATCCGAGGTTGATGAGGCCGTATATGTTTTCGGCATTTGTCCTGGCTGTTTTAAGTTTCTCGCTCGGAAACTATATCATACCCCCCGCTACCAAAACCCTGAACGATTTCAGGTTAAAGAATATTGAAAATGTCAGGGCCACATCATTTGAACGCAATATCCACCGACAGATTGAGCCCGGCGTGTACATTTATATTCGGAGTTACCATAACGATATTGGAAATAATTTTACCCTCGAACGTTTTGAAGGTTCTAAACTGGTAGAAAAACTCACCGCCCAAAGTATCAGTTGGGATGTTGATTCCAGCAGGTGGGTTATCAGCAACTACTGGAAACGCCTTATTTATGACAAATACGAAATACTTGAAAACGGCTATCGTATCGACACAGCGCTGAACATGAAACCCGAAGAATTCAGGGTGGTAAAAAACGAGATGGAAACCTTTAAAACACCCGATTTGAATGATGAAATTGCTTTGATGAAATCGAGGGGGGTAAATACAATTGAGTGGGAAATTGAAAAGCATAAACGGATGGCTACTCCTTTTTCCACATTTATTTTAACATTAATAGGAGCAGGCCTGGCATCGCGCAAAATTAAAGGAGGTTTGGGCTTTCATTTGGGCCTTGGGCTTGCGCTAAGTTTCTCGTATATATTGTTTATGCAGATTTCAACGGTTTTTGCAATAAGCGGCTCGGCCCCAATTTCCGTGTCAATGTGGATACCTAATATCCTGTACAGTTTCATTGCTTTTTTTGTGTTTCGCTGGGCCGCAAAATAGCACGATAGTTTTTATACCATTTTTTTAAGTTTTTCGTTTAAATGCACGTGTATTTTTTCGGAATACTGACGGACAAAACGTTTGTTTTCAACACCCAAAATCCACTGGATCCCCTGTTCCTCGCTGGCTATAAATACTTCGTTCATCAGAAGGATATCTTTTGTTGAGATTTCCTCCGATTCAGAAACTTTCAAATTTATTTCCAGGGCAGTTTCCAGAATGTGGCTTCTGATATTATCGATATAACACCCCGTAATTTCGGAAGGTGTGTAAAGTGTTTTGTTTTTTATTACGAAAAGGTTTGCTGAAATACAATCGCAGGCAGTCCCTTTTTCGTTTAAAAAAACCGAATTCTGAAACGGTGTCCCTTCGTTACGGGCCTGGGTAAATTTCCATTGCGGGGTGTTATAAAAGGCAAATTGGTTTAAGGGGTTACCGGAGTATTTCTCGAATTCGGAAAAGTTTAAAAGCAGCCCCTGTTCCGAAAGCGGGAACTCGAAATTCTGAAAAGCAACACTGCTGATTACCATATTGGCGCCTGATTGTGTATGATAAACCCGGCATGTGATTATTCCAGAACGATAAAACCTGTTTTTATTCAGCATCCGTTTTGTTATCCTGAAAAGTTCATTTTCATTTTTCAATAATTCAGGAAAGGGGATGTTTAGCGTAGTTAGGGTGAGTTTTAACGTTGCAAGGTTTTCGTTAAACAACGGGATTCCACCATAGCCAAACCAGAATTTTTGTGTAACTGCAAATGGTTCGTCCCAAAGGACAGGGAAAAATCCGGTTTCGTGTTTCTTTACTATTTCGCCGTTTACGATAATAAAATCCATAACCACAGGGAATCATCAGCAAAATTACATCCCGAAATTACAAAATCGAAAACAATTGGTCGATAAATTGACCGAAAAGATCGGGTTTTAAGAGGATGGGGAAAATAAAACCGAATATGGAGCCAAGCAGGTGGGCGTCGTGCGCCACATTGTCGTTGCTTTTTTTGCTCATGTGGTACGAATAGGCAAGGTAGCCCAGGGCAAAAACAATTCCGGGTACAGGTAAAACTGCAAAAAAGTAAAGTTTCTCCCAGGGATTAAAAAATATAAAGGCAAATACCATTGCAGAAACTGCCCCCGATGCACCAACCGCGTTGTAATAGTAATCGTTTTGGTGTTTTATAAGGCTCCAGATATTTGAGGCAAGGATGGCGCCAAAATAGAGTACCAGGAAAAAAACTGTTGCCTTTATTCCGAAATAGTACTGAAAATACTGTTCGATGCCCCGGCCAAAAAAATAAAGCACAAACATGTTAACCAGCAAATGCGACCAGTTTGCATGGATAAAGGCGTGAGATACCAGCCGGTAATAATGCTTTTGGTGAACAACTTTGGCCGCGTTAAACTGCAGTTTGTCCATTAAATCGTTATTTTGAAATGCCAGGTACGAAACCAGGCTGGTAACCCCAATAATAATGAGAGTAATCATTTAATGTAATATTTTGTAAATCATTTCTTTTTGCAGCTCCGCTGCCCCAACCGACGACGAAACTTCGTAGCCTTTGCTTTTCATATCGTATTCGCGCAAAATGCCAATAATTTCGTACAGTTTGGTGGGATTGTATTTTTTTGCTGCAACAATTAAATTTTTAGCCGCAAAAGGGTGAATCCCGAGTTCTGCAGTTACGCCGCTTTCCGATTTGTCTTTTAAAAAATGATAGGCAAACATATTCGAAAAAAAGCCAAAAAGTGTGGGTATTGTCCGTTGTATCGGGTTGGCTGTGGGGTTGGCCCCAAAATACTGGATAATCTGGTTCGCTTTATAAACATTTCGTTCTCCTAAAGCATTTTGCAATTCAAAAAGGTTGTATTCCTTGCTTAACCCGATATTTTTCTCGATATGGTCGGGGGTAATTTTATTTGTGTCCTTAACCGCAATTATAAGTTTATTGAGCTCGTTGGCAACTTTTCCCAAATCGGCTCCCAAATACGAAGTCAAGAGCTGCGCTGCCTGTGGTGTTATTGAAAAGTTGCGGTTTGCGAGGTAATTTTCGATCCAGTTCGGAAGTTTGTATTCTTTTATTTTGTCGGCTGTAAAAACAACGCCGTTTTTTTTAATAGCCTTTACGAGTTTTGTGCGCGAGTCGAGGTTTTTGTATTTATAGTTGATCACCAGCACCGTTGATGCAAGCGGTTTTTCGGCATATGAGGTTAAAACCTCAATTTTAGCGAGGCTCTGCGCTTCCTTTACAATTATCACCTGGCGTTGTGCCATCATCGGGAAGCGAAGGCAGCTTTCGGCTATAGTAACGGCATTCGAATCCTTACCGTAAAATACGGTTTGATTAAACCCTTTTTCGGCATCCGATAAAAGATTTTTCTCAATATAATTCGAAAGTTCGTCGATATAATAAGGTTCTTCGCCCTGAAATATGTAAATAGGGTGAATAATTTTCTTTTTCAGGTTTTGCAGAATTGCATCAAATTCCATTTCAAAATCTTAGGTGTTTAACAGAAAGGCCGTTGTTTTTTATTTCGAGGAGCGCTTGTATACCTGATTCGATATGAATATCAACAAACTCTGAAGATACTTTTTTATCGCTTTCGGTTGTTTTTACCCCGCTCGAAATCATTGGCTGGTCTGAAACAAGCAACAGGGCGCCTGTTGGAATCTGGTTGGCAAACCCAACGGTGAACAGGGTTGCCGTTTCCATATCGATGGCAATTGCCCGGGTCCTGCGGAGGTGTTTTTTAAACTTATTGTCGAATTCCCAAACGCGCCTGTTAGTGGTAAAAACAACGCCAGTCCAGTAATCCTTTGCCGAATTGCGCAGAACGTGCGAAACTGCCCTTTGCAGGTTAAAAGCCGGCAGGGCAGGGATTTCGGGGGGCATGTAATCGTTGGAAGTTCCTTCGTTTCTGATTGCTGCTATCGGCAGGATTAAATCGCCGAGGCCGTTTTTCTTTTTCAATCCGCCGCATTTGCCCAGAAAAAGCACCCCTTTGGGTTTAGTTGCGCTTAATAAATCCATAATTGTGGCAGCATTCGGGCTTCCCATCCCGAAGTTGATAATGGTAATCCCGTCGGCAGAGGCGCTTGGCATGTTTTTATCGAGCCCGTCAACCGGGACATCAAACTTTTTTGCAAACTTCTCGACATAACTCTGGAAATTGGTAAGCAAAATAAACATTCCAAAATCCTCCAGATTTTTCCCAGTATACCGGGGAAGCCAGTTATCGACAATTTCTTTTTTTGTCTTCATACAACCATTTTTTTACCTTTGACAAAATTAAAACCTTTTTGTTCGGCACAGATGCAAATGTACGTTTTTAGATTGCCACAGCCAAGACGCCAGAAAATGAAAATTTATTAATACCGCGATGCAAAAACTGAACCTGCCTGAATACAATTTCAGGATAATAACCGAAAACGGGAAACAGTTTATTTTCGATTCGATACGAAAGAAATATGTGGTTCTGACACCCGAAGAATGGGTAAGGCAGAATTTTATACAGTTCATGGTTAAAGAAAAGAAATACCCCGGGTCGCTAATGGCAGTGGAAAAACAGATTATAATTAACCAAAACCAGCGACGTTTTGATTTGCTCATTTATTTGCGTAACGGCCAGCCACATTTGATAGCCGAATTTAAGTCGCCAGGAGTAAAAATCACCCAGGAAACTTTCGACCAGGCAGTGCGTTACAACATGGTTCTAAAAGTTGAAAGGGTGGTTGTATCGAATGGGATGCAGCATTTTGCCTGCGAAATAGACTATATAAAAAACAGCTACAGCTATTTAACCGAAATCCCTGAATTTTGCGAAAGGTGCAGGATTGACGGGATTGGTTTTAGTTGAAACTATTCTTAGGAAGAATTTTAATTATAATGTATATTTTAATGTCGTTTAGTTAAGAACTAAGATGAAAAAATCTGAAAGGCCAACACCCTTCGACTCCGCTCAGGGTGACAGTCAGACTGAGCGAAGTCCCTGTCTGCCGACAGGCAGGGAAGTCTGTTTTTACTAACTAAACGACATTGATGTATATTTGAATATGGAATTAGCAGAAATGTCATCTAAAATAAAAACGGCTATTCGTGAAATTGATCCACAAGCCGAAATTATTCTTTTTGGTTCGCGTGCAAGGGGAGATTTCGATAATGATTCAGACTGGGATGTTTTAATTTTGACTCGTAGAAAAAAAATAACCTTTGACTATGAAGTTTTATTAAGGGATTCAATATTTAATCTCGAAATTCAAACAGGAGAAATCATTTCATTAATCACTTATACAAAAGAAGACTGGCAAACAAAAAAATCGATATCCCCACTATTCAGCAATGTTTCAAAAGAGGGTATTATAATTTGAAAATGATTGAGCAGCACATTAAATACAGAATTACAAGGGCTAAAGAGACATATAATGATGCCATTTTACTTTTTGAAAAAGGAAGTTGGAATTCAAGTATCAATCGATTGTATTATGCCAGCATTTTTTGAAACATAATCTCGTCTTCCCATCCCGAAAAGGTTTTCAGCCAGCTTTTTTTAGTCCCTATTCTTTCGAAACCGGCTTTTTCGAACAAATGGATACTTTTTAAATTACCGGCCGCAATGTTTGCATAAAGCTGCTTCAGCCCCAGCACCTCGGCAGCATATCCAAAAATCGCAGCAAGTGAATCTGAAGCATATCCATGGTTACGGTTTTCTACCCTGTGAATTAAAATCCCGATTCCGGCACGCATATGATAAGGATCAAAATCAAACAGGTCTAAAGCCCCAACCGGTTCCTCGTTTTCATCAAGGATTATCAGCCTTAGCTGTTTCGACTCATAAATATCACGGGTTGATTGCTTTATATATTCAGAAAGTACATATTTCGAAAAAGGCGATCGTGTATTGCTCACGTTCCATATTTCAATGTTGTTTTCCCATTGATAAAGCAGATCAACATCGGCGGGCTCGAGTGGCCGGAGAGCTATTTTTCCGTATGTAAGCAGGTTGTTCATTAAGGTTTTCAGTAAAATTTGAGTTCAGTATTTTAGTTTTTCGAATTCTGTTATTTGGTTCAGTATGCCTGTTTTCTTAAATTGAAATCCGCAGTGCAAGTGATTAAATTGTTAATGTTATCCTCAACTGTCAATGATACTACAATATATGTAATTATTAAGAAAAAATAATATTAACGGTCAAGATTTCGCCAACCTTTGAACAGGATTTCAACATCGGTCGAAAAACTGTAGTCTTTGGCATACAGCATGTTCAGCCGTTTCATCTTTTCATCATCGAGCGACAACTCAGGAAACAGATCCCCGGGATGTAATATACCTGTTTTTAGTTCAGGAAGGTTGATTGTCGTGTTTTGTTTTGGTATGTAACCAATCCAGGTTTTCCTGCCGGCTAATACATTGAAAATAGCATTTATAAAAAGGCTTTTATTTCTGAAAAACCATATAACAAATGGAATTAATAAGAGGATTGAAAGGGCCACCCAAAAATCAAAAATCCTTTTTTTCCTTTTGTTTACAGGTTTCGAAATGGCGTTAATGTTTACCACATACAGATCTCCGGCTGTATGGATAGAATTGCTCCCGATAATGCTGATACTTTCGGGTGGGGCAATTTTGTATTCGATATCGAGCTGCGTTAAATCGAGCATAGCCCGTATAATTTGAGCCGAACTGAAATTTTCGGCACAAAAAATAATTTCGTTAACCCGGTTGATCCTGATAATTTCTGCAAGTTGTTCGATTTGACCAATGTAATAATGACCTTTGTCGCTATTATCAAGGGCAATAAAACCGGCAAGTTCGGTTTGCATTTGCGAATCATCGAGAATTTTTTTAACACGGGATGCTTCGGCAGTGTGGCCTACAATGGCTACCCTTTTCAGTTTTTTCACATCGAGCCTGAAATCTTTTATTTTCATAAAATGGAAAATAATACGCAAAACAAGCAATGCCATTACAGACCAAACCGAACCGAGCAGGATCAAAACCCGTGAAAAACGTAAATGTTCGCCAACCAGCGAATAAACAAGTAATATGGAAATTGTGCCCCACAACAACCCACGTGCAACTTTATAAAGGTTAACCGGTTTTTTATATCCGCCCGAAAACAGGATACCTGACAGCCAGATGACGATGTAAACAGGGACAACCAATTGTAGAAATTCTTTGGGAAAATGACCCGGCGCGAAACGGATATTTTCCCAAAGTGGGGTTAAGAACAAAAACCCTGAGAAAATTAAAAGCGCATCGATAAAGGGCAAAAGTATTTTGTCGGAAATCCGCTTGAAAACCGAAATCAGGGCACGGAACCAAATGGCAAGATGAATTATAAATGCAAAAAGGCCGGCTTTCCCGCCTGAAAAATGTTTCCGGGCAAAAATAATCATTGCAGAGTAAAACACTTTTACATAGTTAAGCGAGCCCTTTTTAGTGCTTTCTCCCTTGTAATGAATAATGGTTGTTTCGGGGAAATAGTAATTTTTGTAACCTCCCTTTGTGATACGGTATGAAAGGTCGATATCTTCGCCGTACATAAAAAATGTTTCATCGAGCAGACCAACCTTATCGAGTGTTTCCTTGCGAATTAGCATAAAAGCGCCCGCCAGGACTTCTATTTCATGAATATCGTTTTCGCTTAAATACGAAAGGTGATATTTGCCAAATTTCCTGGATTTTGGAAATAGTCTCGAAAGCCCGAACATTTTATAAAAAGCAACCCATGGAGTGGGCAGCCCGCGCTTCGATTCGGGCAGGAAGGCCCCTTTCCCGTCAATCATTTTTACCCCTAATCCTCCGGCTTCGGGGTGAGCTTCCATAAAACCGGTCACTTTCGAAAATGTATCTTCTTCCACAACAGTGTCGGGGTTGAGCAGCAAAATGTATTTTCCACTTGCTTTTCGGATGGCCTGGTTATTGGCACGCGAGAACCCTAAGTTTTCCTTGTTTTCAATAAAATAAAGGTCCGGAAATTTTTCGCGGATCAATTGCGAAGAGCCATCTACCGAATTATTGTCAACCACAAATATCTCAGTTTCAATTCCGTTGGCGGCTTTGTACACCGAATGAAGGCATTGCTCCAAAAAATGCTTTACGTTGTAGTTGACTATAATTACCGATAGTTTCATGTTTAAAGAAAGTTGGAAGCCAGAAGCCGGAAGTCGGAAGTTAGGTGATCGAAAACCGAAAACTGCATACCTGAGTTTTTTTGTTAGCTAATGTTATCAAATGTATATTCCTTTTATAACGAAAAAGTGTTTCAATTCTGATTTTCTGTTCAAATTATTTTCCCATCGAACTTTCGTAAGGGACACGGTTGGCAAGCGAACGGCCCAGGGTAATTTCATCGGTATATTCCAGTTCATCGCCAACTGAAACCCCGCGTGCAAGTGTTGTAACCCTGAGTTCCTTACCTTTAAGTTTTCTGTAAATATAAAAATTGGTTGTGTCGCCTTCCATGGTAGTGGAAAGGGCAAGTATTATTTCAACAATATCTTCATTTTCAACCCGGCGAACCAGCGATTCAATTTCGAGTTCAGCCGGCCCGATTCCGTCCATTGGCGAAATAATGCCACCCAAAACATGATATAACCCATTGAACTGTTGCGTGTTTTCGACCGACATCACATCGCGGATATTTTCGACAACGCAAATCACCTGGCGGTTACGCGCCGGATTATTGCAAATCTGGCACATCTCGGTATCCGAAATATTGTGGCAGGTTTTACAGCGTTTAATGTCGTTCCGGAGTTGAATAATGCTGTTTCCAAAATAATTCACAGCTTCAACATCCTGTCGCAGCAAATGCAAGACAAGCCGCAATGCACTTTTACGGCCGATTCCCGGAAGTTTCGAAAACTCGTTTACAGCGTTTTCGAGCAATTTCGATGGATATTTGTCAATAGTCATTCTTCAAGATTTTTCAGGCTTAAAAATAAAGCGAAATTAGAAATAAATCGAACTTTAATTGCTACTTCTTATTTTGCCAGAACTTATTCATCAATATCTTTTTGAACCCAAATAGTTTTTAGCCACAATTACAGGCCCAGGTAAGTTGGGCCAAATTAAAAATATTATCTATCTGGCTGTTAGTTAACCGAATATTCATATTTTATTTTTATATTTATTGCTCTGAATCGGCTTAATATTCTGCTATAATATAAACAGTAGTTTTTTTGCCATCATCCAATAGTTCTTTGACATTTTGTAATTCTTTAAAAATCTCCCTCCTACTACTCCCACCACCGATTTACCACCTACCGACAGTAGTATTCCAATGGGGATGATTTTCTTCTTTTTAATTGTTTCTTTGTTGGGATTTATACCAACAAAGAAGGCTTCGGCAGATACAATTTCCCTTGGGTCAGATAAGTGGGCGGTTATTAATATAGATAAGTCGTCAGCTTATTATTATCCCAAAGATAATGTTCGTGCAAGCGGGACACTCTATAATGGCCCGAGCGGTGAGGCTATTGGTACCATAGAGGCATCTATTCCGGCTGTATCTCCCCTTCGTGACCGTCTTTATACCCGTGATAAGGACAACACATTCGTCCCTCAATCAAATTTCAGTGGACTTGCTATTCCTTCAACAGATGGCACATATCAAACAAGGTTTTATTTAAGTGCCTATATAAACACAACGGAAACAATAGTTCCCGATAACTACAAGGAGTGCTCCACTACGACTATCGGCTGTAACTTAACCCCAACCTGGTCCCATTATTATCAGTTAAATGCCGATAGCACTTACTCGCCATGGTATTCCCCCGGTGGGCCAGTTGTTAATTATAAGTTCGTAAAAACACCCGGGTATTCAACTTTTACCGATAATTACGTAACAGCCGAGTATAATATCCCGTTCAGTGTCATTACAGCAATAGCAAAGGTAATTGTAACCCCAACCAAGTCAACAATTCTTCCCGGTGAAGAAGTTGGGGTTTCGTGGTATACGGAGAATTTTATTCCCACTCGTTGCAGTTGTTCTTATTCTTCTGATGGTGTTGGGATAAAGAGTTGTGGAGAAGGAATCGATTTCCCACAACAAGGTACTAATTTAAACGAAACTGATTTAGACAAAAAGTACGCTTTTACATTACATAAAACCAGTACTTTCACTGTAAAATGCGACGATAATGTTACAGCCCCCCCTGCCCCAACTTATACCTACTATAAATTATGGCACTGCACCAGCGCCAGCCAATACCAGACAGGCCCTTATTTGAATTCCCCATATTCTTCAGGCAGGGTAGTAGTAGGGGCAGTAAACAATGGCGATTACAATTACAGGGTGATTGATTCTTCCCCTGCTCCTTTTACCGGGCTCACCAATATTCAGGTAACCGACTCAGGCGGTAACGATTGCCTGTACAAAGAATAAAAACACGGGTATTAGTTATCCACCATTTATCCACTTCTTGTATTGACAAAAATATTCTATTGTCGCACACTTAGGTTAAAGATATATGGTTTGTAATTTAAACAATTAAATACTTTAGAGTTATGAAAAATTTAATAATTACCATTAGAGTTTATATCGAATTAGTTATTATTTGATTTTTCACTTTTATCTTCAGGTTGTGCAAGCCACAGGCGTTTAAAATGATTTTGTCTTCACGAAAATAT
>JBBINB010000093.1:0-17305 GCA_037444065.1 Draconibacterium sp.
TTTGCTAATGACTTCTTTCAGATTTGCAGTCGCCTGCAACACCCTTGTCAATCGCTAATGTTTCCTATCAACTCGGCACATACAGGAACTTGCATCCTGTTAGCTTAATATCATGCCCGACATACAAAATAGGGGCTGCTAAAATGTAGCAGCCCCCGGTTCTATCACAAACCCAATGAAATATGGAGTTTGTAAGTTATCAATCACCTTGTTTATTTTTTAGTATAATCTATAAATGTTCCATCGGATAAAAGTAAAACGACTTTATCTACCAGTTTAGAATCTGATTGTTTTGTACTAATTTCTGATGATAATTTTACAGCAGATTGTGGAGTCTCATTTCGAAGGGGTGTATCACCCTCGTCCACATCGCCGCTTTTAACCAACATTTCCCCCTGGCCGGTAAGAAGCCATCTGGCATCCATTTCAGGGAAGCTTAGCAACAGTTTTTCTATAAATGCGGCGCCTGGCATATTCCTGCCATTAAGAACATGAGAAATGTTAGAACGCTGAACCTCGAGCAGGGTGGCGAGTTCGCCTGCTGTAATTCCTTTATGATCCATATATTTTTTTATGCGTTCTTTCATTTTCTATTGTAAGAACTTAAAAAAGAATGTTTTACTTTCTATTTAAATCAAGGTTAAATTCAAAAGTGTACGAATGTAATAAAATTTTTTACAAATATTATTTCTCTTAACGCATATTTATCATTAATTTTTTTATTGTAGCCAGACAATCATTTTAAATCACTTTAATAAATAGTCAAATACCTCTGAAATACAATATATTAAATGCATAGAATGCATTTAATATTAACATAAATCGGATTATTTTGACCTAAATTTAAAGTTAAACATTATATATACGATTTAATACGCTGATATAGTGACTAATAATATATATATTTGTATCGAATAATGCCATTTTTACTTTTGTTATTTAGTAACATTATACTATTTGTTAATGTTTAGATATGCAAATAATGTTCTAAAATATCAAATGAAGCCTATTCATTAATATTTTTGGTATTGCAAAACTGTAATTCACATTTATAAAACAAATAATGTGGTGCGTAAAATATGTTATCAATTGTATATTTATGTGAATTTTGTGTTTTACATTAGTGCTAATGATTCGTGGATTGCTGTTCAATTTTTTTAATTCTGTATTTCCTTATATCCTACTCACCTGTTTCGTTATTATTTAGCCCTTCTTCCTGTATTACGGCTCGCTTAATTCTAAATATGCGTTTATTTACATGAAACAATATTGAGTTAATTAAAAATCAAAATCTCAGCGCGATAACTTGCTTGTTTCTGTAGCGTAATCTGTTGATATTTACATAGTTTTGCATCAAACTGAAATTGCTATTTTTGCAGGCAAATAAGTTTATTTAATTTTTTTGAAAAATGAGGTCATTTCAATTGTTAATTTTGGTTTTATTTCTTGGTGTTTATCTGATAATTACTTTGGGATCAATCTGCAGTTTAAGAAATATCTTAAAAAGTAAATCCAAAAACAAGTTAGCGCTGCTAATCTCTTTATTAACAGGCGTGCTATTGCTTTGCTTTATTTATCTGTATATATGGCCTGTGTCGGTTCGTGAAATTAAAGACTATTCTGTGCATCTTATTTTTAATGCAATTCTATCCGTTGATGTTATGTTCAAAATACCCTTAACCTTATCATTTCTTTCCGGTTTTTTGGTCAGCTCAAAAAGTAGGGAAGTAATGAATTATGTAGGACTGATTTTTTCTGTTGCCAATTGTTGTAGTGTCATTTATGGAAATTTGCTTGGCCGAAATGAATTAATTGTTAAAAAATTAAATCTCGAAATATCTGAATTACCCGAAAATTTTGACAATATAAAAATAGTCCAGTTTTCAGATACTCATTTGGGCAATTTTATTCATTCAAAAAAAATGGTTCGAAAAGTTGGAGAAGAAATTGAGAAAGTGAATCCTGATATCGTTTTATTCACGGGGGATCTAATTAATAACTTTGCCTCCGAACTCGACGGTTGGGATGATGTTTTTTATAAAATAACTAAACACAGGATCTGTTTATCGATACTGGGCAATCATGACTACGGTAATTATTCGGAATGGAATAGCGAAGCTGAAAAAGCGGGGAACTTCGAAAAAATTATTGCTGCTCAAAATAAATTAGGATTTATAATGCTCAACAATGAAAATTATAAGTTAAAATCGGGAACAGATTCTATTTATTTTATAGGGGTTGAAAACTGGGGGCATCCCCCTTTCCCACAATATGCCAACCTTGAAAAAGCCCTAACCGGGATACCTGAAAGCGCATTTAAAGTAGTCCTATCGCACGATCCGGCACATTGGGATGAGGTAATAAAAAACAAAAATGATATTGCTTTAACTTTATCGGGCCACACACACGGACTCCAATGGGGAATAATAAAGGCAGGTATTCCGTTTAGTTTAAGTTATTTCTTCAGAAAGAACTGGGGAGGTTTGTATGTACACAATAATTCCAGGTTATATGTTAATTCGGGTATTGGGACTGTTGGTTTACTTTGGCGAATAAATATGCCTGCCGAATTAACCGTATTAACCTTAAAGCGAATTAAAGTCGATTGAAAATAAAAAATCAAAATATACATTTTTCAATTTCGGTAAATAGGAAGATCTAATTCCAATTTCTACAGGTGCATAAAACCTGAGAAAATTGGCATTTCCGGTAAGTTCAAGACCAAGCGATGTTATGTCGGTATTGAAAGAGCCAACGATTTCACCGTTTTTAAAAATGTTGGCTGTAAGGTTTGCGTAATCAGCAAATACCGAAGCATTTATTCGTTGAATATAAACCAGCCCGCCAAGGCTCCACTCGGGATAAAAAACCGGGAATTTATAATCGGAACCAACCGAAACCATTTGATTGGTGTTAATTTTGCCCCAACCACGGGGATAACGAATGACATCAACAAAACTAAACCTGCTTTCACGGGTTTTATCCTGTACGCCTGCATATAAACGAATTCCGTGATTAGAAAGCATCCCCGGCAAATACAAAATTGATTGCCCAAGCACCAGGCTGCCCAAATTAGTATCCCCAAAAGGCGAATTTCTACATAACGCATCCAAAACAATACCGAAATCAGGATAAACATCCTGCATACTTCGTTTTATGAGTTGCTGATAATAAATCCGATACGACAGCGACTGAAAATTACCTGCGAAAAACTTTGCAGGGGTGGAAGAATCATGCTTGTATGCTGTGTATTCATATTTAATTTGGGGTTGCACAAACCGGTTGAATCTTCCTCTCGATAAATCCAAAGGAATTCTGGCATCGATTGAAAAATTGCTATTAACCCATGTAAATCTCTTAAATACAGTGTCTTTCTTAATTTCGGCATATTCTGATGCACTTTTCCCCGAACTTATCTCGAAATCGAAAACCGGGTACCATCCTTTATAAGTGTATTTCCCATAAAATTTTCCTGTTTTTTCAGTAATATTCCACTTATAACCGACATCAAGAACAGCAGTTCCAAGTTTATTCTGCGACAAAACGCTTACACCCGGTTCAATTTCGTAGGTGGTGGCATCAATTGCAGCCGGCGCCCAACTATGGAAATTGAATAAATGGGTAATTTTGCTGTATTTCCGGGATTTAAATTTTGCCGAATCGTTTACAAAAAAATCAATTACTCCAGGTTCTTGCTTTGCCAGCTTATCGGCCAATTCGTAATTTCTCTTTTCTGTAATATTCAAATCTGCCAAATTCAATTTATCGATTTCTGTTTTTATTAATCGAAATCCATCGGAAGTATAATCGCTTAAAACCAGGTTCTTCCCTGAAGGTGAAAAAGCCGGGGATTCAATCCCAAAACGCGATTCATAAACCTGTGAAACTGAATTGTCGATTAAATTTATCCTGTACAAATTGTTTTTTGCCGAATAAGTTCCGATAAAATATAAAAAATTGCCCTCCAATTTTAAATTTTTTATTTCTCCAAATTCTTTTTCCGATATTATTTCGAAAATGTTGTTTTCAAAATTTACCCTTGCTAATCGTTTTCCTTCAGGAAAAAGGACAACTGCAACAGCCTCTTTTTCATTTAACCATTCGGGTGAAAAAAAGTAGTTGTTATTTTTTGTTTGAAAACGATGTAAAAGTTTACCTGTGAAAATCTGATAAACCGATAAGTAATAATTGCTCAAAAAATCAGATTCAACAACAACTACGCTCTTTTTATCTGGAGAAATAGCGGGCGATAAAGCTGTAAATTCAGTTTTTATGGTGAGTCTATTTTTATTTTCGGTGTTTAACAACCGAATCAGCGATTTGCCACCGTGTTGCCAGCGAGGGTTTGGAACTTGTTCGGACCAAACAATCCATTCGCCGTGATAACCAACAGATTGGTCAAAAATTGTTCCGGGGACCGCAATCCTTTTTTCGTTTCCATAACTATCGATTCTTACAAATGACGGAACAGAATTTAACGCGGTCTTATATGAAATAATTATCGAATCATTTAGCCAGTGATTGTAGTTGTAATTGGCGTATGTTTTGTTTTGATGCGAAACAATTTCAAAACCGGGCGCTGTATATTTCTTATCTTCAATAAGCCATTCATTTTTCAAATCCCCAAAAACCGAAGTGTAAATCCCGTCCATATTCAATCCGGTTTGCAGTTTTAAAGATTTACTAAAGGGTTTTAATGAAAAGGGTTTTGACCCTACCCTTTCAAGAACCGATTTCCAAATGTCGGCCCCATATTTTTCGCGTGATTTTCCAACCAGAAAATACCCTAATTTATAGTGATCGGGCACATGGTTTTTATACGAACCGTTGTAGGCCTTATCGTATTTATAATTTCCTTTTTCAACCGCAAGGGCTTTATGTTCCATTAAAAACGATGGAAACCTGCCACGGCCGGAATTGCTTAATGCAGTTTCAGATATAACAGCGTCGCCTTCGATAAACCACCAGGGAACAAGGGCGCCAAAGACGAGCGCTGTACCTTGTTCGCCAAGGAGCGCTTTAATTATTTTTGGTAATTCGCTTTGTATTTTATCAATTTGCACTACATGCCTGAACTCATGAATTGCAAGTTGCTCTATCCAGTTTTGCGAATAAATATCCTGGTGCGGAATTGTATACATTTCCATTCGTTTGGGCGCCCACGCAACCAAACCGTTTGATTTTACTGTTTGAGTATGAAGAATGATTGAGATTTTTGAGGGATTGAAATTTAAAGTCTGGCCACCTTTTTTGTAAACGATTTCCATTATTGACGCCAGCTTTTGTGCCTGGTTTTCATAATAATGAGGATAAATAATTTGAAAATTTTCGGTATTGGTTTGTCGCCAACGCAAGGAAGCCGGATCTTGCCCCGTGTGAAAATATTGTGCTTTTGAAATGGAAACAAAACCGATTATTACAGAAAACAGAATCAATTTCTTCATCCTCAAAAAATAAGTTCCCAAAATAAGTAAAGTGTGTAATATAAAAAACATTAGAGGCCCGAAAATATTTCGGGCCTCTAATGTATTACACTGAATTTTGAAATTTTTTTTATTATCTAATCTCATTTACACCTAAAATCGGAATTGGGTTATCATCGTCATTCTCGTTCAAAACAGAAAGGTACAATGCTGCAAACGCGGCGTGTGCCCACATTATCGAAATAATTATTCCAACAAAGAACACGAGCAATCCACCGATGCAAATAAAGAAAGTAATTATTGCCATAACAAAAATTTTCCAGCCATGCCCTTTGGTCATTTGCCAGCTTTTTTCAACGGCTTTCAAAGCTTCCATTTTTTTGTCCATTACCAGGTACGATACAAATGCCAGGCGGCACGCAATTATTATACCCGGAATTATAAGCATAACAAAGCCGATAACCACTAACGCAACAACAATGAGGTTAGCCAACACAATATTGAGATACTGTGTTTTAAATCCTTCAAAGAGGACTTTTAAATCTGCCTCTTCGTCCCTCATTGCAGTAATAAACAAAAAATGCTCGCCATAGCGGATTATGGGTATAAAAAGAAATGTATATGCAAGGGCAAATAAAACTGCCGGAAAAATTAGCAACATAGGGAAACTAAAGCCATTGCTGCTATCCAATTTCCAGTTAACACCCGCGTTGGGCCCATTCAGAAGGCCAACTATAATAACAGCAACCAGCAACGGTAAAAACGCCTTTCCAAATATTTTACGCCATGCATAACTATAACTTCCTCCTATTGAAGGCACAAGATTACGATAATTCAAATTTTCCATTTTTCTGATTTTTAATTGTTTTAACAACATTGTTATGTCAAAAATATAAGAAACTGAAAAAAAATCCTTCCTACTTTGGTAGCGTTTTGAATATTTACTACTTTGGTAGTTATCTCAAATACAGCATGTTTTATACTATTGCACTACACTACTTAAGTTGTATCGTTAATGTGGTTTAATACAGTTTTGTTTATTTTAACTTTTATCGTTTCGGCAGCTTCGTCTGTTATCGGAATCATGGTTGCTTACCAGCTTTATCAAACCCACCAGAAACCGGTTTTGCAGGTATTACTGTATCAACAAATATTTTTGATTTCATTTTTTGTTTATGGTATCTGGGGAAATATTGCCCTTCACGAGATACTGGCCGATTTAAGCATATCGGCAGAATTGAACAAAAAACTCAGCATTTTTATTCCTGTGCTTGGTATTCCGTTTTTGGTTATCAGTTGGTTTATGCTTCTCAGGTTTTCAATAATTTTGAATGGTCTTAAAGAATCAATTACATTTCCACTGGTTTATTTTCCCCTCTTATTTTTTATGGTGATTGGATTTTCGGTACTTGTTCAGAAAGATATTATTAAGGTTGAATCAAAACCCGACCTCTTTATTATAAAAGCGCTTGTGGTTTTAAACTTTATCAATCATCTCCTGTTTATTATACCCTTTACTTTTACAAAGAAGAACAGACCATTAAGCAGGGAAATCAGATTTTTAAAAAAACATGCCATCCTTTATGTTTCGGGAGTTCTGATTTATTCTGTTGTACTTTGGTTTTACAATATTCTCGGGGCCTTTTCCATTTGTTTTTCCATACTCTTGTTATTTGCTGTAAGCATTTCGATACCAGTATTTTTAAAACTATCTGAAAAAACACAAATTAAATCAGGTACCTCAAAAAGCATTAGCTTTATCGAATTCTGCAAGTCTTATGAAATTTCGAACCGTGAAGCCGAAATCGTGCTCGAAATATGTACTGGTAAAACAAATAAGGCCATTTCAGAAAAGCTTTTTATCACCTTACAAACTGTAAAAGATCATAATTACCGCATCTACTCCAAACTTGGGGTAAAAAGCAGGATTCAGCTTACAAACCTGGTCAGGGAAAAAACCGGCATGTAAAAATCATTCCTCAAAAAACAAATCTTCCTTTATTCGGTTAATTCGGGTTAGAGCATAATCGATATTCCTGCCCTTCTCCCCCGCTTCTTTCAAATAAATGCGGTAATAATTGAGAGCCATGGTTTTATTTGGGCTAAATTCCTCATAAGTTGTGGCAATCTCAAAAAGCACTTCGGCATTGGTTGGATCGAGTTCATTTGCCTTCCGGAGGGCTGCAATTGACTCCTGAAATTTACGTTGCTGCCCCAGAATTTGCCCAAGGTGGTGGTACATTTCGGGTAAGTAAGCAGGGGTTGCCGCCTCAATTGCGGCATTCATGTACGCTTCGGAAATTTCGAAATCATTTCGCTTTTTGTGACTTAAACTCAGATAAAACAACACATACGGATCGTTGGCAACCCGGCTTAAACATATTTCCAGCATGGAAATTGCCTTGTTTTCGTCGCCGGTAAAATACGATGATATGCCGTAGTTCATCAAAACAGGGTAAAGCGAATCGCCTTTCGCTGCGAAGTAGTTTTCGTAATCCGATTTTGCTTTTTCATATACTTTTGTTTCGAACATGAATTTGGCACGCTCGGCATAAAAGTCGGCATCACCCGGAAAACAATTCAAACCCCTGGTCAATGTATTAAAAATCTTTACGGGTTCCTTTTCTTTATCGTAAATATGAACGAGGTTAAAATACGATGAATAATCGCGCGGATTTTGCAACAGCGCTTTTTCGTACAACCTGATAGCCTCACTTTTCTTTCCGGTTTTGAAAGCACAAAATGCAAATTGCCTGTTCCAGAACACATTGGTCGAATCACGTTTGTAGATATCAGAAAAACATGCGTACGCACTTTTAAAATCCTTCAGGCTTATATAATTCCGCCCCAGCTTTGCCGATACTGATAAATCGAGGGGCTGAAGCTCCGAAGCTTTCTGAAAATAGCCTAAGGCCTCATGGAAATTCCCCAAAACCGATAAACTTTCAGCAAGTTCCGACAAAATACTATGATTGTCCGGTTGCAGGCTGACAGCTTCTAAAAAACATTTCACCGCCTCCTGGTAATTTTGAAGGTTGTTAAAGACCATTCCTTTTTTGTAATACAGGTCAGCACCGGGATTCATTTCGATTTGCCTGTCAATTTCAATCAATGCTTCCTGGTATTTTTTATTAAGCATAAGAAGGTCTATTTTATCCTGTGCATAAAGACCTGGCGAAATTCCCGGAAGAAGAACCAATAAAAAAATGGTTAAAATCGTTTTCATGGCTTTGAGGTGTATTGATGACTCCGTTAAAAGTTTTCTGCTATTGCAATTTAAAGTTGATCGGTACCGTATACTGCACATTTACAACCTGTCCGCGTTGTTTGCCTGGTTGCCATTTCGGAAGCGAATTTATTACACGCAGGGCTTCCTTATCAAGCGAAGCATCCACCCCGCGGGCAATTGTGGCATCTGCAATTCCTCCTGTTTTTGTTACAGTAAAAGACACATACACTTTTCCCTGAATTCCTTGTTCTTTTGCTTCAGGCGGGTAGTTTATATGATTTGCTATATAAGTTCGCAATTCTATTTCACCTCCGGGGAATTCGGGCATGTCTTCAACAACAAAGAAAACCTGGTCATCTGTTGTTTTACCCTTTACTCCGGAAGCTTTATCCCCTTTGTGTTTTTCATCATTTTTATCATCAGTAACCGACAGTAATTCAATTGCATAGGGCTTTTTCAAACTCGCGCTTTTAGCCAGGTACGAATTTCCCAGGCTATCAGTTGTTATTTCAAAACCCGAACCGGATGAAAATATTTTCTTTAATTTTATTATCTCATCTGCCCCTCCTTCAATTTTTATCTGATCATTAATTAAAGTTAACTTTAAGGAAGAGTCGGACACAGGATCATTTACAAAAGACTCTTTTTGTTCGCAGGCAAATGCGATTATTAATGCAGCAGCCACAAAAACGCCAAAAGCGATTTTGGTGATTGCAATTTTGGAAGATTTTATTTTTGACATCATTTTGATTCTTTTTTTAATAAGTGAATAATTAAAATTGTTGGCAATAACCAATTGCCCGGCTGAAAACTGTTCCAGCAAAAGTTTTTTGTAATATCCGCGGTTTACACCTGAAATAAGTACGGCCTGGTCGGCAAGGTACTCGTGATTTTCGCGAATTGAACGGCTCAGCCACCACATAAACGGATTAAACCATTGAAACACAGTAAGTAATTCAAGAATTATTACATCGAAAGAATGACCTTGTTTTACATGTTCAAGTTCATGCAAAAGCATCCGTTCGTAGTCTATGTCTTTCTTATGCGATTGATAAACAAATACATAATCGACAAAAGAAAACGGGCTGATATCCTTTTCTGTTGAAACCAGTTTAAATCCCTGCATCTTCCGGACCGGATTTTTAACGATCATGAAAATAACCTGAGTTAACCTGAATATAAACCTCCAGAAGAAAAATAAGAATCCGGCAACATAGGCAAATATCAACAAATCCAATGAAAGAATTGCCCGTTCAACATTCGTTGAAATATCATTACTGTAAACCGTAACTACCTCAATCAGATTACGATAAGGTGTTACTGTTATTTCGGAAAGCACAACCGGTTGCGGAGCAAAAATACGGAACTTCAAAAAAGGTAGAATTACAGAAAAAAGCACAGTTCCGAGCAAAAACAGCCGGTTTGTCCTGAAAAATGTTTCGTTGCGAAGGAATAAAATATAAATAACGGCCAGCAGCGAAAGGCTTACACCCGATTCGAAGATAAAATTTACTGCGCTATTCATTGACTTCAGGATTAGGATTTTCCAAATCGCGCTTAACATCCTCAATCATTTCGTCCAACTCAGAAACGCTCATGTTATCTTCTTTTGCAAAAAACGAAACCATCTCCTGGAATGAACCGCTAAAATAATTTCGCATGAAGTTTTTCATAAACGATCGCGTATAATCCTTTCTCGACACCAATGGAAAATATTCGTGTGTTTTACCGTATGCGGTGTAACCTACAAATCCTTTCTTTTCCAGAATGCGGATAATTGTTGAAACGGTGTTGTATGCTGGTTTTGGTTCGGGCATTTGTTCAACAATATCTTTTACAAATGCTTTTTCCAATTCCCACAGGAGTTGCATAATTTGCTCTTCGGCTTTGGTTAGTTCTTTCATTAGTCCTGAATTATTGATTGAAAAATTGATGAAACATCAAAGATCATACCTAAGAAATTAGTTAAGAAACAAATTTTCTGGTATTTGGTTATTACGACTTATTTTCTTTCTTCCCATCCAGCGCAAATTGTATAGGGATTGTGTAAGAAACCTTAACTGCTTTTCCTCCAGCCATTCCCGGGCTCCAGTCTTTTAATCCATTAATTACACGCAGCGCTTCTTTATCGAGTGAAGTCTCAACTCCGCGAATAACCTTTGCATTGGTTAATTTTCCTTCTTCATTAATTATAAACGACACGTAAACTTTTCCCTGGATGCCGTTCTTTTTGGCTTATTCCGGATATTTTACACTGTACATGATTTCGCTTTTTAATGCTTCTAACCCACCCGGGTACTCCGGCATTTTTTCAGCGTTGAAATATACGCCATCTTTACTTTTTGTTTCCTGGGCCTGAGAACTACTCAAGCAAAAGGAAATAAACAGCAACACCGGAACTATAAATTTTAAATTTTTCATGACATCGAACTTTTTACTTTAATTATTAAACTTTTGACCTCTAAACTCTCATGGATATCCGGATCAAACATATAACTAAATACTTAGTTTTCCAACTAATTTATTAGTTAATTTAATTAATCAAGATTAAATAGCTGATTTAAAAGTAAATGCACAACTAAAAAATTAGTTGTGCATTTACTAATGTATTATTTTAAAATCCGAAAGATCTATTTTTTGGAGATTAAAAAATTTTTACGCCGTCAATCCCTTTATTGCGGTTTAGCTACAACATTTCCCTTTACCTGCAAAACTACATCTGAATTTTTTGCGTTGGAAGAAACTACAATCGATTTGTTGAAATTACCGATAGTATTAGTATTGTACACCACCTTTATAACCCCTCCCTTACCGGGAGCAATGGGTTCCCTGGTCCAGCTCGGAACCGTGCATCCGCAAGATGATCTTACATTATTAAGAATTAACGGCGATTTGCCTAAGTTAGTAAATTTAAAATCATGCGACCCATCGGCTCCCTGGCTTATTGTACCATAATCGTGTACCGTACTGGCAAAATTTATTACTACAGTTGTATCGGCAGTTTGTGCTTTAACACCAATAGAAACTGCAAATAATAAAATGGCTGTGAAAAGTAATGTCTTCATAATTTATTTAATTTTTGATAACAGTTAAACATTTATCATCTTCAATGGTTTGCAAATTTAATTGCATTTTTTTCTATTGTTCCCAAAAACACGTTTTTTTTGTATTTAATATCAACAAAATAACGTTCATACCCTTTTTGAGTTCATATAGTTTTAAAATACATTTGTTTGAAATACAGGGAAACATTTACGAGTGCAATCATTACCGGAACCTCAAGCTATGGGCCAACTTCTCAGACAAATACGCCGGCAAACACGGTAATGAAAATCCATAATGTCAGGTATTTTTCCAGAAATTTCAATCGTTAATCGGCATCCTTATTATAACCGTTAATATCGGTATACTCATCCCCTATCAAACTGATTTCAAAATCACTACAAGATTTTTCCGGGCCACAGCAGGGCTGTTGCTGTAAAATCAGGCTTTGACTTGCAATGGCCCCGTATTTCTGCCTGACAACCTGTTTTAACCTATCTGCTTTCATAAATTTGGCCTTAATTGTTCAATATAAAATTTCCGGAAATCGCTTTTGATTTCGTCGCGAACACGGTAATACTCGCTTTGAATAAATTCACCGGTTCCAACTGCGCGCGAAGGATCGTCAAAACCTATATGCAACCGGTGTTTCACTTTTCCAAGAAAGGCAGGGCATTTTTCGTTGGCGCCCCCACAAACAGTAATAACATAATCCCATTCGTCTGCCAGATATTTTTCAACCTGATTTGATGTATGGCGGCTGATATCAATACCAGACTCTTTCATCACTTCAACAGCTTTATGGTTTAATTTTCCTGAAGCTTCTGTGCCAGCCGAAAAAACTTCAAGCCTGTTATCAAACGACTTTAAAAAACCATGGGCCATTTGACTACGGCAACTGTTTCCGGTACAAAGAATTAATACTTTCATTTTTTTGATGTAAAATTTACGTATGTTTTTTTCGTTATCAATCAACAAACCAATACTTCTTAGCCACAAACATACACGTCGCCAGGTTGGATTTCCTCGAGAAATGCACCCAACAATTGCTTCAATTCCTGTAAACGCTTTGGTTCCAGACAGTATTTGGTTTTCACTCCCTCGATATATCCCTGAATCAATCCCGCATTTTTCAACTCCTTCAGATGTTGGTTTACAGTAGTCCGGCCAAGCGGCAACTCGTCCGAAATATCGCCTGTTATGCAGTTGCTTGTCTGAGCCAGGAATTGCAATATTTGAAGCCGGGCCGGATGCGACAAGGCTTTAAAGAGTTCTGCCATGTAGGCAAGGCCGGGATTAAACAATTCTGTTTTCGATTGTACCATTGTATTTTATTTTGACGCAAATATACGTCAAAACAATTTCCGACGTATATATACATTATGTATTTTCTGAAAAATTAACATAGAAAACCAGGTTGAAAACTGCCGGAAAGAATATTGGTAATTTGCTTCGATAATAATCTAATGTTTATAAATTTGTGGCCTGAGAAATCTCCGAGCCTTTGCACCTTCGGAATAATACATGGTGCTCTGGCCGATGGGATAACCCGGAAACAGGTTATCCTCCCGTATCCCGGCATGGCCGGGAAAATTTTGGAAAGGAGTTCAACTTGTTCATAAGCTGCAATTTTACAAGTCGCACACACCTTTCCGGTTGATTTTTAAATTATATGGTAAATGAGTGAGTTTATTTTTCTGGGACTTGTATTTTTAATGGCTATCCTTTACTCCTCGGTCGGACACGGTGGGGCAAGCGGCTACCTGGCGCTTATGGCCCTGTTCAGTTTTCCACCCGAATTTATGCGCCCTTCAGCATTGATACTAAACATTTTTGTTTCGTCGATTGCCCTGTTTTCATTTTTCAGGAATGGGCATTTCAGGTTTAAACTCTTGCTGCCATTTATTATAACATCGGTCCCATTTGCGTTTTTGGGCGGAATAATTACCATTAACCCAAGGATCTACAAAATATTACTTGGCATTTTCCTGTTGATTGCCATTGCCCGGATGATGTATCGCCCCAAAAATGAAAGCGATAAAACAAGACCGGTAAATAATATTTCTGCATATATCATCGGAACCTTTCTGGGTTTTTTTAGTGGTTTGCTCGGAATCGGCGGTGGAATTATATTGAGCCCGATTATTATTCTGCTAAAATGGGGAACAATGAAAGAGACAGCGGCCGTTTCGGCTGCTTTCATTTTAGTGAATTCTATTTCAGGGCTTGCAGGCCAGTTCTCTCAGGGAATAAAGCTTGCACCCGAACTGGGATTCATGCTGGCTGCCGCAATTCTGGGGGGAATATTAGGTTCTTACATGGGCAGTTACAGGATACCTGATAAAGCGCTAAAATATGCCCTTTCAATAGTCCTTGTATTTGCCAGTTATAAATTGCTCTTTATCTGATTTTTATGGAAAACGAAATTAAAGCAGGAGTACAAATCAAAGAGGAGCAAAATGATATTCTGTCTTCAATTGCCGGTATTTCAGAAAAAATGAACTATAAAATGCCAAACCTGCTGCTGGTTGCCGGAAATGGAAGAAATGTGGGGAAAACAACGCTGGCTTGCAGAATCATTAAACAATTTGCAAACAAAATTGAAGTAACAGGATTGAAAATATCCCCGCATTTTCATAATTTTAACGAAACCAATGTTATTTATAAAAGCGAAAACGTGGTAATTGCCGAAGAAAAACAAAACCATGCAAAGGACAGTTCACGGATGCTCCAGGCGGGTGCCCGGCAGGTATTTTTTGCAATGGCCCGACCAGGGCATTTGCCTGTAGCAATAAAGTTTCTTTACCAGATTTTACCTGCAAACCTGATTGTTTGCGAATCGGGCGGATTACATGAACTTATAACACCCGGACTGTTTTTTATGGTAAAACGCAAGGGTGAAGAGATTGTTAAAACCCATTTATTGCGCCATTCGCCAATTTTGGTGAACTACGATGGGGAAAATTTTGATTTCGATATCCAATTACTTTACTTCGACAACAGTCAAATCAAATTAAGGGATGGACAAATTCACTGAAATACAGGAAATTATCAAGGCTCTCCCACCCGATTTCAAAACCGAAGAAGTTGAATTAAAAGATGCATTGAACCGTGTGCTTCAGGAAAATGTTCTGGCTGATGCAGATATGCCACCTTTTCACAAATCGGCAATGGACGGTTATGCATGTCGTTTCGGGGATATCGGTAACGAACTTGAAGTTTTGGAAATTATACAGGCCGGCGCCATTGCAACAAAACCCGTGGGTAAAAACCAGTGCTCAAAAATTATGACAGGCGCGGCGGTCCCCGAAGGCTGCGATTGTGTTTTCAAGGTTGAAGATTCGGAAAACACGGCTGAAAACAGGGTGCGTTGCACGAATCAGGAAACAGAGGCAAACATTTGTTACAGGGGCGAAGATTATAAAATCGGGGATTTGCTGATAGAAAAAGGCACGATTATCAACGTCTCGCAAATGGCTGTGCTGGCAGGAGCCGGCAAAACAAAACTTAAAGTAACGTCGCTTCCAAAAATTTCGCTCGTTGCAACAGGTAGCGAACTGGTTGAACCTCATGAAAAACCAAAAACCGGAAAAATCAGGAACAGCAATGCAAGCCAGGTAATTTCGCAACTTCAGAAAATGAACATCAATGCAAATTATTTGGGAATAGCAAAAGACGATTACATTGAACTAACCGGGCTCATTGTTAAAACCCTTGAAGAAAGCGACATTTTAATTTTTACAGGAGGTGCTTCGGTTGGCGATTTCGATTTTATACCCGGTATACTTAAGAAGCAGGGGTTCAATATTTTATGGGAACGCGCCGGGATTAAACCGGGTAATCCGATGACCTTTTCGCAAAAGGGAAACAAATATTGCATAGGGCTGTCGGGAAATCCTGTTTCCTCGTTGGTACAATTCGAACTGATAGCCAAACCCGTTATCTATAAACTGATGGGGGCAAACTACAGACCCTTGAGGATAAAAGCCCCGTTGCTGTTCGATGTAAAACAGCGAAATGCGGACAGGCTTAACCTGAAACCTGTTGTCATCAACAGCGAAGGCGAAGTTGAAGAAATACCTTTCAATGGTTCTGCGCATATCAACTCACTGGTTTTTGCCAACGCGCTAATGGAAATACAAGTCGGTGAAACTGAAATAAAAAAAGGAGAACTGGTAAATGTTAGACCGCTTTAACCGCAAAATAAATTACCTCAGGATCTCGGTTACCGACCGATGCAATTTTCGCTGTTCGTATTGCATGCCGCCCGAAGGTATAGTACTGAAAAAGCACGGGGAAATTTTGTCGTTCGATGAAATTACCGAAATCGTAAAAACCGGTGTACAACTCGGGCTCAGAAAAATTCGAATAACCGGCGGTGAACCCTTGGTCAGGAAAGATTTGCCCAAACTGGTTAAAATGATTGCCAGCATTAACGGAATTGAAGATATCGGGTTAACCACCAATGGTGTTTTTCTTCCACAACTGGCAACACAGTTAAAGGAAGCCGGATTAAACCGGATCAATATCAGCCTCGATACTTTGAACCACGAAAAATTCAGAAAAATAACGCGTTCCGGAAACCTTGACGATACGTTGAAAGGGATTGATGCTGCAATACAGGCTGGTTTGTTGCCTGTAAAAATCAATTTTGTCCGCATTCCCGGAGTTAACGTCGAAGACGAAACAGCAGTAAGGAAATTTTGTGAAAAAAAGAATCTGCAGCTTCGGTTTATCCGGCAAATGAACCTGAAAACCGGGGAATTTGATGCCGTTGAAGGTGGCAAAGGCGGTATTTGCGAAATATGCAACAGGTTAAGGTTAACTTCCGACGGTTTTATCGTTCCCTGCCTTCATTCAGGATTGAAATATAATGTTCGTGAACTGGGAATCAGGGAAGCTTTTGAACAGGCTGTAAATTTTAAACCTGAAAAAGGAATCGGTACAGAATCGCATGAATTTTCAAATATTGGGGGATAAAAAATGAAAAAATTATCGCACACAGACAACGAGGGAAGGGCAAATATGATCGACATTAGCCACAAAACCGAACAAATACGTACCGCAAAAGCATCCGGATTTATCAGCCTTCAGACCGAAACGCTTCGGCTTGTAAAAGACAACCTGGTTAAAAAAGGCGATGTACTCGCCATTGCCGAAATAGCGGGCATACAGGCTGCCAAGGAAACATCGAGGTTGATACCGCTGTGCCACTCGCTCCTGTTAAACAAGGTCGATGTAAAATCAACTATAAAAGAAAACGGAATCATGGTAGAAAGTACAGTAACCTGCACAGGGAAAACGGGTGTCGAAATGGAAGCATTAACTGCTGTAAACGTTGCATTACTTACCATTTACGATATGTGCAAAGCAGTTGACAAACAAATGGCGATAACCGATATAAAACTCGAATCAAAAGAGAAAAAAGACATTTAAGTATTTACGGTGCAGCAATTTACGATTTTCCAAAATCCAAAATCAAATTGTCTTCCCATGAAATAAGGTGACAAAAAGTTTAGTTGATAACTTTTTAAATTTGTCTTATTATGGGATGTAAAATTAGAAAAGTTCGTCAGTTTAGTACAGAGTTTAAAAAGGAAAAAATCAAGCA
>JBBINB010000094.1:0-17109 GCA_037444065.1 Draconibacterium sp.
TTTGCTAATGACTTCTTTCAGATTTGCAGTCGCCTGCAACACCCTTGTCAATCGCTAATGTTTCCTATCAACTCGGCACATACAGGAACTTGCATCCTGTTAGCTTAATATCATGCCCGACATACAAACAAAAGAGGCTGCCTCATAGTTGAGACAGCCTCTTTTATTTTGGACTTTTCTGATGAGCAGGCTAAAAGTATTTTTAACCTAATTCCCCTTCAATGCTTCGACAAAAGCGTAGAATGACTTTTTTGTAATGCTCCAGTCGGGGGGTTCAATTTCGCCCCAGGCTTTTGGTGTGTCTGTCATATTAAAATAGTTAATCCCTTTAATCTGAGGATTTTCGCGTATGACCTTTGCTGCTTTTACCAGCCATTTTGTCTGATAATCTTCAGGGCCTTTAACGCCAAACTCGGTAATGAAAATGGGTTTGTCAACAAATCTCATCCGCCAAATTTTGCGGTTGAAAATGGTAGCAAACGATTCCTGCTTTTCCGGATCGGTGATATTTTTATCGGGCAAGCCATAAATAGCAATACTAATATAATCCACAACATCATTTCCGGGCCACCATTCCAGGGAGCCCCGATCGCCGGCAGGGCCCCAAACCCGTTTAATATTTGATGGAAGTGGTTCGATGAATTTCATAAAATATCGAAATGATTTTATGTAGGTAACCGGATCCTGGCTTTGCCATGGATAACGCGTAATCGGGATTTCCATTTCATGGGCAAAACGAAGATATACCATTTGTTTTGTAGATGATACAATGTTGTATAACTGGTTAATTTGCTCATTATACATTCCTTCTGTTATATTTTGAAGCACCCGGCGGTCTGAACTATCAATTGGATGGTGGAAAGGTTCAACTGTCACAATGACTTTGTGGTTACGCTTAACTACTTCCATAAAACTATTTTGAAACGTACCATCCATGATGTTATCAAAATCGCAAAAAAGATGTTCAACGGTAATTGGATCCTCATTTAGCAATAAAGCCTGTGGATCATATACACCTAACTCAAATTTATCCTCATTTTCACTGGATTGCCTTGTCGGACGCTGAAAATTTTCAACAGAATAAATAATATCCCTTTCAATGCTCATCTTTTCTAATAAAGAGGAAACCATTAAACTATTTACCGAATCGGTATCAATTTGAGTTGAACCAAGCACAAAAATTGGTTTATCAAGAAATCTTAGCCGGTGCAAACGCCTAAGTAAATCGTACGATACCGGATAATCTTTCGGATAAACATCCAATATCTGTTCGGAATTGCTTTTTAATGTTAAAGTCACTGCATCGACAAATTCATCGCCCGGATAATACTCCAATGCACCCGGATAACCGGCAGGCCCCCAAACCACTTTCGCATTTGGAGCATACTTTCTGATTAATCCGGAAAAATGGCGAAATGCCTCATTAAAACCGGCTCCATAATATCGTTGCCAGGGGTAATAATTTGCAGGGACTTCGACTTCAGGGTTTAACCGGACATAAACGTTTGGCCTTTCATTAATAAGTTGATTACACATTTTTTTGATCACATTGTCATATTCCCCTTTTTTTATTATTTCGTGTGGGTTGCTTAAATAAGGGGATACTTTCCCCGTTTCCCAGGTTTCAACTGTTAACAATAAGGGAAAAGTATCGGTTAACAGGACGATGTCCCTTTTGTTTATATCCAAATCGTCTGTATTGTTGATTTTGAGTGTAACATGATGAAATGATTTTACCAAACGATTTACTGCCCCGGTTTGAAAAGAGAATTCTGCCAGGACAGGCCCTGAAAGATTTTCTTCAATTGAATTGCTGGTTTTTTGAAATTGCAGGTAATTAAGCAAGTAATCCCGCTTTACAACAACGGCCCCAAGAATACATACAGCTACGAAAACAACAAGGTATTTAAGTATTTTCTTCAAACTTAAAAATTGCTTCATAACGCATCTTTTTTTTCAATAATAACATTACTTATTTTACGGTTTCCCTCTTTTGACAGTAATTTCCTTCACATGCTTATCCTGAAACTGGGCCCAAGCTCCTACCCTGTTTCGGGCGTTTTGTATTTGTTCTTTATTTACAGAATCGAATAAATTTGTTTTTTCAAGAGGATCTTTGCTTAAATCGAAAACTTCAACTGTATTTCTGGTTTCATTAAAAATATATTTCATATTTGCTTTTCGATATCCAAAAAGATAATCCGACCAGGGGGCAAAGTAAAAAGTTTCATCGGAACTGGTGTTCAACAGGTTTCTTCCCTGCCAAAACCCCGGGATTTCGATATCAACCAACGAAAGGATTGTAGGCGCCAAATCTTTCATTCCGGCAATATCGCTTTTTCGTTCGCCCTGAAATAAAGTTGAATTTATAAAATACAGCGGGACCCTGATATTTTCTTCGTATAAAGCAGTACCATGTCCGAATTGTCCGTGTTGGCTAAAAGCCTCTCCATGGTCACCCACAACAACAACAAGGGTGTTTGCCGCCAATCCCCTTGCTTCAAGAGAATCCATTATTTTACCGATAAGTTCATCGTTATGTTGCAAACAATTCAGATATCTGTTAAAGTTGTAGTCAGAAACTCCATAATCCTTCTCCTGTCCGGCAAAGAAATATGGATAATGCCCCTGAACCGTCCATAACATTGAGAAAAAGTTTTGGGTCGAATCTTCATCAATCCATGAAAACACCCGATCAGAAAGGCACATATCATCAATTCCATTGCCTTCAACGTATTCATTGCTTTCTAACTTAAATTCCTCGGAGCATTTAATCTCACTAAAATCTTCCACCACATCAAACCTGCGATGCGCAAGAAATTCTTTGCAATTCTGAAAACGAAGATCGGCAGATGAAAAGAATGAAGTTCTGAATCCTTCGTTTTTAAGAACCGATGAAAGTGTTGGGATATCAGCGTCTGGGGCCTCCTGGGTTAAACTTTTATATGATAAATACGGATACATTGAACTTAGCAATCCAACGAGGGTCCGATTTGTGGCTGGGGCGTGGGCATACATTTGTTCGAATATAAGTGAATGTTTTGCGTACTTACTAAGATTCGGGCTTAACTGAAATTTTCCTCCGTAATCATCGAAATATTCTGCGCCAGCCGATTCCAACACAATAATAAGTACATTTTTTATTTTATTCCTGTTATACGAAACAACGGAGGAATCCAATTTGAATCCTTGCGATGGATTAAATTGCGCAATTTCATCCGGAATATCTGCTGCAAAAAAAGTAGAATTTGAGTTAGCAGTAAAAATTGAGCAGGCCATCGAGGTTATCGCGTTATCGCTTTGTCCTTTAGTCCAGTTAACACTCGATGTAAACGAAAGGGACATCAAAGTGATAAAGCCCAAAACCAATACCGGAAGTGCAATTTTCTTTACCTTCGTACGCACAGAAATTAGCTGGTAAGCGTTGCGCAGAACAAAAGAAAGAACAAACAATGAAACGCAATACGAAATCAAATTAAAAAAAACTAAAGTTGATAAGTTTTCCTGCATTGCAGTTTTGGCTTCATTGCTGCCAAGAAAATCGGAGTAATACAACCATTGATAGGTAAACGGTTTTCCGAGGTAAACTACTGTTGTTATATTGGTAAACGCAACTATAGTTGAAAACAACGCAATAAAAACGAAAATACCATAGATAAAATTCCTGATTCCGGAATTTTTGACTAATCTAATAATTACAGCAAAACTTGCTGAAACCCCAGCAACGTACAGTAAATCGCTGAGACTTCCACGAATTATTTTAGCAATTAAACGCGGATTTTGAATAATATTAATCAAGTCTGCATTTATTATTTCGGAACGGGCAATTGCATGAAAAAAAGCCATACTTAAGCCCAAAAAAATTACATTTTCAATTTTATCGATTGCATGTTTATTTGGGATCCATTTTTTACGAGCCCAAAATAACAAGCCATAAGATAATAATAGAAAGATCAGAAATATCCATCCATAAGAAATTACTTTCGATTGCTTTTTTGACCCTGCTTTGGTATAAATTGCATTTTTAATAATCGGGAGTGCATCGGTTACTGTTTTTTGACCGCTGGACTGAAGATCCCAGAAATCATTATAAACTCCCTGTTTATTTTTTGTAATCCAGAAATAATACTGAATTTTAGCGCTCGCCGGAACACTCAGGTTTAGTTTAAATGTGTCACCATGAGCTTCCATAGGAATATAGAGTAATCCATGGGTTATTTTAGTCTCTTTATTCCATTTAACGGCTTCATCGAAAGTGTAGTTTTCAACCAACCATGCAAGATTTACCGAACCCGATTTTGGCGCAATATAAATTATTTCCTGAACAACAAATTTTTTTTCCGAATTGGGCTGAGGGGCCAGGGAATCTGTACTTTCTGCGTTATTGAGGCCTGATGGATTTTTAACCTGGGCAGTTACATTATTATAAATCCCAGCGTAAATTATTAGCAGTAACAGGAAAGTTAAATTGTTCATCGTAATTTGATTTCATGTTATAAACCTACTATTTCCTCAATTTTTTGAACAACGGGGGTGTTTAGAGTGGAGACTGTTGAGGATATTGTCTTTCCATTAATTGTGGTTAGTAACAATTTGTAATATTCAGGGTTTTTGGGGATTTCCAAAGTTAATTTAGGCCCTTTTCCTATATCCTTTATAGCCAGATAATTACCATAATTGTCGCACCTTATTAACGACCATTCAAACTTCAATTCCTTTCTAACTTCGCCATATTTCCATCCTTCATTTTCGTCATACACCATTGCATAAAAATCCAGTAAGCTACGATAATGCAGCGGAACCGCAGGTTTAATTATCCCTGCTTTTAAATCGGTTATGGTATAGCCCGAATCTTTCAATGCATTTAACAAATTAAAATAATCTGTTCTGTATCGTCCCTTTCTGTCGGTAATTCCATCAAAAGTAAGTTTATTACTTTCATGCTTATCTTTCCATGAAGTAATAAAAAAGGAAGATTTAATTTTCTGAAACTCGTTTTTGATGAGCGCATTAACTTCTATTTCGCTAAATAAAAAATCGGTCCCAGACCTGTTAAGTTGATTTATCAAAGAGTCTAAATATTTGTCTTCTTTTACGACGAGTCCAAGTGCATCCAGTCCGGTTACCTTTTCAACCAGATTTTTAGCATGATAACCTGAAAGCTGATTAACCTCAAGATCAACAAATACCGGCCGGGAAGAATCTATTTTTTTAATCTCCTTTACCAACGAATTAAGCCATTTTATATAGCCTATATTTTGATAAAATAATCTGGGTTTAAGGAAAAAGTCTTTCTGATTGTATTGCACATCGTTTTGAATGTTCCAGGATGTTATCTGAGGATTATTTTTTTGGCTTTTAATTTTTTTGAGAATCGATAGCTTTAATTCAGAAGTTTGAAGGGTATCCTCTATAAAATCGAGATATGCCGGAACCCAAAAACCAAATGCAACCTTTAGCCCGAAATCGTTTGATACATTCATTAAATTGTAACTGTAAATTGAATTCCCATCGAATTTAATGGTATTGATTCCTAAATGTTTGATTTTTTCAAATTCTGATATTAGATTTCTTCTGCTCAGGACATTATAATCTTTTCGCCAGTCATGACTTATTTTGAGATTTATCCCATTGATAGGGTTTAAAACCGGATGGTTAAGGGTTGCATCTTTTTTTTCAACCGTCTTTATTACAGGAAATGGGGAAAAAATATAATCGGGCACCTTTTTTACACGGAAAGAATTCTTAATGGTTTGATTTTCGGAGATTGTCCAGTCCAAATCATGAAATAGTTGCAAACCGCTGGGCCAATTATCATCTACTTTACTGTTAAAGTAAATTACCGATTTTATTTCTTTATAATTTTCCTGGATAGAAATAAATGCGTCATTTATCCATTCCTTCTGGTTTTTTTCACTTCTTAATGATCCGAATTCAGAAATCATGACAGGGGTTGCCGGGAGATTTGCAAATTCGGTATGAAAAGGTTCATACAGACTTTTAAAATCGAGCCATTCTCCCTCTTCGTTCCACTGGCCATAATTTAAAACATTAACACCAAACCAGTCAACATACTCTTTACCAGGATAATAAGAGGCAATATTTTCCGATTTCCACGGGTTCCAAACCCAAATTACATTATAAGCTTCAACATTTTTAAAAATTTCGTACGTATGAACCCAGGCTTTTTTAAATTTTTCTGAAGCATTTATATCATTAGAATACCAGGGGTAAAAAGGATTATCGTATTCGTGGGCAAACCTTAGGAACACCGGTCGTTTAAGATTTTTAAGTTTAACAGCAAAACTGGCAATATAATTGTCAAAATAGCCGTCTGAGATTAAATCAAAAACATGTTTTCCATTTACTTCACCACCAAAAGAAGTCAACCAGGGCTCCCAGGTAATCATTGGGATTGATTTTTCATTATAAATGGAATCGAGCAAAAGAGCTGGAAAATCAGTTTCATTCTTCTTTATCCAGGACATATAAATAGAAATAATATCAAATTTTTCGTTTATTTGAGCTGAAGCATCATTAACATTTCTCAAATTACTTTTCCCGTCATCAACCTGTGGTGCGAAAACACCGATATAACTTATTAAGTTTTTATATTGAACATCGGGTTTTACCCCTCCCCATTTTATGTATTCAGTCTGATAATGCAAATTACCTAAAAACAATAAAATCGTTATAATTAAAGGTAGCGCCGCCATATGCCAAATACTATATGCAAATCCTTTAACCCTATTTACCAGCGAATTTGGTTGCGGTCTGAACTCAAAACTGAATTGTACTACTTTTTGTTTTTGATAAGCAAAGTACAGGGTGTAGAACATAAATGAAGCATTGAGCAGAGCGAACCCCGACATTACCATTGAAAAGGGAGTAAAATCAACAGACAAACCATAAATAACCGCAATAACAGATAGCGAACCAACTATGAGATTCGGAACAAGGATTTTCCAGCTTGTTAAGTCTTTATCCTCCTTGGGTGTTGGTAAATAAGGAACTTTTTTTCTGAAAACCGTGTAAATGAACCCAATAATAAAAATCCACCAGGTGCAGGCTTGTAAAATCCCCCCAATAACATGCGTGCCCCTTTCACTTTTATCTGTAACCCAGCGTTGTACATAGAATCTTATTCCAAGGATACAGGTAAAAAGGGGAAGAACTATCAATCCAAAATTAATAATATTACCTTTCCATGGTGTAGTTGCAAAAAACAACGATATAATTGGTATAAGAAAACTAATGAAATAAATAATTCCGGAAAGATAATGAAGGGGTAATATTCCAAAATGTATTTTTTGGCGCCAGGAAAAATCTCTGAATAATTTAGGATATACCGAAACCAGCAACTCCAATGTGCCCCTCGACCATTTTAATTGTTGTTTGTAATATGAAGTAAGGGACGAAGGGACCAGACCTTTTGTAAAAATCCCGGGAACATAAACCGATTTCCAACCTTTTGCATACAGTTGCATGGTTGTATGCATATCCTCAGAAAGCCCCGGCGCATGACCCCCGATAGAATCAAGCGCCTTACGTCTGAAAACACAGTTGGCGCCAATTGCATTAACTGTTCCATAAGAATTCATGGTCATCATAATAGGGCCATAAAAATGGAAAGTCTGTTCAGCTGCACCTTTTGCAACACAAGATTCACCGATGTTATAATAGGCCTGAACCGATTGTACGAAACCAATTTGTTCATCTTCAAAGTAGGGTATTATTTCATCCAGGAAATTTTCTTTGGGGATATGGTCCGGATCAAGGATAAGACAAATTTCGCCGGTAGCCTGTAAAAGCGCATTATTGATATTTCCGGCTTTTGCATCTTTTCTGTTATTTCGGGTTACATGCCTGATACCATTTGAGACGCAAAATTCCTTCAATAAAGGATCATTGGCCTCATCGCATAAATAAGTTGTGTGGGGGTATTTCATTTTTTGAATCGCAAGCAACGTATCTTTGACCATTTCGTAGGGCTCCCCGGGGAAATAGGTAGTAAAAATATCAACTGTAGGTTTTTTCTCTGTTTTTGGTTTAACTGGGACCGATATATCCCAGTAATGATACCAGATATATATAATCCTTATGCTATCAAAAACCAGTGGGCCCATCAACAACCAATAAATTAACTGATTATCGATTAATTCAGGATTCAGGAACCAGTAAAAAAAATTGATTAGACTTAGCAAACCTAACACAATAAGAATTCTTATTGCAAATTTTTCTTTTCTTCCGGGAGGTTGTATTTTATTGGGATTACTCATTTTGTATTTAAAATATAAAACGGTGTGTTTGTTGAAGCAAAATATCCATTTTTATGATAGACATAGGCAAATATCCGGTAAGGCCCTTCTTTTTCGGGAGTAATGAAAGTAGCTTTATTGTTTTCTGCTTTTAATAAACAATCCAGTGGGGTTGGGGGCTTTAGTCTTTTATAGGTGTATTGCCTGACAAACCAGCCCTGATACCATATATCGGGATAAACTTCCCATTGAATTCTCATGCTGTCAAAAGAACTGGTATTCAGTTTGAGTTCTGTTTGTTTAAGTTCATTGGGGGTAAAAATCAAATTATCCGCAGCGCCTTTTCCATCAACTAACATGTAGTCGAGCCCTAAAAGCATGGGTTTACTTTGGGTATTATTCCAAAGATGTTCAATTTCCATTAATATTTCAGATTTGTATTCATCCTTGAACAAACTGAACCATGTACCTGTGCATTCATATTTATCTCCCCAGTAGAAAATCAATGTACCCAGACAATTCACATAATTATTTTCTATCAGTTTATACCGCTCATTTACTTGTTCAGCCTTTTTTGTGCTTGTCTGTTCTATTGGCGCCCACCATGAGGTATACCTGGATTCAAGCAACCACCAGCCGTCGGGCCCTAATTCACTGATGTAATACGGTGATTCACCGAATATCTTAGCAAATTGCTTTAATTTTTCGTTTAAATTTTTTGTATCGCCAAAAATATTATAAGAGAGCAGATCAAACCCCGGAGAAATTAACTTTATACTTGCGAATTGTATAAAGTTAACATTAAAGGTTGCAGTAGAAATTGGGTGATTTTTATCTTCAAAATAAATAATCTCAATCAATTCGTTTAAGTGATGTATAAATTGTTTCTTCGATTTACTCATTCTGATAAAATCCTTCCATTGAACTTTCGGATACCTGAGTTCATTACCTAAATTCCACAACAGAAGTGCGGGATGCTCCTTAAATTTATTTACCAGGTCTTTTAATCGTTTTTTCGTCACATTATTTTCAACTTTGTTCATGTAATTTGCGTAATGAAAAGAGGGAATTGGTATATCGACAATAACGGATATCCCATATTTTTGTGCTGTATCCAAATTACTTTGGAGGTTAAGTGTATCATACAATCTGATTGTATTTCCGCCAGTATCGGCCAATTCCCTGAAATGAGAAACTCCTGAAGCTCCTTTTATATAAAAATTTTTCCCATTGTTTATTAGCTGGAATCCATTTTTTGTTTTTATTACATAAACAGTTTTCTCTTGATCATCATTTTTTTCAACCAAAAAAAACTTAAATGCTACTATTCCAATACAGATTATAATGGAAACAAATATGAACAATAAGAAAATTATCGATTTTTTCATTAAGTTCTGTAAAGTTTTTAACAACCAAAATTTATAACATTTTTGTAAATATTCGAATAGCCTAAAAATATTTTTTTAACTTTAAAAATTCATCAGCGAACGATAATCACAAAAGTTTATAATTATTTTTGTTCTATTTTTCATGAAATCGTTATTACGGTTTATATTATACTTAATCTACTGCATACATTTCAATCATTCTCTCTATACCTTCCTCTATTTCGATCCGATGGCGCCAACCTAAGGAATGCAATTTTGAAACATCCGTTAATTTGCGCATGGTCCCGTCAGGTTTTGCTGTATTAAAAACAAAATTTCCTTTAAACCCAATTTTTTGTTTAATTAAAAAAGCAAGTGTTTTTATACTTATTTCCTGGCCGGTGCCAATATTGATATGCATATCTTTTATTTCGTTTTGACCAGCAACAATCAAATCCTTAAAATTAACATTTTGCATTATGTAAACACATGCATCGGCAAGCTCTTCGCTCCAAAGAAATTCCCTCAAGGGTTTTCCACTTCCCCAGATTTCTACTTTTACTGTATTTTGTTCAAAATTTGAGACTGATCCTTCCGTTGAACCTGTTCGAACAACCTGCACCCCGTATTTTGAGAGTATATTTTCAATCTGTACCTGAGTTGCCGTTCCGTCAATACCTTCAACCGGCCTTTTATTCAAATCCGAGCGAATTGCAGACCAATTATTTTCTTCCATACATTTAGCAAGGTATATTTTACGGATTAATGCCGGTAGAACATGTGATTTTTCCAGGTCGTAATTATCATTTGGCCCATAAAGGTTGGTTGGCATAACCGAAAGAAAGTTCGTTCCGTATTGAATATTATAACTTTCGCACATTTTGATGCCAGCAATTTTGGCTATTGCGTATGGTTCGTTGGTATATTCGAGCGGACCGGTTAAAAGGCTATTTTCTGGCATTGGTTGGGGAGCTTCTTTGGGATAAATACAGGTACTTCCTAAAAAAAGAAGTTTTTTTACATTATGCTTATAAGCGCTGTGAATTACGTTATTCTGAATCATCAGGTTTTCGTAAATAAACTGCCCCCTGTAAATGTTATTGGCAATAATGCCCCCAACTTTTGCAGCAGCTAAGAAAACATAACCGGGTTTTTCCTTTCTAAAAAACCCATCCACCGCTGCCGGATCCATTAAATCCAACTCATCAATTGTCTTTCCAATAAGATTTTCAAAACCCTTGATTTTAAGGCTTCCCCAAATTGCTGAACCCACAAGTCCTGTATGGCCGGCGATATATATTTTTGAGTTTTTAATCATATTGAAACACTTTATAAGAACAATTGTTACCTATTTTAGTTGAATAAAATTCAAAAAATACCTTTTTTTACTCAAAGTAGTTCAATGTCCTATATCCCCCATCACGCAGGAAAGCATCCTTTTTCATTAATTCGATGTCCGATTTAATCATATCGGTTACCAAATCCTTCAAACTGTATCTGGGAATCCATCCAAGTTTTTCTTTTGCTTTTGTGGCATCTCCAATTAATAACTCAACTTCCGTTGGCCTGAAATATTGAGCATCAACAGCTATTATTGGAACAGTTAAATGTCTTTCTGTTTTGGAATTATGAAGTCTATTTTCAAATTGATCATAATATTGCTCCCCAACCTGTGCCTTGAAAATTCTTTCATTGATTGCCGTCACGAATCCTTTTTCTTCAGTTTTTTCTCCAAAAAACGATATTTCAAATCCTAACTCCTCCCCGGCAAGTTTTATAAAGTCCCTAATAGATGTTGTTATTCCGGTAGCGATAACATAATCATCAGGCAATTCTTGCTGGAGAATCAGGTGCATTGCCCTGATGTAATCTTTGGCATGTCCCCAATCCCGCTTAGCTGAAAGATTGCCGAGAAATAGAGTTTCCTGCATACCCAATGCGATTCTTGCTAATGCTCTGGTTATTTTGCGCGTAACAAAAGTTTCCCCCCTTATTGGAGATTCGTGGTTAAATAAAATTCCGTTTGATGTATGCATTCCATAGGCTTCGCGATAATTTACGGTAATCCAGTACGCATAAAGTTTGGCTACCCCATATGGCGACCTTGGATAAAAAGGCGTCTTCTCATTTTGTGGAACTTGCTGCACTAAACCATACAATTCCGATGTTGATGCCTGATAGACACGTGTTTTTGCGGCCATACCCAATAACCTAATGGCCTCTAAAATCCGAAGAGCGCCAATTCCATCAGCATTTGCAGTATATTCAGGCGTATCAAAACTAACTTTTACATGGCTCATTGCAGCGAGGTTATAAATTTCTTCCGGCTGAGCTTCCTGTATAATACGTGTCAGGTTCATACTATCGGTCATGTCTCCATAATGCAAAATCAGGTTTCTGTTGTCTACATGCGGATCCTGGTATAGGTGATCTATTCTATCAGTATTAAATAAAGATGCCCTTCGTTTAATACCATGAACTGTATAACCCTTTTTGATCAGATATTCAGCCAGATAAGCTCCATCTTGTCCTGTAATGCCGGTAATAAGCGCTGTTTTTTTTGTCATTTAAATTTTAATAAAGTTTGTAACAATCTCTACTCTTCTTTTTAGTTTCTTTTCTTTTCTATTTCCAGAATAAGTTCGAAGATTTTACCCCATTCAGGGATTCCCAATAAATTTCGGTCATCAATATAAATATCCGCAAATATTTTTCTGCTGTATGAATTATCAAATTCTTCGCCTTCATAATTGTTATTTACTGCATAAAACGTAAGTCCCCCTTTTTCACAGAATTTAACAGCATCCTCCAGTTCCTTTCCGGAACGGTAAGTCCAAAGAATAATTCTATGTCCTTTTTCCTGTAATAATTTTAAGGTTTTTATCGCAAATGGTATTTCTTTTCCAATTGCCGGGTAGTTATGCTTTACAATTGTACCGTCAAAATCAACTGCAATTATCATTTTATGGTTGTTTACCTATTATTATTTTTTTTAATGATTATCTTATGAATTACCTATTTGTAGTTTTATTTTTTGACAATCAATTCGTTCTACCCAACCTTAAAGGGAGCGAATTTATTTTTCCTGCTCCCTTTAGGGCCGGGGTAATCTGGAGAAACTAATTGGCGTTTTGGGAAGTTTATCAGATATTCAATTTTTTTTTATTCTATCTATAAACACATTGTTAAAATAAATGTTTCTTTTGAAATTATATCTTGTATCCATTTTTATTTTTAGAAATTTATATTGAATTATTCCAATAAATGTCAGGAGTTTTAAGCTTACTTGCAATAATAACAGACTTGCAATTAGCTTGGCATATCAGGTAAATTGAATGCTAATTGTTCTGTTACTTAATCATTGCCCATCGCCTTTAAAAATAATCTTAAAAGTTTTTAAAATTATTTTCATATCTAAAGCTAACGACCAATTATCAATATATTCCATATCCATTTCCATCCACTTGTTAAAGGGAATATTATTCCGGCCAGAAACCTGCCAAATACAGGTAATTCCCGGGTTAATGCTCAATCTTCTTATCAGGTTCCTCTCATATTGCTCTACCTCTGATGGAATAGGAGGTCTTGGTCCTACAATGGACATATCGCCAAGTAACACGTTAATAAACTGTGGAAGCTCATCCAGTGATGTTTTTCGTAAAAACCTACCAATTCTTGTAATTCTGGGATCTTTCTTAATTTTAAAAACCGGGCCATCCTGTTCGTTTAATGCCATAAGTTCTTCCCTCAATTCTTCCGCATTTACAACCATTGTCCTGAATTTAAAACACTTAAATAATCTGCCATGCCTGCCAACCCTCACCTGTTTAAAAAGGATAGGTCCCCCGTCTTCCAATTTTATAAATAACGATATTATTAACAACGCCGGAGAAACCATGATGAGAATTAAAATGGTTAAAAAGAAATCAATTAAGCTTTTTACCTTTAATGCTAAATAATTCCCGGGCGTATTTATAAAAGAAAGGACAAATTGTTGATTTATAAATGTTACTGTTGGTTTTAATCCGCTAAAACTTAACACGTTATTATGAATATGAAAAGCAACGCCAATCTCCCTGCATTGTTCAATTTTTTCTTCTAAATATTCAGTATTAAAACTTTGCCGGCAGAAAAAAACCTCATCAATAATTTTATTATCAATGAGATTCGAAAAATTTTCCGTTTCAGGATAAATAGGGAACTTGTTTTTGAATTCCTGTTTAACCTTAAAAGAATCAGTTATTATTCCGCGTACTATATACCCCCAGTGATCAGTGTCAATTAATTGGTTAATAAATGGAACAGACGAATCGTCAGCGATAATTAGAATCATCCTGGTATTATAACCTCTCTGACGAAAGTACTTTAGAACAGACCTTGAAGTTATTTTTTGCCATGATAATACTACAAAATTAAGTAATCCGAACTTTAAGATAATTTCACTCGACAAATTGTTAAAATTAAAAATCTCATAAAGTAAAATCAGTAAAAATGAACCAAAAGAAACTACTATGGCATATTGTTTAATAATATGGCGGTATCTTTGAATCCTGGCCATCTTACCCATTTCAAACAACTCCAGTAATACAAACCATACTGGTACTATTATCAGGGCAAAAACCAAATGTTCATTGTCCCCGATAACAAAATTTGCTTTGGTAATTCCGGAAATCCACAAATTCAGGTAGAAACATATGAGGGTTAGCAACACCTGAAAAGTGACACTCATCCTTTCCAAAACCGGTTCACGTCCTTTAATCATAGTATATAGTTTAGAGTTAAAATTCAAACATTGATTTGAAATGAAATTTATAGCTAAAATTTGACAAATACAACTGTTAAGATTAATACATAATTTTTTACTTAAATTAAAATCTGATTCTCTTGCAAAATATTATTATAAATACAGGCACGACAAATTTTACATAATTGCTTGAATATTAATCATTTTTTGTTCCGAACTAGATTATTCCAAAAAAATGCCAGAAAAGATTATCTTCTGAGAATGACAATATTAATACTAAGGTTTATTATTAAAACTTTGCCAATTTGGGACAAATACTCTCACAACCAGAGAAATCAAATAATGAATTGAGTAAAGGATTTAATCCTGATCGCAAACTTACAAATAATTGAATCAGAATTTTTACCTATAAAATTTCAGTAATAATAACCCCTCCTTTAAGCGAAAAATATTACAGTACAGTTTCATAGCCATTTACTTTTACGGTGTTTTTACAGGCCATTTCCACATAAAATAAAAAGGACGCTTTAAGAATTTGTTTTATGACTACTTTATTTTTAAAAACAATCCTTATTCAAGGAGTAAGGGCTGTACGATTTAATGTATCAAACCGTTTTTTTAAAAATTATCAGAGGTTTATTTTGCTGATAGCAATAAGTTTATCTAGTTTCGTAGTCAATGCTACAACTTATTATGTAAGTTCTTCCATTGGCAACGATGCAAATAGCGGGACGAGCGAAAGCCTTGCCTGGAAAACCCTTACAAAAGTTAACAGTTTTACGCCCAAACCCGGCGACCAGATACTTTTTAAGCGGGGCGATACATGGACAGGTACCATTACAGTTAATTCTTCCGGGACTTCAAGCAGTCCGGTTACTTATGGGGCTTACGGGACAGGTGCAAATCCGGTTATCTCAGGATTTGCCTCTGTTACAGCATGGACCAACTTAGGCGGTAATATCTGGGAAAGCACTAATGCGGTAACCGCCGACACAATTATTAACATGGTTGTTATTAACGGCGTGAATTCGCCAATGGGGCGGGAACCAAACACAGGGTATTATTACTTTCAGAGCAATAACGGGAGCAACCAGATTACAAGCAACAACCTGACAGGAACGCCCAACTGGACAGGGGCGGAACTTGCATTGAACCCTTCGCAATGGGAAACCAAACGATGCCCCATTATTGCACAATCGGGCGGCACGCTTACCTTTACCCGGCCTGAGACATTTACTTTCAGGGGTAACTATAACTTTATAATCCAGAACGATATAAGGACTTTAGACCAACAGAATGAGTGGTTTTTCAGCAAATCAACAAAAAAAATCAGGATATTCAGTACAACGCAACCAACAGGGGTAAGGGTATCTACAGTTTCTGATTTGATGCTGGTCGAAAACAGGAACAACATAACTATCAGGAATATAGCTTTCGAGGGGTCTAACCGCAAAGCGATGTGGGTTTCAACTGCAAACAACCTGACAGTCGATAATTGCCATTTTTCATACAACGGCCAAATGGGTATTTTCGGGGGTAATTTTTCCTCGTCCGGGGCAAATACATCTGCTTCCAATAATATGAAAATATCCAATTGCACTTTCAACCACACGGTTGATAATGCAATAGGGCTTATCGCATCGTTCACCAATGCTGCAATTACGAATAATGTAATTACCAATACAGGTATGATTTACGGTGCAAACCGTATAAGAATGACCGGTCCTGCAAGTAATAGTACCAACACACTTATAGCCTTGAGCGCAAGGGGCGCAGGAGCATTTATTGAATACAATACTATCATTAACACCGGGTATGTGGGGATAGCTTTTCTTGGCAGCAACACATTGATAAGGTACAATCATGTAGTTGATTTTTGTAAGGTAAACAGTGATGGTGGCGGGATATATACATGGAACTATGACCCCCCGTTCCCAAATGTAATTTCACGTTCAGGGATAGAGGTCCATAATAATATTGTAGGCGGCGGGCCAACTGAAAAAGGGATTTATATCGATGACGCAGCAAACGGTGTTTCTGTATATAATAATGTTGTTTTTGGCTGTGCAATAGGCATTTACCTTCACAATAATTATAATGTAAACGTTAGGGGCAACACTTTCTTTGACAATAGCATCGGGCTGCATATGGTCAATAATTTAGTTGATGTGCCGTTTAACAACGTTAATTTCAAAACAAATAAAATAATAGCAAAATCATTAAGCCAAAATACCATTACCGGGGATTATATGGAACGGATAATACCAATTTTGGTTTCTGACAGCAATTATATTACAAGGCCGGTTGACGAAGGGGCAAGCATAAGGCCAATAATACGGACGCCGTCCTATTCCGGTTATTGGTACTCGTTGCATGACCATAAAGAAGTTACCGGGTTAGAAGCCAATTCCAAAATATCAGCTTACCCGGTCTCTTCGCCAGACAGTATATTTTTTGTGTACAATGCAAGCAAAAACGCGAAAGACACAACGCTTTCAAAAACATATCTTGATGTTGAAGGAACGGCATATTCAGGGACAATTACCCTGCAACCATTCACCTCGCTCGTATTGCTCGATACAACTACTTACCAGCAAAAACTAAATAAAGATTTGCTGGCATACTGGAACCTCGACCAAAACAGCAATACGCTTGCCAATCAAAAAAATGCCGCCCATCCAATGGTTAATACCGAAGGGGCAAGCGGCGCGGTGGTAAACCAAACCGGAAAGATAGGGAA
>JBBINB010000095.1:0-16828 GCA_037444065.1 Draconibacterium sp.
ACAGATTCGATTTTTTTTACCAGCTTCTTTTCAAAGGGTTCAGCACACCCCTTATTATTTATACAATTTCATCTACTCAAATTCATTACAAATCAACTATTTTTGCCTTAGCTTGACGGCTATGCCTTTTGGGGGAGGAGAAGTCACCCTTTGGGGGATTAAGGGGGTCAATTTTTGAAGATGACTTTCAATTTGTAAGTTAATTACCTTTAAAACAGACTTTTTGGTCAGCTTCATAAGGCTTCAATCCTCAAAAGATCAAGTTTGCAGAACCCGTCCCAATTTCTAACTTTATCATTCCATTTCAAAACTAAATTCCATGTCCACACCCTTCCTGATTTTTATAGTTGTTTCAGCGGTTGCGTTGCTGCTTTTCATGGTACTGAAACTTAAAGTGAGCGCTTTTATATCGCTGTTAATAACGGCTATTTATGTAGGAATTACTGCAGGAATGCCGTTAAGTGATGTTACAAAGGCCATCCAGGACGGAATGGCCGGGACGCTCGGGTTTGTGGCAACCGTGGTGGGGCTTGGGGCAATATTTGGCCAGATGCTCGAAAGTTCGGGGGGCGCCGAATCGCTTGCTCGTTATCTTTTAAAAAAATTTGGAGAGAAGAGGGCGCCATGGGCGATGGTAATTACAGGTTTTGTTGTTGCCATCCCGGTTTTCCTCGATGTTGGGTTTATTATTCTGGTCCCGATTATTTATGCGCTTTCGCGCGATTCAAAAAAATCGCTGCTTTATTACGGTATCCCGCTTTTGGCAGGACTGGCGGTTACCCATAGTTTTGTGCCCCCTACCCCCGGGCCGGTTGCAGTGGCCGATATCATTAATGTTCAGTTGGGATGGGTTATTTTCCTCGGTATTATTATTGGCTTCCCTATTGCAGTTATTGCCGGGCCGGTTTGGGGAAGGTACATTTCAAAAAAAATCCATATCGATCCGCCAACCGAATTGTACACCCCCGAAAAAAAAGATTACGACGAGAACAATCTTCCATCGTTTTCAATAATTGCACTTATAATTTCCATACCGCTTTTGCTGATTCTTATCAACACCTTTACAGGCTTGGCGGTTGAAAAAGCCTGGGTTGAAAGATCGATTTTTACTGATATGGTTGAATTTATAGGGCACCCGTTCTCTGCATTAATTGTTGCAACACTGATTGCCACCCATTTTTTGTGTATAAAACGCGGGATGGGCAAACAAAAAGCGCTCGAACTTAGCACAAAAGCCCTGGGCCCTGCCGGGATAATAATTTTAATTACAGGCGCCGGAGGGGTCTTGAAACAGGTCCTGGTTGACAGCGGCATTGGAAAAATAATGGCCGAATCGATGGCTAATTCTGCCTTGCCTCCCATTTTCCTTGCCTGGTTGCTCGCTGCTGTTGTCAGGGTTACGCAAGGCTCGGCAACTGTTGCAATGATAACGGCTGCCGGAATTATTGCCCCTGTACTGGGCGAATTTGGCCTCTCTGAGCCAGAACGTGCCCTGGTTGTTCTTTCAATTGCTTCCGGCGCAACCTTGCTTTCGCACGTTAACGACAGCGGCTTCTGGCTGGTTGGGAAATATTTTGGAATGACGGAGAAACAAACCCTTCAGTCGTGGACGATTATGGAATCGATTATTGCGGTTTGCGGCCTGGCTTTTACGCTGCTGGCAAGCTTGTTTTTTTGAAAAAACAAAATTCAAAAAGCAAAAAGCAAATAAATACCAATCTCAAATTAATTCTTTGAGTCCACTCCGAAAAGTCCGAGTTCATTGATTTTCATCTCTTTTAACCCTGACCCTAAAGGGGAATTCGCTGAAAATCAACGAACCCTTCAAAGTCCCCTTTAGGGGATTTAGGGGTTTTTGACTTTTCGGAGTAAGCTCTTCTTTCAAATTTGGATATTACAGATTGGAATTTATTTGAGATTTGTTAAATGCTGTTTGGAATTTCTATTTTCGCATAATATGAAATTTGAATTTAAAAAATTTTCTGATTTGTCGCTCAATGAGTTGTACGATATTCTCCAGTTAAGGGCCGAAATTTTTGTTGTTGAGCAGGATTGTGTCTATAACGACCTGGATGGGCTCGATAAAGTTGCAATTCACCAGTTTCTTAAAATTGATGACCGGATTGTGGCTTATTCCCGGCTCTTAAAACCTGGCACCCGTTTCCCCGACTGTTCCATTGGAAGGGTGGTAGTCAGGCAAACAGAAAGGGGAAAAGGAATTGGAATTAAGATGATGGAAGAAGCAAAAAAGTTTATTGTAGCCGAATGGGGCGCTACTAAAATTAAAGTCAGCGCCCAGCAATATTTACAACGTTTCTACGAAAACCTGGGATTTGAAATTGTAACCGATTTATATCTTGAGGATGGAATCCCGCATTATGGAATGCTTTACCGGCATGAAAAACAATGACTTAATCTGTAGGTTTATTTTTGTGAAAACACAGGCTTAATTCAATCTCAGCCATCACTTATCCAAAATTTTAAAGGCCGGGACTATTTTGTCTTCTTGCTTTTTCCTTCAATATAAGTCATAAAAATTTTGCCGTCCTGCGACATCTCAAATTTAGTATTAACCATGTCCTTATCAAGCAAGGTGTAGGTTAACCGAAATGTTGGAGAATTGGCGGCTTTCCCGCTTGTTAAAACAATTGAATTTTCCTCAAAACTTACCGAGTAATTGATAACATGACCTTCGTTGTCGAAATAAATGGCTTTTGTTGACCCCTTCTGATCATCAGGATAGATAATCATTAAATCATCATGAATGATTACAGGTTTAGATGAAGTAGCAGGATATTCGGAATGGCTTTTGCGGACAATTATCTGTTTGTCAAGGTCAAATGCAAACGAAAACATTCCTCCTCCCTGTCCGGGCTGCCCGCTTCCTTCTCCTTTCCATTCACCCATTAGCCAGTTCCACTTGTCCCACGCCGTACTTTGCTGTCCGTAGCAAACAACTGTCAACACAAATAATAATACTGTTATTCGAAGTTTAATATTCAATCCCATAAAGCAATGTTCAGATGATCCATTTTGAAAGTCCTTTTCCTGCATTTTGGACAAATCGCCTTTTTAAGCCTGTGTATGTTGGTAAGCTTTAACCGGCTGCGGCAATCGTTGCACCTGAATTCGCTTTTATGTACAACATTTTCATCATCCAATACAACCACCTCTGTTTTATCGTATAAAACCTTGCATGTTGGGCATTTAAAAACCTGGAAACCGGCCTTTAGATAGAGATTGTCGCTTTTCGAGGCCAGTTTTTTTAAAACTTTGTGTGTTTTGTAATGGAACAAAACTGTAGGTTGCCGCATATATTCATTAAGGGTTTGCGAGTGCACCAGAAAACCGTGCCCCTGGTTAAACTCCTGTTCGAAACTACAGTGTTCACAGCAGTATTTGTACGCATTGCCCATAATCAAAGGTTTGGTTTAAAGATATTAAAATTGAATTGATTTTTAACTTATTGAATATTTTTAAAACTAAAATTTTTAATCCATCTTAGCTAAACATTTCAACTTGAATCGTGTTTTACTGATTAATTAAAAAAACCAAAAAAATGAAAAAGACAATTTTTGTAATTATTCTGACAATTGCGATTTCAAATTTCTTAAATGCGCAAACCGCCCAGGTATTATCGGTTGGCGACAAAGCGCCTTCATTTAAAACCCTTGCCGACGATGGTAAAGCCTGGAATGTAAATGATTATATTGGTAAAAAATACATAGTGGTTTATTTTTACCCGGCTGCAATGACAGGGGGTTGTACCAAACAGGCCTGCGCTTATCGCGATGCATCGGCAAGCATTGAGACGGCAAATGCTATTGTAGTAGGAGTAAGCGGAGATAATCTGGAAGGATTGCAGCTTTTCAAAAAAGCTGAAAACCTGAATTTTACGCTTCTTTCCGACGAGTCGGGCGAAATTGCCGCAAAATTCGGGGTCCCTACACGCGACGGTGGAAAAATTACCCGAGAAATTAACGGGCAAAGTTTTGACCTTGTTCGCGGAAACACGGCCAGCCGCTGGACGTTTATCATCGACAAAAATGGCAGGATAGCCTATAAAAACGAACAGGTTGATGCAACAAAAGATGCCGAAATGGTTCTCGATTTCTTAAAAAACAAGAGCTAATTGTTCTTCCTAATCCATTAAGTTCCGATTTAATTTATCTTTGCGCAAAATTTAGTGCTTGCAAAACGCGCCGTTTTTAAAATACTTTCAGGGGCAGAAAAATTTCAAAAAAATAATTGAAAAACTGAGCGCCCCCCCGGGTGAGAAAATTCACCTGAACGGCATTATTGGCTCTGCAAAAACCATTTTGCTTGCCAACCTTTTTCAAAAATCTGCAAAAAATTTTACCGTACTGCTCAACGACAGGGAAGAAGCAGCCTATTTTTACGACGATTTAAATAACCTGGGCCTTTCGGAAAGCACACTCTTTTTCCCGTCGTCTTTCAAACGTTCAATTCAGTACGGCCAAACCGAACAGGAAAATATTGTCCAGCGAACAGAGGTGCTGAACAAAATTTCCTTAAATAAAAAACCATACCTAGTTGTTTCATACCCCGAAGCCATTGTTGAAACGGTTATTTCGCAGGCCGGGTTAAAAAAGAATACACTATGGATTTCAAAGGGCGACAAAATTTCGACAGATTTCATAAACGAGTTTTTGTATGAATATGGTTTCGAAAGGGTCGATTTTGTGTACGAACCCGGCCAATTCTCGGTCCGCGGAAGCATTGTCGATGTTTTTTCGTTTTCGAACGAAGACCCGTACCGGCTCGATTTTTTTGGCGATGAAGTTGAATCGATCAGAAGTTTTAATATCGACAACCAGATTTCAAAGGACCACCTTGAAAACATTGCCATCGTCCCAAACATTCAGAATAAAAAAATTGAAGGCGCGCGCATATCGTTTGCCCGTTTTATGCAGCCCGGAAACATTTGGTTTGGCAACAATTTAAACCAGTTTTTTGACTATGTTTCCGAAATTTGCAGGAATACAATCCTGGCAAGGGCCGACGAAGCAAATATTAAAGAAAGCATTGTACCCGGGCAGGTTTTGAAATCGGAAATAGGTACGGACACTGTTTTTGATCTGGGGAACGATTTAACTTTCGAACCTGCCGGCGAATTTATTTTTCTGAATTCAAAACAACCTGTTCTAAATAAAAACTTCGATCTGCTGGGAGAAAACCTCACTGATTTTAGCAATAAGGGGTACGAAATTTTTATCCTTTCAAACCAGGAAAAACAAATTGAACGGTTGCAGTCGATTTTTCACGATACAAACGTGAGCGTGAAATTTAAACCCGTCAACTTTATCCTGCACGAAGGGTTTATCGACCACGACCTGAAAATCTGCTGTTATACCGACCACCAGATTTTTGAACGCTACCACCGTTTCAAACTGAAAACCCGGAAAGCCGAACGCGAGGCTATTTCGCTTAAAGAGCTGAATTTGCTCCACCAGGGCGACTATGTTGTCCATATCGACCATGGTATCGGAAAATTCGCGGGGCTTGTTAAAACAGAGGCCAACGGCAAGATGCAAGAGGCTATCCGCCTGGTTTACAAAGACAACGACTCCCTTTTGGTCAGCATCCACTCGTTGCACCGCATTTCGAAATTTAAAGGGAAAGATGGCGCCGAACCAAATATCAACAAATTGGGGACAGGGGCATGGCAAAAACTGAAAAGCCGGACAAAGGCAAAAGTTAAAGACATTGCAAAAGAGTTGATTGCGCTTTATGCCCGCCGAAGGAGCGAGGAGGGTTTTGCTTTTTCGCCCGACACATACATGCAGGCCGAGTTGGAAGCTTCGTTTATTTACGAAGACACGCCCGACCAGGAAAAAGCAACCACAGCAGTAAAGCTTGACATGGAAAAAACCATCCCGATGGACAGGCTTGTGTGCGGCGATGTGGGTTTCGGGAAAACCGAAGTTGCCATAAGGGCCGCCTTTAAAGCCGTGGCCGACAGTAAACAGGTTGCCATTCTGGTGCCTACAACCATTCTGGCCCTGCAGCATTTTAAAACTTTTTCGGAAAGGCTTGAAAATTTCCCGGCTCGGATTGAATACGTGAGCCGTCTGAAATCAACTTCAGAAATAAAGGAAACGCTGAAGGAGCTGTCCAACGGCAAAGTTGATATAATTATAGGCACCCACAGGCTGGTAAGCAACGATGTAAAGTTTAAAAACCTGGGGCTGCTGATTATCGATGAGGAACAAAAATTTGGCGTTTCGGTAAAAGAAAAATTGAAACAATTTAAAGTCAATGTCGATACCTTAACATTAACCGCAACCCCCATTCCGCGCACGCTCCAGTTTTCGCTTATGGGGGCGCGGGACTTATCGGTAATCCAGACCCCACCGCCCAACCGCTATCCTATTACTACCGAGGTGCACGGGTTTAACGAACAACTGATTCGGGAAGCCATTACCTATGAGCTCGGCAGATACGGGCAGGTTTTCTTTATCCACAACCGCGTGCAGAATATTTACGAGGTGGAGGCCACACTGAAAAGAATTGTTCCGGGAATAAAAACCGGTGTCGGCCACGGCCAGATGGACGGCCCAAAACTCGAAAAGGTAATGCTCAATTTTATAAACGGAAATTTTGATGTGCTGATTGCAACAACCATCATCGAATCGGGGCTCGATATACCGAATGCAAACACAATAATTATAAACCATGCCGAAAACTTCGGGTTGAGCGATTTGCACCAGTTGCGCGGCAGGGTGGGCCGTTCGAACAAAAAAGCCTTTTGCTACCTGATAACGCCACCACTCTCAACGGTAAATGCCGAGGCCCGCCGCCGGTTAAAAGCAATCGAGGAATTTTCTGATTTGGGGAGCGGATTTAGCATTGCCATGCAGGATCTCGACATACGTGGCGCCGGTAATATGCTGGGCGCCGAACAGAGCGGTTTTATCGCCGATATAGGGTTCGATACCTATCACCGGATATTGAATGAGGCCGTTCAGGAATTGAAACAGGAAGAATTCCAGGGGATTTTTGATGATGGGCTTGACAATAAGCAAACCCAAGCCTTCCTTAAACTGAATTATGTAAACGACTGCCAGATTGATACCGACCTTGAGTTGCTTTTCCCAGACGATTATATCAAAGGAACTTCGGAACGAATGCTGCTCTACCGCGAGCTCGACAATATTGAAAACGAAGAACAACTGAAATTATTCAAATCGGGCCTGATCGACAGGTTCGGGAAAATGCCACGCGAAAGCAGCGAACTGCTCGAAGTTGTGAGGTTACGCTGGAAAGCTATCGAATTAAGCATGGAAAAAATCATCCTGAAAAACGAAAACATGATTTGCTACTTTGTTTCCGACCAGCAATCGAAGTTTTACCAGTCGGCAGAATTTATGAAGGTAGTCCGGTACATCCAAAATACCGGGAACGGCAAGCTAAAGGAAGCCAGCCACAAACTCACGCTTACTTTCCCGAATATTGTCAATGTTGAAACGGCCGATTATGTTTTAAAGGAAATAATAGATTTTATCAGGAAGAATTAGGCATAAATAATCCTTCTTTCTGCTAAAGATTCAGGCTATCACCTAAATTATAATCATTCCAGACACCCCGATGAGAGTGTTTTTTTTGAACTTTTTTGGAATTATGTTCCTCTGTGAAACTCTACTGCCTTCCTTGCTCAGGGGTGCAACTAAATGTTTTAAATCAATCCGGAATTTCACACAGGACGACCTGCCGGAAATTCTGGCGGTTTTGATGGTCTGCAAGATTGTATTTTGAAAATGCAACAAAAAATTGCACTCGAAAAAAATGTCAAAGGAAGAGTAACAATAGGTTTTACCGTTTCAGCACCGGGGACAGTTGCCAACCTTAAAATACTGGATGGAAACGATAAAGAGGCAGGTTTCGCTGCCCTTGAAATTGTTAAAAATATGCCCGCCTGGACACCAGGTTATCAGCGCGTAAAAGCTATGCCGGAGAAATTTTTATTGCCAATCGAATTTAAATAACAGAAAACTGGTTATCTTTTATTATTCGCCCAATGTTCGTAATATAAAAGAGCATTGGGTGAATTTTTTATTGATTTAGTTTCGTTTCATGCGGGTTACTCCCCTTTAATTCAATAAGGCTATCCTGTTTCACTTTTATTAATCCACGCTTGGGCCGGTCAAGGTCTATAATAATAAAAACAAAATGATTCCGGGGATGTGCGGTTGTAAAATGGCATTCCTTTCACCCCGGGCGTCAATTACATCATTCAGCGATGTTATAAAATAATTAATACAGAATCTCCCATTTCAAGGTTCCAAAGTCAATAGGCTAAAATTTAAAGAAAAAAAGATTTAGAAGACATTCAATACCTGGCCAATTTGCAGTACCGATTGCTCTGTAAGATTGTTTAGCATACAAAGGTTGCCTATTGAAGTTTTAACCCTGCGGGATATTTTATATAACGAATCGCCCGGACGGACAACATATTTTTGCGAAGTTGGTTTACCGCTTGTATCCTTTGTTGATGTAACCTTCTTATTTAAATGGGCAAGGTTTTTAGTATCAGCTATTTCCTGTTTTGTCCGGCCATTTTCAAAATCAAAAACCAATTCCGCATTATATGGTTTCTTATTCTCCCTGATTTCAAAATGAAGATGTGAGGTGGTTGCCCTTCCCGACGAACCTGCTAATCCCACCGGCTCTCCCCTTTTTACCCACATGTCGGTATTAACCAGACACTTTGAAAGATGCGCATAATAAGTTTCGAGGTTATGCCCGTGATCCAGCACTACCATATTCCCATATCCATGATAATATTTCGCCATAACCACATTCCCGTCAAAAGAAGCGCAAATTGTGTCACCCTTTTGCATTTTTAAATCGGTGCCTGTATGCATCCTTCCCGAACGCGGCCCAAAATGACTGATTACTTTCCCTTTGGCGGGAATTGAAAACTGAGAAAGCAAGTACCCTGAAGTTATTAAACCCTGCGAAAAATATTCAGGCGATAATTCAGGCAAATACTCTTCAAGCGAATCCAGTTCAGCAACCAAAACCGGATGTACGTAACCCTCGACAGTAACTAGCGAATCGGTATTAATATATTGTGCCTGTGAAATATTCAGCAAGAATAAAAACAACAAACAGGTAAAGATGATCGGTTTAAACATGCCCCTTATTTGGAATAAATATAATACATCTTTCAATAGATTATGCTCTGCAATAGTAATAAAAATAAAACTTCAATTCCGAAACAAGAATCAGGTTTTGGATCAAAATAACATCTCGTTTAATTATCATTAACAAATATTTTTTATATGTCTGTATAAGTGTATCTTTTGGTTCTTCGCCACCTTCTCCTTCCTGGGAGGGGTGGCCGAGTCCGGATTCAAATTTCTTTGTTAATGCAGCAAATATTGCCGAAGCCGGGGCGGTTAGATGGTAACTTAATTAACCAAATAAAAAAATCCTGCCCGTAAAAACAGGATACCAAAGGACAGCCCAAATAAATTGTTTGTATTATTTTGCAATGAAACTATGGATAATAAATATGACTGAAAATAAAAAGGGTTTTGAAAATTTTCCCTGGAAGGAGGAATTGGTAAATTGGTATAAAACTCAACCTGTTAACCCGGTTCCCGATATCAACGGGCACATTCACACACCGCACTCCTTCAGCGCTTTTTCATCTATCGAACAGGCTTTTTTGATGGCGAAAAAAGAAGGGGTAAGCGTTCTGGGAATAAATGATTTTTATACAACCGCCGGCTACGATGAATTTGCCGCGCTGGCTGCCAGTTACAAAATATTCCCGCTGTTCAATATAGAATTTATGGCTTTGCAAAACCATTTGCAGGCAGCCGGAACCCGTGTTAACGACCCAGGCAACCCGGGGCGTACCTACTTCAGCGGGAAAGGGTTGTGCCATCCGGCAAAATTGAGCGCCGTTTCGCAGAAAAAATTGAGCGACCTGCAAACCGAAAGCAATCGCCAAACCTACGAAATGGTTGAAAAGCTAAATGCATTTCTGCACGAAAACAGCATAGACATTCAATTTGATGCCGCTGAGGTGCAAAACCGTCTGGCAAAAAATCTGTTTCGCGAGCGGCACATCGCACAGGCGGTGCGCATTGGTGTTTTTAGTTTTTATGAAGAAGAGGTTGACCGGAAACGCATTCTGCAAAAAATATTCTCTGGAAAAGAGGTAAAATCGCCACTCGGAAATGTTGCCGCACTTGAAAACGAAATCCGCGGAAACCTGCTGAAAGCGGGCGGTGCAGCTTTTGTTCCCGAAGACCCGAAAGCTTTTCTTTCGCTCGATGAGGTGATTGACCTGATTGTCGATGCAGGTGGAATTCCTTGCTACCCGGTTTTGCTCGACGACCCGAAAGGCGTTTGCACCGACTACGAAGCCGACAGGGAAAAGCTGCTACAGGAACTGGTGAAAAACGATGTGTATTCCATCGAACTGATTCCCGGGCGCAATGATTTTCACATGCTGAAAGACTTTGTGACCTTTTTTCATCGGAACGGTTTTGTTGTCACTTTTGGTTCGGAGCACAACACGCCCCAGCTCGACCCCATGAAAATTACCTGTCGCGGTGGTGTTGAACTCGACGACGAACTGAAACAGATTTGTTACGAAGGAACCGCGGTGATTGCAGCACACCAGTACATGGTTGCCAATGGAAAAGAAGGCTATCTGACCGGCAAAAAGGCAGAAATTACTGAAAAAGAATATTTTATCGAGTTAGGAAAAGCAGTGATAACCAAATTTATAAGCCCCCTCTAACTCCCCCAAAAGGGGAGAACCGGAGAAAAACTTTGTGTTTCTTCGTGTCTTAGTGCCTTAGTGGCATTTTTTGAATAAAAATTTTATAAAAACAATGAAACCGGAAATAAAAGATTTAATGGAAGTTTCGCGTTGGTACGGTCATAGAAAAGAATATGTGATTGCCGGCGGAGGCAACACTTCATACAAAGACGAAAACCATTTGTGGATAAAAGCCAGCGGTATTAATTTGGGCAACATCACCGAAAACGGTTTTTGTGTGCTCGACCGTGCGAAATTGAACGACATTCCCAATCAGCAGTTTTCCGATGATTCGGCCACCCGCGAGGAGCAGGTGAAAAACGCGCTTTTAAACGCCCGTGTTGACCCCGGTTCAGGTTTGCGGCCATCTGTAGAGACTTCGTTACACAATCTCTTTAGTTACCGTTTTGTGGTCCACACCCACATGACTCTGGTGAACGGTTTGATGTGCAGCAACCTGGCCAAACAAAAATCGCTCGGAATTTTTGGAGAAGAAGTTTTGTATGTTCCCTACTCCGACCCCGGCTACATTCTTTTCAAAATTATTGCTGAAAAAATTGCGGAGTACAACACAAAATTCAACTGCGACCCAAAAGTTGTGCTTATTCAAAATCATGGAATTTTTGTTGCAGCTGATACCGTTAAGGAAATTCACCAGATTTATACCGAAGTAAAAAGTAAACTGCAAAATACATTCAGGTTATTTCCGGAATTTAAAGATATTCCGGTTTCCGAAAAGCTGGTGGGCAGTTTACCGGCAGTCCGTATGTTGCTTTCAGGCGAAAAACTCATAGTGGCCGCTGCTTTCAACAGTTCGTGGGTTTCGAATTTCATCGGCAGCAAAAAGGTTTTTGAAAAAGGAATTGCCCGCCCTTTTAATCCCGACCAGATGGTTTACTGTATGTCAGAATATCTGTTTATTGAAAACACCAGTTCGGAAGATGCAATTATTGAAGAAACCAAATTAAAAATTGCGGATTTTAAAAACAGGAAAGGCGCTGTTCCGAAAGTGATTTTTATCCAAAATGAAGGGGTGATAGTGGCTGAAGATTCACCTGTTTCAGTGGAGTATCTGAAGGACATTGTCAACGATTTTTGTAAAATAGGGGTACTCTCCGACAATTTCGGCGGCCCGCATCCACTTACTGCCGAACAGGCAACTTTTATCGAAAACTGGGAAGTGGAAAACTACCGTAAAAAAGTATCGCTGGGAAGCAAACCGCAAGGCAGGCTCGAAAACAAAATTGTGGTGGTGACAGGCGCTGCCCAGGGTTTTGGGGCAGGTATTGCCGAAATGCTTTTTGCTGAAGGGGCAAATATTGTGGTGGCCGATTTAAACGAGGAAAAAGGAAAAACTTTTGCCCAATTGCTTAATTTAAAAGGCACAAAAAATAAAGCACGTTTTATAAAAGTGAATGTTGGTGATGCCGAATCGGTAGAAAACCTGGTTCGTGATACAGTTTTGCAATTTGGCGGATTGGATGTTATGATTTCGAACGCCGGAATTCTGCGTGCCGGAAGTCTCGACGAAATGGACGCTGCCACTTTCGAACTGATGACAAAAATTAACTACACCGGCTACTTCCTTTGTGCAAAATATGCGCAGAAAGTGATGAAATTGCAGCACAAATACAAACCTGCTTTTTACATGGACATCATTCAAATCAATTCAAAATCGGGATTGAAAGGGAGCAATAAGAATTTTGCCTACGCTGGTGGAAAATTTGGCGGCATCGGCTTAACCCAGTCGTTTGCACTCGAACTGATGCCTTTCAATATCAAGGTAAACAGCATTTGTCCGGGTAACTTTTTTGATGGTCCGCTGTGGAGCGATCCCGAAAACGGTTTGTTTGTGCAATATCTGAAAGCCGGAAAAGTACCGGGCGCTAAAACCATTGCCGACGTAAAAGCGTTTTACGAAGCGCAGGTTCCGGCAGGTCGCGGATGCACAGCCGAAGATGTGGCAAAAGCAATTTTGTACGTTATCGACCAGAAATATGAAACCGGGCAGGCAGTGCCGGTGACGGGAGGACAGGAGATGTTGAGATAAAAGAAAGCCTCTCCCTGACCCTCTCCAAAGGAGAAGGATAAAGAAAAAAAGTAAACAGTAAATAAATATAGAAATGAAAGAAAATACAAATAGAACTCAGCAATCTCCCTCCTTTGGAGGAATTAAGGAAGACTCTTCTTTCTCCTCCCCTTCGGGGAGGCAGGGAGGGGCTGTTCTGTCAAAAGCAATTCGACTTTACGGCAAAGAAGATTTGCGACTGGAGGAGTTTGAACTTCCACAAATTAAAGAAGACGAAATATTGGCAAGCGTTGTCAGCGACAGCATTTGCATGTCGAGTTACAAAGCGGCCCACCAGGGCGCCGGCCACAAACGCATTCCCAACGATGTATCCGAAAATCCGATAATTATCGGGCACGAGTTTTCAGGAGAAATCGTGGAAGTGGGCGCCAAATGGAAGCATAAATTCAGGGCAGGTCAGAAATACTCGATACAACCTGCTATTTATTACGAAGACGGGCCGGTGGGGATTCTGAGCGCCCCGGGTTATTCGTACCGTCATATTGGCGGCGATGCAACCTATGTTATTATACCGAAAGATGTGCTGGAGCAGGATTGCCTCCTGGCTTATGACGGCCCAGGGTATTATCCCGCTTCGCTTGCCGAGCCGCTAAGTTGCGTTATTGGCGCCATGCATGCCAACTACCATACCAAACCGGGCTCGTATATTCACCAGATGGAAATTGTGCAGGGCGGGAAAATGGCTATACTGGCCGGGGTTGGCCCCATGGGACTTGCCGCCATTAATTACGTTGTAAGCCGCGAAGACCGGAAACCGTCGCTGCTGGTGGTGACCGACATTGCACAGGACCGGCTCGACCGCGCTGCCGAAATCTTCCCTGTGGAATGGGCCAAAGAAAACGGGATTGAACTGATTTACCTGAACACGGGAAATATTGAAAACCCGGTTGAAAAACTAAAAGAAATTTCGCAGGGAACAGGCTACGATGACGCGTTTGTTTTTGCCCCTGTAACCCAGGTAGTTGAACAGGGCGATGCCATCCTATCCCATGATGGCTGCCTTAACTTTTTTGCGGGCCCGTCGAACCCTGAATTTTCGGCAAAGCTTAATTTTTACAACGTGCATTATGCATACACTCATATTGTCGGTACTTCGGGCGGGAACAACGACGACATGGTGGAAGCGCTGGATATTATGGGCAAAGGACTCGACCCGGCTGGTTTGGTTACCCACATTGGTGGACTGAACGCTGTAATTGAAACCACGCTCAACCTGCCCCATATTCCGGGAGGAAAGAAGCTGATTTACACACACAAAAACCTGCCCCTTACAGCCATTTCCGATTTTGCAGAACTTGGAAAAACCGACCCTTTTTATACTGAACTGGCAAGCTTGGTCTCCAAAACAAAAGGCTTGTGGAACGTGGAAGCCGAGGAATATCTGCTGGCAAATGCACCGGAAATTTGATTAATTAATTTTCAAACTACAACTTTTCCAAAGTTTTGAACTTTGGAAAAGTTAAATTAACAGAAACTATACCTGACTTGCAAAACGAACTCAATATAGCCCTGAAAGCTGCCCGTGCCGGTGCCCGGGTCGTTTTGGAGAACTTCGGAAAATCAAAAGAATCGCGGGTGAAAGGCGATTCGAAAGGATTGGTAACAGCCACCGATTTGGCCGCTGAAAAAGCAATTCTTGATGTACTTCAGAAAGAATCTGATTACCCGGTTTTAAGCGAAGAAAGTGTAAGCAAGATTGAAATGAATGGCCCCGTTTGGGTGGTTGACCCGCTCGACGGCACCAACAATTTTGCACGTTCGCTGCCGTTTTTTGCCGTTTCGGTTGGATTGATGGAGGGAAACGAATCTTTGGTTGGCGTTATTATCGATGTGGTTGGTCAGAAAGAATATTACGCTGTAAAAGACGGCGGCGCTTTTTGTAATGGCGAAAAAATTATACAGCCCATTTTTGATACAAGCTATATTCCCATGCTTTTTCTGAACCACGGTTATGCTGAACCCGACCGCGCCAAATTCAAAAAACTGGCTGGTTTGCTGGCTTCAGATTTTAATATTCTGAAACTCGGGACTACCGCACTGGAGTTGTGTTACATCGCTTCGGGGGCGGTTGACGGATTTATCTGTTCCGGTGACGAACTCTGGGATTTTGCTGCCGGAATTGTTATTGCACAGGAAGCCGGTTGTGTTTTTACCGATTGGAAAGGGAATTCCTGGGACGGAACAAATTCGCATTTACTGATTGCAAGACCCGAAATTCATAATGATTTGGTAAAGAAAATCAGGGATTTACAAAAATAACATTCGATTTACCTATTAATTCTTTTGACTTGAAAAGTCAGGACATTCATAACCGCATGGTCAACGACCTGCGGAATACAAAACCGAATGAACTACTGCCCGAAGGGCAGGACATAATGATAAAGTTGGGCGGGAAAGGGATAATGAGGTTTATTAAATCCTGCCTTTCAGGCAGCTGTCCTGTCTGGCGCAATAACCTTAGGTCGTTGACCCAAGGTTATGAAAATACAACACCTTCGGTGTTTCTATAACTAAAATAAATCAAAAGACACGTTACCTTTTCCCTTCCAACTCCCGCAAATGCTCCATTTTTTTACGCTCCAGAAATTCGCTGATTCCCTCGTCGTGTTCTTTTACGCGTTTGTTGCCGAATTCGTAGATTTTATGTACAAGTCCATCCAGAAAATCGCGGTCGTGCGAAACAAGAATTAAAGTCCCGTCGAAATCCAGCAGCGCCTGTTTCAGAATGTCTTTGGTGTGCAGGTCGAGGTGGTTGGTAGGCTCATCGAGAATGAGCAGGTTAACTGGTTCGAGCAGCAATTTTATCATTGCCAGTCTTGTGCGTTCGCCACCAGAAAGCACACCCACCGGTTTGTCCCACTCCTCACCGCCAAACATAAAAGCACCCAGAATATCCTTGATTTTTGTGCGGATATCACCTTTTGCCACATCGTCGATGGTTTGAAAAACAGTGAGTTTTTCGTCTAAAAGCGAAGCTTCGTTTTGCGAAAAGTAGCCAATCATGGCGTTGTGCCCCAGCGTGAGTTTTCCGCCATGTTCAATTTCGCCCATGATCGCTTTTACCATCGTGGTTTTTCCCTCGCCGTTTTTCCCCACAAAAGCCACTTTGTCGCCACGGTGAATCGAGAAAGTGGCATCAGAAAACACAAGTTTTCCATCATACGATTTTTCCACCTGGTCGGCAATAACCGGATAACTGCCCGAGCGGGGTGACGGCGGAAACCGCAGCCGCAGATGCGATATGTCGATTTCGTCCACCTCCAGCAGTTCCAGCTTTTCGAGCATCTTCACGCGCGACTGCACTTGCAGCGTTTTCGAGTAAGTTCCTTTAAAACGCTCGATAAACTGCTCGGTTTCGGCAATCATTTTTTGCTGTTCGTCGTAAGCCTTTTGCTGCTGTTCGCGGCGCTCCGCACGCAGTTCGAGGTATTTCGAGTAGTTCACCTTGTAGTCGTAAATCCGGCCCATCGTCACTTCAATGGTGCGCGTGGTGATGTTGTCCACAAACCGGCGGTCGTGCGAAATCACTATCACCGCTTTGGCTTCATTCACCAGAAAATCTTCGAGCCACTGCACCGACTCAATATCGAGGTGGTTGGTGGGCTCGTCGAGCAAAATCAGGTCGGGTTTTTTGAGCAGGATTTTGGCCAGTTCGATGCGCATCCGCCAGCCACCGCTGAATTCGCTGGTGGGCCGCTGAAAATCGGTACGCAGAAAACCCAGTCCGAGCAAAATTTTTTCCACCTCGGCGTCGAAGTTGATTTCGCCCTGGCTGTAAAGTTTTTCGCTGTACTCCGAAACCTGTTCAATAGTAAGCATTCGCTGAACACCGTGTTTTAAATCTTTTAGTCGGTCTTTAATTTTGGTGGTTTGATTTTAAAGACAATCGACATGCTAAACGAGAAAAAATTCCGGGCAATTTATGGCCAGTTCCTGGA
>JBBINB010000096.1:0-16745 GCA_037444065.1 Draconibacterium sp.
ACAGATTCGATTTTTTTTACCAGCTTCTTTTCAAAGGGTTCAGCACACCCCTTATTATTTATACAATTTCATCTACTCAAATTCATTACAAATCAACTATTTTTGCCTTAGCTTGACGGCTATGCCTCCGTGGGAGGGGGGAAAGAAAAAATCATTTAATTTTCAGGGTGATAACAGGAACTCACTATTTTGTAATTTTCTTCTTTATGTTACTTATTTTATTTTGTTTACATTACATTGTCCACATCATAAAAATTCTGTATGAAGATTTAAAGGCGAATTCTTATTTCCCTCTTTTGGAGGGATTAAGGGAGGCCTTTTACTCCCCTCCTTCGGAGGGGTTGGGGGAGGCTTCCTTTACCATTTCACCCATTTCATGTTTTTCAAACTGGTTATTTTCTAATTTCGGTATTGAACCGTTTGTGTAAATATAAATAGCGGCTTTTTGAGTTTTTGCCGAATTTTTAAATATGTTCTCTTTCAATAATAAGTCACTTGCTTTCGAATTCACCGAAAAACCATAACCATTGTTGTTCTCGATACTATTTTTAACAAAAGTATTCCGGTGGGGCGCGTTGGATTCACGTTCTCCCCTAAGGTTAATCCCATCGTTGCGATTATTAAAAACATGGTTTTCGCTAAAAACAACATCCACATCCTTATGCCCGGTGCAAATACCAAACCGGCCGTTGTTGTGTATTTTATTTTTCCTTACCTCGCTTTGGTATACCCGCCAGCAAATAAACAGCCCGTCGCGATCGTTATGATGAATGTTATTGTTTTCGATTAGAGAAAAAGGCGAACCTGTTCCGGGGTGCAACCCTGTGTTACCACTGCCCGAGATTTCGCTGTTTTTTACTGTTACATTCTCTGTGATTTGCCAACTAATCCCTTCACCGTTAAAATCCTTTACATGAACGTTATCAACCGTTATTTTTTTTGAGCGTAATATCAGTATCCCGGCGCTGTTGCATCCATCGGCAAAAAAATTTTCTTTTCGGTTTCCTTCAGCAGTTAAATTTGAAATTGTGATGTTCTCGCAACCTATTACTTCAATTACCGATGATGCATTCGAAATCAGTCCGTTTTTGTCAGCCCTGTAATCGCGTATTAAACCGCAATCTATATAAATTACATTATCTGCAATGTCAGAAATTGTTGCAGTCGAAACGTTCCAGCAACCACTGTTGTCATCATCGGTTACCTGGATTTTCATTCCAATTTCAAAACCGTCAGCGTTTTCGACTGTAAGTTTCAGTTCGCCATAATCGGCATCGTCAATAAAACGGGTTTGCACTCCTTTTGCCCTTTTTAGAATTGTCTCTTTTCCCGATCCCACAAGGTTTACATTCGACTTCAGTTTAACCGGGGCTTTAATATTGTAAACACCCGGATTTAAAATTACCGTTCCTCCGGTTTTTGCAACCGCATCTATGGCAAACTGAATTGACTGGTTATTAAAACCCGGGCTTTGTGCATTCTGACCGCCAACTGTTATTGTTTGCTTTGCAAGTTTTACAGAAACAAGCGCATCGGCAACTTTTTCAACATTCTGTGAAGTTAATGAAAACGAAAGGGAGATAAACAATGCAATTAAAAATGGTTTCATAATTTCAGATTTAGTTTCATCAAAATTAATCGATCGTTTTTGTTTCCAAGCTATTCCGAATCAAAAAAATCAATAACCCCAAAAACATGATTTAGATACAAATGGCTAAATTATTCTGCTATCTTCGCCCTTCATCAAATTTATAAATGGAATTTAAGAATAAGACAATCTGGATAACCGGCGCCTCTTCCGGTATTGGGAAAGCCGTTGCCATTAAGCTATCGAAAGAAGATACATTCCTCATTTTATCGGATATCGATGAACGGGGATTGAACCAGGTTGCAGATCTTTGTCAAAATAATGGGTGCACAACATTTATCGCACCGGTTGACTTAAACGATGAAAAATCGGTTGAAATTGCTGTAAAAAAGGTTCTTGAAAAAAACAAAAGAATTGACTGCCTGTACCAGTTTGCCGGAATCAGTCAGCGGTCTTTGGTTGGCGAGACACCGCTGTTTGTTGACAGAAAAATTTTTGAGATTAATTTTTTCGGAGCTATTACACTGGCAAAAGCTGTTTTGCCTGTTATGATTGAAAATGGAGGAGGCCAACTGGCAGTTACATCGAGCCTTGTGGGTAAATTTGGTTTTCCGTACCGCTCTTCCTATTCAGCAACCAAGCATGCGCTGCATGGTTTCTTCGAAAGCCTGCGGGCCGAAAACAAACAGCACAATATCCATGTTTCAATATTTATTCCCGGAAGGGTGAAAACAAATATCTCCGTAAATGCAATTACCAAAGACGGCGGAACTCATGGAAAAATGGATGAGGGGCAGGACACGGGAATTTCGCCCGAGAAAGCAGCAAAAATAATATACCGGGGGTTGAAAAAAAATAAAAAGGAAATTCTTGTAGGCGGAAAGGAACTAATTATGGTCCATATTCGTAGATTTCTCCCGGGTCTGTATTATTATTTATCGTCGAGGATTAAACCTGTTTAAAGCAAATATTGATAAAAAGTTTTAAGTATCAACAATATATGACGGCTAAGATTAATGGAATCCAGCAATTGGGTGTTGGAGTTGAGAATGCCCCCGAAGCATGGAAATGGTACCGCAGGCATTTTGCCATGGATATCAGAATGTTTGAAGAAGAAGCCACTGCAGAATTAATGCTCGCCCATACCGAAGGGCAACCACGGAAACGACATGCAATTCTGGCCCTTAACATGCAGGGCGGTGGGGGATTCGAGATTTGGCAGCACACCGGCAAAAAGCCAGAATCCTGTCCATTTGAAATCCAGTTGGGAGACCTGGGCATTAACATTGGTAAAATAAAAACTGCAAATATTGCAACTGCCTATTCAAAATTTGAAAATTCAGGATTAAACTTATTAGGCTCCATTCACAAGGATCCAATTAATAACGAACATTTCTATTTAAAAGATATTTATGGAAATATATGGGAGGTAAAACATCAGAAGCATATTTTCAGAAAGAAGGAAAAATCGGTTAGCGGTGGCATTTATGGAGCTGTTATCGGGGTAAAAAACATGGATGAGAGCCTGAAAATTTACCGGGAGATTTTGGATTACGACAGCATGGTTTACGACAAAACCGGGGTGTTCGGCGATTTTAAAGGAATCCCCGGTGGCGACAATGAATTCAGGCGGGTTTTATTAAAACACTCCGATGTTAAAAGCGGCGCTTTCAGCCCTTTCTTCGGGCAATCGGTAATTGAACTTGTGCAGGTCCTTAACCGTGAGCCACGCAACATTTACGAAGGCCGTATCTGGGGCGACCCGGGATTTATCCATCTCTGTTTCGATATTAACGGCATTGATGTTTTCAGGGAAAAAGTAAAAGATATGGGTTTCCCTTTTACTGTCGACAGCGCGCGGGCCATGGAAACTTTTGACATGGGCGAGGCTGCCGGAAGTTTTGCCTACATACAGGCGCCCGAAGGCACATTAATTGAATTTGTTGAAACCCACAAAATACCCTTGCTCAAAAAAATAGGCTGGTATATCGACCTCCGAAAACGTGGCCATCATCCCCTACCCAACTGGATGCTGAAAATGTTCAGGTTTATGAGGGTGAAGGACTAAGAAAGCCCCCTCTGACTCCCCAAAGAGGGAGGATAAGGAAATTGGGATCAAAATAGATTAGGCATCAAAAGACAAATAACAAAAGACAAAAGACAAATTACAAATCAATGTCGTTTAGTTAGTAAAAACAGACTTCCCTGCCTGTCGGCAGACAGGGACTTCGCTCAGTCTGACTGTCACCCTGAGCGGAGTCGAAGGGTGTTGGCCTTTCAGATTTTTTCATCTTAGTTCTTAACTAAACGACATTAAATTACAAATAACAAATCAACAAATCAACATCCCGTTTCCAGAATCCAGAATCCAGTATCCCCGCCTGACTGACGCAGTCGGGCAGGCAGAATCAGCCATCCGGCAACCCGGATCCTGAATCCACTATTACTTTACAGAAAATTTATAAATGGTAGTCGATTTAAATGTTTCTCCCGGATTTAACAAAGTAGATGGAAATTCCGGTCTGTTCGGGCTATCGGGGAAATGCTGGGTTTCGAGGCAAAAACCTGTACGCGCAGCATAAGCAACTCCGGCTTTTCCTGTTTCCGTTCCTTTTAAGTGGTTTCCTGTGTAAAGCTGAACTCCAGGCTCCGTTGTAAAACATTCCATGTAACGGCCACTTTCGGGTTCATAGGCGCTTGCTGCAAATGCAAGTTCATCCGGATTTTTATTAATTACATAGTTAAAATCGAAACCCGAACCAAAAACCAATTGGGGATGATCGGAATCAATCTTTTCGCCAATTGGGCGCGGTGATGTAAAATCAAGGTCGGTCCCACGTATATCGGCAATTTCGCCTGTTGGTATCATTTCAGCATCTACTGTAGTCGATTTATCGGCGTTAATTACAACAACGTGGCCAAGAATATCGCCGTTCCCTTCACCGCGTAAGTTAAAATAACTGTGGTTGGTAATATTTACCGGGCAGGTTTTGTCGGTTGTGACTTCATAATCGATTTTTAACTCATTTTCGTCAGTCAATGAATAAGTTGTTTTTACAGTTTTATTCCCCGGGAACCCAAAATCACTGTCAGCGCTTGTTAAACTGAATGTCACCGAATTGCCATCCTCTGCAAAATCCCACACTTTTCGGTACCAACTGTTCGGGCCTGAATGCAGACATGCTTTCCCGTTGTTTACCGGTAAATTATAAGTCACGCTGTCGATGGTAAAACCAGCATTTGAAATCCGGTTTGCAAAGGGCCCGACAACCGCACCATGGCTGGCCCCATATTGCTGGTAATCGGCAATCGATTTAAACCCAAGCAAAACATCGGCAAATCTTCCGTTTCTATCCGGAGCATAAACAGATACAATCTTAGCGCCGTAATTGGTAAGCGTTACAACCATTCCATTACTGTTTTCCAGGGTAAACAACCGTGTTTGTTTACCATCGATCATACTTTCAAAATCTTTGCTACTATAAGGCATTTCAATACTTTTTTTGTTAGAATCTGAGCAAGCCGCAAACAATACTGCAACGACAACAAAAGCAAGACTTAATTTTTTCATTGGTTTTTTTCTTTGCGCTAAAAATACAAAATTACTTCGGAGAATAACCAGAAGTAAATTTTTTATCTTCCTGTCTGAAGCCGGTATTTTAATAATAAAAATGTTTATAAATGTCCGGGGCAAAAAAAGAAATGGAATCATACAAAATTATCAATTCAATTTCACCCGGCAACCGCCGGTTTTTCTGCCCAGGCGCCCGGATGCCATAAAATTTAAAGCTTTTGATCGAAACGGTACAATAACGGATGAGCGGACCACATATAGTATTGGGGGTGGTAATTTTAAGACGATGAAACACAACCGGAAACCAAACAGGTATACGGACATAAAAGGTTGCAGGATTTAATGAACTGGTGTCACCTGAATTGAAAAAAGTACCGGGAATATGCCGTGGAATTTAAAGGACATAATATCCGGGCTTTTCTGGAAGAAGTTTGGGATGGATGCACGAAAGTATAACGCGAGGGTTAACAAGGGATGGAGTCTTACCCGGGATATTGAAATTGCCGCGAAAGGCCCGGTTGTTTTTTCTAAATGCGGGACCCGGCCTCCGGCTAACTCTCCGGTATTTTTTCTATTGTAAAATAACTTCAACAAAATCTCCATCTTTCCATTTCCTGGTAATCTGGCAATAACTTCCAGGGGTTGCCAGGTATTTTACATTTTTCTCTGTTACGGTTGCCCCTTCGGCCCATCCGGGAATCCTGACAAACAACTCAATATAACGTGATTCTTCCATTTTAAACCTGATATTTACTTTACCCGGCCCCGGGTATGCGGTCTCCTGCGTAATTTCAACCGAACCGTTGAGGGAATGGTTATATTTAATGGTTGCATTTACATAAAGGTTAACATGAATATTATCCAAATTTTTTGTAAATATCCACGGTTTTATCAGGCTCTCTATTTTCCTGTTTTCCGGTCCCGCAAATTGACCTGCACTTTGGGCGTGAGTGTTTTCCAGTTCCTCTGCATAAATTGCTTTTTCAGTTAATTCGAACAAAAAACCCGTTATTTCAATCCATTTTGCCGTACTTTCAAAATCCGGGTTTTTGAATTCCCCTTTAATGCCATTCCATTTCTGTTCAAGTTCAGGCAGGTCGAAAGCCGTATTTTTCAACTCATAATCCTGTTTGTATACCATTAATTCGTGCAGCTCATTTTTAAAACTTTTTGTAAAACCTGAATCGACACCCGAAAAATTATAACGCGAAAATAAGGTGTCATTTAAAAAAACACATTCATTAGCCGTTTTTTCAGACCTTTTTTCCGGAAACTGTCCTTTCCGGCCACATGATATTGCAAATAAAATAAGGAGTGCGATCCCAAAACAGTTTTTGCTGAACATACAGATACTTTTATTCAATTAAATAACAGATTTTTACATTTCGGGTTCAAAAAAGAAAAATATAATTGAATTAAAATTTACGTAATACAAGCGCTTATTAAAAGTTTTATTCTGAAAATCAAAATAACCGAAATAATTTGTGTTAAATAAAAATACAATTAATACCGGAGTGTTTTTGTTTGTCTCAGAAATACTCTGCGCCTCACTGTGCTGCCCCTGTGTAACTCTGTGTTATTTTTTCATTTATAATTCCATATCTTTGCAAAATAAAATTAAAAATTTACTCCGATGAAAATCTCAGTTTGTATTACATCCCAAATAATGCTCACTTTCTAATCAGCATTTCGGAGTTAATTATCAAATTTATCCACCATCCTTTCCAATATCATATCCAAATATGGCTAATAAAAACAAAACAGCTTATATACTGGATAAATTTAAAAAAATCGATTTTAAAGGCATCCGGCAGGATATTAAAGAAGCCCTGGCAGGTTCTGAAAGGGACTTTACCGGTACGAGCCTGGGGAAGTCCGTTTTTATCCTGGCAGTTCCAATGGTGCTGGAAATGGTAATGGAATCGGTTTTTGCAGTTGTCGATATCTTTTTTGTCTCCAAACTGGGCCCCGATGCGGTGGCCACTGTTGGGTTAACCGAATCGGCTATGACAGTTGTATATTCAATCGGGGTTGGCCTGAGCATCGGTACCACAGCTTTGGTATCGAGGCGGATAGGTGAAAAAAAGAAAAAAGAAGCTGGTGTGGTGGCCTTCCAGGCTATTCTGCTTGCGATATTCATTTCAACAATTATTGCCATACCCGGGATAATATTTGCCAGGGATTTTCTGAAAATTATGGGCGCCACCGAGGGGATGAGCGATTCGGGTTATTTATACCCAAAAGTAATGTTTGGCAGTAACATAGTAATTATGCTTTTGTTTGTTATTAACGCCGTGTTCCGCAGTTCGGGCGATGCCGCAATATCGATGCGGGTGATGTGGCTGGGCAATATTATCAATATAATTCTCGATCCATTGTTAATATTTGGTATTGGCCCATTTCCCGAACTTGGAATTATGGGTGCTGCCGTGGCAACCACAATTGGGCGCGGGGTAGCAGTTATTTACCAGTTTTACCTGCTTTTTTCGGGAAACCACAGGATTAGGTTGTATTTCGGCAGCCTGAAAATAAAGTTCGGCATTATGCTGAAAATTTTTAAAGTTTCGGGAGGGGGAATGTTGCAAAACCTCATTGCAACGGCCAGTTGGATTTTTTTGTTTCGAATCATTGCCGTTTTCGGATCAGAAGCGCTTGCAGGTTACACCATTGCAATCAGGTTAATACTTTTCATTTTCCTCCCGGCCTGGGGTTTAAGCAATGCGGCAGCTACTCTTGTGGGGCAAAACCTTGGCGCAAAACAGCCCGAAAGGGCCGAAAAATCGGTATGGGTAACCGGTTATGTTAACATGGCTTTCCTGGGTATTATGGGCTTGTTGCTTTTTGTAATTCCCGGTTTTTGGGTCAGGCTATTTATCGATGACTTAAAGGTTATTGAAAACGGTATTATAGCTCTCAGGATAATAAGCTCGGGATTTATATTTTACGCGCTGGGGATGGTTTTAATGCAGGGGTTTAACGGAAGCGGCGACACTGTAACGCCAACAAAAATAAATTTTGTGTGTTTTTGGCTAATTGAAATTCCGTTAGCCTGGTTCCTTGCCATAAAGCTGAATATGGGATTAAAAGGCGCAAGCTTTGCCATTGTTTTTGCAGAATTGATCCTGGCTTTGACAGCGCTTTATATTTTCAGAAAGGGAATGTGGAAATTAAGGGAAGTTTAAGTAAAAACCGGATTTGAAAATAACCTCAAAAATGCTGATTCTTAATGCAATGTCGTTTAGTTAAGAACTAAGATGAAAGAACCTGAAAGGCCAACACCCTTCGACTCCGCTTATAATCACCCCCGAAATTCTCGACAAACTAAAGGGACAAAATGAAGTTGAATTTGTCGGATATCCCCCGCCTTCGTGGATTGGCGTACCTTTGAAAACCTCCCGGAATGATCCCGCTCGCAAAGGGGTAAAATCGAATTTAATCCCGGATTTTTTGAAATAAAAGCACTGATTATCGAAGTTGTTGAATTGCTTAACAACACAGCAGCTCAAAAGTCGATAGAGATTTCAACAAAATTACCCCATAAAATTCCGGTATTTGCCGATAAGCCAATGATCAGTACTGTTTTACGAAACCTTATTTCCAATGCAATTAAATTTACCTACCCGGGAGGGAGAATAGATATTTTTGTTGACCACAAGGATAAAGAATTTATTGTTTCTGTTTGCGACAACGGAGTTGGAATGACCGAAGAGACAACTGATAGGCTTTTCAGAATCGATAATAATATATCGTTTAAGGGCGCTATGAATGAGAAAGGCACAGGTTTGGGATTGATTCTTTGCAAGGAGTTTGTTGAAAAACACGGCGGAAAAGTATGGGTCGATAGTTTACCCGGAAACGGGGGCAACATTCATTTTACGCTACTCAAATACTTGAAAATTGATGCTAATTTTTATATTAGGGCCAAATTAAGTTGTAACCTGAACAATTCTCTGAATAATACAGGATACAATCAAAAAATAAAAAAATGAAATTTTTATACCGCTATATTGTAATCCCATTTCTTTTGGGGATTTTTTTGTTTTTCTTCAAATCGGTTTACGATGAGGTTAAAACAGAAACCATAAACCAGTTCAATTCAGAAAAAATACTGATTGCCAAATCAGCTTCGAAGGGTATTTCAGATTTTATGGCCAACCTTAAAACAAGCCTTACTTTTTTATCGCTACTGCCCGAAATAATCAATTTCAACGACAAGGGAGCGGAATTTGCAAAGAAATTTTACAATAACCATTCGGCGCAAATCGAAGCTATCACCCGTAAAGACTCAAATGGCATATTAATTTACACCTTCCCCGAAAACAAAGATGTGATTGGGATGGATATTTCACATCAGGAGCACTTTAAGGAAGTGCTAAAAGAAAAAAAACCGGTTATCAGCGATGTGTTTATGGCGGTCCAGGGTTATCTTGCCATTGCAATCGACGTTCCTGTATTTGAAGGAAATGAATTTAAAGGGAGCCTGGCTGTGCTTATTGCAATCGATAAAATCGGGAAGCGTTATCTTGAAAACAACAATAAGGAAGATTTAGGTTATGCATTCCTGTTAAGCGAAAATAACATCGAAATATACTGTCCGTTTCACGACCATATAGGCAGTTCTGTTTCAGGTAACCCACAAAATTTTCCTTCTGTCGAAAGTTTTTTAGACAGTATTAAAAAAAGGGGGTCCGGAACAGTCGCCCATTTTCACGATACAACCGAGCTTGCCGCCGGTACCGAAAGAAATATAAATTTTTTCCGTGTGCCGCTTGGAAATACATACTGGACTATATGTTTATCAAATGGCGTCGACGAAGCAATTACCACAATTGCCGGGTTCAGAAACCGTCTTGTGATACTTTTCGTAATTCTATTGATAATTCTCCTGGTTTATTTTTACTTTTTTATAAAAGCCCGCAATGTTTTAAAAGAAGAACACAAACGAAAACTTGCCGAAGAAAAAATTAAAAAGCTTAACGAAGAGCTTGAGCAAAAGGTAATTGAACGCACAAAAGAACTTGAAGCAAAAAATACAGAGCTCGACAGGTTTAACAAATTATTTGTAGGCCGCGAGCTGCGTATGGTTGAACTTAAAGACAAAATCCGCGAGTTGGAAAACCGGCTGAACGGAAAAGCAGGCGATTAGGATGTTCAAAATAAAAAAAAGATGTTTGAAACTACAAGTTTACCAGGACCTGGCTGGAAAACTTTACCAAAGTTTAGTACTTTGGTAAAGTTAACCGTTCAAAAATGTGCGATTCAAATAAAATAAAAGTATAACAGATGAAAAATAACCTCACCAATATCATCGACTTCGAAAGGGTAAATATTTTACTCGAGGGGTTTAACAAAACAACCGGGTTTGTTACAGCCATCCTCGACCTCGAAGGAAATGTATTGTCCCAATCGGGCTGGCGGCAGATTTGCACCGAATTTCACCGAATAAACAAAGAAACAGCCGCGAATTGCAGGGTTAGCGACACAGTTTTGGCGGGCGAACTGGCAAAAGGCGAAAAATTTCATTTCTACCAGTGTTTAAACGGGCTTGTTGATGTGGCCGTTCCTATTGTTATTAACGGCGAACACCTTGCCAACCTGTTTTCGGGCCAGTTCTTTTTTGAAGAACCCAATCGCGGTTATTTTATAAAACAGGCCGAAAAATATGGGTTCAACAAAAAAGAATATCTCGGTTATCTTGACCAGGTCCCGGTCGTTCCAAAAGAAAAAGTAATAACTGCCATGGAATTTTTACATTCGATGGTGGAACTGATTGTTGAAATGGCCGGTCAGCAGCATACCCTCACCCAATTAAATAATACCCTACAGGAAAACGAAGAAAAATATCGCCTGCTCCATGAGGCAGCGGGTGTGGGAATTGGATATTACACGCCCGGCGGGGTTGTTATTTCGTACAATAACCTGGCCGCCCGGAATATGAACGGAAAACCGGAAGATTTTGCAGGAAAATCAATTTTTGAGCTATTCCCGAAAGAGGCTGCCGAAGAATATGCAGCAAGGATAAAAAAAGCCCTGAAATCAGAACTTCCCCAGGAATACGAAGACAAAGTTGTTTTGCCATCCTCTGTTTTTTGGTTTAACAGTGTGTATACCCGAATTGTGGATTCAAACAAAGAAATTTCAGGGGTCCAAATTATTTCAACCGATATTACCGAACGAAAACGGACAGAGGAAGAAAAGCAAAAATTTATTATGCTGGCCGAAAGCAGCAGCGAATTTATTGGTATGTGCGACCTCGACCTGAAACCGCTGTATGTTAATCCTGCCGGGATAAAAATGGTTGGGCTCCCCGATATGGAAGCCGCTTGCCGGGTTTCGGTACAGGATTACTTTTACCCTGAAGACCAGGATTTTATAAGCAACGATTTCTTTCCGCGTGTAATGCGCGAGGGGCATGGCGAAGTGGAAATCCGGCTTCGCCACTTCCAGACCGGCAACCCGATATGGATGTCGTACTACCTTTATCACGTGCGTGATGCCGGTGGAAACCTGGTTGGCTGGGCCACAGTGAGTCGCGACATTACCGGGCGCAAACAGTCTGAAATGCAGCTAAAGGAATCGGAACAGCGTTTTGCCAAAATTTTTAACAATAGCCCGATTGGAGTGAACCTTGTAAAACTGGGCGACAGCACTGTGGTGGATATCAACGATGCCTACCTGGAAATTATAGGGTATTCCAAAGAAGAAGTTATTGGAAAAACGGCTAAAGAGTTAAACCTGTTTGTTGATTTTGAGCTTCGTGAAAGATTACTTCAGGAATTATGGGAAACCGGCAGGTTAATAAACAAGTTGGCGCAGTTCCGTTCAAAATCAGGAGAAACCAAAATTGTTTTGGCTTCTGTTGAACTTATTGAAATTGGTGGGGAATTAATGAGCCTGAATGCCGCTATTGATATTACTGAAAAAATAAAGGCCGAAGAAAAAATCAGGGAAAAAAACGAAGAACTTCAAACGCTAAACAGGATTATTTTAAAAACCACCGAAAACTTAAACCTTCAAATGCGGCTTGAATTTATTATGGACGAAGCGTTAAGTATCACCGGGCTCGAAGGCGGTACCATTTGCCTGATAAACCCCGATAATACATTCAAACTTGCCGTTCACAGGGAAACTTCGGAGGAAACCATAAATGACCTTACCAACAATAAAATTAAGGTTGGCGACTGTTTATGCGGCAATTGCGCGTTGGAGCACAAACCGTTGATCCTGCATTCGCCCGGTGAAATATTGAAGTATGCTACCCGCGAAGTATTAAGGGGCGAGGATATCCGTTTTCACGCGGCTTTTCCGTTTGTTATTGAAGGGAAAAGTTTAGGCGTGCTTTGCGTTTTTACGCGTACAGATAAAAAACCTTCCGAAGATTCGCTCCGGTTGATCGAAATAATATGCGCACAAAGTTCTGTGGTTATAAAAAATGCACAAATATTCGATGAATTGCAGGACAGCGAAGAGCGCCTCCGCCTTTCGACAGAAAATGCTAATATTGCCGTTTGGGAAAATAACCTGGCTTTTAACACGTTGATACGCTCAAAAAATTTAGACCGGTTATTCGGCCTTGAATGGCAGGATACGTGGGACAGGAACAGGTACGTTCAGGCCACACACCCCGACGACAGGAAATACGCCACAGCCAACATGCTAAAAACCATCCCAAAGGGCGGGGAGGATTTTTTCAAATATGAATTTCGGGTAATCTGGCCCGATAGTTCTGTCCGATGGCTGATGAACGACGGCCGTATTGCCCTGCGGAACGAAGCCGGGCAGGGCGTTCTGGCAAGGGGGACTATAATAGATATAACCGACCTTAAAAATGCAGAACAGGAAATAATAAAACTCAATGAGGAACTGGAATTGAAAGTGCGGGAACGGACCCTTGAACTAAACCAGAAAATGGCCAAAATCGAAAAGATGAACAAACTTTTTGTAGGGCGCGAACTAAGAATGAAGGAGTTAAAACACAAAATTTCTCTGTTGGAAGATAAAATTCAACTACTCGAAGAAAAACAACGTTAAAAGTATGATTAGTCTGTTCATTGTAAAACAAGCGTTTAAAATATAACGAAATTTGACTGTAATAAAATACAATATCGAGCTGAATGAGAATAACTATAAAATTTAACTCTTTTTTTTGCTGTATTAAATAATAGAAGCCAGATGTCACACTGTGAACCTCTGTGACAGCTCTGTGCAACTCTGTGTAATAACTAAATAGAAAATTACACAGAGTTACTCAAAGGCACATAGTGAACCACAGAAGACATCCGTGACAATAAGAAAAATACAAAAATAATTTCAACATAAATGGACCACATTCAAAACATATTAAATACAATCCTTGAAAACACGGAAGATTCAATGTTTTCGCTCGACAGAAATTACTGTTACACCAGTTTTAACAAAAACCACGCTGAAGTAATGAAGTCGATTTACGGTGTGAACATCGAGCCGGGTAAAAACCTTCTTTCGTACATGTCAATCGAAGAAGACCGCGAAAAAGCAAAAATCAATATCGATAGAACGCTTTCGGGCGAGACCATTATTGCCGGGTCATTTTCGGGAGACGAACAGCTTTCGAGGCTTTATTTCGAAATCAGCCATTTCCCGGTGTATTCAAATAATAATTGCACAGGCGTTTTGGTGATTTCAAAAAATATTACCGGACAAAAAAGGGCCGAACTCAAACTTGCTGAAAATACAAAACTGCTGAACGATTTAATCGACAACAGTTCGGCATTAATCTATATAGTCGACAAAAATGGGAAGTTCATTAAAGTAAACAGCAGGTTTGAAAAGCTTTTCGACTTAAACAATGACGAAATTACTGGGAAAGTGCGGGAGGAAATATTGCCTGCGGAAATTGCAAAACAACACTTTGAAAACGACCAGGAGGTTATTCGCTTAAAAAATCCCATTTCGTTTGAGGAGGAAAACATTGAAGATGATGGGGTACACTTTTACCATACCCAAAAATTCCCGCTTTACGATGTTGAAAATAAAATTTATGCCGTCGGTGGAATTTCAATTGATATTACAGATCAAATAAATGCCGAAAAAGCCTTGCGCGAAAGCGAAGGACGTCTCCGGTCGATGTTCGAAACCATCGGTGATGTTATTTTTCAGCTTAGGGTGGAAAGCGATGGCCAATACCGCTTCATAGCAATAAACCAGGCCTTTGTTAAAACCACCGGCATCCCGGCGGAAATGATTATAGGGAAACTGGTCAGCGAAGTAATTCCCGAACCTTCTTTAACATTGGTACTTGAAAAATACCACGAAGCTATCGGCAAAAAAAGCGTGGTCAGGTGGACCGAAACAACGGAGTACCCAACCGGTACTTTAACCGGCGATGTCAGCGTATCCCCTGTGTTCGGTGAAAACGGCAAATGCATTTACCTTGTTGGTTCGGTCCACGATTTAACAGACCGTATAAAAGCCGAAAAAGCATTAAAAGAGAGCGAAGAACGGTTGCGGTTATCAACCGAGCTGGCCAATGTTGCGGTTTGGGAGTTCGACTTCCGCACCAATTCCATGTCGCGCTCGGCAAACCACGATTTACTTTATGGTTTGCCCCAACAGGAAACCTGGCGTTTCGAAACGTTTGTTAATGCAACCCACCCCGACGACAGGGAATATTCCAACGCCATAATTCAAAAATCGGCAGCCCCGGGCGGCCCCGAAAAGTATGCGTTCGATTTCAGGGTGGTTTATCCCGACCAATCCATACACTGGCTAATGGTCAACGGACAGGTTACCGAACGCGGCGCCGAAGGGAGTGCCATTATTGTAAGGGGCACGCTTATGGATATCACCGGCCGCAAACAGGCCGAAATTGAGGTAGGGCAGTACTCAACGCGCATGAAACAGCTCCTTGGCACAACGCTTGATGGTTACATGCTTTTCGATACCGAAGGGAACATTCTGGAGGTAAACCCGGCCTACTGTAATTTAACCGGGTACGAAAACATCGAGTTGTTAAACATGAAAACCCACGAACTGGAAGCAAACCTGGCCCCCGTAGAAATCGAAAATCTGATTGCCACTGTACTTCGCGACGGAAAAGTAAAACTTTACACCCGCCACAAGGCGAAAAACGGGGATATTCTTGAGCTGGAAGTCAGCCTTGCAGCTCTTTATACCAAAACGGGGCCTTTGTTTGCAGCATTTGTACACGACATAACTGAACTGATTAAAGCCCAGGAATCGTTAAAAGAAAGCGAGGTACGCCTGGAAAATGTTATCCGGTATTCAACCGAAGGGATAGCAATTTTCGATGAAACCGGGAAAATAATTTACTGGAACCTGGCGCTTGAAGAAATAACTTTAATTCCCGCATCTGACACCATCGGGCGAAATATCCGCGATATCCAAATGCTCTTTAAACCGGCCCGTTCAGAAACAAAAGAAACTTCCGATATTTATTTTAATGAAGTTCAGGAATTTCTGAAAACAGGAAATGCCAGCTACGCTGGCAAGACATTGGAGTGGGAATTTTTCAAACCCGATGGCTTTATGGTTATTATTAAAGCTAAAATTTCGGCCATAAAAACCACAAAAGGTTTTATGTTGGTGGGTATTATTGAAGATATAACCAAACAAAAAGAAGCTGAACAAAAAATATCCTTATCAAATAAAAGGTACCAATCCCTTTTTAACGATTCGCCAATCCCGCTTTGGGAAGAAGATTTTACCGAATTAATGGCTTACCTGAATAAACTAAAAAATGAAGGCATCGTTGATTTCAGGGCTTATTTCGACAATAATCCTGATGAGTTGGAAAAATGTTCCGGGATGATTGTAATTTCAGATGTTAACCAGGCTGCACTTAATTTACACAAGGCCAAAAACATAGGCGAATTGCAGGGAAACCTTGACAAAATATTTACCGAAAAATCATTTCTCACTTTCAAAGAGGAAATTATTGCTATTGCCGAAGGTAAAATTACCTATGAAGCGGAGTCTGAAGTTAAAACACTTGATGGGGAAACCAGGTTTACTAATGTGAATTTAAAAATCGATCAGTCCGTTCCTGAAATAAACCGGGCAATACTTGCAACAATAGACATTACCCGTCGAAAAGAGGCCGAAGCGGCAGTAAAAGAAGCCGAAGACAGGATAAAGCAAAACCTGGTTGAATCGGAAAAACGGTACCGGGCGCTGTTCGAAAATATTAATGCCGGTTTTGTTTTGTTCGAAGTGGTACAGGATGACAACGGCGTACCTGTTGATTTGTTAATAGTGGCTGCCAACAAGCTGTTCGAAAAAACCACCGGGCTGAAAAACGAAGAAGTTGTAGGCAAACAACTTACAAAAGTATTGCCCGGTATTGAAAATGACAAGGCCGGCTGGATTGGGACTTACGGCCGCATTGCACTGACCGGCGAATCGCGCCAGTTCGAGCAGGGCTCAGAACTTTTAGGGTATTATTACTCGGTTATCGCATTTCAGGCCCAGCCCAAACAGTGTGCCGTTACTTTTTTAGATATTACAGAGAACAAGCTTGCCCGTGAAGAGATAAACACCGTTAACCAGGAACTCCGCTCAATTAACCAAATTATAGCAACAAGC
>JBBINB010000097.1:0-16587 GCA_037444065.1 Draconibacterium sp.
CTCAGTGACAGGTTTATAACACTATTCAAAGAACGATCAAACTGTGCAGATCAAAGAGCTAAAGTAGCTATATTTGCCCCCTGTCATTCTCACATTGTGCCCAAATTATTTTTGGGTAAGGACTCAGGGTGACAGTCAGACTGAGCGAAGTCCCTGTCTGCCGACAGGCAGGGAAGTCTGTTTTCACTAACTAAACGACATTGATATATAATATTTTAATCGATACAAAATAAGCCAAAAAAAATGCTGAACAACATCAAATATATTTATAACCATTAAAAAATTACGTCATGAACATTTCTCATATCGAACACATTGGAATCGCGGTAAACAGTCTTGAAGAGGCCATTCCTTATTACGAAAATGCACTGGGGCTTAAATGCTATGCCGTTGAAGAAGTAGCCGATCAAAAAGTAAAAACTGCTTTTTTTATGGTTGGCCAAACCAAAATCGAACTTCTTGAATCGACTGATCCTGAAGGGCCAATCGGGAAATTTATAGAGAAAAAAGGCCCGGGCGTCCATCACATTGCTTTTGCCGTCGATAATGTAAACGAAGCCCTTGCAGAAGCAGCGGAAAAGGGAATTCAATTAATCGACAAAGCCGGCAGAAAAGGCGCAGAAGGATTGAATATAGGTTTTCTTCATCCAAAATCAACGCTTGGCGTGCTCACCGAATTTTGTTCAAAATAAGAATTTCAAATCAGCCGACTTATTATGAATAATCAGGATAAAGTAAAAAAACTCATCGAACTTCGTGAAATAGCCAAACTCGGCGGCGGAGAGCAAAGAATCGGGGCACAGCACGCAAAAGGCAAGCTTACCGCCCGTGAGAGGATTGCCCTGCTTCTCGACGAGGGCAGTTTCGAGGAATACGACATGTTTGTTACCCACCGCTGCGACAACTTCGGGATGGAAAAAACCAGGTTTATGGGCGATGGTGTAGTTACCGGACAAGGCACTATCGATGGCCGTGTGGTTTACATTTATGCACAGGATTTTACAGTATTTGGGGGCTCATTATCTGAAACCTACGCGCAAAAAATTTGCAAGGTTATGGATATGGCCATGAAAATGGGCGCACCGGTTATCGGTATTAACGATTCGGGTGGGGCACGCATACAGGAAGGTGTTACTGCGCTGGCCGGTTATGCCGAAATTTTCCAGCGAAACATTATGGCTTCGGGGGTAATTCCCCAAATTTCGGCCATTTTCGGGCCTTGTGCCGGAGGAGCTGTCTATTCACCCGCCTTAACCGACTTTATTGTGATGAGCAAAAATACAAGCTACATGTTTGTAACCGGACCTAAAGTTGTTAAAACTGTAACCGGCGAAATAGTTACCGACGAGCAACTGGGAGGCGCTTCTGTACATGGATCGAAATCGGGCGTTTCGCATTTTATTGCCGAAGACGAGGAAGAAGGTATTCTTCTAATCCGCAAAATGCTGAGCTTTATGCCACAAAATAACCTGGAAGATGCGCCACTCACTGTCTGCGATGACCCGATTGACAGGCTGGATGATTTCCTGAATGAGGTTATCCCCGACAACCCAAATAAACCGTATGACGTTAAAGATATAATCCATTCAATTGTCGACAACAGTGAATTCCTTGAGGTACACCGTAATTTTGCGCAAAACATTGTAGTTGGTTTTGCCCGTTTTAATGGAATTTCGACAGGAATTGTGGCCAACCAACCCAATTACCTTGCCGGTGTGCTCGATATTAATGCCTCGCGCAAAGCAGCACGTTTTGTGCGGTTTTGCGATGCGTTCAACATTCCGATTGTTACGCTTGTCGATGTTCCCGGATTTTTACCCGGTACAACCCAGGAATACGGCGCAATTATCACCCACGGGGCCAAATTGCTGTTTGCCTATGGTTCGGCAACAGTACCTAAAGTTACTGTTATTCTTCGCAAAGCTTATGGCGGTGCGTATTGTGTGATGAGCTCGAAACACCTGCGCGGCGATATCAATTATTCGTGGCCAACCGGCGAAATTGCCGTGATGGGCCCTAAAGGAGCAATTGAAGTGCTAAAAGGAAAGAAAATTGCTTCAATAGCCGACGAAGAAGAGCGAAACGCCTATATCACAGAAAAGGAGGACGATTACCGTGAAAAATTTGCTAATCCGTATAAAGCAGCCGAATATGGATATATCGACGATGTAATTGAGCCGCGGAACACCCGGTTCCGCGTGATACGCGCCCTTCAGGCCCTGGCAACAAAAAAGGATGCCATGCCCGATAAAAAACATGCCAATCTTCCTTTATAACAAAGAACATGAACCGCAGAATAAAAATTTTTTTTCAGGCATGGGCTGTTGCAATACTGCTTTTTACTGTCGTTTCGAAGTCAGGGGCTCAAAATGCCACCGACCTCAGGCTGAATGAAATACTTGTTTACAACGAAGAAAATGCAATAGACGATTTTGGAGAACATTCGTCATGGATTGAAATCTTCAATTCGTCGTATAACCATGTAAATATTGGGGGGTGTTACCTGACCGACGATCTGGACAATCCCACGAAATACTGGATACCAACCGGTGATCCTGCTACAATAATTGCAAAAAGGAGTTATATCGTTTTTTGGGCCGACAACCTGCCCACTCGTGGAATTTTCCACCTGAATTTTGAATTAAGCGAAGGTAAAACAGTTGCACTGTTCGATGCAAATGGTAAAACCCTCATTGATAAAATAGTGATTCCTGCCGGTCAGAAAACCGATGTTACCTTTGGTAAAAAAACCAATGACAGCAGCGAATGGGTTTTTCTTGAAAAATCGACCCCCGGCGCGAACAACGATTATACACGCAAGAAATCGGCCGGAGAAAATTTTGTCGAGTTCGATCCGTATGGTATTGGAATGACAGTTATAGCCATGATGGTTGTGTTTTCTGCTTTGGCCATTTTATTTATTATTTACAAAAACATGGGCAATTTCTTTATCCGAAAAAGTAAGGCTAAAAAACCTTCAGTTGCAACTGATGCAAAAGAAACTGCAGAAAAAGAATTGTCGGGCGAAGTAAACGCGGCTATTGCCATGACTTTGCACCTTTACCAGAGCGAGATGCACGATTATGAAAATACTGTTTTAACCATTCAGAAGGTTTCACGGAACTATTCGCCCTGGAATTCGAAAATCTATACGCTCAGAAAAACACCATACAATAAATGACATTCAAATGAAAAAATTCAAATTCACCATAAATGGCAATCAGTACATGACCGAAGTGCTCAGTATTGAAGACAACATTGCCGAAATAGAAGTCAACGGAACCGTGTACAAAGTTGAAGTTGAAAAAGCCTTAAAAAGTACGAAAACCCCAAAACTGGTTCGTCAGCCTGTGGTCCCTTCAACCGATATCCATCCATCGGTTGCTAAAACCAGCGCTCCGGGGGGCCCCAAAGGCACCGGCAGCATTAAATCGCCACTTCCGGGTGTTATCCTCGAAGTATTTGTCAGGGAAGGCGATACAGTTAAGATGGGACAGAAATTACTTATGATAGAAGCCATGAAAATGGAAAATAACATTGAAGCCGACAAAGCCGGCATAGTGGTTTCCATCCGGAAAAACAAGGGCGACAGCGTTATGGAGGGCGATGTTTTAATACTAATAGGAGATTGAAACATGGGGAAATTTTTTGAATTTATTATAGAACATTTAACTCAGTTCCTGCAATTTACTGCTTTTGCCAACCTCACCGTGGGCCATATTATAATGATTTGTGTCGGGCTGATATTTATTTACCTCGCCATTGCCAAGGAGTTTGAACCGATGTTATTGATACCCATAGGCTTTGGCATCCTGGTCGGAAATATTGCCTTTGCACCTGGGTACCAGATTGGTGTTTACGAATCGGGTAGCGTTTTAAACTACCTGTACTTTGGCGTACTTCAGGGGATTTACCCGCCGCTTATTTTCCTTGGGATTGGCGCAATGACCGATTTTTCGGCATTAATTTCAAATCCTAAACTTATTCTTATTGGCGCTGCCGCACAGCTTGGAATTTTCGGCGCCTATATTTTAGCCCTGTCACTTGGATTTCACCCAACAGAAGCGGGCGCTATTGCGATTATAGGAGGCGCCGACGGTCCAACTGCAATCTTCCTCTCATCGAAACTGGCCCCCGATTTAATGGGCGCAATTGCCATTGCAGCCTATTCGTACATGGCGCTTGTACCTGTCATTCAGCCACCCGTAATGAAATTGCTGACCAACAAAAAAGAAAGGTTAATTCGCATGAAACCGCCAAGGGCCGTTTCTAAAACCGAAAAAGTAATTTTTGCCATAGCAGGCATGTTGCTTACTACTTTTATTGTCCCCAGCGGACTTCCGCTACTCGGGATGCTCTTTTTCGGCAACCTGCTGAAAGAGAGCGGAGTTACCAAACGCCTGGCCGATACAGCCAAAGGGCCGATGATTGACATTGTAACCATATTGATTGGCCTTACCGTAGGCGCTTCAACGCAGGCAACTACATTTCTGACGTTTAAATCGATTGGAATATTTATGCTTGGGGCGGCATCGTTTGTTGTTGCAACTTTTGGCGGGGTGATATTTGTAAAAATCATCAACTTATTTCTGAAAGAAGGCAACAAGATCAATCCGTTAATCGGGAATGCGGGTGTTTCGGCAGTCCCCGACAGCGCCAGGGTTTCGCAGGTTGTAGGTTTGGAATACGACAAAACAAACCACCTTCTGATGCATGCCATGGGTCCGAATGTGGCTGGCGTAATTGGTTCGGCCGTGGCTGCGGGTATTTTGCTGAGTTTTCTGGCTTAAAATCAGAATTTAAAATATCTAAATATTGTAACATAAAAAACACATGATTCTTGTTCCTTTTTAAACCAGGCCCTTCGGTATAAAACAACTAATTAGATTGATATTTACATTTTGCTTTCTGGCGCTTATGTCTTACCTTTGTTTTATTATAACGGGTGCAGGTTTAATATGTACAAGATTACCAGGAGAAATATCGTCAAATCCATCCTCCTTGCCCCCGTTGCTGCTTATTATCCTTATAATTCGAGGGATTTTATAAAAAACAATTCGGTGAAATATGATTATGAGCCAGGCTACCTGAACCTTCACCGGTCAGGCGTACTTAAACAAAGAGGCGAAGAGCTGTGGGCAAAAATGGAAAGCTGTGAGCTTTGCCCAAGGAAGTGCGCCACAAACCGGTTGAAAGGAGAAAGGGGATTTTGCGGGGCAAATTCCAATCTTGAAATTTCATCATATCATCCGCATTTTGGCGAGGAAGATCCTTTGGTCGGCAAAGGTGGATCTGGTACTATATTTCTTACCAACTGCAGTTTGCGTTGCGTATTCTGTATTAACTGGGAAATCAGCCAGGGAGGTGAAGGGGCAAAAAGAAACATCGGCCAGTTTGCAGCGATGATGCTGGCGCTGCAGAACATGGGTTGCCCTAATATTAATATCGTAACACCTACCCATTACTCACCCCATATTCTACTCGCTTTGGACCAGGCAGCTTCAAAGGGATTACATATACCTTTGGTTTATAACACCTGCGGCTGGGAACGGGTTGAAATACTGAAAATCCTTGACGGGATTGTTGACATCTATCTGCCCGACTTCAAATACGCTGATGGTAAAAAAGCGTCGAAATACTCATCAGAAGCAGATACCTACCCGGAACTAACAAAAAAAGCATTGCTCGAAATGCACAGGCAGGTGGGAGTTGCCAAACCTGCGGCAAACGGGCTGATGCAAAAAGGATTAATTATTCGCCACCTGGTTATGCCCAATAATGTCAGCGGAGGCAAAGAAGTTATGGGCTGGATTGCCGAAAACCTGCCAAAAGATACTTATGTAAATATCATGTCGCAGTATACGCCGGTATTTAAGGCAAACAATTACCCGGAAATAGCCCGGAGGATCACCCGTAAGGAATACACCGAAGTTGTAAGCCATGCAAAGGCTATTGGTTTGACAAATCTCGAAATACAGGGATTTCAGGGCATTTAGGAAAATTATTACTAACAGGGCGTAACCCGTAAATACGCTACTTCAATTATCCCGTCATTAATCCTGGGGCAAAAAAACAAGTTATTTTATTATGAAAGCATGGGTAATTGACAAGATATGTGATTTGAAAACCACAACAAATCCATTAAAATTGATTGATTTGCCAAAACCGGAACCACTTGACGGGGAAGTATTAATAAAAATAAAAGCCTGTGGAGTTTGCCACACCGAAATCGACGAAATAGAAGGCCGTACTACCCCACCCCTTTTCCACGTAGTGCCAGGCCACCAGGTGATTGGGATTGTTGAAGAGGCAAAGACGAAGGCAGGGGCGAGAGTTGAGGCAAAGGCGGAGGCGGAGGCGAAGGCGGAGGCAGGGGTAACAGGGCTAAAACCCGGGGTCAGGGTGGGTGTTGCATGGATTTATTCAACGTGCGGACAATGTGAATACTGCCGGACTGGAAGAGAAAACTTATGCGGGTCGTTCCTCGCAACCGGCCGCGATGTAAATGGCGGGTATGCCGAATATATGACTGCGCCTGAACAATATGTGTACAGGATACCAGAAATTTTTACAGATGAAGAGGCAGCCCCCCTGCTTTGTGCAGGTGCAATAGGTTTCCGCTCGCTTCAGTTATGCAGTGCAAAGGATGGACAAAGAATCGGGTTAACAGGTTTTGGGGCTTCGGCCCACCTGGTATTAAAACTGGTAAAGTACCGTTATCCAAATTCTGAAGTGTATGTTTTTGCACGAAATACCAGGGAAAGGGAATTTGCCAGAGAACTGGGCACAATATGGGCCGGCGACACAACCGGCCAGCCACCTTATTTACTTGATTGTATAATCGACACCACCCCTGTCTGGAAAACAGTGGTTTATGCCTTGCAGTTCCTGAAGCCCGGCGGAAGGTTGGTTATCAATGCCATTAGAAAAGAAAATGTTGATAAGGAATTTCTTTTCAATTTGGATTATAAAAATCATTTATGGATGGAAAAGGAAATAAAAAGTGTGGCAAACGTTACCCGGAACGATGTTAAGGAATTTATCAGGATAGCTTCAGAAATGCCTTTTAAACCCGAAGTTGAAATTTACCCGTTTGAACAAGCCAACAAGGCAATTTTGGATATTAAAAACCGTAAAATAAAAGGGGCAAAGGTGCTGGTGGTGTAATTAACAGACTTAATAAAGATATACAAATATTGTTCTCTCCTGAAAGAATTGGTTCAGGATTGTTAATTGGCTATTGAACCTAACTTGCTAAATGGGCCGAATTACTTCCCTCAGTATTCTTCCAACCACCTGTCTTCCGGATCGTGCGGGAACGAAACCTCTTTTTTAGAAAATCTTAATACACGCGGCTGCACCAAACGTTCAAAATCAATATAATCGATTTTTAACAATTCAGTATGGTTACCGTTGTTAAAGGCAATCTGGTTGTCCTCTGCCAAAGTGTCAGCAACAAAAACTTCCATGTCGTACAGGTTTCCAAACGGCGGCATTGCACCCACTTCGCAATCGGGAAAAAAGTATTTGAACTCGGCTTCGGTGGCCAATGTCACCTGCTGTGTGCCAAACAGCTGTTTTAAAAAATGAAAATCGACCTTGTACGATGCCGGTAAAACAGCCATAGCCATTTTTCCTTCAATTTTAATGATTACTGTTTTGGCCAGATTTTTACCCGATATATGCGCTTTTGCCGCAATTTCCTGCGCTGTATAAGCGCTGGAGTGATTGATTGTTACATACTTAATGTTGTGTTCATCAAGAAATGCTTTTAATTTTTTAATAGGCATTTTGTCTGTTTTTAGTTTATAAATTTGTATTCTGAAGAACTTGTTTTCAATTGCTGATACCAACAATATTTATTACACATGTTACCTGTATAAGGTTACAATTCACTCGTTTAAAAACGTTGCCGCTAAATCAAATTTTGAAAGTGAAATATAATACTAAACCAAATGTTGTGGGTTTCGCTTGTTTTTAACGAATTGTCAGGGGGTTTTTGTTTCCTGAAAATCAAACCATTTACAGATTATTACAATAGGAATTTCTATTTATTGGCAATTTTTCTGTTTTTTTTATCGCTCAATTTGCCCGAATATACAATTAAAGAATACTTTAACACCAATGGCCCTCGTGTTGAAACAGGGACGGTAATTTTGCCCGGATATTCAGCATTTTGCATGTTGTTACGTACGCGTAAAATCCAGGATTGAGGAAATCCGGGATTTTCGGGGTGACCGGCCATTACAATACCGCCATTTTTATTATTTTTTCCAACAGGACAAAAAAATATTTGCATAACCTATCTCTTTCAGATAAGGAGTTTTTTCTCCGATTCTTTTCCAAAGATCCGGTTTCCATCGATCCATATCTGGCGCCAGGCCGAAAAAATGCCGCGATGGTGCAAATGATCAGCCGGAAAATCTTCAGTTAAAACCCCGCTGTTAACTCCCCACAAGGGATGAAAATAATTGCAGCGCGTATCTTTCTGTCAAAATTTTTGGGTTCCATTTGCAAAAACAGAACATTTTAACCATACTCCGTACATAGAATACCATCTTCCATTTTTTGCATCCTCGCTTGCGTTATTGCGGGAAAAACATAAACATTAGGGCAGCAATTACTTAAAATGGTTTCATTTGAATTGCTTTAACTGGTTAAACAACTACCCATTTTTCATTTCATTTTGTTCGGGAAAAGTCCAGCGCAGGGTTTCCTGAAGAACGTGAAGTTTCTTTTTACCGGGACTAACGTTGTAAGCATCATGCATTGAAGTTGGCGGACAATCATTTTCGTTGTAACCCCATGTTACCAGCCAGGCACTTTTACATACCGGGCTAAATTTACCATTTCAAAATACTTTGCTTTTAAATTTTCCCAGGTTTGTTGTTAAATCATTTTTCAATATATGAGGCCATCAATTCTAACCGGGTTAACTTCGTAAGGCATACCCGGTTCGAGGAAGCGGTGGGCGGTATCTAAATGTGAGCCCCCTGGTCGCCCAACGCACCCATGCCAACATCGCAAAGAACGGTAGTATTAACCATTCCGGTAGCTTCGCGTACCCTGAGGATTTCACCGCCCCGGTTACCAATGCCGCAAAAAGCCATATTTATTTTTCGCTGGGTGCATCCCCCCTTGGCCGCGATGTTTCACCCGCGGCATTTCATATTTCATCTTTTGAGAATAATACATGTGACGGAATAATAGTTAAAGCGCCGAATGTTGTTGTTGCTTTTTGTATAAATTTTCTGCTGGAAATAATTGAATTGAATGGTTGGATTTGAATAATAATATTGAAAAATGAAAGAATAACCAGTTTTATAAAAAATCAAAGTTCAAGGTAAAAAACAAATTTTTACCTTGAACTTCAACCCGGATCCTTAAACTCTAAATAGTTGGTTCCCAGCCTGGTTCATAATCGCGGCTCCACAATTTCATGGCATCGCGATCGTACATAATTCCCGATTTATCGTCAATATCGAATCCCTTTCCAATACGGTAGGCTACATTTGAATAATGAACCATTGCCTGGCTAAAGGTTGCATCGTCGATCGGTGCATTTAGTTTTTGTTTGCCACGAATAGTTTCTAAGAAATTAATAACGTGCCCTGTGGTCATATCGCCACCACCGCCAAGAGCAGTGCCGGCTTCGTTTGATCCTCCCTTGCTTTCCTTAACAATTTTTCCGGCTCGGTCGTACAAAATATATTTTCCGCGGTCGACAAAAACTGTCCCTTCGCTTCCAAAAATGATGGCGCCCCGGTCGCCAACTCCATACGTATCATGGCCAGAACGGCTGCGGCCGTCCCATTTAATAATTTTGTCGCCATTAAAACGGAAAGTGGCATCCATTGTATCGTACATTTCCCAACCATCGTTAAAGAAATGCCGTTTCCCGGCTTCAACATCGACCCTTTTCGGGAGGTCCACTTTTAGCGCCCAGCGTGCCACATCAAGTTCATGAGTGGCATTGTTTCCCGTTTCGGCTGTTCCGTATGCCCAGCCGTACCAGTGCCAGTTATAATCCCAGGTTTCTTCGGTATATTCCCGGCGTGGTGCAGGTCCCTGAAATAAATCCCAGTCGAGACCCTCAGGAATGGGCGCTTTTTTTTGTACAGGAACCTCTCCGCGTTTATTTAAATAAAATGCGACAGCCCGGTATGGAACACCAATAACGCCATTATGGATCTCCTTTATAATTTCCCGCGTATGCCCCGACGACCTCTGCTGGTTGCCCATTTGAACCACTTTGTTGTATTTTTTCGAAGCGGCCACCACAAGCTCGTTTTCATACATATTATGGCTGCATGGTTTTTCGAGATAAACATGTTTTCCGCCTTTCATGGCCATAATTGCACCAGGGGTGTGCCAGTGATCGGGAGTGGCATTGAAAATCAGATCAACCTTTTGATCCGCAATTACCTTCCGGATATCATTCTCAAGTTTCGGATTATAATCAATAAATTTGGAAAACTTTTTTGCTGCTGATTCGCGCTGACTTTTCATAACATCGCAAAGGTATAGCAGTTCAACATTGCTTTCCTTTAATGAAACGGGTTCATAAAATGCACCCAACCGGCGACCTAACCCAACAATAGCAACACCCAACCTTTCATTCGCTCCAATTATTTTACCATAACTTTTTGCCGGCATTCCCATTGCCGATGTTCCTACGGCGATTCCTGCCGCACCGGCGGTGACTTTTCTTATAAATTCCCTTCTGTCAGTACTCATTATTTTTTGTTTAATTTTACTATGTATTGGTTTATTAATCTTCTGATAATTCTACTACTGAATTCAATTTGTTATGAACAAAATGTTTAAAATCAACTGGTTTATAACATAGCCATAACTCCCCTTACATATCCGAAAGATTCCATCATACCCGGAAGCGGATCTTTTACATCAGCCTCATATTCCAGGGACAGTATACCTTTGTAGCCTAATTTATTAACTGCTTTTAAGAACGATGGGAAATTAATTACACCCCGCCCAATGATGCAGGTTGTACCATCTTTGGCGGCTGCGGTTACATCCTTAATATGAATGTCTAATACGCGGTCGGAATAATCTTTAACATCCTGTTCGGGATCGCGGTTTATTCGTTTAGTGTGACCTACATCAACGCAAAGCCCCATTCTTTTATCGCGGTTTTTAATTAAAACGTAAGCGCTTTCGGCGCTCGGGTAAAGCAGGTCGCCAGGCCCGTGGTTATGAATGGCTAACTTTATATTGTTTTCTTTTACTTTACCCTCAGTATAATCCAGCAAATCGTGATTTGGCACACCTATTATCATTTCCATGCCTGCATTTTTAGCGTATTCAAATGCCTGATCTACTTCGGCTTTTGATTTCATATAAATTACGCCACAACTGTAAGGGGTAATTCCCTTTTGTTTACAAAGCGAAATTGACTTTTGAATAGTTTCCTTACCGGAATCCAAAGGCAGGTGCATACTTTTTAAGGAAATGCGGTTGATACCACATCTCATAGTCATATCAAGCGCTTGCTCAAGTTTAAAATCGCGAAGGGAATAAGATGCAATACCCAACTGAAAGCCAAATTTTTGTTTGGAATTTTCTTTTTGCAAAACCGAAGCCGAAGCCATACCTGGAAGAGTTGCTGCGGTAAGGCCCAGGCCTGTGGTTTTTAAAAAATTTCTCCTGTTAGCCATAGTTTTAATTTTATTATTAATAATTCGCGGTTAAAAAACCGCGGCCCAGGGATTTATAATTCCCTGATTTTAATACTTCTGAAAAACACTTCATCCTTGTGGTCGGTAAGCATTATCGGGCTTGGCGAAGCAAGGCCAAAATCTTTAAATTCGGCATATTTGCTTCTAGCCACGAGCGCTTTGTAAATTGCGCCCCCGCGTTTGTATTCAACCACTTTTCGTCCGTTCAGCCAGTGTTCGATGGTATTGCCGGGATAAACAACAATCCGTCCCTGGTTCCAGTCGCCAATTTTATTGACAAATCTACCCTCCTTTTCGGCAGGGATCAAATCATATAACGAAGCAAGGGTACGGTTTCCAACCACACCCTGTTTTGCATCGGGGTGCTTGGCGTCATCGAGAATCTGGTATTCCAGTCCGATATTTGGACCATTGTTACCTAACCCATATTTAATACCGTTATTTGCCCCTTCGGTAAGTTTAAAATCGAATTTCAGTTCGAAAGGGCCGTATGCTTTTTTTGTAATTATATCGCCGCCGCCTTTTGTGCCATTGGCCGGGTTGGCCACAAGTTCGTTATTGATAATTTCCCAGCCCTTTGAAACCGGCGCTCCGGTATATGCCACCTTCCAGTTATCGAGGCTTTTACCATCAAAAAGCAACTGAAAACCCTGTTCTTTTTCAGCTTCGCTTAAATTGTTTGGCAACAGGTTTACAACGTAAATACCTTCAGCCTTCTGAGGTTTAAGGTTAACCGTTTTAATTCTGACATTCCGCCACTTAATTTGCTGCCCTTCTTTTTCCTTGTCCTTTCCGATGGAATGCACCTGCAATGCAATAAAACCGGTTGGGGCCATTTCGTCAATAACATGGGCACAAGCAACTCCATTGAGCCAGGTTTTTATCGAATTTCCAATGCACTCTATGCGGTAATGGTTCCATTCGTTCATTTTTAAAGCCTTTTTGGCTGCCGGGTTTAAATCGAGCGGATACAACCAGCCCCGCCTGGCTTCATCATAAATTCCGCCGCTCCAGGCACGATCCGAGGGATCTACTTCGCACTGGTAACCATGAACCCTTCCGTTGTTAAAATCGGCCTTGCTTTCGCTCCTGAACTGAATTCCGGAATTCATATTAGGCTCCACGAGCAATTCAACCTCAAAAATGAAATCGGAATAGTTTTTATCTGTACAGATAAACGAGTTGGGGGTGTTTAACACCGTTGTACCTACAATAACACCATTTTCAACTGTGTATTTTGCTTCCCCGTTCAGTTGTTTCCAGCCGGTCAGGTCTTTGCCGTTAAACAAATTAACCCAGCCATCGCCCTGGCCAAAAACAGCCCTACCGATAAATAAAAACATGACTAAAAAAGAAAGGAATTTTTTCATAACATATTAGATTTAAAACATTTACAGTTGGTTTATTATTTATCCGGGTACGAACACGATGCACAAATTTAACTATTTTTTTAAGTTATCTGTAAGCTTTCATGTTTCTGTTAAAAAAAAGAGGCTGTCTTCCTTATTTTCAGGGTGAAACAGCCTCTTTTCAGGATTTTTTAACTTATAACCAACCTTTTATCGCGAAATGTTGTAAACCATTAAAGCATTGCCATGCCTGATGTACATTCTCTTGTTATGAATAACCGGGTGCGCCCAATGTTGCTCGGTCCCCAGCGGTACAGAAAATTTACTGACTATTTCAAATTTATCGGGTGTCATCTTTACAAGAGCAACCTCTCCTTCTTCGCTGTAACAATAAAATAAACCATCGGCATAAATAATTACCCCGTTTCCGAAATCAGAAGAAATGATTTTTTCTTCGCCGGTCCGGGCATTTACCGAATACCAGTTTTTTGTCCGGTAAGCCGAACCGTAAATTGTCCCATCAACAATAACGTTTCCTCCCATCAGGTTTTTATATTCTTCGTTACGGTACAATTGTTCAACACTTTTTCCGTCATCCGATAAATTCAAAGCAAGTAAACCACTGAACCCTTCCCGTGAAGAGGTGCTTGAACAATACAACACCCCATTTTCGTAAACCGGGGTGTTTGCATGGATTTTATTTGTTTGCAGTTGTTTTACGCGCCAGTACAATTCTCCGGTTAAGGCATCGAGCCCCAATACCGAAGTCTCAGTCATGGTTACCACGAGCTTTTTGTTATTGTGTTCGACAAGCAATGGTGAACAGTAAGCCGATTGTTCTCCAAATCCTTTGCTTTTCCAGATTGTTTCACCGGTATGCCGGTTTAACGCAACAATATTATTCTCAGCTCCGCCGGGGGTGCAAATTAAAATGTCGTCGTATACAAGGACCGATTCATTAATCCCCCACTGGATATTTACACCTCCAAATTTTGAAAGTAAATTAACCGACCAAACCTTGTCGCCGTTTTCGGCCCTGAAACAAAAGACTTCGCCCATTCCGCTGACCAAATAAACCAAACCATCGACAACAAGCGGCGTGGACCGTGTGCCTGCGTAATTAACATGCCATTCTATACCGTATTCTTTTTGCCAAAGCAGTTTGCCATTCATATCGAATGAAAAAAGGATTCCGGTTGTGTCGGGCATTCCGCTAATAAATACCCTCCCCGAACCGATTCCCGGGCTGCTGTGACCTGCCCCTAATCCTTCAAAACTCCAGATTAATTCCGGGCCATCTGAAGGCCACGATTTTAGCAAACCTGACTCGTAAAAAATACCCCTGCGATCGGGACCGCGCCACTGCGAAGCATCATCATTTTCAACGGCTGCAGCGCTTAGGGCCAAACAACAAAGCCCAACTAACATCATTTTCACTTTCATTTTTTTTTCAATTAATTATTTTGTTGCGAAGAAATATTATACACCATTAACGCATTTCCGTGTCTGACAAATAATTTCCCATTGCCGATTACCAGCCTTGCCCAGTGCTGGTTAGTCCCAAGCGGTACTTTAAAACGGCTGACAACCTCAAATTTTCCGGGAGAGGCATTTACAAGGGCTATTTCCCCATCATTTTCGGCATAGCAGTAAAACATTCCATCGGCATAAATAACCGAACCCCCGCCAAATTCTTTGTTTTGAATAACCATTTCGCCGGTGTTCCAGTTAATTACCTGCCAATCGTTTTTTAAATATGCCGATATATAAAGGAAACTGTCAATTTTTACCATTCCTCCCATCAAATTCATCAATTTGTTGTTTCTCCAGGTTTCGGTCACGCTTTTTCCATTATCTGAAAGCTGTAACTGGACTATTCCCGATGTTTTTTCGCGCCCCGCACTGGCAACCAGTATTTTACCATCGGCATAAACCGGTGTGTTTGCATGTATTTTGTTTTGCTGGGTTTGTTCAACACGCCAGTACATTTCTCCGGTGGCTGCATCAATCCCCATAATAGAACTGGCCGACATGGCAATAATTAAACGCAGCCCATTATAATTTATAAGAACAGGCGAATTGTAGGTTGCCGGTTCTTCAAAGCCTTTTGAGTTCCATACTTTTTTGCCCGTAAACCGGTTTAGCGCTACCACATTGTTTTCTTTTCCGCCGGGAACGCATATCAGGTTATCCCCATCAATTAAAACCGATTCGGAATAACCAAAAAATAATACCGAATCGACACCTAAATCACGAATAAAATCAACGGCCCAAACCTGTTTGCCATTTTCGGCATTCAAACAGTAAACAGCGCCCGTTCCGCTTTCAATATAAATCAAACTGTCTGCAACCACAGGTGTTGAGCGGGTTCCGTGAAAATTCGAGGTAAAATCTTTTCCAAAATTTTTCTCCCAAAGCAAATTTCCGTTTAAATCGAACGTAAATAGTGTTCCTTCTGAAGCAATGGTATCTTTTATCCCTGTAACATAAACCTTGTTGTTTGCCACGGCCGCGCTGCTATGGCCAAATCCCAGGCCTTCGAACGACCAAAGCAATCCAGGGCCACTTTCGGGCCATTGTTTCAACAGGTTTGCAGCCGGGAAAATGCCATCGCGGTTTGGGCCCTGCCAGTCGGATATTTCCATTTTGTTTGTTTTAGGCTGGCAACTCCAAAGGAATACAGCCAAAAGAGGTACAAAAATAGTAATGCGAACCATAAATCAACGGTTTTTAGTATATGCCGCGCGCTAAAATAGATAAAAATAGCGTTGAAAAAAATCAACGGTTAAAAAAAAGGGCTTTGCGGCCAAATTTCGCAGCTTGCTACTGTTAAACCGGTTATAGCCTTTTTACACATATCAAATTGAAATAGAAACATTTTTAAAACCAAACTTTAAACGAATTAGATTTAACTTCGCTAAAAAACAAAGTAAATGAACGACCCGCTTGGTGAAATTATACACTACTGTTTTGAAGATAAATTCGATACAATTTTACTTTTGATGAATGGTGCCGGCATTGGTGAAACACTTTCAGGGCTCGAAAAACTACTTTTGCATTTAAAATCGTTATTAACCGGAAATGGACGTATTTTAATTGATTCGACAGATATCAAATATCTCTTTCAAGAAAATGATGGTTCGCTTTGGATTGATTTGGCCAGGGCAAAAAATTACGGCGAAATGCAATACGTGGTACAATACAAAAATTCTGTCGCGAAATTCAACTGGCTGTTTATCGATTTTCAGAGATTAATTTTAAACATATGATTCAATGTCGTTTAGTTAAGGATGAAATAAAAGAAAAGATATATCACTCACCCTTCGACTTCGCTACCAATGACAGATTTACGTAAATTGCACATTTCCAGATATTTCATAATTTAATTCTTTTGCCAATCTGTTAAGTGTTTTCATCTTATTTGCTATTAGGTTTTCTTCATATTTTTTTATTCCTGTTTCAGTATATTCTACCCCTTTGACCATTACTCGCCAGTATAAAATGGCAACTTTTCGTGCCATTGCTTTTATTGCAATCCC
>JBBINB010000098.1:0-16242 GCA_037444065.1 Draconibacterium sp.
CAATTATTGGTATTACCTCAGGTGCGGATACCTTTTCCCTGTAGCGCTAAACGGAGCTTTGAAACTAAAGGAAATTTCGTACATCCATTCCGAAGGATATGCAGCGGGCGAAATGAAACATGGCCCCATTGCACTGGTAGATGACAATCTGCCGGTGATTGTGGTTGCACCGCAGGACGATTACTGCGAAAAGATTGTAAGCAATATTCAGGAGGTAAAAGCCCGCAAAGGAAACGTGATTGCCATTGTTACAGAAGGTGATGTGGTTTTAAAGGAAATGGTAAATGATTACATCGAAATTCCTGCCTCGCACCCTGCTGTTGCGCCGCTGTTGTCGGTAATTCCGTTACAAATTCTGGCATATCATGTTGCTTTAATGCGCGGATGCAATGTTGATCAGCCAAGGAATTTAGCGAAATCGGTGACCGTGGAGTAGTCACGAAAGGGTTCATTCTGATTTTTTCACTTACGTCCTGATTTCTGCGACGTTAAAGTTATCAGGAGAGGTTCACAATCTTCATCTCTATCAGTAGTATATTCTGACAGTTAAACCGACACCTATAGAAAATTATCAGTTTTTGAAAACAACCCATTTGTATACATTAGTTACCGAATAACTCATATTGTTGATGCTTATTGGGCCAGTAGCCCCAGTGGTAAAAGACAAAATATATTGATCGCCTTGTTTTGTCACATTCCAGGTGATATTTTGGTTTACCACATTAGGTGTATAGGGAGGCCAGTTTTGAGTCCAGCTCTCCCAAATTCCAGTCCCCCCTGCAAAGAATTGATATTTAGAAGTTTCACTAAGAACATCGCACTCAATTGTAGGACATGAATAACTTTGCATTGTCCATGCACCTGGAACTATGCTTTTATAATATTCCAATAAATCACTAATTATTTCCGCATTAATCGTTTGCACTTTTTTTGAATTATATAAAACATCAAACGAAGTTGTTTGATTTGTTGTTTGATTTGTCTTTAAATCCAGATAAAAGGAACCATAGGTTCCTATAATGGGCGTAAGTCCAATAATAACGTTTGAATTTGTATTATTTGCAACCGAAATTTTACTGTAATCAATACCTGTAGCTGTAGAACCATCAGGATCATTTAATAAGATGAGCAATTTTGATTCCGGATTGGCAAATGTTATTACTTCGTTTGTTATTGATCCATTATATGGATTAGAATAGCCTAATTTGTACTTTGCCGGTAATACTGTCGCGCTTAAACTTGTGGTAGATTTTGAATATCCTTTATGTTCATAATTTACATTAAAACTAAATTCCTGCTTAACATCGGTCAGATTTTCAAATTTAAGGATTAATGGCACCTCTGTATCTTTTGAGAACCCTGTTAAATTAACTTTTAAATTAGTTATACTGGCCTTAATATCTGCTTCCTGGCTTACTATATATTCTGTTTTTACCGAGTATGTTCTAAAGATCGATGGTGAAGTGCGACAAATTAATGGAAATTGTGCTCCAATATTTATAATGCCAATAGATTCAGCAATAAAATCAATATTTGAAATAAAAAAGGTGGATAAAGCTGCATTATATGCCTCATTAAAATCATCCAACGCGGCCTTTAATGCAACAAATTTTACCTGATCGTCGATAATTAAATTTCTGTATAAAGATGTAAATTGAAAACCACTGCTTATATTAGATTTAAAATCTAAATCCTCAATATTCACTGGTACTAACCGTCCATCCTGGATATATACTTTATTCCTCACCATATTTACAGTTTCTGTAATTCGGAGAACTGCCATTGAATTTCCATACGCGTTAAAAATAGAAGTTATACTACTTGAAACCTTACCGGCTTTATCATATAATTCATTTAAAAATAAATCAATATACTTATCAATTCTATTATTGTCACCTACTTTTTTGCTTGTATTAGTGCCAAGATTGTTGGCAATTAAATCCAACTGGTTTGCATTAAAAAAAATGTTTTTAGCTAAATTTTCCATTCCTTTCTCTGGAATATATTCTGCAACTGTCCCGCTTTTTAAATTGCTTTCGTTTGCATTATAATCCGGATAATTGAAAAAACCTGGATTTGCGGAAAGAAAAACCGAAATGAATTTTAAATCTTTTTCACTTAATTCAGAGGAATTATTTCTGAGATCTATTAACAATGAATCAAAATAGTGAGCGAATAAATCAAAATCACCTTCTTTAAAAATATCCGGCGTTTCGGATGCCATACTGTCCATTGTGCTTTTAAATTTATCAATAAAGGTTTGGGTTGAATCTAATAGATCATTGTAATATTTTAAAGGATCTTCAATTAAAGGTAATGTCCTTACTAAAAAATTGAATTCATAATTTCTATTATTAACGGATAAGTTCATTTGGTAGGTGGATTCATTTAACTCAGGTATTAAAAACGTCAGATAGTTCTTATTAGCTAGAAATAATTTAACTTTTTTACCATTAAAATCAGCATAATAAACAGTATCAATTGGTTTTATATTTTCTAATTTTAAATAGCAAATTTCCTGAGAAAATACATCTGTTTTCAAAGGAATTATTTCACCTATTTTAAATTGAGTGGTATCAGAATAAAAACTGTCGCAATTGTTTACAGTAACTTTTGCCCTGTAAAAACTGTTGGTTTCAGTTGAAATAGAAATACTGTCTTTTTTTTCATCCAATATTTCAATCCACTTTATTCCGTCATCAGACTTTTCCCACTGGATTTCGCCAATGTATTTATCAAGTTTTAAATAAACCATATCCTCTGTTATCCCGATTGTATCATTTTTTGTTATGAGTACCTGAGCTTTAACCGAGCTAATGGTTAAATAAAAAAGGAATACTAAAACAAATTGTAAAGTTTTATGTGCCATGGTGTTATTAATTATTTTGATACAATATCTTTTTGTGAATATTCTTTCCGTCAATATTTATCCTTATAAAATAAATACCCTGCGAAACTTTTTGGTTAACTGAATTTCTGCCATCCCAGGTAATTTTATTCAAACCCCGGGATAACATCTGTATTGTTTTGACAAATTTGACCCGCTGTCCCAATTGGTTCAGCACTTCTACCTGTACTTGCGTATCAGAGATCAGGTTAATTTCAATGGTTACCTCATCGCTGAACGGGTTTGGATAGCAGTTGATTTTGTTCAAAATTGAACCCGAAACTATTTCAGAACCTGTAGTAGCGTATTTATCAAAACTGACAAATGTAGATTCATTTTTCGTGAATGTTGTAGCTCCTTTTAATATTTCAGGTTCAAGAATTAATTCGGTGTTTTGCTGAGAATTCCACAATTTCAAAACGAATGGATTTCCTTCATTAAAACCGGGCATTCCCTGGTTATCGGTGGCCGATGCCACAATGGAAATCGTTTGAGTTTGCAAATGGTGGGGCTTCAAAACTACCGCCCCAACACACGTCAAGCCATCGAAAATGGCCAGTTCATCGCCTGCTTTTATTACATTTAATGGTAATCCAACCAGGTTAATGTTCATGTGGTCAACTCCATTTCCCTTATATTCGGGTATAAAATGAATTGTAGTTGCCATTTCTTGGAAATTTGCTCCAGATTTCGGGTAACTTTCGTAAATCCACAAGGTGTCTTTTGCATTAACTTTAATTTTATAACCTTTACCGGCCATAAAATTGCCGATGTTATTCTGCCAGCCTCCAAAAACACCCCAGTTTTCGATAGCATTCCCGGTCTCATCCTGCACTTTTACCAGTGTGCCGCGTGAAATAAGTTGCTGAACTACATCCAATCCATCGAAAACCGTTGTTTGTGGATAGCCCATAATATTCCATCCCATACTAAGAGGTATTGGATAAGGAAATTTTACAGGTATTCCGCAAACCACAACCGAGTCTTTTTTACTTAATTTAATTTTATAGCCTTCTGATAGGGAAATATTTCCAATCCCATTTTGCCACCCACCGAAAATGCCCCAGTTTTCAAACGAATTACCGGTTTTATCCTGAATTTTGACTATAGAATTATTATCAATAAAAGATTTAAAAATGTATTTTAAATTGGTTGAATCAGGGAGATTATTTATCGAAAAGATATTCCAGCCTGGTTTTACTTTTAGCTCTATACATTCTTTTATATTAAGGCACTTCTCAACACCTTTCTGGTCAATCGCAATTTTTAATACTTGTTTACTGGGAGTGATAGTTGGATCGTTGTCGTCAGGGTCTTTTTTGTTTAAAACATAACCCATAGGCTGGATACACTGGCCCACCCAAAAGTTGCGGTTTCCATATCCATCGCCATCATAATCAAGAAACCACACCCTGTAACCTGGCTGGCCCGGGCTGCATGTGTTTTCTGGTATAACCGCAACTGTGGCCGAAATTCCGCCAGCGCCAACTTCTCCATTCACAATTACTTCCTTTACAAAAATATTGCTTTGAAAATCGAGAACGACAGGATTTGCCGGTATCTGGGTTGTATTTACCAGGAAATAGAAAACGCGGTAAGGAACAGCCGGAAACTGAAAATTTCCGTTTTCGTCGGTCTGGGTTGAGGCAAAAATTTCTCCCGTTCCTGCATCAACAAGGTTTACAGTTGCAAAAGAGAGTGGTGGGCCTGTATTGATGGCAGTAGCTGATTTAACCTTTAATGTACCGGCTTTCAAAGACTTGTTTTCGGTCAGGGTCCCGTTTAATTTGAATGTAAATTCCACACCGCTGCCAATCTGGTTCAGGATAATTCCCTGGGTAGCGGTTTGTGTACCGTTCGAGTAGAGATAGGTAGCCATTTGTCCTGCTGACACATATCCCGTATAATTCCCCCCTGAAACAATCGCGGCACCGCTTGATGTCGAACTTTCCGTCAACTGCTGTGCATACCCTTTCTGAAAGTGAATCAGAAAAACCGACAACAGGAGAAAAATTGCCAGCCCGATTTTGTTTAAAACTTTTTTACGTTTCATGGGGCTTAGTTTTTGCCGGCAGTTTTTTCTGTTTCAGCAATTTTTTCCTGAACCAGTTTGGTAAGAAAATCAACCTGTTTTTTCAGGCCGTCCATCTCTTCCGATTTGTTTGCAGATGCCGAAATTTCAGCATGAAGGTGATTGTTTTCCAATTCAAGTTTTTCAACTTTTGCATTCAGTTCTTTTACAGCTTCCAGCAATACAGCAGTAAACCCATTGTAGTTGACCGATTTAAAACCGTCGTCACCGGTTTTTACCAACGCCGGGAATTGTTCCTCGAGTTCCTGTGCAATCAGACCGATTTGCTGGCTTTCTGAAAAATGTTTTTGTGGAAACTCTTCTTTGCGCCAGAAATATGAATAACCGCCAATTTGTGCGATTTTTTTAAGTGTATTGTTACCAAGTGGCTGAATGTCTTTTTTAAGGCGATGGTCTGATGTGTTTGTTGATAAATTTCCGGTCACAATTAAATCTCCTTTAACAATGACTCCGTTTTCAAAAGCAAAGGGAACGCTGCTTGAAAGTCCACCTGGTTTGTAGGTTGTTGATGTGCCGCCATCACTGTTCAAAACCAATCGGCCAAAATTACCATTACCATGGTTTTCGATATCAAGAAATACTTTTGGTGGATTAGAGCTATGTAATTCTTCTTCAAGGGCAATATGTGCATCCGGTCCGGCCATCCTGAGTCTGGCAGATAAATTATCATTACCGGACATTCCAAACTCAGCTTTATTCTCATTAATGCCATTGGATATTAGTACATTCGAGTTTACACCGAAAAGTTCCAATTTTCCAAAATCACCATTTCCCCAATCTTCAGTACTAATGACTGCGGTTCTTTTGAAAGGTTCGGGTGAATTGTTGCCAAAAAGTTCAAACAACCCTTGTATTTTGTTACTGCCATGATTTGTTCCCCTGATTGATACAGCCCTGTTCCCGGCAGCATCATGAAAAGAGAATTGGCTTGGATTTAAAATTACATTTTTATCATCTGAATCAAAGAATGTCATTTGCGCCATTTCCTTGTCCACACCTGCATCCTGGTATTTTTCGCCTGATAGATATAAAATAGTTTGACTTGCCGTTCCACGCATCTGCAATTGGGGTAAATCGGCATTTTCCCAGTGTTTACTGCCGATTTCAAAATTGATTGTTTTTGGCCCCCTTAAGAGAATGGTTCCCGAAAATCCCTTGTTTCCCCAATTTTGTGAAAACAAGGATAAACTTGCCGTATCGTTATGATTTAATGCCAAATAGCCCGGCGAGAAATAGTTGTTGAGTCCGTTTGTCGAACTCACACTTATATTGCCCGTCTCAATTGAATTATCCTGATTGCTTGAAATCCCCAATGAAATTCTATCAAAAGTATTTGAAAGATTGCCGTTGAGTTTCAGGTAGGGCAGATTTTCATTTACAGCAGAACCTTTTATAAATCCGCCTTTAAGAGAACCATTTCCTGAACCTTTTAAATACAAACTGTCGAGTCCGCTCGCCAAAGGTCTATACAATGTAACCGGCGATAAAGGTGTTCCGTCAACCGAAAGCATTAACTGCCTTTCTTCAACACCGTTAAAGAGATTGGCAGGCAGAGGAGTATTGCTGCCCAGAACAATAAAATAAAGTCCATTGGTTATCTGCACACCGGTATGGACTTCGCTCCACAATAAATCGGGCAGTTTAACTTCAATGTTGCGGATACCATTTACAGGCCATCCTAATTCGAATAATTTCCCCTGAAAGGGAAGTTTTTGTGCGAAAACAAAAAGAACAAAAAACATGGTGCTTGTCAGAAGCAGAAATTTTTTCATAATTGTAATTTTTGAAGTATTGTATATAAAGTAAATTCAGACATAATTATCAAAGCTTTTCTAATCGGTTAAAATTCCCTATTGACTTCGAGCATTGGCTCATCGCGAAAACCTTTTGCGCCGAATAATATATTTAAGCCAAACATTACATTGAAATTATCGAAACTGGCTGGTGTTATAGTCCTTCTTGTTTTTTTACCGGAAGATGAATCCGCATAGTCATCATCATCTTCTGATGTGGTTTCAAAAGTAAAGTTCCGATAAGTATATGGCAAATAATCGGCAGCAATATAAAACTGAATAGGGCCTCCTCTCAATGCCAGTCCAAAACCAAATGTATTGGCTCCATTTATCGAATAGGTATAATTTACAGTAGTTGTCAGAATTCGGTACAGATTAATATTTGCTGAAACGTTAAACTCCTGTTGAAAATTGTTTTTGGCAAAAACAGTCCGAGACAAAGCTCCAAGACTAAAATAATGATTTAGATTGTATTTTGCACCAAAATACAATTTTGGACCGAGCCCAGTAGTAAAACTGTCATTTCCGGAATTGATTTTAATTGTATTCTTTATGGAATCAAGCAATTCGCCCGTTGCTACATCTAAACTGTCAATATTAGAACTATCGAGGTAAAGCCCTTTAAAAGTGTAGTTTCCATGGGCTGAATACGATTTGAGGCCACCATTCCATTTAATAAATCCAATATCGTTTAGTGCAGCAGAGAATGTCCAGGCTTCACTGTGTTCATAAACTGCCCCGAAATCGCCGGCAATTCCCGGGTTCGAAAAATTCAGGAGACCCATGTCAATAATCTCTTTAGTTGTTGATGGCAGCTCGCCAATACCATCCGGATAGCCAGTTGAGTCTGTCAGAATTTCAACAGGTGAAGAAATATAAGCATCGGCTTTCAGGGCAATGTCCCACTGGTCAACTCCGGTATTTACATCAAACTGATTAATATCTGTTTTAACAGCCGCTAATCCCTGAAGGTATTTGGCATGAAACCCCACCTTGAGTTTGCTCATGATTTTGTAGGAATAGCCGAACGACATTTCGCGATAATATTGGCTATTTACTCCCAAAGCCGAAAAATCGTAACTGCTGCCATCAGGAAACCCTCCCACATCCAGAATTGTAAAAAAATCTTTGGGAATGGCTAAAGCCATATTTACCTTCTCTGACCAACTGAACGAAAAATAGCCTTTCTTTCCCCTAAAACCAAACTGAATGGGCGTAACAACTTGATGAGCGGTGAGGTTTGCAGCTTTTCCAATTCTTTTATAGAAAGGAGTATAGTCGTATCCAGCGTTGGTAAGAGTAATCCATTCTCCATTGTAATTCTGCACCAGGTCAGAACCAAACATATCGGTATTAATGCCAAAATAGGTTGAACCAGCCAACGGAATGCCTAAATATCCGTTAGCCCTGGGCGCCATAGCTGGGTTAAGATTTTGTACCTGTGGTATGGTTTCCAAATAATACAATGATAACGTTTGCTGGGCCTGGCCTGTTAAACCAAAGCCAAGCAACTGGAAGAATAATATAAATGTTTTGCTGAATATTTTCATTTTTATCAAATTCTGATTACTTAATACTTGATATTTCCACTTTTCACCTCAACAGATAAACCTGCGTCTATAGCATAAGAATCCAGGAGCTTAACAAATTCAGGACTTCCAAGAAGTCCTGTGGATACCTGGCTTTTCACAAGAATGAATTTGACTTCTCTGTCAAATAACTTTTTTGCTTTTTGGTGGTTAATAGATATAGTAACATCTGTTTTTGAAGGCGATGTTACAATACCGTTGGCATCAATTATCCCCGATTTCCAAATTAATTCACCACCATTATCAGGGAAAACCGAATCTACTTTATGATAGAACTCATCAACAAACCAGGCTTGTGCTTCAATATTAAAGGGGAATCCGTTATTAAACTTAAAATACAGGCTTAACTCGTCTAAATAATCAATTTGAGCGCTGTCAATCATTTCGGTAAAATCGAAATCCATGGTATCGGTTCGTGCATAAAGCGTGGTTTTAAACCAAAAGGGTACTTCAATGCTGAGTTTTCCGTTTAACTTAGTGCTGGTTTCAACAAAGTTTTCTTCCATTTCCCCGTTTGGATTAGATTTGCCGGTAGCTGAAAGGAAAATATGGGTTGGGCCAATATTTACACCGTCAACCAAATTTGAATTTTCTGAGTTTACAGAGAGTTTATTTGTTGATGGAATAATTGGCTCTGCATAGGTGGCAGCATCTACCAAAACACTGTTGCTTCCGTTGTTAAAGTAAACATCAACAGCCTGTCCGGTAGTTTCATTGGTAAAAATTAAGCTGTCGAAGATTAGCATTAATGGGACCCCAAAATAATTGTCAACAGAAATATCCATACTAACTTCCTTTAACTGAATTGCATCGGAGAAATTCAATTTTTTAAAAAAATCGATGGCGATTTCATGCTGTTTATGAAATACATCAATTTGGCCAAAATAGCCAAACAATGTTTTTGGCAATAAATCTACAATTTCTGAGGTTATTCCCAGATTAGTATGTAAAGGCGGCACTGTGGGCTTATCTACATATACTTTGATAACAAGCTGATAAAAACTTTTTCCAGGTATATGGCTGAAAATAATCCGCCCCCTGGCTATATCTTCATTTATGGTAGTTTCACCACTAAAAGCGCCTTTGTAAACAACCGGCATTCCATTTGATTTCAGTATTTCAGGTATCATAATTTCATATCTGCCCGTTAGTCCTGGCGGGCATGACACCGATAATCTCATCATGGCCTTTTCAATGGTTAAGCTGTCGAATCGTTGTGTGGCATCTTCATTGGCAACAACGGTATCGATAAATGTAAATGGCATCGGTACATTATTTAGAGGGCTGATGTCGTAATTTGCAGAATAGGATAAATCGTCAAAATCGATCAAATCATCCCACCCGGCATTGAAGGTTGTATCGTACCTGAAATGCAGAAGACCCTGTTCATCGGTATTGAAAAAAGAAGACGAATCTATTCTCTCCAACAGGTCTTTTGCCCCAAAATGAATGTTTACCAAAGGAGCAGCAAAATTCAGTGGCCTGTTATAATTCTGGGGATTCTCCAAAACCACATCTTCTTTAATGCAACTGTTTAGTGAAATAGCCAACAAAACGGCTACAACTGTGTTGTTTATAATCTTATTCATCATAGCGAAGGTGTTATGTTCATTTTCAATTCTTTAGTTGCTATTCTTCGGATTGTGGCTTATCCTTTACAGGTAAAGTATGCTCGATAACAGGGACAAATTGTACTTTATAAATATCAAGTCCTCCGAAGCTGTCATTTCTGATGGTTGAAATCAATGCAATATTGGGGTCCGAAGTTGGGTGATAAAACAGTTCATCGGCAGCACTATTGATTGGATAACCAAGATTTTCTGGCTCCGACCATTTTCCATCAGCATTTCTCACTGATTTATACACATCGAACCCGCCCATTCCATTTCTCCCTTTCGACGAAAAATAGAGCGTATTTCCATCGGGAGTTACAAAAACACCCTCTTCGTCATAAGAGGTATTTATGATTTTGCCAAGGTTGTTTGGTTTGCTGAATTTTTTGTCTTTTTTCTGCCGGCAAACCCAAATGTCTTTTCCTCCTTCGCCACCCCGCCGGTCGGTAATAAAATATGCAGTGCTGTCGCTGGCAATTGAAATGGAAGACTCTTTGTAAGCAATGTGGTTAATTTTACCTTTTAACGAATTTACTTTCCAGTTTTTGCCATCGTAATTGGCTTTCATCAACTGGCCGGTTTTTCTTCCGCCTTTGTAAAAGTAAATGCCTTTTTTATTCCGATCCACCCCGGCAATGCTTGTGTTTTTTGAGGAGGAAATTTTTTGGACAGGCAGGGCATAAGTGGCTGGTTGATAGATACAATTATTCGAAACTAAAACCTGCTCTTTTGAACCAGTCCGCGATTTTACTTTTAAAGATTCCTTTTTTGGCCTTTTTGAGGTTAAATAAACTGATGAATCCTGATCGAACAACCATGCTCCATAATCATCGTAGTATGAATTAATTACCTGGCCCAGGTTAACGACAGAAACCTGTACGGAATCTTCTTTTATTAACGATTCAGATGCTATACATTCATCAATTAATTGATTGAATTGTTTCCGGGAGTCGAATTGTTTCCATTTAGTGAGCGATTCCATATAACTTGTATATGCTTCCTTTGCCTCAGCAAATTTTAAATTGTATTGATAGGAGCGGCCCAGTAACAGGTAATAATCATTTGCGACCTCATGTGAGCTATTTTGTAAATATTGCAGTGAAGCCTTTCTGTCCGAAGTCCATAAATAGCACACGCCAATTTTATAATTAAGTTCGTTTGAAGCCGGATTGTACTGATAAACTTCGAGGTAATTCTTTAGCGCCTCATCAAAGGTTCCATACCCCTTATTATAGTACTTGTCGGCGGTCTGGAGATCCTTTTTAGCTTTTTCAATTCCTTCGGCAGAATTAAAAAATGTTTTTTTGTCAATTTTTGGATTTTCCTGCGCGTGGGCAACAGCAATTGAAAAAAGAAGCAGAAATATAAATGGGTATTTTTTCATTTTTAAAGGATTTATTCTTTGATTAATTTGCCGCTTTGACGGTTTTCGTTCGTAATGATATTGTAGAAATAAACACCTTTGTTTAATAAACGGATCTCTAATTTTCCACCATTCAAAATGTTTTCAGATATTACTTTTCTCCCCAGCAAATCAAACAACTCAAATTTGGCCTGATTGTCAATGCCTGTAAAACGGAAGTTAATTTGTTCTGATGCAGGATTTGGATAGATTTCAGCCAGCTTCAATTCCAGGCTGCTAACCAAAGTTGTATTAAGTTCTGAATAATAATATGTAGCATCATAGATTGGGTGATCCCATGCACCGGCGCTTTTATTCCAAACAGAGGTTGATTGGCCTGTCATCTTATGATGATAGAAATTAACTTGCCACAGAAAAAGAAACGGTGTAATCAGGTCGTTGAAGGAGTAATTATTATCATAGGTATAATCTCTTTTCCAATCCAGTTCCAATTGGCCGGTAGTCTGGTTCCTATTATAGACCAGGTATTCTGACATATTTTCATTTTCATCGTATATGTATTCAATTTTCGAATCAGCAACCCAATCACTGGTTTTTTCATCCAGAAAATATCCAAGCTGTTGGGTCTGGTTTCCTTTTGCATCAAAGCTGTATATGTATTTCCAGGCAAGTACCCATTTAAGGGTGGTTTCATCGTGGTAATAATCAAGAATTTGAGTTAAATGGCCGTTGGTGTTGTATGAGTAGATGTATTGCCACGAAAGCACCCACTGACTGGTTTTTTGATCCCAATCATAGTCAAGGATTTGTGGTATTGTTCCTGATGAATTGTAAGAAAATACGTCTTTCCAATCGGGAATCCACTGGCCTGTGGCTTTGTCCCAATCATAAGAAATATATTGCGATGCGTTTTGTTTCTCATTGTAACTGATTTCAATTTTCCAATCCGGGATCCATGTTCCGGTAGCTTTAACCAAGGCATAGCCAATTGATTGGGTGTTATTACCATGGTCATCATAAGTATTAATTCTTTTAAAATAGTATGTCCACAGTTTTGTCGTATCATTCCACTCCTGATATTTTGTGCTGTCAAGCCGCTGTTTAATGGTTTCGGAGGATTTCAAATGTACGGGATGCTGAAAAACCATAACCGGGGGGCGGTGGCGGCGAACCTTGTTGTTATACAACTCGCTGCTTCTGATATAATTTACGTCCTGACCACTTGCCATGACAACGGTTAACAACAGGAAGAAAAGTGTTTGAAATGCTTTTTTCATTTTTCATTCTTTAGTGTGATGAGTTTAATAGTGAATTATATGTTATAAATATTAATGAAACAGACTTAATACTCTTTTATTAATTTCCCCTTTTGTATTTTGCCGTCCAAATTCAGGGTATATAAATACAGGCCGCTGTTTAAGCCCTGCATGTTTATTTTTTCGTTGTTGCCGATTTGTTTTGAAATGATTTTACGGCCCTGTAAATCGAACAAGTCAAAAGAAACCTGTGAATAGTTGCCCGGGAAACTAATGGAAATTCCATCGGAACATGGATTTGGATAAACATTTACAAAATGGGCATCAACCTGGTGTACAGAGGTCATATTAACCGGTGAATATACCAGTGACATCTGATAATAGGAAACCCATTCATTTGTGGTTGAATCACAATCATACCCGTTTATCGCGGTTAACATGTGGGTAAAAAATTCATCCTCATCGTCCCAGGGAAGAATGAGGTCGTTTAATGTATAACTGTTGTTATATGTATATTCTTCTTTATCAATACCCATCCATTTGCTGGTTTGTACATCCCAGTTATAGTAATAAATATTCTGGGTATAGTTGTCCTGGTCGACATAAACACGTATTTCTTTGTCATCCAGCTCCCATTGGTTATTATCGCCCATGTAATATTCAAGGGTTTGTGTTAATTGCCCTTTTGTATTGTAGGTATATTCCTCTTTCCCGCTAAATTTCCAGGCCAGGGTATTATCAATATATGTATAGTATGAATTTATCCATGATACTAAGTTACCCTGGGAGTCGTAGGTAGATTCAATTTTTGAGCTTGGTTCCCATTGCTTTGAAAAGTAACTATCCCATATATAACTTATTACTTGTGTTTCTTTGCCATTACCATTGTATTTATAATCGGTTTTATAACGAAAACCAAACTGGCTGGATGTTTCGTTCCTCGATGAACTTATTTCCTGGATTAAGTTTCCAGCGGAATCGTAAGTATAAACAGTTTTAAATTCTTCTGTATTTTTGTTGGTATCATCCCAATAATTTCTTATTAACTGAATCATATTCCCACTTTTATCATAGCTGTAAGTTTCTTTATCTGCAACTATAAATTGATTAGAGGTTTCATCCAGATAGGAGTAAACAATTTGAATCACGTTTTTAGCGGCATCGTAAGTAGTTTCAGAAACATCACTAAGAATCATCTTTCCGCTTGTTTCATCCCAAAAATATTCACGTTCAAGAGTGAGCATCCCGTTTACATCGTAAACAAACTCGGTTTTTCCCTTTTCATATTCTCCATCCTCCTCCAATTCCTGGTATGAATAACTATCGAGCCTTTGTTTAACAGCCTGCGCGGATTTTAAAGCTATTTCCTGGTGGCGGTTTGCTTTGTTTTTTCTTAATTTCTGATGTACATCAACTCTGAAATTTCCGAATTTTTGTTTACCGGATTTAATTGCAGAATTGTGGATCCTAGCTTTTTCACTTTGCGAAGTTTTGGTGGTTTGACCTGTAAGAACAACAACTACCAACAAAAAACTGGTGAGAAGTAAAATTTTTTTCATCATTGTAATTTTTGAAGATTAATAACTAAAAATATTTCATTGCTAAATTTTTTTAATGATTATGAGATTAAATAAGATATTAAACTCTTTTATTACGATAAAGATATAGCACTGGTTAACAGAAGTAAATACCCACTGGCGGGTATTTTTATTCAGTCTAATTAAGAATGAAGTTGGCGATTAAATCAAATCGAAAGCGGCGGCAAACCTCGAGCAATCAATGGTGGTTTTACAGTTTAACTTTCGTTTGATGTTTTTACGGTGTGTTTCAACCGTTTCTTCCGAAATAAAAAGCTGTTGTGATATGGCCTCATTGCTGGTTCCTTTGGCAATCAGTTTCAGGATTTCGATTTCACGTTTGGTGAGTTTTTCAAACAAATTATAATTGCTTTTCAGAAATTTGTTTTCATCCAGAATCCGTTGTGCTTTCTGGGTCAGTTCGTGCAAACTGTCAACCGGTATGGCTGCTGACATTAATAACAACGGGTAGCCCTGTTCATCTTTTAAAATAATTTTTGAACCAGTTATGTACCATGAGAAAGGTTGATCGGGCGCCGAACGGACTTGCTGAAACGCCGAAATAATCTCATCATCATTGTTTCGTTCCAAAAGCTCCATGATTTTTGGTGTATATTCTTTCGATTCTTCGGGATTAAAGTAACGCTGATGATATTCAGTTCCCATGGCAATAATTTCTTCATTGGTAATGCCAAGAATATCTCTTCCGCGTTTTGACATATAAACCACTGTGCCATCGCAAACTTTAAATACAATTAATACAGCAGGTATATCATCTTCATGTTTTTTTATTTCAGCTATTTTACGGGAAATTAACTGTTCATTTCTGAGGCATTTGGTACTATTCATCTAAGTATTGTTTTTAAAGAGTTAAAGTTGTTTAAAAGTATAATTTTTATTTAAAATTCCTTTAAGCTGAAGAAATAAAATTACGGATAGCCGATGTTCATTTCTGATGTTTAAACTTTCGGTTATCTTTGCCCGCTGAATTTTAAAACACTAATTATGAAAGCTTATGTATTTCCCGGACAGGGAGCGCAATACCCCGGAATGGGAAAAGATTTATATGAAAATTCGGCGGAAGGTGGGGCTTTGTTCGAAAAAGCCAACGAAATACTCGGTTTCGAAATTACCAAAATCATGTTCGAAGGCACGGTTGACGACCTGAAGGAAACCAAAGTAACACAACCTGCAATTTTCCTGCATTCGGTGTTACTGGCAAAAGCGGTAAAAGATTTTGCACCCGATATGGTTGCCGGTCATTCACTTGGCGAGTTTTCGGCATTAGTTGCCAATGGCGCCTTAACTTTCGAAGATGGTTTAAAACTGGTTTACAAACGTGCGCTTGCCATGCAGAAAGCCTGCGAGGTTGAACCTTCGACAATGGCTGCAATTGTTGGTTTGGATGATAATATCGTGGAAGAAGTTTGTGCTTCTGTTGACGAAGTTGTTGTACCGGCCAATTACAACTGTCCGGGGCAGTTGGTAATATCTGGTTCGTTTGCCGGTATTGACAAAGCCTGCGAACTTTTAACGGCAAGAGGCGCTAAACGCGCTTTAAAACTGGTTGTTGGAGGAGCTTTTCACTCACCGCTAATGGAGCCTGCACGCGAAGAACTTGCTGCTGCCATCGAATCAACCACATTCAGCAAACCTGTTTGTCCGGTTTACCAGAATGTAAACGCTCAGGCTACTTCCGACCCCGAAGTAATTAAACAAAACCTGATTGCACAATTAACTGCTCCGGTAAAATGGACTCAAACCGTGCAGAATATGATTGCAGGCGGCGCTACTTCATTTACCGAAATTGGCCCGGGAACAGTTTTGCAGGGACTGGTAAAAAAGGTTGACAGAAACATGGTTACAGCAGGAATAAATAGTTTTCAAGGATAATTTTCACTATAAAGACATAAAAAATGCCGGTTTGCAAACCGGTTTTTTTATGTCTTTATTTCTTTTTCCTCCCCTTAGGGGCATAGCCGTCAAGCTAAGGCAAAAATAGTTGATTTGTAATGAATTTGAGTAGATGAAATTGTATAAATAATAAGGGGTGTGCTGAACCCTTTGAAAAG
>JBBINB010000099.1:0-16006 GCA_037444065.1 Draconibacterium sp.
TTGACGATGTAGGTTTGTACAACCTCACATTAAATTACGTGAAGTTGAACAATTAAGAGAAACCGCCGTGTGCGAGAGCATGCACGGTGGTGTGAGAGGGCGGGGGAGTAATCCCCCTACCTACTCGATTATCAAAACCATACCATCCAGAAAGGAATTAATAGTACAGTCATCATTGTTGAAAGAACAAATATTTAAGACACAAAAGGGACATCGGGCTGGTATTGAACCGAAAGTGCCTTGGGTGTTAAACATTTTGGCATGGCCGAGTCGATGATGATAGATTTAATTTGTAAAGGAACCATTCCTGCATTTCTGGTTGCCAGATAAAAAAAGAAAGGAACAGTAAAACAATAAATACCGAAAAAGCCAGCGCCTGCAACCACTCTTTTGGTTTTCCAATTTTATTCAGACCAAAAAAAATGGGGCATCGTCTGAAAATCAGGATTTAAACTGAAAGAATCCAGTCGCCATAATTTATAAAAGGGCGGATATCGGTGACAATCATTCCGGCATTTTCTGCAGCTTCAATACCAAGTGTCCCATCTTCAAAAACCTGGCAAAACCTGGGTTCGACCCCCATTAACCGGGCGCATTCAAGAAAAGTATCGGGATTGGGTTTATGTACTGCTACATCGTCGGCTGATACTATTGCATCGAAATAATGGATGAGGTTCAATTCTTTAAGCTGAATCTCGGCGCTCCGCCGGCTTGCACCGGTCCCAACGCTCATGGGTAATTTTCCGTAGCTGGCTTTTACAAGCGCTACAACTTCGTCGATGGGTTTTAACAAATGGGCCAGTTTCCAGAACGACTGTTGTTTTATACTAACAAGTTCTTCCGGATTTGCATTTAGATTATATCGTTCAACAACGTGTTCGGCAAATTCAATGGTAGGCCTTCCGGTCATATCATACACAATCTGCGGGTCGAATTTAAAACCATATTTTTCTCCGATTTTATTCCAGGTTTCCACGTGAACGGGCAGTGAGTCGGACAGGGTTCCGTCTAAATCGAAAATCAATGCCTTGGCTTCGTTGTGTACTTTTAATCCCATTATAATTAATTTGCTTCCAAAAGTAATAGAACCTAAATGAATACGTATTGTTCAGCCCGATATTGTATAAGATTTAAAAATCAGTTAAAAGAATTATATTTGAAAATTAACCAAATAAACCTTATTATGAAAATCAGAGCATGTATTTTATCCATTTTTGTTTCATTTGTTTTTGCGGGAACCGGAATAAGTCAGGAAAATCAAAAGCCGGTTAAGTGGAAGTTGGTATGGCAAGACGAATTTAACGTTGATGGTTTGCCAAATCAGCAAATCTGGGGATATGAGGAAGGATATATCCGTAACAGGGAATTACAGTTCTATACCAGGGAAAGGCCCGAAAACGCAAGAGTTGAAAACGGAAACCTGGTTATTGAGGCAAGAAAAGATAATTGGGAAGAACATGAAATTACTTCGGCCAGCCTTAACACATACGGCAAAAAAAGTGTCCTTTACGGCAGGGTTGAAGTTAAAGCCAAACTGCCTACCGGTGTTGGTTCGTGGCCAGCCATCTGGATGTTGGGGAACAGCATTGAACAGGGTATACGCTGGCCCGACTGCGGGGAAATAGATATTATGGAAAATGTAGGTTTTGAACCCGATGTTGTTCATGCAAATATTCATACGAAAACGTATAACCATGTTAAAAACACCAACAAGGGAAACAGGGTTACAGTAGAAAAGCCGTACGACGGTTTTCATGTGTATGCCCTGGAATGGTTTCAGGATCGCATGGATTTTTTTGTAGATGAAACAAAATATTTCACTTTTAAAAATGAGCAAACCGGGAACGATACCTGGCCTTTCGACAAGCCACATTATCTGATTCTCAATCTTGCCATTGGCGGAGGATGGGGGGGCCAGAAGGGAGTTGACGATAAAATTTTTCCCCAGAAATATTATATCGATTATGTCAGGGTTTACAGCGGGAAGGAATAGCCGGGAAAGCGCAACTGAATTGTTAGGGAAAAGCTAAGCAGTTAAACCTTATAAAATTTACTTTACTTTATCAGTTCAAATGATTCCCGGGCAATTTCAAGTTCTTCGTTGGTTGGGATTACCAGGATTTTGGTTTTTGCTTTTTCAGAATTTATCTCGCGAATTTTTCTACTGCGCTCCTTATTTTTTTCCTGGTTAAGTTCAATGCCAAAATAGTCCATGTTTTTGCAAACAAGCTCACGCACAATCGTGTCGTTTTCGCCTATGCCCGCGGTAAAAACAATCGCGTCCAGGCCGTTCATGGCGGCTGCATAATTCCCTATGTATTGTTTAATGCGGTAAGCATACATTTGGTAGGCAAGCAATGCATCAGGGTCGCCATTATGATACCGCTCTTCAATGTCGCGCATGTCGCTGTTGCCCGTAAGGCCCTGCATTCCGCTTTTACGGTTAAGTAATGTCGCAACTTCTTCAATGGCGTACCCCTTTTGTTCAACAAGGTAAAACAGTATGGAGGGATCGATATCTCCTGAACGTGTTCCCATTATCAACCCGTTCAGGGGGCCAATTCCCATGGTGGTATCAACGCAAATGCCTCCATCAACAGCAGCCATCGAAGCACCGTTCCCCAGGTGCATTGTGATAATTTTTGCGTTGGTTTTTCCCAGATAGCCAAGCGCCTTTTCTGAAACATATTTATGCGAAGTGCCATGAAAACCGTATTTGCGGATACCCATTTCGCGGTACATTTCGATCGGAATTGCATACCTGTAGGCAACTTCGGGCATGGTTTGGTGAAATGCCGTGTCGAATACCCCAACCTGGATTGCTTTCGGGAAGACTTTTTCGGCAACCTCAACACCGGTAAGGTTTGCCGGGTTGTGAAGCGGGGCCAGCGGGAACAATTCTTTTATTTTTGCCTTAACCTCATCAGTAATAATTACCGTTTTCGTAAATGCTTCCCCTCCATGTACCAAACGGTGGCCAACCGCTTTAATTTCCGAAGGATTTGAAATCACACCAATTTCCTTATCGGTAAGCAACCCGGCAACCCTTTTTAAACCAGCAGTGTGATCCGGAATCGGAAACGATTCGGTTTTTTTTGTTTCAATTCCGTTTACAAAAGTTTTATGTATTATTTGTCCTTCTTCCAGGCCAATGCGTTCAACTATACCACCCGACAAGGGCAGCCCGGTTATCATATCGATTAACTGATATTTTATTGAAGAACTGCCGGCATTTACTACTAAAATATTCATTTGATTAAAGTTATTTATAAGATACAAGATTCAGGATCCACGTTACTATATTGATAAGATTCAATAAAATACTATCATAAAAAAGTCTGTTTCAAAGACATCAAAACAGACTTTAAACTTAAGGAAATTAATTTTCAAATATTTTTCTGTGCCTGGATTGCGGTGATAACCACCGTGTTAAAAATATCATCGACTGTGCATCCCCGGCTCAAATCGTTTACGGGTTTGTTCAACCCCTGCAACATTGGCCCAATTGCCAGTGCGCCGGTTTCGCGTTGCACGGCTTTGTAGGTATTGTTGCCGGTATTTAAATCGGGAAACACCAAAACGTTTGCCATTCCGGCAACTTCGGAATTTGGCATTTTGCTTTTTCCTACGCTGGGATCCACTGCCGCATCATACTGAATTGGGCCTTCAATTTTTAAATCGGGCCTTAACAAAACGGCTTTTTCGGCTGCGGCTTTTACTTTTTCAACTTCGGCGCCGGTACCTGAAGTGCCTGACGAGTAAGAGAGAAGGGCCACTTTCGGCTCAATGCCAAATGCTATTGCCGAATCTGCTGATGAAATTGCAATTTCAGCCAGTTGATCGGAACTGGGATTAACGTTTACCGCACAATCGCCAAACACAGAAACATGGTCATCGAGGCACATAAAAAAAATCGAAGACACAGTATTTACCCCTGGCCGGGTTTTAATAAACTGTAACGCAGGGATAATAGTGTGGGCGGTTGTGTGTGCGGCTCCCGAAACCATTCCATCGGCATGGCCTTTATATACCATCATTGTGCCGAAATACGAAACATCGAGCATGGTATCACGGGCCATATCTTCCATTACATTTTTATGTTTTCGTAATTCGTAATAAGTTTTCCAGTAATCCTCGAAATGTTCCGAGGTAGCCGGATCAATAATTTTTATCGCTTCACTTAGCTTAATTCCGATTTTTCTGGCTTTGGCCAGAATATCTTCCTTTTTGCCCAACAAGGTAATATTCACAACATTCTGTTCAACCAGATGGACCGCTGCCTCCAAAATCCTTTTGTCGGTTCCTTCGGGCAATACAATGTGTTTTTTTGAAGATTTGGCCAGCGAAACAAGGTTGTACTGAAACATGCGGGGAGTTAAAACATTGGTTTTAAAGTTTCTGTACTTTTTAATCAACGACCTTTTGTTTACATATTGTTCGAAAGTTGAAATACATAGTTCGATTTTATCCGAATCTCCCGGCCTGATCCTGGGTTTTAAATTTCCAATTTTTGTTGCGGTTACAAATGTTACATCCTGCGCCAGTATGACAGGTATTAGACTGGGCAAGCCTTCAATCAGTTTTCTGATTGGCCCTTCGAGCGTTATTCCTCCCGATAGCACAATGCCTGAAATTTTTGGATAATTTGCTGAAGCATTTGCCAGGAAAGCGCCGATAATTATATCTGAACGATCTCCCGGGGTGATGATAAGGCTGTTTTCTTCAACCCGTTGAAGAAAATTTCCCAGTTGCATGGCGCCCACTTCGAATTTATCGACCTGGTTGTGCATAAATTCCCTGCCAAGTAAGATTTTACCTCCAATTTCTTCATAAATCTCCTGCATTGTAGGGCTGCTTAACTTTTTAATCTCGGGAATAACCCCGATCGAAGTTGACGAGGTTATTACGTTTGCCAATTCCTCCTTCATTAAATCGAACTTGCTTTGAACCACCCTGTTCATAAACGCTGCCTGAATTTTAACCCCATTTGCCGCATACGTTTTTATCGACAAATCGAGATTTGAAACCGCATCATGAACGTCGTTGTTTTGTGCCGAGCTAACGAGTATAGTCGGAAGTGAAAGATTTTTGGCAATTTCAACATTTAAGTCAAATTCAATTGTTACTCCTTTCCCAACAAAATCAGATCCTTCAACAACAATAAAATCGAACCGCTTTTCAATGTTTTTATATTTTTCGATTAATTTATCGATTAACCGGGTTTCCTGCCCCAGGTTCTTGTACTTAATAACCTGCGAAATGGTAAACCCGTATGCTTCTTTATATTCCATATCCAATTTGAAATACGAGAGCATTGTTTCAATATCGTTGTCCTTTTCGCCTTTTTTTGCATCCTTAATTACTGGTCTGAAATAACCTACTTTGGCAGTTCTTGAAAGTAACCAGTTAACCATGCCAAACGTTATAAGCGACCTGCCGGTCCTCGATTCGGTATTGGTAATATAAATTCCTTTTTTCATCAGATTAATTGTTTATTTAGCAACAAACAGAATAAACCCCATTGTGCTACGAAGAACGTTTTTCGCATGTTCCAAACATACGCGATAATAATTATTTGCAGGTGAGTAACAGTTTTTAATGAAGCTTGTCCCATGCTTGCACTTGTTCCGTGCCGCGATGTTTATAACAGGTGGCATGAAGGTTGATTTTAATATTAACCTGATATTTCTACTTTTTCACAATTTTTGAAACCAGCTTTTTATTTTCAGAGCTCAAGGTGATAAAATACAATCCGGGCGTATATTTTGTAAAATCAATCTGATTGTGGTATTTGTTCAACAGGCTTGTTTCCAAAATTCCACCCTGAATATTCAGGATTGCATATTCGTTAAAATTATCAAGGTTTTGGATATGCAACCTGTCGGATACAGGATTGGGGAAAATAGTTGTTTTAAAGCCGGTAATATTTTCTGTACCCGTTGGCCATTGTAAAACCACCTCTTCGAGTAAAAAGTCGGAAATGGTTACATCCACATCCGATTTTCCAAAATCGAAAGCTAATCGTGCTGTGTTGTCGTTTGAGATTTGGTCGAATACAAAAGTATAAACGGCAAAGGTATCGCTGACCGTTACGTTGTTGTACCCGCTGTATGCTGTCCACGGACTTGCGTTCATACCGATATAAGATGAAAACGAGCGTGATCCCTGGGCTTTTGCTTTAAACGAATACCTGTATTTTTTACCGGCTTTTAACTGAATGTTGTTTTTCACCAATTGCACGTGCCAGCTTTCGGTACTGCCGTTTGAAATTTCGACTACCAATGAATTATTGATCCTCGACAAGGAACTAACCGCGTTCCCCTGTTTAAATAAATTCCATCCATCGGTAGTTGCGGTAAAGTTTGATTTATAAACCGTAGCGCCAATGTACCTGGCAGGTTCGGGCATCGGATTGTGTAACAATGCGTTAACCAAATCCTGTTTGTAAGTCCTGAAGTTCGGGTCGTAAATACCGAACCCGGCGCTGAATTCCCAGTAGGCCCAGCTCCAGCCCAACGATTCGAGATAACGCGAAAGGTAGGTCGTCCATTTGACCCTCGACTTCTGATCGGCTTTACTATAGGCGCCAAATTCGCCGATGTGGACCGGAATTTTGTGCTTAATGCCAAATGCTTTCAGTGGCGCAAAATCCTGCTGCACAACTTCGCGTTCGGTTTCGGAGTCGTTCCATTTTGTTCCCAACCATGCGTTCGCTTCGGTCCCGTTTCCAACCCAACTGGCTCCCTGGTGGGTAAATTGAAACGGGTTATAGTAGTGGACTGTAAGAATAATGTTTTCATCATCAGGAAGTTTTATGTACGGCAAACCTCCGAGCCCACCCCATTCAGAAGTGCCAATAACAACTATACGCGAGGGATTATCTTCCCTGATAGTTTTTAAAGCATCTGAAATAAAAATGTTCCACTTTTCGGGGGTAAGGTTTCCGTGGGGCTCATTTAATAATTCAAATAAAAGCCTGTCGGGATAATCCTTGAAAAATACAGAAATCTGTTTCCATTGTGCCAGAAAACGCGCTTTTCTGAGATCGGGATTGGCAAATAGGGAATCGTGGTGGTGCATGTTGATTATGGCATGCAAACCGTTGTTTAATGCCGAATCGACAGCCTGTTTAATGCGGTTTAAAAAGGCTGGGTTAATTGTATAGGGCAACGTTGCCGAGCTTCTTTCTGCAGGCTCCCACCTGATTGGTATACGAACGTGTTTAAATCCGAGGGTTGCAACCATCCTGGCGTATTCGGGTTTCCACGGATTTCCCCAGGCTTGCTCCGATGGGGCTTCAAACATATTACCATAATTTATTCCCCGGCCGAGCCGCTTGTTCACCTCAAATGCATGTTCGCGGTTTTGAGCATTTATTGCTAAAACTATCAGAAAAAAGAAAAAAGTTAAACTGAGCCTCATGTCTGTTGTTTAATTATCTGTTTATCAATTAACCGTATTTTTTTTGCAAAAATAGACAAAATGACGAAAACAGGCACAACAGAACCATGCCCATGTGTGTAAAATTGTCAGAAAAAAAAGAGAGTGTGCTATTAAGTTACTATTGGCCTTTCTCGATGTTAATGATCCAGCCAAGCGAAGCGGCCCCTGAAGGGATGATTGCTTCATTGTGTCCGGCTCCAACTATCGGTAAAAGTGTAACTTTGCCTGTTGCGACACCCTTTGCCAAAAATTCGTTGTAAAGGTTTACCGAACCTTGTGGCGGCACATAAGTGTCGGCAGTTCCATAGGTAAGCAAAGTTGGGACATTGGTTTTCCAGCCCGAAATGCTGTTTTTGTTCAGGCTGATAATTACCGAACCAAATTTTGAATTGGTATTTGAACCACTTCTGTATTCGTCGGTAATTAAATCGGCTACCTTGGTTGTAAGCTGGGCATTTATTTCTTCGCCCGATTTTGATCCGTCGTATAATTTTGATAACCTGTCGCTGTAAGGCGATTTAAAAACATCGCTGGCAGGATTGGTTATTTCTCCAAGTTTAATATAGCTGTTGAAAAGGTATCCGATAAAATAGGGCATTGGGTAATCTGTCTGGGCCAAAATATAATTGTTTATAAAACGAAGGTCGTATCCGCCCGAACCACAAGCGCTTGCACGAAGCGAAATGTCGGATGAATAATTTTCTTCGATATGTTTTTGCAACTGTAATGTTGCCCATCCCCCTTGAGAGTAACCCATTATGTACAAATCTTTTTTTGGGGCTACATGTATGTAGTTGTTTGCCAGCTCTTTCACTGCCCACAACATATCGGTTACCGATTCAACGGTCGATTTTTTATCGTAATAGGGATGGTACATGCCCGAAGAAGCGCCAAAACCAAGGTAATCGGGGACAGACACAATAAATCCTGTTGCTGCAACAAATTCAAGCATCTGGTACAATTGGTTATCGGGATCGGCGGATGGGGCATTTTTGTGAAGGGTATTTGTACCATTCTGGTAACTGAGTATCGGGTATGAACCCGAGGTTGAAGGAACTGAAACAAGGCCTGACGCAGTGATATCCTTTCCCTGGAATTTTGTCTTGTAGGTTATTTTATAAACATCGACACCATGTTTAATATTGTCGCTGATTGTTTTTAATTCGGGGTAGATTGTTGCGTATAAATTCAACCGGGTTTTGACATCGCCCGCGGTGTACGATTTGTAACTTACATAATCAATAAGGTAATTGTCATCGGGTACTTTGTTGCTGTCGGTAATTTCGCAGGCTGTAAAAGTACCAACCATTAATAAAATCAGGAAAAGTCTGAAAAGTACGTTGTTTTTCATTCTATTTTATTTTATCTAATGTTTACTAAATTTGTTTATTGCCCAATAAGCCGGCAATTTCATTTACAAAATTTCAAAAATAAATAAATTATTAACCATTCTGAAAATAAAATTGTTTAGGTGAAATCCACTAAAAGACTAATCTTTTTTGTATCGGGCTTTTTTTTTGTGTTTGAATAAAAAATAAGAACCCGGATTAAAGGAAATTGCTATTTTTAAAGTTCAAAATTTCAAGCTAAACCGATGAAACGAATCTTTGTATTATTAACTTTTGCATTCTGTTTTACATTTGCAAATGCACAAACCATTAAATTAATGGTTGTTACGGGAGGGCATTCGTACGATACGTTGCAGTTTTTCGAAATGTTCGACGCCCTGCCAGGGATTGAATACCAACATTTTCTACAACCAAAAGCCAATCAGAAACTTGTAAACGATTTTGCAAAGGATTTTGATGTGGTTGTTTTTTACGATATGTGGAAAAGCATTTCGGGAGTTGAAAAATCGGCGTACCTGAAACTTACACAACTGGGCAAGCCCTTATTGTTTCTGCACCATTCAATTGCTTCGTACCAGGACTGGCCCGGGTTTGAGGAAATACTGGGTGGCAAATATGTCGAGAAAGGCGTGGGGGTCCCTGTTGAGGATCAATCGAATTACGAACACGATGTTTGGGTATACAGCAAGGTTGAAAACTATACTCCGGTAACTGTTGGGTTAGATGAACCGCGTTTTTTTGATGAAGTGTACGGAAATGTCCGCATATCAGACAAAGTATTGCCTTTGCTGCGCACCCGCCACCCGAAAAGCATGGAATTTATTGCCTGGCAGCATAAATACAATAATTCTCAGGTAGTATACATTCAACCGGGGCACGATTACCGGACCTACCAAAACGAAGAGTACAGGAAATTGCTTTTACAGGCAATAAAATTTCTGGCTGGTCAAAATAAATAAGAGTATAAATATAAAGTTGAAAAAGTAAACCAAATTAAAATCAGATCATTATGAAAGAGGTAAATCAAAGCAGACTTTTCATTGCATCTTGTCTGGCACTTTTGGTGACAGCAATTACATTTGCCATAAGGGCACGTATCGAAAGTGTTTTTATCGACGATTATGGTTTAACCGCCGAACAGGTTGGACGTGCCTTTGGGCCGGCATTTTGGGGTTTTGCCGTGGCTATGTTTGCGGGTGGCTATTTTATCGACATTGTTAAGACAAAAACCATTATCTGGATGGCATTCGGAATGCACCTGATTGGTATTGTTTTGCTGTTGATGGCAAAAGATTATACTTCGCTTTTCCTGTCGAACGTGTTCATTGGATTAGGGAACGGAAGTGTGGAGGCAGCCTGTAACCCGCTTGTGACAACCCTTTTCCCGGAGAAGAAAACAAAAATGCTGAACCGCTTTCATGTATGGTTCCCGGGCGGGATTGTGGTCGGAAGTTTACTGGCAGCACTGGTGATGGATCACTTACAACTGGATTGGCAGATTTTAGTTAGTTTGTTATTTATCCCTCTGGCCATTTACGGATTTTTGTTCTTCGGACAAAACATACCTGAAACCGAACGTGTTGCAACCGGCGTAACATATAAAGAAATGATGCGGAATGTCGGGGCGCCTGTTACCATTACCCTGGCTGTAATTTTTATGATTTTGGTTGCCACCAACTCAACTATCTCGGCTGCAATAACTTCGAGCTATTCTTTACCTTTGATTATAATTGGAATTATTGCAATAGCAATAATAATTGAAGGAAGGCTGGTAAATAAAATTACCCTGCTTTTCCCGTTTATTTTCTTTTGTATGTTATTAACCGCATCAACCGAGTTGGGCACAACACAATGGATTAATGCATTGCTGGCCAATAATGGGATCCACCCCATGATTATCCTTGCCGTTGTAACAGGTTTAATGGCTGTAGGAAGGTACTTTGCCGGTGGTTTGATTCACCGTTTGAATCCTCCGGGAGTTTTGCTTGGTTCAGCAATTTTCTCTGTAGCAGGTTTATTGTTGCTTAGTATTTCAACTGGCCCGGTTATGACTGTGGTTTCTGCCGCTGTGTTTGCTGTGGGAGTTTGTTATTTCTGGCCTACCATGATTGGTGTTGCATCGGAATATGTTCCAAAATCGGGTGCACTTGGAATGTCAATCCTCGGTGGGGCAGGATTTGTGGCCACTTCAATGATTCTTCCGATTATGGGAAAATCTATCGAAACGGCTGGTCCGCAGATTACATTAAGGAACATGGCAGTTTTACCAGTAATACTCGTGGTTGCTTTTATAATTTTGAACGTAATTATTGCAAAAAGAAAGCATAAGGCATAAACCGGTTTTCTCTAATTTAATATAAAAAACTTCCTCATCCGCGATTTGCGGGTGGGGAATTTTTTTAAAGTTCTATGGCAAAAGATTTATTTTCTTATTTTATGGATTTCACACTTAAATTTTGCTCCTTTTCACATTTAAGTTCAGAATCTGGCATCCATTTCAAAAGGATATTCATTCCCAAAACACCTTCAGAAAAACTATTTCCTGATATTGTGGCATTTTTACAGGCCTCGAATGAAAAAGTGAATTTACGGCTGTGGTAGGGTTCGAAACGCGTACTTCGGGCCACCGTGTTGTTTTTGAACGAAATACTGTCGACCGACCGGGCAAAAAGCACCGGGTAATCGAAGGCCTGAAATTGGTTGTTTTCGATGCTGATGTTTTTATGAAAAGTGGGTGTGTTTTCATTTAAAACCGGAATTTCGGGGTAAATTGAAATTACCGCTTCGCAAAACTGGTACGGGCTTGTGTTGCATAAATCGGTAAACACATTGTTCCGGATAATAACATTGGTTACTGCCCCTGACTCGAACCAGTTGTTGGCATCGCCGGCAATCAGGATAGCGCTGCCGCTCGATTCAAAGGTGTTGTTTTCAATAACCACTTTACCAGGAGTCGATACCAAAAGACCGCGTGCCCTGCAGCTTTTAAAATGAGAGTTTTTAACGTGCAAATCGGGGCTCCATGTCAGATTTTCAAGTGCATCGCCAACTTCGAGGTTTTTGGGTATTATATCTTTAAAAGTCAATAAAAAATTTTCCTTGTCGATTGTCCTGAAACTGGTTATAACGCCTGTACCTAAAGGTTTCATCAAAGAATTTTCAATAAAACTGATTTTGTCGCCCGAATGCCCCCAAATTAAACCGACACTCTGGTGGTGCATGAATTTGCATTTCAGTTGCTTGTTGTTTACAATTTCGGTAATCATAACACTTGTTCCATGAACATTGACCGGGTCGTCCATCAGCCCGGCAAATTCGCAATTTTCAATAACAACCTTCCCCTTGCAGTTCGAAACCTGGATTCCATTGTCGCCACCGCCAAAGTACCGGTTTTTGTTTTTGTTTGGAATGGCCCGGTACCCGTTGAAAGTCAGGTTTTCGCTGAACTGAGCCAGTACACCCAGCCCGGTTGCATGGTACAAATTCACGTTTTCAATTGCAATATTTAGCGAATTCTGAATGAAAATTCCCGAATGTATTCTGTCTGCATGGCGCATGACGAGATAGTTACCCACAGCAGGTTTTCTTAAAAGCGGTAAATTAATTTCTATGATACCGGGTAGGATGTTTTCGGCAAGGTAATTTTCCCACCCCAGGCCGAGGCAGCCCTGGTCGCCTGTTTGTGGAACTATGTAACGCCCTGCACGGTCGAATTCCATGGTGCTTTTCCAGGGATTCAGGTTGTCTTTTGAAGTGCCAAAAAGTATTTTTCCTTCTTCGACCCTGAACGGCGATTCTTTTAAATTTATGCTTACCCGAATTGCCTTTTCTTTTACCTGAAGTATTTGTGCCTGCGCAATTAACGGTTGTTCCCAGTCGATATTTACATTTTTAAGAACAACATTTTTACAGTTATCGAAAGTAAAGGGCTGCATCTGCCCGTGAAAAATGAGGGTGCTGCCTTTGCCGTCGATTACCAGGTTTTTCATGTTTTCGAAAAGGAAAGCACAGTTTCGCGGGTTTACATCGGTGGTGTTTAATTCGAAATAGTTGCGCTTGTTGCTCCCCCCGGGATAAAAATGATATTCCCCTCTTGTAAATACAAGCACAGTGGGCTTTTCGGGATCGATTGTTTTTATTGCGTCGTTTATAAATTTGTTGCAATCCCTGTTTCTGGTGTTTCTGAGGCCAAAATCTTTCAGGTAAATAAATGCGGTATCGGTTTGAATGGCTGATGGTTCTGTTTTCGCTTCAATATTTATTGAAAAGCAAAAGTTAAGTAACAATAAAACTGAAAGGAATGCTATAGCACAAATTATCTTCATCATGATTTTTATAAAAATGGAAAGATAAATAAAAGTGGTATAAAATAAGGATTTAAAGTCGTATAGTTAGTGAAAACAGACTTCCCTACCCGTCCGGTCATGCGGGGACTTCGCTCAGTCTGACTGTCACCCTGAGCGGAGTCGAAGGGTGTTGGCCTTTCAGGTTCTTTCATCTTAGTTCTTAACTAAACGACATTGAATAAGGATTTAAATTTCGGGGGAAAAACGAATAGTGAAGCCGATGTATTGTAACCAGGGATTTGGAGATTTGAAACTGTTGATGTTTGAGAAATTGAAAAATTGTCGATTGGGAGGCTTAGCGTTTCCGGTTGAAGTATTTCCGGGCACATCATAAATCAATGATTGGAGTACATAGTGGAACGGTTTTCCTTCAAACCTGCACAGAACCAATTCGTTTATCCCAGCCCGTCATAAATTTTGTTGCCAGTTGGTTTTTTATTTCATTTCAATTTTATATTTCTGAATAATTATGGCGTCCTTTTCACCAATCTGAAACATGTACAGAAGAACCTGAGAAGATTACTTTCAACGTCGGAAATGAATCATAAATATTTTTTAATTCGCGGGACCAGTCTGGGTATTTATGTATTTCATCAATAAACAGGTATTCACCTGCATTTTTGTAAAAATTATCAGCCAGGTCAAGAAGTCTGTTTTCACGAAAGTACCTATCGTCTGCTGATACATACAATGCTTTTTTAGTATCCAGTTTCTCTTTGATGTATTGTAAAATCAGAGTTGTTTTACCAACTCCGCGAGCGCCAATAATGCAAATCATCCGGCTATCACATGTGATATTTTAGTATAAATAACGTTTAAAATTAGTTGTGGTACTTTGTAACAGGATCTCAAATTTCTGATATAGTGTTTTCATAATTTAGAAGTACTATATTCTCAGAAATACAAAATGCACAACAAATTCAATAATTATATCACTTATTGTTCAACGATATGTGCATGTGGTTGCTTTTCAAAGCTGGGTGTAAACGGCTGCTTAAATTTGGTAGGGCGGGATTTCGAAAAGAAATCCTGTCAATCACCCAGAAAAGTGGGCTCAATGTCTGATAAATCAGATCGGTAAAACCCTTGTTTGGGATATTCCTATTTTTCAGGTTTAGTTTTTAATTATTTTTATTTCTTCATTAACAACAACTTTATTGCCCCAGAATCTGCATGTCCATCGATGGTGATAATCTAATATATAGTCGTTTCGAACGGATGTGAGCTGGATATACTTATTTGGCAGATTCGAAAAATTTATTGCATTATTGCCCGTTGGGTCAAATCTAACCCAACCATAATCCTTTAAGTATACTTCCGGCCAGGAGTGAAGTGGTGTTTCACCGAATACTGCGGAATAACCTTCTATAACTTTTGCTGGTATTCCATTGGCCCGACACAGAGCTACAAATAAATCAGCAAACTCTGTACAGTCCCCGTGGCCGCATTCCAATGTTTTTGCAGCTCCTGCAGCTATTGCTTTAAAGCCACTATATTTTATATTCTCGCGGACAAATTTGTAGATATTTTTTACTGTTTTAAGCGTATCATTTTGTTTTAACTTTTGAGCCTGATTTATAATTATTGAGTCTGAAATCTCAATATATTTTTCTTCAACCAGAAAGGAATCTAATGAAAATGACTGACGGCCGGATTCCTTGATTGAGGAATAATAATCTCCGTTGTACAAGTCAATGGACAGATAAATTGTTAATTCAATTCCATGGCTAAGATTGTCGAATACAAATTCGGCATACTTATTTTCATTACTTGTAAATACCTGTTTTGGTGCAACAGAGTATTTTAATTCAGTAACTTTTTGAATTTGGTCTATATCATTGGGGATTAAACAGGTGAAAACTATTTTTTTTGTTTCTCCAACAGACTTAAAAGTATATTTGATTTCAATTTCTTTTGTGACTGATTTTTGCGAAGATCCATTATATCCAAGGGCTAAGGTCAGAAATAAGGTCAAAATTATCTTCATTTTGGGACACCCTATTTAAATTAAATTTTACATAGTTATAACTTATCCTTGTCCTTAAAAACATCTTTTAAATCCGCTTAAGCATGAGTACCCTGAAATCCATCACCTGATTTCCGGGAATTTCAATCGCCTTTAAAACAAGTGTGTTTTTTCCTTTTTCAAGACGGATGGTACCCATTAAAAGCGGTTTAAAATCTTTTACATACGATTCGATCCTTGGGTCGCGGTCGTTTTCCATGCAGGTTAAAGGTGGATTATGTGCTTCGGTTATTCTCGACCGGAGTTTTTCGTTGCCAAAACTCAGCTCAAAAACCGAACCTACATCCGCGGCCGGGCAGGTGTAAAGGACCGTTACTTCAAAATCGCCGGAAGAAAGCGCTTCGGCATCCCAGGTTATGCTGTCGTTGAGGCTTTTCCACGCTGTGAAAAAAGTGCAGTTGGGGTGCCGGTTCGAACGCCGGATATTTCCGTGGGCTATTCCATCGCGTGCCGGAACCTGTGTCCATACATAGCCGGGATGTGCGATGGTGAATGTGCGTTCATCTTTTTCGGGAAGTTCGGATAATACCTCATTTTGCCATCTTTCCCTGGCCTGCGCCAGTTCATCCAGAACCGACGGATTATTTGCCGAAACATCGTTTGTTTGCCCCGGATCGGTTTCCATATCAAAAAGCCTGTTTTCCGTATCGAGCCTGTATTTCTGGTTCCTGACACTGGTTTTGCCACTCCAGTAATTTATAATGGTGCGATCTTCCCAGACCGGTTTTTCATGGATAAGCAATTTTTTCAGGCTTTTCCCGTCAAGTGGTTTTTCAGAGGTGCAATCAATACCTGCCAAATCGGTTAAAGTAGGCAACAGGTCGATAGCTCCGGCAATCTGG
>JBBINB010000100.1:0-15863 GCA_037444065.1 Draconibacterium sp.
GGGATTGCAATAAAAGCAATGGCACGAAAAGTTGCCATTTTATACTGGCGAGTAATGGTCAAAGGGGTAGAATATACTGAAACAGGAATAAAAAAATATGAAGAAAACCTAATAGCAAATAAGATGAAAACACTTAACAGATTGGCAAAAGAATTAAATTATGAAATATCTGGAAATGTGCAATTTACGTAAATCTGTCATTGGTAGCGAAGTCGAAGGGTGAGTGATATATCTTTTCTTTTATTTCATCCCTAACTACATTAAATTATGTATCGTTGCTATTGCTTAAAAAGTGGATTCCAGATGTTGGATACTTGATACCGGTTTGTCGGGGTTTTGTTTTCCTCCTAAGGGGGAGTTAGAGTGGGCTTTCAACAAAATACCTCAACTGGTCGAGCATTATCGGAACATCTTCTTTTTCAATACCCTGATCGACAAGGTGACGTAAATCTTCATCAAAAACCTCGAAAAACTCTTTTTCAGTGAAATAGTCCTTTGAAATCGACTTTTTGTAATAATCGAGCGCTGCTTTGCGGTTTCCAAGGCTCCACTGAACGTGTCCCATATTCATTAAATCGTGTTTCGCCGGTTCGTCATCGATAAGTTGTTGAAAATATTTTGCAGCCTGTTCTTTTTTCCCGGTTACAAAAGAGCACCAGCCCAATGGCCGCCATACTTTTTTATTCCCCGGAGCCAGGTATTCCACTTTGAAATAGTACTTTAAAGCCTCTTCAAACTGTTCCAGTTCAAGATAGCAATGTCCAATATTTAGCTCTGTACTTAAATCCTGTTCGTTTAATTTATCTACTTCAAGGTAATACTCCAGCGCTTTTTTTGGTTTCTTCAGGCTACGATAACAAAGCGCTATTTTTTTCAGGTTCCATAGTTTATTGAGGCCAAAATATTCGGCTTTTTGGTAGGCTTCGAGGGCCCTTTCATAATTGCCCGATTTCTGATAACAAAATCCCAGTTTCTGGTACAATTCACCGTCTTTTTCACCCTTCAACAACCTCTCAAAAATTTCGGCAGCCTCATCGAAGTAGTTCTTCTTAAAATAGTACTCTCCTATGTTTCGCAACAATTTTTCATCTTCAATCAGAATTTTACCAAACGAAATTTTATTATGAAAATCGAACCGCCATTTAAAAACATCCTCGAAATCTTTTTTACGCTGGTGCAGTTTATAAAACCGGTAAAGGTCCTGGATATATTGGTTTGAAACATAGCCCGATTTTTTGCCGGGTTCGGTAAGCTCCTCATCTCTAAGCATTTCCCTGAACTGATTCATTTCGGCGTTCATTCCCTGTGCCATAAATTCGCGGTTTTCTTTTGGCAGATTTTGCAGGCTAAAACAAAACGAATATTTATCGGAATTACACAGAATAGGTGCATTGTTCAGCGCGTCAATAAACCAACGGTACGTTTCATCGATGCTGTCGGCAAGGTGGGCAATCTGCGGATTTTGAATAAAAAACGGCATAAACCAGTTAGTAAACTCGCTAAAAAACGGATACATTTTCAGCATTGCAAATGAACCCATAAAAACATCGGCGCCTTCCATTTGAAGCTCCGAAAACTCTTCCATTTTGTCCATTAACCCGGGCGAATCTTTAAAAATTTCCTGCCATTCAGGATTTTTATCATCCTCTGACCCTTCGCCCATTAAGCCCTCAAGGTTAATTTTATCTTTAAGTGTCGGGCTTATCCTTATCATTTCTGGAATTATCTCGTCCTTAATTTTTTGCTGTATTTTTTCAGTTTCGCGACTTCTTATCAACTGAATAATAACTCCTTCAACATTTCTTTTAAACTCTTGATTTTCATTCAAAATATGCAGCCGCCCGGTTAACTCGGGATAAAATGGCATTCGCGAATCGTATTTAAAAAAGCCAAGCAACAACCCAACTAAAGCACGCTGGTTAATTTCGGTATTTTGTTGGTTGTACAAATCAAAAAGCAAAGAGAACTTTTTCTCGTCGAAATGTCGCTGCAGGCTTAATACGAGCGCAGAAACCATAAATGATTTATAGGGTATCTCTATTAATTCGCTTGAAAAAAAACGATTTAAAAAATCGATTTCCCCGTCCGACATTTCATCTTTCAGCCATACATAGTTGAATATCAAAACCATACCCTGATGGTGATTTAATGTATCTTCTGAATTACTTTCAGTTTTTACCTCGTTCCCGTCAACAAGCGAAATCAATTCCTTCTGAACATAAAAATCTTCCAACTGCTGCAGGGAATCGCTAAAATCTATCTTTTCCTGGTTTTGAGCTGACCTTTTTCTTTCGTACTCGGCCGCCGATGAAACTTTTAATTTTGCCGCCCCATAAATTTTATCGGCAAGCCCATACACCGATACAACCAATTTCCGGTATATTCTCTGACGTTCAGGGTCCTGAATACCTTCAACTGTATACTTAAGCATGAAATGATAGGTTTGATCCAGGTTGCGCCATTCATCGCGATAAAATTCGAGGTTATAGTTGCCAATAACTTTTTCCAACAGGTCGAAGACTGGTTTCAGCTTTCTGTCAGCAAGAAATTGGCAAACATTTGTATAAGAAATATTGAGTTCTTTATCGGACATATTTTCCACTTGTTATTCAAAAATAAAGTAAAACAAAATGGCAGCAAAAAACTTTCCAATTTTTAATTTATGTTGTTTTGGCTGAAAAAAAGAATAATTCTGACAAAAACAGTACGTAAAGGTCCTTTTCAGAACTACTGTTGAAGATAAAATTGTTAAAACACAAGGAAAGTGGCAGTTAAAAGCAATAAATTCCCTTCAGAAAAAGAAAAGGTTTAACTACCCGGTAACAAAGTTTCCAAATAAAATTCTTGTAATATAATTGGTAAAATGGTTTATTATGTCACACTTTCGGGCGTTTATACCCATCCCGGTAAGGCCTTGCAAGTAAATCGGCAGCCTTACTATTATTGGTAACCGAAAGTTTTTTTGAATCCCAGTTTACTTTGCTTCCGGTATAATACGAAATCATAGCCAATTGCACGGTGGCCGTCGACTGAAATGCATCTTCAATTGTACAAGCCAGTAAACTTTTATCTTTTGCCTTTACTGCATCAATGAAATTGGCGACATGATTTTCCTGCATTTGAGGAGTCGATATTTTTATTTCTTCCTGTTGCTGATTTTTTCCGGCTGGCATAACTACCAACCTGTCATCGGCAGCAAACAAAGTACCGTTTTCGCCATAAAAAAACAGCCCGTTGTTGTACTGGGTATTCAAATCGCCGGTTCCCCAAAGCCTGTGTTGCCACAGGACCGGGCAACCATCAAAATTCATGGTTGCATTCAATGTGTCGGGAGTTGTGATTTTCCCGTTCAATATGTTTAAACTTCCTGTAGTTTCGAAAGAAGTGGGCATTCCAAAATCCATTATTTTTCGGATAATATCGATATGGTGTACTCCCCAGTCAACGAGGTGCCCGTTTCCATATTCTTTTTCGAGCCGCCAGGCTTTGTGCCCGATGTTCGGCCGGTAATCGAGTTTAGGCGCAGGGCCGCACCAGGTTTCCCAGTCGAGCGATGCCGGTGGCGCCTGAATTGTGGTATCGGCGAGTATTGGAATGTAATGAATTTGAGCCCCAACCTGGTGAACTTTGCCAATTTTACCTGCATCAATTAATTCCTTTGCTTGTGCAAATGCTTTGCTTTGCCGTCTCTGAAAACCAATCTGAACAATATTTCCGGCTTTTTGTGCTGCTTTTACCATAGCCTTCCCTTCCTCAACATCGTAAGAAAGCGGCTTTTCGCAATAAATATCCAATTTTTTTTCGCAGGCGGCTATAAAATGCAACGCGTGCCATTGTGGCACCGAACCTATAAATACAACTTCCAGTTCTTCAACTTCAAGCAAATCTTTGTAGTCTTTAAACTCTTTTGGGCGTCTTCCCTGTAACGATTCAAATTTATCGGCGCTGTTTTTCAAATGTTCCGTATCTACATCGCAAACTGCAACTACTTCAACATCACCTGTTTTAAGAGCAGCTTCAGTAATTACCATGCCATACCAACCTGCACCAATTAAACCTGCTTTAAGCTTTCTATCCTGTGCAAATGATCTTAAATTAAACGCGGTTAACATGCCGGCGGTGACAATCGATGATTTTTGAATAAAGGATCTTCGTTTCATATCTTCAGGTTTAGATTGAATTGCTAATGTAGTAAAAAATAAACAAGAAGGTATTTGAATTGCTTCCTAAACGATATTCCACCATGTAAAAAATATCCTGTTTAAATCATTTTCAACCATTTTTGAAATTAATATCATTTTAAACCTGAACATTTTGAAAAGATATTTCTTTATTACCGTTGCTGCCGTGGAATTTCGGTTTTTGCCCTATCGGTTGAAAAACCTGTAGCCGTGCGTTATGCTTTTAAAGATTTTGTAGCAGGTGATTTGTATAATTCCGAAGGGTTACCGGCATCTTCGTTCAGCACCGATGACTGGGAATATAAGTAATCTGACTTCACAATTGCTGAAAATGAATGGCCGGAAATCTGAATTTTATATTGGCAGTCGCTTTTTTAATTAACACCAAAACCAATAATGAACGGCAACACAGCAAACTGCTCCTCCATCTGTTTATAAATCAGCCACATATTTAACATATATTTGAAAAAAGAAACAATTATTTTTCTAATTTTCGCCTCTGAATTTACAAACCTTATTTAATAATGCGAAACTTTATATATTACTTTTCCAATTGTAAAGTTCGGTCGAAATTGATGGTACTTACCGGTATTTTCTTAGTAAGTATTTTAATAATCGGGGCCGTTGTCAATCTCCTGTTCAAATCAAGTCAGACTATTACCATTATGACAAATGAACACAAGATGTTTATTGAAATACTTGGTTCCGGTGTTGAGGATTTTTATAAATATGAACTATCGGGTAACCCCGATGATTTAAATGAAAGTTTATCGCATTTAAAAAAAGCAAGGGAATTAGCCTTCACCTTTTCGTGTATCGACAGTATTATTGATGCCATGCCCAAAAAGGAATGGGTGCCGTATTTATTCAATGTATTCAGGGACGGTATTGATAACGACATTTCAAAAATCAAACTGATGGGCGATCAAATTGATTTGATGGCACAATTTAACCCCAAAAAATTAAAGGAAATCCAATCCATTTCAACCAGGGCTGCAAACCTCCTCGATAATTTAATACTTTCAATTCAGGTCAATTCAGAAAATAAAACTGAAAACAGGGCAGATTATACTCAATTTGATTTTAATCAAATAAAAAATTTAAGACATGATTTTGCCCAACATATGTTTTCATTGAATAAATATCTCAGCAAACTGCTTTTCTTAATTATCCTGGTTCTTGTATTAATTCTGGCAATTACTGTGGCCCTGATTTCTTTCAGCATAGCCAACTCAATAAGCCAGCCCATATATAAGCTTGCCGAAAACTTTAAAAATATTGCAAGGGGCAACCTTAAAACATCGGTAAATATTGATTCGCAAAACGAAATTGGCGAACTATCGAAAGCATTTTTAAAAATCCAGGTTGGTTTGCAGGAAATTATAAACTACTCGAAACAAATTGCAAAGGGCGATTACAGTTATAAGCTTGAACCAAAATCGGAAGATGACGAATTAACCGTTTCGTTAAACCAAATGGCTGAAAAGCTTGAAGAGAATAAAACAAAATCCATAAGGGAAAACTGGATACAAAAAGGGGTTAACGAGCTCGATGCTACGATGCGTGGAAACAATACTGTACGTGATTTATCAAAAAAAATCATTACTTACTTAAGCCAGTTTCTTGAGTTCGAAATTGGCGCCATATATGTTTACGACGAAGTACTCGAACACCTTGAACTAACGGGTTCAGTCGGCATAAACGTAAACGATACACAACAAATAGTTCAGATTGGGGAAGGGCTTGTTGGAGCTGCCGCGCTCCAGAAATCAATACAAATCATTAATACAAAAAATAAATACCATCGGATTTTTAGCGCCACAGTCGAAATATTTCCCGAAAAAATATATCTGTTGCCGGTACACATCGAAGGTAATATTCAGGCAGTTATCGAAATCGCACCTGTTAATAATCTATCGGAATTAAAAATTGAATACTTAAACCTGGTAAAGGAAAACATTTCGGTTAATTTAAACGCCTCTGTTGCAAGGTACAGAATGAAAGAACTGCTGGATAAAACTACCGAACAGACAAAAATTCTTAAAATACGGGAAGAGGAGCTGGAGAAAAACTTACATGAAAACAATTTGATCCAGGAAGCCCTGAGCCGGGAAAAAGCTTTACTCGATTCGATGCTCAGGACAATACCCGATTATGTATATTTTAAAGATTTAAACAGCAAATTCCTTCGCATCAGCGATTCGATGATTAGTTTGTTTAATGTAAATACAGCAGAAGAAATTATGGGGAAATCTGATTTTGACTTCCACCCGAAACCCGATGCTGAAAGATATTATAATGAGGAACAGAAAATTATAAAAGCCCAAAAAGGTTTTGTTGACGACATCAGGAAAGGAATTGACGAAAACAATAAAGAGTTATGGACATCGGTAACCAAATTGCCCATTTTCGATGAAACAGGAAAATGTATTGGCACATTTGGAATTTCGAAAAATATTACAAAAGTAAAACAACTTGAAGTTGAAGTAAAAAAACAAAACGAAAAGCTTTTGGTAAATCAATACGAACTTGAAAATTCAATCGTTTTACTTGAAAAAACCCAATCGAATCTCGAGCGCGAAAAATCGTTAATGGACTCGTTGTTGAATAACCTACCCGATACAATTTATTTTAAAGACCTTGAAAGCAGGTTTATAAAAGTCAGCAACTCAATGCCCGAACTCTTCGGACTCGAAAAACCCGAAGAATTATATGGCAAAACCGACTTCGATTTCTTTACTAACGAACATGCCAATCAGGCTTTCAGAGATGAACAACAAATAATAAAATCGAAAAAACCGGTTGTTGGACTGGTTGAAAAAGAAACCCATAAAGACGGGTCAATCCGTTATGTATCAACTACAAAAATGCCTTTCTTCAATGAGTACGGACAGGTGATTGGCACTTTTGGAATTTCAAGGGACATCACAAAAATGAAGGAACTTGAAATGGAAATAAAAAAACAAAACGAAATTTTACAGGAAAAACAAAACGAACTTACTTTGCTGAACAACGAACTCAATTTCCAGCAAGAAGAGCTAAAGGTTACCAATGAAGAATTAAAATCGCAGGAAGAAGAATTACGCGTTGCTAACGAAGAATTGGCCGAGCACACCAAGCGACTGATTAAGAGCGAGAAAAACCTCCAGGTCCAGCAGGAAGAACTGCGTGTAATAAACGAAGAGCTGGAGCTGAAAACAAGCGAACTTGAGTTACAGAAAAAAAATATCAGCGAAAAAAACAAAAACTTATTAAAAGTACAAAACGAGCTTGAGCAGAAAGCAAAAGAACTGGAATTGGCCAGCCGCTACAAATCAGAGTTTTTGGCAAACATGTCCCATGAATTGAGGACTCCGCTGAACAGCCTGTTAATCCTCTCAAAAATATTGTGGAATAACAAAAACCGGAACCTGACCGATGAACAGGTGAAATCGGCGCAGATTATCCATAAAAGCGGGACCGATTTACTCGAACTCATCAACGAAATTCTCGACCTCTCGAAAATTGAAGCCGGCAGGATGAATTTCGAATTCGATACAATATCTGCAGAAGATATTAAAACAGAAATTTTAAACGGATTTCAGCCTGTTGCCCAAAACAAAGGGTTAACTTTCGAAATATCCCAATCCGGACAATTTCCGCAAACCATATTTACCGACAAGCAACGGCTGTTACAAATTATTAAAAATATTCTTTCCAATGCATTTAAATTCACCGTATCGGGCGGAATTAAAGTAAAACTTGGAATTCCTGATATGGAAACAAATTTTACAAACCCAAATCTGAACAGTAACAACTGTTGCCTTATTTCAGTCGAAGACACAGGGATTGGAATACCTAGAAATAAGCTTGAAGCTATATTTCAGGCATTTCAGCAGGCCGACGGAAGCATTTCGCGTAAATTTGGCGGCACAGGGCTCGGGCTTTCCATATCGAAGGAATTAATTAAGGCATTGGGCGGCGAGATTTATGTTGAAAGCACAGAAAACGTTGGCTCCGTATTTACAGTTTACCTACCGCTCGATAAAAGCCTTATACAAATTGAACCGGCACAGAAAACTGAAACTCCTGCTGAAAATGAGATTTCGAAGAAAGAGAAAACCGGTAAAAAAACTGTTGCTGCCAAAACAAAGGATATTGAAGCAGGTGAATTACCTGTATTTGTCCCCGATGATCGCGATTCAAGATTAAATCGTAAAATGGTTTTAATAATAATTCCCGATACTGAAAGGGCAAAGGGGTTGGTTCAGCAATGCCGTCATAAAAATTTTAATTCGATTGTAGCCGGTAATGTCGACGACGCGGTTAAACTTGCAGAAAAGTATTCGCCCGATGCAATAATAATAACTGCCGAATTAAACTCTCCCGGCGAATTCGATAAGTTAAAGAATAACGAAAAAACCAACAATATACCAATTCATCATGTAAACCGCATTGTTGAAAATGTTTTAGATGAACTGGAAGATTTAATTACACCTGCGTCAAACGAAAAAAATGCCCCCATTAGCCATATCGAAAGCAAGTTAAACTCCACGTTCAGGAAAATTCTGGTAGTTGAAGACGACCCATCGACACAGCAAGCTTTATACCTTTTGCTAAAAAACAAAAATCTGGTTATAGAGGAAGCAAAAAACGGCAGGCAAGCCCTTGAATTGCTATCTTCAGAACATTTTGACTGTGTAATTCTTGACCTTGGGCTTCCTGATTTTTCGGGTAAAGAACTGTTGGAAAAACTAACACAGAAAAACATCCGTATTCCCTATATAATTATTCACACAGGAAAAGAATTATCAATATCCGAAATCCGTGAATTAAATAAATACTCCGAATCTATTGTAATTAAAGGAATTAAGTCGGACGACAGGTTAATGGACGAAGTGTCGTTATTCCTTCACCAGGTTGAAAACAAGCATCCCGAAAACAAGTTGCCCGTAACACCTGTAAACGGACTAAAACAGGGATTCAAGGGTAAAAAGATTTTAATTGTCGACGACGACATCAGGAATATTTTTGCACTTGCCCAGATACTCGAAGACAAAGGGATTGAAGTTATTGAGGCAGAGAACGGACAGGTTGCAATTGACACATTAAAAAATACCAATAACCAAATCGACCTTGTGCTGATGGATATTATGATGCCGGTAATGGATGGTTACGAAGCAATGAAATTAATACGGAATATTCCGGAATTGCAAAATACGCCAATAATTACGCTAACAGCTAAAGCAATGAAAGAAGATTATCAGAAGGCCATTGAAAGCGGGGCAAACGACTACATTTCAAAGCCTATTGATGTTGATAAACTATTTGAGTTGTTAAAAATCTGGTTATTTAAATAACAAATGAAAAAAGTTAAAATTTTAATTGTTGACGACCTGATCGAAAATCTTATCAGCCTTGAAATGCTGTTAAGCGAATTTAGCGTAACCGTTGAAAAAGCAACTTCGGGCGAAGAGGCTTTGAGAAAAACCATGAAAGATGATTTTGCAATGGTCATTCTCGATGTTCAAATGCCAGGAATGGACGGATACGAAACCTTATCGTTAATGCGAAAAAGGGAAAAAACAAAATACACCCCTGTTATTTTTGTATCGGCAATTCATAAAACCGATTTTCATATCATAAAAGGTATCGAAACAGGCGCTGTCGATTTTATATCGAAACCCATTATTCCGGAAATACTGATCGGAAAAGTCAAAATTTTCCTCGATTTGCACTATCAAAAAAAGAAACTCGATACACTGCTCAAAAACCTTGAAGAAACCAACAAGGAACTTGAAATACAAAAAGCAAAAGCAGAAAGTGCGGCAAAGGCCAAAGCAATGTTCCTTGCCAACATGTCGCATGAAATAAGGACACCCCTGAACGGGATTATCGGGATTTCAAAAATTCTCGATGAAACACCGCTTAATAAAAAACAAAAGGAGCTAACCGGAATTATTATATCATCGGGAGAAAACCTGTCGAATGTTATTAACGATATTCTTGATTTTTCAAAAATCGAATCGGGCCGGGTAAAACTTGAAAAAATAGAATTCAAGCTGAAAAAAACCATCGAATCAATTGTTAATCTTCAAAAATTTTATGCCGAAAAGAAAGGGATAAAACTGGAATATAATATCGACGAAAAGATTCCTGAAACCCTAATTGGCGATCCATACCGTTTAAACCAGGTAATTACAAACCTTGTAAACAATGCGCTTAAATTCACGGTAAAAGGCAGTGTAAAAATCAGGGTTTCGCTTGTTGAATCAAGCCAGGAGACAATTACTTTAAAATTTAATGTCATCGATACAGGCATCGGAATTTCTGAAGAAGGTAAAGAAAAGCTTTTTAAGGAATTTTCTCAAACCGATAGTTCAACCACGCGTAAATATGGTGGAACAGGATTGGGCCTTGCCATTTGCAGCAACCTTGTAACACTCATGGAAGGCGAAATTGGTGTGAATAGCGTTGTTGGCCGGGGAACCGAATTCTGGTTTAATGTACCGTTTACATTAACCGAAGATAAAAATCATGAAAATAACGGAAATGGAATAAATGGTGATTTCAAAATTCCGGAAGATATTAAAATCCTGTACGCCGAGGACAATCTTATTAATCAGAAAGTTACAGCTATGCTACTCCAAAAACTGGGAATTACTTGCGATATTGCGCATAATGGCCAGGAAGCATTGGAAATGTTTAAAAACAAAAGCTACGATTTGATTTTCATGGACATGCAAATGCCTGTTTTAGACGGTATTGAATCGACTAAGGCAATCAGGGAATACGAGAAGCTGAATAAAACAACCGGACAAATTTATATTGTTGCTGTAACAGCAAATATTTTTGAAAACGACAAACAAATCTGTTTTGAAGCTGGAATGAACGATTTTATAAGTAAGCCATTTAAAGTAGCCGAAATAAAAGAGAAAATCCAAAACGCTATCCAACCCTCTGTTAATTAAACAATATGTCAGTATATAACTCCGGTAACGCCGACATCCAGGACATTGAACTTAACCTGCTGTTAAAGGCTGTGCACCTGAAATACGGTTACGATTTCACCAACTATAGCAGAACCCACTTAAAACGGCGGATTATGCACCGTTTGGAGCTTAGCGGGTTAAGCACCATTTCCGAATTGCAAAATAAGATACTTTGGGACAAGGGGTTTTACCTGGTTTTTCTGCAGGACCTTTCTATTAACGTAACCGAAATGTTCCGCGATCCCGGATTTTATCATATTCTTCGCCAAAGAATAATCCCCGAATTATCGACGTACGCGCACATTAAAATATGGCACGCCGGCTGTTCATCGGGTGAAGAAGTTTATTCGCTTGCTATTATTTTAAAGGAGGAGGGCATCCTTCAAAAAACACAGATATATGCAACCGATTTTAATAAAAGGGTTTTGGAACTTGCAAAACAAGGAATCTACAGTAAAAAAGACATGGAACTGTATTCCCGAAACTATAGTGAATCGGGTGGTAAGCTTAATTTGTCCGATTATTATACTTCAAAATACGGTTCCGTAATTTTCGATAAGTCATTATCAAAAAACGTTGTATTTGCCGACCATAACCTGGTTACCGATGGGGTATTTGCCGAAGTGCACCTTGTTTTTTGCCGGAACGTTTTGATTTATTTTAATAAAACCCTCCAAAACAGGGTTTTGGGTTTATTTAACAGCAGCCTTATAAAAAGAGGTTTTTTATGCCTGGGGACCAAAGAAAGCCTGAGGTTTTCCGATTTTGAGAAAAATTTTGATATTCTCGACAAAAAATTTAAAATTTATAAGAAAAATCAATTCCAAAATGATTAAAGCAATTGTAATTGGGGCGTCATTTGGAGGATTGGAAGCAATAAAATGTATAATAACCTCACTCCCAAAAAATTTCAGGACACCCGTTATTATCGTTTTACACATCGGTAATAACAACATAAACACTTTTATTAATTTACTTAACAATGACGAAAACCGGGTTGTAAAGGAGGCTGAAGAAAAGGAGCTTATTACCGAGAAAACAATTTATTTTGCACCACCGAATTACCATTTACAGGTTGAAGATGAAAATACGCTCAGCCTTTCAACTGCCGAAAAAGTAAACTACTCACGTCCTTCAATCGATGTGCTTTTTGAAACTGCAGCCTGGAGTTTTAAACACCGTTTAATCGGGGTTTTGCTCACCGGATCGAACAGCGACGGCGCCAATGGTTTACAAACAATAAAAAATTACGGTGGTACCACGATAGTTGAAAATCCTGAAACAGCAAATGCCGGCACCATGCCCCAGCAGGCCATAAAAAAAGCGCCGCCAAAATTTATTTTAAACCTCAACGAGATTGCAGGTAAACTGGTTGAACTAACCAATTAAAACCGTCCGAATCGATTATTAAAATACAAAACAGGCATTCGCTAATCACCAATCAGTGTCAGTTCACACCCTTTACATTCATTTTCAGGGTGTAAACACCTTTCCGTGCTGTTACAAACAGTATATTTCGTTTTTTCCCTCCAAAACAAACATTGGCTGGCGATTCGGGAAACTCAATCTCCTGGATTAACCCGCCCTTCGGATTGTAAACCCAAACTTTACCCGAAGTAAGGTACACATTCCCACTGTTATCGATTGTCATTCCATCGCTTCCTTTCGGAGCAAAAAAAGTTTTGTTTGCCAGGGTCCCATCTTCATGAATGTCATATTTCCAGGTTTTTCCATCCTGAATATCTGCAACATACAGTATTTTTCCATCGGGCGTTCCGATTAAACCGTTCGGGGTTTTAAAATCGTCGATAACCCTTTTAACCTTTCCATCTGTCCCCAGGTAATAAACACCGCGAACATCCTGCTCTTCTGTTCTTCCTTCCTTCCACCATTTTCTGTGGTAATACGGATCGGAAAAGAAAATTCCGCCATTGGGTGCAATCCATAAGTCATTCGGCGCATTTAAGGGTTTGCCGTCATAACCTTCGTGAATTACAATCAGTTTTTTGTTTTCGTCAAAGTAGGCAAGCTGGTTTTTTTCATCGGCGCAGGTAACCAGCCGGCCGTTTTTATTAAAAAACATCCCGTTCGAACGGCCAGTCCCTTCGAGCCACAATGTAATTCCGGCTTTTTCATCCCAAACATAAATGCGGTCGTTGGGTTGATCGGTAAAATACACGCGCCCGTCTGCTGCCACTGCCGGGCCCTCTGTAAAAGTATACCCCGAACCGGCTTGTTCAACTTTGGCATTTTTAGCAATTATCCCTTTTACGCCATCTTTGCCTGTTACCGCTAACGAATACAAGGCTAATAAAATCACAACCAGTTTTTTCATAATAAAGTAGTTTTCGTTTTTGTAAAAATAGAAATTTCCGGCGTTAATTTCCTTTTTAAAAATTTGTTTAACCTACTTCTGTACCTATGTTTTTTAAATTGTCCATTTCTTATTATAGCCTTTCAACCCCGGTTTTCAGTCATTCAGCAGAAATTAATTCAGGTTCTGGCGGTTTCAGTTTACTTCTATTTCAAACTTACTGCAATGGATTATTTCGAATTAACCGCACCTTGCGGAAAAGACTGCTTCACATTTTTATAGGTTACCGGGGCTACAATTAGCCTGTCGAACAGGTTTTTTCCAAAATATCTGCAATTGAATTTATAGCAGAATTCGTTGAGGTTGTATTGCAGATAGCCGGGTTCGATGGTGATTTTTTCGAAACACGATTTTCAACTATGGGTGTTATTGTTTGTGACTTCAAATCTTCAATCACTACCATTTTAATATGTGGAAATGGATTAATCCGTGGTGGTTTCTGGCCGGAATTGCGGCAGGCTTGTTACTTGCTATTCCCAATATCGTCTGGCAATATAACCACAACTGGCAAGCGCTTTTTCATTTGGAAGTACTTCAGAAAACACAGCTCTCGAAACTTAGCTATTTTCATTTTTTCACCGGTATGTTCAGCCTGAATTCGTTGTTCCTGCTGGTCTGGCTATCCGGCCTTGGTTATTTGCTGTTTTCTCCTGAAATAAAAAACCTGAGGTTTATGGGAATGGGGTACTAATTGTTTTCGGATTGTTTATTCTGATGAATGGCAAAGCATACTACGCGCTTGGTCTGCTCCCGTTTTTAATAGCATTTGGAGCCTGTTTTGTTGAAAATTTCTTCATTAGGCAATTTTATCTGATTCAGGCAGTAACAATCATTTTGTACGGATTATTGTCGGTTCCGTATGTTTTGCCCGTGCTTCCTTTTCCACAGCTCGATATATATAAAAGTAACCGGAACTTGGGTGCCGGCGCCATTTATGCGCTGGGAAGATGGCCGGGATCACGGCATTTCGCAGGTTTATTCCGATATGACCGGCTGGCAGGAACTTACCGAAATCGTGGCAACCGCGTATAAAAGTTTACCCGAAAACGAAAAGCAAAACTGCACCTTTTATTGCCAGCGGAATTATGGTTATGCCGGGGCAATCCACCTTTACGGGGATGAACATAATCTGCCCGAACCGGTGACTTTTTTAGAAAGCTATGTTTTCTGGGCGCCGGAAACGATCCCTGGATCGCCAGTTATTTACGTTTACTACAACAGCGACGAAATGCAATCTCTTTTTAACTCAATAAGCGAGGTTGGCGCCGTTAACAACCCCTGGTTCAGGGAAAAAGGAGTGAAGGTTTTTTTGTGCAGCAATCCAAAAACCGATGTAAAAAAAGTATACGAAACTTCTGCAACAATCGAAAAGACTAAATTTCAAAAACAATAAATAATAACAGCATGAAAACCATAAACCGTTTATTCAGCGTGACTATACAACCCCTTCACATTTAAAATCGTAAAAAAAAATTCACGTGTCACACCCGTTTTTAAAAACAAAAACGAGTTGATTACAAACGGCACTTTCGATAATAACCGGAATTCGTGGAACTTTTATGTATGTAACAGCAGCTTAATCTCCTGGTCAACCTCCGTTATCGGCGGGATGTTTGTAAACAACATTACGAAAACCACAGGCACCGACTGGCATTTTGGGTTCCAGGAAAGCGGGCTCTCCATGAAAAAAGGAAAATACAAACTCACTTTCGATGCTTATGCCGGCCAGCAAAAAACATTGCTTATTACCGTTTCAAAAAACTATTCCGATTGGGGCGAAATTGTACGTAAAAATTTGGTCATCGGCACTATGAAAAAAAGCTATGAACTTTTTCTCGATATGCCCCGCGATGATGAAAACGTTAGGTTGTATTTTGGAACCGGCCAGTTTACAGGAAAGTTTTATATCGATAACATAAGCCTGCTGAAAATGGCAGAAAATCCGCCAACACAAATCAAAGAGAATGTGGAAAATGCATCCCGCTTTAAGGTATACCCCAACCCTGCAAACGGAACTTTCACCATTCAGTTATCGAATAATACTGTAATTAAAGACGCAATCCTTCAATTGTATTCGATTAGTGGAAGGGAAATGTACAAAACCTTCCTGGCAAACACCAAAACAGAAATCAATCCCGGCAATATCGGACCCGGATTATACGTGGTTAAGGTAAATTCAGGATATAATAATTTTGGGTGCAGTTCTTATATCAATACTTCGTTAAAAACAATGTTAAATAATTGATAATCAATAAAATAAGTTAGAAATAAATTTGTTTAAGTCTCTGATAATCAGTAAATTAACAGGATTTACCAAAATCTAAGTTAATATGAGAA
>JBBINB010000101.1:0-15838 GCA_037444065.1 Draconibacterium sp.
TTTTCGTGAAGACAAAATCATTTTAAACGCCTGTGGCTTGCACAACCTGAAGATAAAAGTGAAAAATCAAATAATAACTAATTCGATATAAACTCTAATATACAAGAGAGGCAATTATTAAACAGCCTGGAAAGGTAAGAGACTTTTGATAGAAGAAATAATTATGGGTAACTCTAAACTAATTAATTTATGAAACAGGATAAAGTCAAACAAGCTTATATTCTGATTACCAGTTCAAATTTTCCAGCAGGCGGCCCTGGAGCTGCTTATCTAAATCTTTTTTGCAGAGGGTTAAAAGAAAATAACTGCAACATTTCAGTATGGTTGCTCAAGGGTTTTGCTTATGGAAACCAAAAAAACAGTGAAAGCAGAAATAATATATCAAAAGATGGCATACCTTATCAATATTTAGGATCAGTGCAAAGGCCAGTCATTTTTATTAAGAAAATCAAGGATGATATAATTACTATTATCAGGTTAGTAATTTACATAATAAAAATATATTCCAAAAGAAAGTCAATTTCAATATTATTATACAATAATCAAATTCGGTTCAATATACCTATATTCATAATCTTAAAATTGTTGAGAATAAAAATTATCAGTTTTGTGCCAGAATTTTACGACAAATCTACATTTAAAGGATTAGTTTTTAAAAACCTGAAATGGTACAGTTTCTTATTTAATATTTATTTTTTAAACAAATTTTCTTATCGGCTAATAGTGTTCAGTCATTACTTAAAAGCCCTATATCTAAAACGTGGAATAACTGAGGATAAAATTATTGTGCATCCCAACCTGACTGATTTTGACTATTGGCAAATTAAAGAAGATAGAAAAGAAGAAAGAGAAGAATATACTATTGGATATTGCGGTACACCAACTTTAAAGGACGGCATATATGATTTGCTTCAGTCAATAAGAGAATTAAAAAACAGGGAAAAACAAGTTACATTATTGATTGTAGGCGATGCAACATTTGGAAAAAGCCGGATTCCTGAACTGAAAAAATATTGTGAATCACTAAATATATCAGAAATAGTCACCTTTACTGGACTTGTAAGTACTGAAAATGTAAAGATGTATCTCAACAAATGTAAAATCCTGGTTTTAACCAGGCCCAACATTGTTCAAACACAAGCTGGATTCCCAACAAAGTTGGGGGAGTATTTTGCAGCAGAGAAACAAATATTAACAACCAATTTTGGGGATATTGAAAAGTATTTCATGCCCATGAAAGAATTGGTTACTGCTGAATGTGGGAATATTGGTGATATTGTGGAAAAAATTATTTGGATGTTAGATAATCCGGAAATATCTGATCGAATTAGGGAAACAGGATATCTTAGGGCAAAACAATTACTTTCTTATAGAACGAGTTTAGATCGAATTGTAAAATTAATATAATACGGATATCCCCCAATTGTCAAAAAGTTATACTATTGATTAAAAAAGATAGAGTTATGAAGGTCTTGCATGTAACTAATAATTACCCTACGCCTGGTCTTCCAGGTTTTGGGATTTTTGTTAAAGAGCAAATTGAATCGCTCGCCAATCTGGGTATTGATAACAAAGTTTTTTTCGTAAATGGATATGAAAATGGTAAATTGGAATATTTAAAGGGAATTATAAAGTTAAGAAAATTCCTAAACAAAAATGAATTTGATCTTGTTCATTGTCACCATGCATTAAGTGGGTTAATGTTCTTGTTAACAATGAGATTTACAAAAACTCCAAGAGTTATTTCTTATCAAAGCGATCCAAGAAATGAACACGGATTAATAATATATAATATCATTAAAAAATTCTTTAATGTGTTGATATTCAAAAATAATTCTAATCTTATACCTAAATTAAACGGTAAAGGATTCTATTTACCTAACGGTGTAAATACTGAATTTTTTATACCAATAAATAAGAATATAGCAAAAGACAAACTTAAATTAGACATACAAAAGAACTATGTCCTTTTTATAAGCTCTTTCTTAATTCGAAAGGAAAAGAGAGTTGATAGGTATGATGCCACAATGAAAGAATTGAAAAATTCCTACCCTGAATATTGTTTTGAAGAATTGAAATTAGTAAATACAAAAAGGGAGGATATGCCTCTTTATTTTAATGCTTCCTCTGTACATCTTCTAACCTCTGATTTTGAAGGATCTCCGAATTCGGTTAAAGAAAGCATAAGTTGCAATGTCCCAGTAGTAGCAACGAATGTTGGGAATGTCAAAGAAATGCTTGAAGGCGCCAGCAATTGCTATGTTAGCCTAAACTTTGAACCAGAAGATTTGGCAAAACTTGTTGTAAAATCAATTGAAAATGAAGGTACTCCACGCGACTTAATATTTTCAAAAAAACTAGATCAGAAATCTGTTGCAATTAAACTATCTGAATTATACAAAAGAATACTTAATAAAAATGATAAATAAAACATTGTTTAAAGTTTGCAGCCCACATGTTTATTGCAACAAAAATCCAATTCCCGAGAGATTTGATTTACATAATGAAAGATTACCTTGGTCATCCAACTGTAATTTTTAAAAGGGATTTACATTAGATCGGTTGTATCCGGCATGTTTACAAATTAGATCTAATTGAGTGATAGCTCCAGGTACAACTATTTTATCGCAAGATCATTGTATGCGCACAGATAATTAGTCGAACGTGAAAAACGATTTTTCGTTAATTATATTGTTGAATATCAATATGATAATGTTAATAAGTTTTGATTTTAGGAGATAAAAATCTACCAGATTTTAGCCAAATTTGGGAAAAAGCTGGTAGAAATGGTAGGTAAAAAAGAAAAGCATCCGCAGTTAAACATGTTTCATGTTCCGTTAAAGCAATTTATCAATGAAAGCCACGAACTGGTTATGCTTTCGAAGAAAATAGACTGGGAAAGTCTTGAAAAAGATTTGAGTGTTTATTACTGTGAGGACAATGGACGCCCCGGGGTTCCGATTCGGTTAATAGTTGGCATAATCATGCTTCGGCGGATGTTTAACCAGAGCGATGAAAGCGTGTTGGACCGCTGGGTTGAGAACCCCTACTGGCAATATTTTACTGGTGAAGTTTATTTTCGTCACGATTATCCGTTTGACCGGACCGAGTTGATAAAATTTCGCCAGCGAATTGGGGAAAAGGGAGCAGAGCAAATACTGAAGGCAACAGTCAATTTATTTGAAAAGAAAGAAGTTCAGGAAAAAGAAGTATTGATAGACACAACCGTTCAGGAGAAAAATATCACTTTCCCGACGGATGTAAAACTTCAGAAGAAAATCATAGAACAGTGCCGGAAAATCTCAAAAAGTGAAGGCATCAGGCTTCGTCAGACCTACAGAGGGGAATTAAAGCAACTGATGATAGACCAGCGCTTCCATGACCATCCGCGGCGCAAAAAGAAAGCCCTTTCCGCCCGGCGCAGAATAAAAGTAATTGCAGGTAAAGTTTTTCGTGACTTAGAACGCAAAATGACAGAAGAACGTCGGTTGAAATACAAGAATAAGTTTACTATTTTCAATCGTGTACTAACTCAAAACAAAAACTCAAAAAACAAGGTTTACAGTCTTCATCAGCCACAGGTCAGTTGCATTGCCAAAGGGAAAGAACACAAAAAATACGAATTTGGCAACAAAGTGTCGATAGCAAAAACCCGGAAATCGGGGATTATTATTGGAGTAATGAGTTTTGCTGGTAACCCTTTTGATGGCGATACACTCGCTCCACAATTGGCACAGGTTGAAAGAATAGCCGGTTATAAACCAGAAACAGGAATTGTTGACCGGGGTTACCGGGGTCGCAAGCAAATCAGTGGGACACAAATTATTTGTCCAGGAAAACCATGCAAAACCGACAGACAATACCAGCGACAGAAAATGAGGCAACGCTTCAGGTCAAGGGCTGGGATAGAACCGATAATTGGCCACGTCAAACACGACCACCGAATGCTCCGAAATTACCTGCTCGACCACATTGGGGATACTATGAACTCTATTTTAGCAGCCGCAGGTTTTAACCTGAGAAAAATGCTTCGGAGGTTAAAATCCGATGCAAAACTTGTTTTTGAAATATTTGAAAACTTAATTTTAATCCTCAGCAGAAAGCTTGTATTCTTGCTTTTTGGAAAAATGAGGGTTTTTCACATTTAACTAAGTAGTAAGGAACTGAGCAGAAAGCTGGGACTAAGACAAAAAACTTGCTGGAAGCTCAAAAGCAAGATAATGAAAGCAATGGAGAGCAGTGGTAACCACAAAATCAATGGCAACGCCGAAGTTGACGAGACCGTTGTTGTTGGTCACGTAGAAAGAGTTTTGGGGAGAAAAAACGACAAAAAAAAGCTAGTTGTATTTGCCATTGAGCGCAGCGGCAAAGGAGTTAGCCGTATTTGTGGGAAGGTTATCCAAAAGAGCAGTTCAAAAGAACTTGGTAATTTTATGAAAACAAACATTGAGTTGGATGCACAAATAAAAACGGATAAATAGTTGGAATATGCTTCTTTAGAGAAAGATGACAAAAACCTGTTACAGGTTGATTCCGGGAAAAAGGGTGGCAACTTCCAAAATTTTCACTGGTGCATCATGGGATTCAAAGGATGGCTCAGGGGAATGCACCATCAGGTTGACATGCAGGCTTATATTGACGAATACTGTTTTTGGTTAACCTTTAGCAATATGAAAGATGGAATTTTTGAAAACGTATTGAATAGAATGGTTAAGGTTCACCCTTCCCGTATAAACCAATTATTACTTAAAAGCCTAATTCAAAAAAATAATTAAATCTTTTAAAGGGCAATTAATATGAAAAAGAAAATTTACATAGCCGGCTGCGGGGGCATGCTGGGTGAGGCATTCTACAGTCAGTTTAAAAACGAGTATGATATCAAGTGCACTGATAAAGATGTTAACGAAGATTGGCTTTCGTTTTTGGACTTCCGTGATTTTGATTCCTATAAAAAAGATGTGGAAGATTTTAATCCAAATTATCTTTTCCATTTAGGGGCATACACTGATTTGGAGTTTTGCGAAGAAAATGTGGATGATACATACAATACAAATACCCTGGCAGTGGAAAATGCAGTTTATTTAGCCAACAAACTCGATATTCCCATATTGTATATAAGTACTGCCGGTATTTTCGACGGGGAGAAAGACCTGTACGATGATTGGGATACACCAAACCCCCTCGGAGTATATGCGCGTTCAAAATACCTGGGAGAGAGGTTTGTCTGCGAAAATGCAAAAAGGTATCTCGTTTGTCGTGCGGGTTGGATGATGGGAGCCGGTCCTTCAAAAGACAAGAAATTCATTCAGAAACTGATGAAACAGTTAAAAGATGGTAAAAAAGAATTATATATTGTAAACGATAAAGATGGCACTCCGACTTATACTCACGATTTTGCAAAAACAGTAAAATGCTTAATAGAAAAAGAATACTGGGGACTTTACAATTGTGTTTGTAGTGGTCAAACAAGCCGAATTGAAGTTGCTCAAGAATTGCTTAAAGTATTAGGTATGGAAGATAAAGTCAAAATTACGGAGGTTTCGTCGGATCACTTTAAAAATATCTACTTTGCTGCTCGCCCAGCGTCAGAACGATTGCTTACAAAAAAACTTGATATCAGGGGAGTTAGTCAAATGCGCAACTGGAAGGTTTCTTTAAAGGAATATATCTTTAATTATTACAAGGGATATTTAGCGGAATGATTAGCCAAACAAAAAAGTTTCGGGTTCACATTGTTGGAACACATGGCGTTCCAGCCAGATATGGAGGATTTGAGACCTTAGCCGATTTTCTGTGTCAATATTTAGGTGAAAATTACGAAATAACTGTTTATTGTAATTCAAACAAATATCCGGTCAAAGTAAAAAGGTATTATGGAGCTAAACTAAAGTACATTAATTTAGATGCAAGTGGGTTTAGTGGTATTTTATATGACATTCTTACATATGTTGAAGCTTTATTTACAGCCGATGTCATTCTGTATTTAAGTCCGGTCGGATCTGGTTTTATGACCCCTTTAAAATGTTTTTTTAGAAAGTCAGTTATCATTAATCATGGGGGTTTAAATGAATGGGAACGGGAGAAACTAAATTGGATTCAACGAAGATGGGCAAAGTTTAATCACAGAATAGCTGCCCGTTTCGCTGACACCAATATTGCTGATAACAAGGCGTATCAGAAAAGTTTAAAAGAAAATTTCAATGCTGATTCCGAAGTAATTAAATATGGAGGAGACCATGTTACATGGATACCCCGTGAAGACGGGATATTAAGTAATAAATATCCATTTGTAATGGTGAGATATGCTGTTAGTGTATCGCGTGCACAGATTGACAATAATTTACACCTTGTATTAGAAGCGTTTGAAGATTTTAAAGATTTCAAAATAGTATTGATTTCAAATTGGAATGTTTCGAATTATGGTAAAGATTTAAAAGAAAAATATTCCAATCACACCAACATGATTTTACTTGATGCTATATATGACCAAAAAGAGTTGGATTACATTAGAGGAAATGCCTATATATACATCCACTCCCATTCACGCTGTGGAACAGCGCCATCATTGGTAGAAGTTATGAATTTAAAGCAAGCAATACTGTGTTTTGATGTTCCAACTAATCGAGAAACAACAAAAGGTAAAGCTTTGTATTTTAATAGCATTTCAACCTTAAAAGATATATTAACAAATATTACAGAAACTAAATTAGAAGAATTAAGATCTGATTTATATTCAATTGCCGCCAAAGAATATAAATGGAAAGAAATATCCAATAAGTATTGCACTATATTGGACAAATACATAAAACAAAAATAGATTTGAATTATTAATTACAAAACTTCGTTAAATAATTAAGCGGCAATAGCGCCGTAAAATATAAGTTCATTGACATGATTTCTATTTTTAGCATAGTTTGCATTTATAGCGAATACTTCAATCAATCTTTGCAATAATAACCTGTTGTGATTCATGGTTTTAATGTCGGCCATAGAGAATGGTTTTCGAATGTCGGGAGGCAAAGATATTTATGAAAAGTACCTGAATGAAAAACAGTTTCGCCCGGTTGCGATGCAGGTTTTGGCAGCCGGGGCTTTAAAACCAAAAGAAGCTATTGAGTACCTGGGAAGTTTTTCTAAAATTGAATCTGTATTGTTTGGTGCTTCTTCTAAAGGACATATACAGGAAACAAAAGAACTAATCGAAAAATACTTGTAAAGCAGGAATTAGCAGTTTTAAGTTAATGAATCTTCTAAAAAAAGCCTGATTTTATTTAAATTTTATTCAAATAAGCTTGTTGAAAACCTGGAAGTTAAGGAATCATTGGTTTTCTTTTGACAGAATTTAGTAGGTAATCTCAAAAACTTTTAAAATTTTTTAAGTTTTGGTGTGGCAAATAAAACATGAATAGATTTCGATACATTATCACACAGTTCTTTACAACAGGCCATGAGCGAAGTATTAAAGCGAAGAAGAACATATTGTATTCCTTTTTTATTAAGGGTGCAAGTATTGCCATAAGTATAACCATTGTTCCATTGACACTGAACTATATCACTTCTTCACAATATGGTATCTGGCTTACCCTAAGTTCAGTAGTCGGATGGTTTGTTTTTTTTGACATTGGTTTAACGCAGGGTTTACGGAACAAGTTTGCCGAAGCAAAAGCAAAAGGTGATGATACGCTTGCCCAAATTTATGTTAGTACTACTTATGCAATACTGACGATAATATTTATAATCGTATGGTTAATTTTTATTTTAGTTAATTATTTTCTGAATTGGGCACAAATACTTAATATCAATGAAGAAATACAAAATGAAATTTCAATTTTAGCAGTAATTGTATTCACTTATTTTTGTATCCAGTTTGTTTTAAAAATAATAACTACATTAATTATGGCTGATCAGCAACCGGCAAAATCAGCTTTAATTGATGTAATTGGGCAAATTATATCCTTATTCATTATTGTAATTCTCGTAAAAACCACAGAAGGATCATTAATTAAATTAGGGATTGCCTTTTGTGTTCCACCACTTTTAGTATTATTAGGCGCTAACATGTTTTTTTTTAGTGGTACATTTAAAAAATATCGTCCTGGATTCTCGAAAATTAAATTCTCCTATGCAAAAAGTTTGTTAAATTTAGGTTCTACTTTTTTCGTGATTCAAGTGGCAAATATATTGCAGTTTCAAACGGCAAACATTATTATAGCCAGAAGTTTCGGAACAACTGAGGTGACAGCATATAATATTGCTTATAAATATTTTGGCGTTTTAAATATGGTATATATATTATTTTTAAATCCATTTTGGTCCGCTTCCACGGAAGCTTTTGCAAAAGGCGATATTCAATGGATTAAAAAGGGGATAAAGAATTATAATATTTTAAATATTTTATTAATGGGAATTGGTCTGTTAATGTTGATTTTTTCTAATCAGATATATACTTTATGGCTTGGGCAAGGCAAGGTGGAGATTGCTTTTTCTTTATCACTTTTTTGCTTTCTTTTTTTTAGTTCTAGTATTTTTGGAGGAAAGTATGTAAGTTTTTTAAATGGCATTAGTGCATTAAAGATACAATTTTGGGCTAATGTTATAAGTCCGTTTTTATATATAGTTACCGTTCTAATTTTGATAAAGTACTATAAAATGGGGGTGTATGCCGTTTTTATTGCCGCTATTATTTCTAATTTCAATACTTATCTTCTGGCTCCCATACAATATTATCAGATTATTTATAAAAAAAGAAGGGGTATTTGGATTAAATAATGCAAAATAAAGTAAATACAATCTACTTAATAATTGATGATTACAAATATTATTACAAAAACAAAGGATAAGATTTGGGTTCGTTTAAAAGAAAATTTTTATATCCACAGAATTAAGGATTCCAATATTGTCCAAAATATCAATTTTGACGTTCATAGTCAAAAAAAACTATTAATAAGTTATGTAGTAACAGGTTATTTTGTTAATATAGAAAAAACCAATGGTAAGACACTGATTAATGAAATATTTAAAATAGTAAAAATATTTTCTGAGTTAGGGTATTGTATTGATATAATAGATTGCAACAATATTCAATCAGTAAAACTAGTTTCTGAAAAGAAATATGATTTGATTTTTGGTTTTGGGGAAAGTTTTTATCAAATAACAAAATTGCAGCCTGAAGCAATTTCAATATTATATATGACAGAAAATCATCCCTTTATATCATACCGCGAAGAAAAAAGGCGTTTGGACTATTATTTTACTCGGCATGGGAGGTATATTAAGTTAGAGAGAAGTGGAAACTTTTACAAATTACATCATTTAGATACAAAATATTCATATGTTATCACATTAAGCGAAACTGAACCACTTTTAAATCATTACAAAAATCCATATACTATATTTCCAACCGGTATAATTAACCCACAATTAATTTCAACGAAAAAGAATCATCAATTATCAAGAAAACATTTTTTATGGTTAGGTTCAAGAGGCGCTATTCATAAGGGATTAGATTTATTGATTGATATCTTTAGTAAAAGAGATGATATAATATTGCATGTCTGTGGCCTTTCAGTCAAGGAAAAGAAATTAATTAATTTTCCCAAAAGGAAAAATATTATAGAATACGGATATATTGATATCAAATCCGATATTTTCCTTAAAATAATGGAAAAATGTACATACATTATCCTTCCTTCATGTTCAGAGGGTTTTTCAACTTCCATAACCACAGGGATGTTACACGGACTTATTCCTATTGTTATGAAGGATACAGGTTTTAACAGGTTAGGCGATAACGCAATTTTTCTGGATGATTACAGGTTAGATTACCTTAACAACAAATTGAATGAATTAGCTGTTGAGTCTCCGGAAAAACTAAATATATTTAGTAAAAAAGTTTTTGATTATGCCCACAATAATTTTATAATTTCCGTATTTGAAAGAAATTTTAGAAATATAATTATTGACATATTGCTGAGAGAAAATGAAAAACCTAAAGATTTGGATACACATAATATAAATGGAATGTTCATAAATTACAAAACCTATTGATTATTAAATCGGTAGGTTTTGTAATTTTAACTGGACTTTTACAATAAAACGAATTAAATCACGCAATTCAACAAAAGTGTTAAGCAACTTTAACTGGCAGTCCGCACTCTGCCCTTTGCACTTGGCCTTAATCTTTAGCTTATTATTTTTTGAAATTACATTACCATAAAAAATATGTTCACCCATTGGTTACTTAATAAATATAAATATGAAAAAAGTTTATGTAGGCATGAGCGCCGATTTAATACACCCCGGACACTTAAACATTATTAACGAAGCGCGCAAATTAGGAGATGTCATTATAGGGCTACTTACAGACGAAGCCATTGCAAGCTATAAGCGTTTGCCATACATGACATTTGAACAAAGAAAAATTGTTGTTGAAAATATAAAAGGCGTTAGCCGGGTTATACCCCAGACCACCCTCGATTACGTTCCAAATCTTTTGGCTATAAAACCAGATTTTGTAGTACATGGCGATGATTGGAAAGAAGGGGTTCAACAAAAAACCCGACAACGAGTTGTTGATGCCCTTAATGAATGGAGCGGGGTGCTGGTTGATGTACCATACACAAAAGGAATTTCATCGACACAACTAAACCTCAGCATGAAAGAAATTGGCACAACCCCCGAAGTACGTTTAAAACGCCTGCGGCGATTAATTACAGCAAAACCCATTATCCGGATACTGGAGTCGCACAGTGGCTTAACCGGCTTGATTTGCGAAAATATTAATGTAAACATTAACGGTAAACTGGAAGAATTTGATGGAATGTGGTCGTCAAGCCTTACCGACTCAACTTCGAAAGGGAAACCTGACATTGAAGCAGTTGACCTTACAACCCGTCTCCATTCTATTAACGACATGCTTGAATGCACCACCAAGCCAATGATTTACGACGGCGATACAGGCGGCAAGCCCGAACATTTTGTGTTTACAGTTCGCACCCTCGAACGTCTTGGGGTATCAGCTATTATTATTGAAGATAAAATTGGACTGAAAAAAAACTCCTTGTTTGGAACCGATGTGAAACAAGAACAGGATACCATTGAGGAGTTCTGCTTTAAGATAAGTGCAGGCAAAAAATCACAAATAACCAACGACTTTATGGTTATTGCCCGCATTGAAAGCCTTATTTGCGGTAAAAACATGGACGATGCACTTACCAGGGCATTTGCATACACCAACGCCGGGGCCGATGGGATAATGATACACAGCAAAGAAAAATCGGGCGACGATATTAAAGAGTTTTGCACAAAATTCAGACAAAAAGATTCAGGCACACCCATAGTAGTTGTACCTTCAACTTATAACCACATTACCGAAGATATTCTTTATGAGTGGGGTGCAAACATCGTCATCTATGCAAACCACATGCTACGTTCTTCGTACCCGGCAATGGTCGATGTGGCAAAAACCATACTTACAAATAACCGCTCACTCGAAGCTGATGACCTTTGTATGCCAATCAAGGAAATACTTACCCTTATACCGGGAACAAAATAAAAAAGCAACGCTATGATTAAAACAAGTGATTTCTATGAAAAACTAATCGGAAAGGGCGTCGATTTTTTTACCGGCGTACCCGACTCGCTGTTAAAGGACATTTGCGCGTACATTACGGCCAATACACCCGCCCATAAAAATATAATAACGGCCAACGAAGGCGGCGCTATTGCTTTAGCAACCGGTTATCATCTTGCATCAAATAAAATTCCAATGGTTTATATGCAAAATTCAGGAATTGGAAATGCTGTAAACCCGCTATTGTCGCTCGCCGATAAAGAAGTTTATTCAATACCCATGCTATTATTAATTGGCTGGCGTGGAGAGCCCGGCGTAAATGACGAACCACAGCACATTAAGCAAGGCAGGGTAACAACCGATATGCTCAACTGCATGGAAATACCCTGGCAGCTTATCGACCACAATACCGATTTTTGTTCTGTAATAGAAACAAGTGTAAGAACAGCTATAGAAACTTCTGCTCCGGTGGCAATTCTTGTGCGTAAAGGAACGTTTGAACCCTTTAACCCTGAACAGGATAATGCTACGGCTTATATGCCCACTCGCGAAGAAGCGCTCGGTGCGGTATTGAAATACATACCCAAAAACGCTGTAATTGTCTCAACTACCGGGATGTTATCCCGCGAACTGTTTGAACTGCGTGAAAAAAATAACCAATCGCACGAAACTGATTTTTTAACAGTTGGGTCCATGGGACACGCTTCTCAAATTGCTTTGGGCATTGCGCTGGCGAAAACCGAAAAACAGGTGTATTGTTTTGATGGAGATGGCTCAGCCATTATGCACCTTGGCAATTATGCAATTGCCGGAAGCCTTGCACCCAGAAACCTGAAGATTATTTTATTCAACAACGGGGCTCATGATTCGGTTGGCGGGCAACCTACCATTGGAAATAAAATTAACTTCTTAGATGCCGCCAAATCATTTGGCTTGAAAAGCATTGGAACAGTGCAAACCACAAACGATATTGAGCAAACCTTGCCGGCGCTTGTTAAAAGTAACGAAACAGCTTTTCTCGAAATTAAAATAAAAAAAGGCGCACGAAAGGATTTAGGTCGGCCTACCTCAACTCCAAAACAGAATAAAGATTTGTTGAAAACCTTTATTCAAAAATAGAAATGCAGAATACTTTCATATATCCCGGGGCAATTCTTGAACTTGAATTTATTCTGGAAAAAACAAAAAAGAAAAATATTCTTTTGGTTACCGGAAAAAACTCTTTCGAAAGTTGTGGGGCAAAAAGAAAATTGCAATGGCTATTTAAACAATATAATGTCACCCATTTTTATGATTTCCAAACCAATCCCGATAGCCTCGATGTGCTGAAAGGGATTAAATTCTTTAATGAAAACAATTGCGATTTAATAATATCGCTGGGAGGTGGAAGTGCAATAGATATGGCAAAACTGATAAATTATTATCAGAAGGGTACAAGCAATGCAATTACCGAAAAAAATCTAATAAATAGCTGGTTTGAACCTGTCATGCATATTTGTTTACCAACAACAGCCGGCAGCGGCAGCGAGGCAACACATTTTGCCGTAATGTATATTGCTGATACCAAGTTTTCGGTAGCACATGCAAAGCTTATTCCCAATGTTGCCATCATTGACCCCGAATTGCAATACAGCCAAACACCCTACCAAAAAGCGGTTTCGGGCGCCGATGCTCTGGCACAGTCCATTGAATCGTTCTGGAGCGTTCAATCAACCGGAGAATCAAGAATATATTCTGAAAAAGCGCTCAAGTTGGTTTGGGCCAATCTGCCAGATACAGTGCAACGGGGCAACGAATTGTCGCACTTAAAAGTTGCTATAGGCGCACATTTGGCAGGCAAAGCTATTAATATCGCAAAAACAACGGCACCACATGCTTTGGCTTACGGGTTTACAAAACATGCAGGATTGCCGCATGGGCACGCCGTGGCTCTTACATTACCTTACTTTTTAAATGTTCATAGCCAAATTCATTATGAAAATTGTAATGATAACAGGGGTGTTGAACATGTAAAAATGATTCTGAATAAAGTTGCAAACGGAATGAACTGTACTACGGATACGTTGGAAAAAACAATCAACCAATATTTTAAAAATATAAATATCGAAATTGATTTAAACGTGCTGAATATCTCATCAGAAACATTTGAAAAGGCAACAAAAAATATAAATTACGAAAGACTGATGAATAATCCTGTAAAAATTAGCGTCAATACAATATTTGAGTTATTGTTCAGTAATCTGAAAATTTAACTGCCACACAAAGAATTACTGATTTGAAACCACTAAGAATTAAGACGAGACTAAAAAATAATAAAATATTGATAAGCAATTTTAATTACTTATCAATATTACAATTGTTTCAGTTACTTTTCCCATTAATCACATATCCTTACCTCATCCGCGTACTCGGGAAAGACATTTATGGGTTGGTAATTTATGCCAATACAATTGCAGGTTATTTTTTAGTTTTTATAAGCTTTGGTTTTGAAATATCAGAGATAAGGGAGATTTCAATTTGGCGCAACGACAAAAAAAAAGTCTCCCAAATAGTTTCAACCGTTTTAACTGTTAAATCTTTTTTTGCATTACTTTCATTTATAATATTCCTGACGGCAGTTCTTCTTATCCCCAGGTTAAAAGAACACAAATGGTTATTTTTTGCAACATTCGGGTTTCTGATTGACTCGGCAATTAATCCAAGGTTTTATTTTCAGGGAATTGAAAAAATGAAGTTTATTACCTATTTAACACTCACTTCACGTTTGTTTTTTCTGATATCAATTTTCGTTTTTGTGGTAAAACCCGGGCATTATGTCTGGGTGCCGGCTTTAACCAGCTTAGGAGCTATTACGGCTAGTATTATCGGTCTTTATATAATATTCGCAAAGCACAAATTAAAACCTTTGAGGCCTGATTTTTCAGGTATTAAAGAAACGTTAAAAAACAGCTTTCCTTTTTTTTCTTCCCGAGTTTCAGTATTGGCCATAAACCGCACCAACATTTTACTCATAGGAACTTTCATTGGTTATGGGGAAGTTGCTTACTATGATCTGGCTGAAAAACTTGTTGGGGTTATGAAAATGCCTTTTAACATTTTTAATCAGGTATTATTTCCAAATGTTTCAAGGACAAAAAATATACAACTAGTAAAAAAAATTTTAATATTGCTCTTAGGAGTTTATATTGTTGGCTATTTATCGTTGTATATTTTAGCAGAGCCAGTAATAAAAATAATTGGAGGTACAGAACTTGTTCACGCCAAATTTGTTTTGTTCATATTGGGAGTAACGGCAATCACCGAACTTGCATCGGTATTTATGGGCGCTCCAATGCTTTTGGCAATGGGATATAAAAAACAATACAATGAAAGCATAATTTGGGGTAGTGTTTTTTATCTTTGCTTAGTGGGTTGCCTTTATATTTTCAGCTTAATAACTATTTATTTTCTAACTTTATCTACGGTACTTGCCAGCTCTTTCATTCTAATCTACCGATTTTGGTTTTGCAAAAAATATAAAATATTGTGAAATGATTAAATATATTGACATCAATGGTAAAAGATTCTCATATGAAGAAGTAGAATTATTCCATGGCAGAAAAAAAATTAACCGTGACATTGCTGCCGAAAATCTGAAAATTTTTTACAATATAATTAAATCGGCCGGTTTTAATTATGGTTTAATTTTCGGAACGTTGCTTGGCGCTATAAGAGAGAATAATTTCATTGAGCAAGACGAAGACACTGATATATTTGTATTAAAAGAAGACAAAAACAAATTTGTTGAATTATTGCCTGTCTTTAAAAAAAGTGGGCTTGAAACTGTGCGTTACGGGAACAACCTGTTATCAATGATGCGTAAGAATGAGTATATTGATATTTATTTTTTTGAAGAAAAAAATTATTGGTTCAAAAAAATAAGAACTTTTGATAATAAATATAATATTAAAGCAAGCTTTCTCAATAAACCGGTCGGGTATTCGTTTTTGGGGATGAATATTTTAATACCTAATAATCCCGAAAAAGTTTTAGAAAAATTTTATGGAAAAAATTGGCGAATTCCTAAACCCGAAGGTTTTGCCCAACCCAATTCTTTTAAATCGTTATTTTCAAAAATCAAGATGCAATTAATCCGTAAACTTAGGATTTGTTTTAAAATCTAATCTAATGTCGTTTAGTTAAGAACTAAGATGAAAAAATCTGAAAGGCCAACACCCTTCGACTCCGCTCAGGGTGACAGTCAGACTGAGCGAAGTCCCTGTCTGC
>JBBINB010000102.1:0-15662 GCA_037444065.1 Draconibacterium sp.
AGGTTATTATTGCATAGATTTATTGAAGTGTTCGGTATAAATGCACACTCTGCTAAAAATAGAAATCATGCCAATGAACTTATATATTACGGCGCTATCGCCGCTTAATTTTTTAACGAAGTATGGAGAATAAGAACATCTCTTAAAATAAATCAATCAGTTCAAGACCAAAAATTCTGCTCGGATATTTTTATTGTTTATTGCACTGACAATTACAACGAAATTGGCCCCGAAGTCCCAACCTGGAATGGGGATAAATTGGCGCTTACCGGCGTGCATTTATGCGGCCTGGCGATGCTGAAACTGTAGCCAGCGTTGTTTGTTTAAGTTTAAAACAGGTTCTTGATGCCGAAAAGGGCAAAAATAAACCACAGGCATTTCAGTTGAAAAAGGAACCACCCGCTCCCGATTCTTTTAATACCGCCCGTGACAATGCCAATGCTTATCCCGGTACCCGAATATGTTGAGTTGTGCAACCCAATACTGAAATACACACCGGTACCCGGACTGGCTCCGGGATATGGCGAAATTCCTAAGTCCCGTTCCGAAATAAGGCTATTTATTGGTTTTACGCCAGCCGCCTCTTTTTCAGCGTTATCAGGGGGTTTTGGTAAAAACCAGGCAGGGAAGCCGGGGTTTATTTCTATGGATTAGCGCGTGGCGCTGATTCATCCCTGGTGCCTGATATCATCACACCTGAGGAATGGCCGATAATTTCAATGCACTCAACAATACCCATCGAGATTTGTTCTTATTCAGAATTCATACTATTTTAACACAATGAAATACATATTAACACTTGCATTTATAATACTGGCATTTGGCGCTTTGAATGCCCAAAACAACAATCCAAATTACGATGAAACACTGGCTAAAAAGCTTAGCGCCGACGATTATGGAATGAAAAAGTATGTTCTGGTTATCCTAAAAACCGGTGAAAACAAAACAGCAACACAAGAAGAAACTACGGAAGCTTTCAGGGGGCACATGGAAAATATAGGCAAACTTGTTAATGAAGGAAAACTGATTATTGCCGGGCCAATAGGCAAAAACGACCGTACATACAGGGGCATTTATGTATTTGATGTACCTGCGCTTGAAGAAGCCAAAAAACTTGTTTTGACCGATCCTGCTGTTGCAGCAGGGCTGCTTGCCGCCGAAATGTACGAGTGGTATGGCTCCGCTGCGCTTGTTGAATACCTTCAGGCCTCAGACAAAATCTGGAAAGTTAAACCCTGAGCCTGCTCCGAAAAGTCAATCTTCACCCGAACCCCCAAAGCGGGAGTTTGAAAAAATGCCACTAAATCACATAATTCACAAAAATCGTAAATTTAATTTGTTATAATTTAGTGAAATTTAGAGTTTTAGTGCTTTTGTGGCTAAAACGACTTTTTGGAGTAGACTAAAATAAAAGAAAACCCAACTTTTGAATACCAGAAACAACTACCGCCAAAAATATTTTACTATTACAAGGGCTCGGAAAAGGTCTAATTTGTATATTTAATGATTATAAAAACCCGGATTTATAAAAACTGAAAGCTGTTTTATACATTCTTATTTCCGGCGATTGAACAACGAATTTTAAACACTGCAAAAAAATGAAAGAGTTTTTTGATTATAACGTACTGGAGATTGGAAAATATTCGTTTAAATTATTCTACAAAGTTAATTTCCTAATTTTCTTAATCGTTATCGTCGTTTTTTCCATTGCATCCAGGCGGTTAATCTATCGTTCCAAATCACCCGATGTGGCAAAAAAATTCTCTGTCAACAAACTTTTTCAATACAAACTGATTACATTATCGTTATTAATAAGCCTTCATATCCTTCAATTCGATATAACGGTTTTAATGGCAGGTTCGGCTGCAGCGCTGGTTGGACTTGGCTTTGGGTTGCAGAACCTGTTTAACGGTTTTATTTCAGGGATTGTACTTCTACTCAACGGAACGCAAAAAGTTGGCAATATTATTGAAGTAAACGGCGCCACTTATACAGTGCAGGAAATAAATTTCAGGACAACTACTGCAGCAGGCCGAAATGAGGATAATGTAATTTTACCTAATTCCCAATTAACCGGAAACAGTGTAATAAACCGGGCCCACAGCCAACTTTCAGCCAGGTTCAAAATAAGCATTGGGGCCGATTATGACACCGATGTTCTGTTGTTAATGAAGATTTTAAAAGAGGTAACCCAGCGAAACGAGCTTGTTTTAAAATCGCCCGGGCCTTTTGTAAGGTTCGAAGATTACGGGGATTCGGCGCTGCTTTTCTCCATCTGTTTTTTCACCAACAAAATATTCAGGGTCGAAAATATTAAAAGAAATATCAGAATTGAAGTTTTTAAGGAATTAAAAAAACATGGGATCAGCATCTATTTCCCTCAAAATGCGCTTCATTTCAGAAACAAACTCAATATTGCCGAACCTCCGTCAACCGAATCCTAAATAATATTAACCGAACAATAATGAGAAAAGCTAACCAGGAAATTACCGATTTACGGGTTCTTGAGGAAATTCTGACACAATCGGTAATTTGCCGGATTGCAATGATCGACAACGGACTGCCCTATATTTTACCCTTCAATTATGGTTATTCCGGAAATTGCCTTTACATCCATTCGGCCCCCGAGGGTAAAAAAATTGATTTGTTGCGCCAAAATTCAACGGTTTGTTTTGAGGTTGAAGACAAGACTGAAATTATTGAAGACAAGGTCGCATGCAAATGGGGCATGCTTTACCGTTCGATAGTGGGTTATGGAACTGTTGAAATAATTACCGCTTTTGAAGAAAAAAAACGTGGCCTTGAAATTATTATGGCGCGTCACGGGTTCTCCGGTAAAATGGACTTTGAACAAAAAGAAGTTGAATTTATAGTAATTCTTAAACTTTCTATTTCTTCAATGACAGGAAAGCAATCGGGCAACTGGAACAAACTGGTTAGCCGGAACAGATAGAAATTTTGAACCGCCACGGCCCAAAAACGTTTAACAACTAAAAGCAAAATGCAAACCTATAACAACATCGATTCATATATTGGCGAGTTTCCAACGGAAATACGGGCAACCCTCGAAAAAATACGTTCTGTAATTCGTCTGGCTGCCCCCGAAGCAAAAGAAGCCATAAAATACGGAATGCCAACCTTTGTTTTAAACGGCAACCTCGTTCATTTTGCTGCTTTCAAAAATCATATCGGGTTCTACCCTGCACCATCAGGCATCGATGAATTTATTGATGAATTGGCAATTTATCGCACCGGAAAAGGCACAATCCAGTTTCCAATAGATAAACCCATTCCATTTGATTTAATTAGTAAAGTTGTAAAATACAGGGTTGCAGAAAACATGGAGAAAAGGAAGGGAAAATCAAAATAAAAGACTGTTATGAAAATCGAAGCCAATTCACCCGAACAATACCTCGAAAAAATTCCCGATGAATGGAAACCCGCGATGAACCGTTTGCGGCAGGTCATTCTCGACAACCTTCCCCATGGATTTAACGAAGAAATGAGCTACGGAATGATAGGCTATGTCGTGCCGTACACAATATATCCGTCAGGCTATCACTGCAACCCGAGATTGCCGCTCCCGTTTATAAATATTGCATCTCAAAAGAACTTTATTGCTTTTTATCATTCCGCAATTTATGCCGACAAGGAAATACTGGACTGGTTTACTGCTGAATATCCTAAATATTCAAAACTGAAGCCGGATATGGGTAAAAGTTGTGTGCGCTTTAAAAAGCCTGATCAAATCCCGTTTGAACTGATTGGCAAGCTTGTACAAAAAATTACACCGGAAAAGTGGATTGAAATTTACGAATCGAATATAAAAACACTGAAATGAAGAAAGTAACCGGAATTGGAGGAATATTTTTTAAGTGTAAGGATACTGAAAAAATGAAGGCGTGGTACAGTAAAAACCTGGGGCTTCAAACCGACGGATATGGTTCCAGTTTTGAATGGAGGCAGGCCGACAACCCCGATAAAAAGGGATTTACGCAATGGGGCCCTTTCCCCGAAAATACAACATACATCGAACCTTCGGCTAAAGATTTTATGATAAACTACCGGGTCGAAAACATTGAAGCCCTGGTTAACGAACTAAAACGCGAAGGCGTTACCGTACTCGATGAAATAGAAACTTTTGAATACGGAAAATTTGTCCACATTATGGATATTGAGGGGAATAAAATTGAACTCTGGGAACCCGTTGATACCGAATTTGACAAAATTGCCGAAGGCCGGACTAAATAAAACAGACTCTGATTTTCTTAAAAGAAATCTCAAAAATCTATAAACTGTGAAAAAGATTCTATTTTATACATTTTTCCTGCTAACCTTAATTGCAACAACTGCCACTTCACAAACATTTCCTGCCTTTTTGCAAGGAACATGGAAACTTGACAATGAAGAGACGTTTGAACACTGGGACCTTGTTAACGACAACGTTTTAAAAGGATTTTCATATCAAATCAAAAAAGGGAAAATTGTTGTTTCCGAGTATCTTGATTTGGAAAAAAAAGGCGACGAAATAATTTACACAGCCACGGTTTTAAATCAAAACCAGGGAACCGGAATCGGGTTCAAACTTGTTACTGCCGATTCAATTTTTTCTTTTGAAAATCCCTCTCACGATTTTCCAAAATTTATCCGGTACCAACCTTTTTCCGAAAACAAAATGAAAGTTACTGTTGGGACCTTTGAAAGAAATTTCACACTGTTTTTTGAAAAAATGAAATAACCGGATTGGTAAACAATTCACTTGTGCAATTTATTGAAAGAAGTTGTCGAAAGTCAATACATTATTTTGAATTTCAACATTAAACTTCTAACAAACATCAGCCAAAAAACAGGTTAACAGTTTGCCGCGATTTTTATACCTTTAAACGATAATTATCAGACAAAATGGCCAAAAAGAAAAAGCACAGGCGAAAATTGAAATTAGGAATGGCTCCAGGAACACCTGTATTTACCGGTGAGCAAAAAATGACAAAGGTCGACATTTCGGTTATCCATTTTTCGGAAGAATATTTTGAAGAGAAAAAACCTGAAACCATTGCCGGGGCAATAGCATTGATAAAATCGTTAAATGCCGTCACCTGGATTAATATTGACGGGCTCCACGATGAAAAATCGATTGAAGAAATATGTACCCACCTCGATGTACACAAACTGAGCATGGAAGACATTCTAAGTGTTGGGCAACGTCCCAAACTCGAAGAATATACCGATTATATACAGGCGGTAATTAAAATACTTTCGATAGATCCAACCGACGATTCAATTGAATATGAACAGATTAGTTTTATATTGAAGGGCAATATTCTTCTCACCTTCCAGGAAAAAACCGGAGATGTTTTCGAAGGCGTCAGGACCCGGATCAGGGAAAAAAAGGGCTCGGTCAGAAAAAAAGGCGCCGATTATTTATTGTATGTTTTGCTCGATTCGGTAATTGACCATTATTTTCTGGTACTCGAGAATTTTGGCGAAAAACTGGAAGATCTTGAAACCGAATTAATGGAAAATCCGGATAAAAACACCCTGAATAAATTACACATGTTGCGTCGCGAAACGCTTTTGCTCCGACGGTCGGCGTACCCATTACGTGAAATGATTGGAAAGTTTGAAAAATTGGAAGAACCCCTAATAAACAGCGATATAAAAGTGTTTATCAGGGATTTGTACGACCATGCCATAAAAGTTATCGAAACCATTGAAGTTTTTCGCGATATGACTTCGGGCCTGCTCGATTTGTACATGAACAGCGCTTCAAATAAAATGAACGAGACTATGAAGGTGCTTACTATTATGGCCTCCATTTTCATTCCGTTAACTTTTATTGCAGGGGTATATGGAATGAATTTCGACAATATGCCCGAACTGCATTATAAATACGGCTATTTCGCTGTTCTGGGATTTATGTTATTGGTTTTTATTGCTTTGCTTATTTATTTTCGAAAAAAGAAATGGTTTTAAACAATGGATAAAAAACAGTGGTACGAAACTCTTTTCGAGAATTACGCACAAAATTACGATAACGAAAGTTTTACACAGGGAACCAAAGGTGAATGCGATTTTATTGAGGAAGAACTCAATTTCGACAGAAACCTGAAAATTATTGATGTCGGTTGCGGCACGGGGCGCCACACAATAGAACTGACAAAACGGGGATACACCGTTACGGGGATTGATTTATCCGAATCGCAACTCAGTCTGGCACGCGAAAAGGCAAGAAACGGGAACCTGAAAATTGATTTTCAGAAACACGATGCACGTAACCTGCCTTTCGAAGCTGAATTTGATGTTGCACTTATGCTTTGCGAGGGTGGGTTCCCGTTGATGGAAACCGACGAAATGAATTTTGAAATTTTGAAAAACGTGGCGCGATCGCTCGGTCCAGGGGGAAAATTTATTTTCACCACACTAAACGGCCTGTTTCCATTGTATCATTCGGTCGAAAAGTTTTGTGCTGCAGATTCAAAGGAAGGAAATGCAACCTACCGCAGCAACACCTTCGATTTAACGACATTTCGCGACCATAACATTACCGAAGTTACTGACGACCTTGGAAACAAAAAAACACTGCATTGCAACGAACGCTATTATGTACCCTGCGAAATAACCTGGTTGCTCAAATCGCTTGATTTTTTGAAAATCGATATTTTGGGGGCTAAACTTGGCGCTTTTTCACGAAACGATAAACTGACGACCGAAGATTTTGAAATGCTTGTTATCGCTGAAAAATCCAGGACAACAAGGAGTTGACCTTGTTTGTCATAATTTAACCATTCGCCTCTTTTACATTTTTACGTTATTTAAACGCAAACCGGTTTATATGCGGTTGTAAAATTTTACCTTATTCAAAAAACATACATTTCATTTGAAAAATTACAAAAAAAAGATATTTTGTGCCTCTTTTGTACGATCGTCGATGTGAAACAATTTTACCAGCCTGTTTCATTATCCCGGGTTAGAAGCAGATGAACCAAAAACAGAAAAACAGTTATGAAGAAAAACAACAGCCGGTTAATGAATTTCATCGAAAAAGCAGGGAATGCTTTACCACATCCGGCAGCCTTATTCGGAATTTTTGCATTAATTACACTTCTCTTTTCAGGTATTGGCCATTGGCTCAATTGGTCGGGCAGTAATCCTGCTACCGGAGAAAAAATCCATATTATCAATCTGATTTCGAAAGAAGGGTTTCATCGTATTCTTCTTGAAATGGTTGACAGCTATACCGGGTTTGCACCTCTCGGAATTGTAATGGTTGCCATCCTTGGGATTGGGGTTGCCGAAAGCAGCGGTTTAATTAAAGCAGCTATAAACCTGCTGCTTGTTAAGGCCCCGCGAAATTCTATCACTTTCATGGTTGTCCTTACAGGTATATTGTCAAATGTTGCCTCAGATTTGGGCTATATTTTAATTATACCACTTGCAGGGGTAATTTTCCATTCGCTTGGAAGGCACCCGATTGCCGGAATGTCGGCAGCATTTGCAGGGGTAAGCGGGGGTTTTAGTGCGAATTTGCTGATTGGTACAATTGATCCGCTGCTTGCAGGGTTATCAACCGAAGCTGCCCGAATTATTGATCCACAGTATTATGTGATGCCAACAGCTAATTATTATTTCATGTCCGTTTCAACATTTGTAATTGCAATAACTGGTACATGGATTACCAAATCGTTTGTCGAACCACAACTTGGCAAATACACCGGGAATGTTGAAAAAGAAGAAATTACCAATCTGACTTCAAGGGAATTAAAAGCATTAAAGTGGACCGGCATAGTATTTCTGGTTTTTATTATATTAATTGCCTGGGGCCTTATTCCCGATCATGGTTTTTTACGGGGAAGCGACAATATGATACTGCATTCGCCTGTTTTAAAAGGTTTTATAGCCGTTCTTTTTATTATTGCCGGAACATGTGGAATTGTTTACGGCTACATTGCCGGAACCTATAAAAAGCACGAAGATGTAATATCCGGAATGAATACCAGCTTTAAGGGAATGATTGCATTTCTGGTACTTGTTTTTTTTGCAGCTCAGTTTGTCGCATGGTTTAAATGGAGCAATCTTGGTATTTTAATCGCAGTAAAAGGCGCTGCCTTGTTGCAAAACGCCGATTTGGGTTTGATTCCGATGGTTATCCTGTTTGTTATTTTATCGGGGTTTATTAATATGTTTATGGGAAGTGCATCGGCTAAATGGGCAATTATGGGGCCGGTGTTTATTCCCATGTTTATGTTGCTTGGTTATTCGCCTGAATTGTCGCAGGTGGTTTACCGGATTGGCGATAGTGTAACAAACATTATTTCGCCAATGATGAGTTTTTTTGCGCTGATTATTGTGTATTATCAGAAATATGATGCGAAAGCAGGCATTGGCACCATAATGGCCACAATGTTACCTTATTCAGTCGCCTTTTTCATTGTATGGACATCATTACTGATTGTATGGATTTTAGCCGGAATTCCCCTGGGTCCTGAGGCCGGTTTGACTTATCCAAAATGAAACAGAAAAATAAATTCCAAAAAAAGGATGCCATCTGTATTTGTCGTTACTCACACAGATGGCATTCTTACGCGTCGAAGTTGTCAAATCGTTAGGGTCTCCCACTACACGGCAGGAAATTGAAAGGCTAACCCGGTTGGCATGACAGGAGATTGTGTGGTTATCAGAACCGTTGACTGTGTTTTCGTCGCCTGGTGATGTTCTTGTTGAGAAAGTGTTTGAATCGCTTCACAACTCCAGTATCCAAACGGTAGGCCCTGAACTGGTTTTCGGGAAAATTTTTGATTACATCGGGTTTAACCAGGTTGGCAAGGAATTGTTCAGGCATTTGCTCGTTTCGCGGCTTGCATTCACGCTGAGCAAACTAAAAACCATCGAATATCTTTACCGTTACCAGGTAGTAACGCTTGACATCGATGCAGTTTACCGCTTTCTCGATAAGCTGAACACAAAGCCAAAGAGCAGGTAGGGAAAATCGCATTTACGCATACCAAGAAAGTTTTGGAAGGAAACATCAGCGTGGTGTTTTATGATATGACCACGCTTTATTTTGAGGCAAGCGATGAAGACGACCGGAGTAAGACGAGTTTAACGAAAAATGGCAAGCACCAAAACCCGCAAATATTTATTGGTCTGCTGGTTGGACTGTGTGGTTATGCCATTTGGTACGATATTTTCGAGGAAATTCTTAAGAAGGTCACACTGATTCCGTTTCTGGAAAAGATGGTGCATCGGTTTAAGCTGGTTAAACTTGTGCTGATTGCCGATTCCGGTTTGTTGTCGAACGATAATATCGTAGCTTTTGAGGCCAATGGTTATGAGTATATACTTGGTGCCAGGCTGAAAAATGAATCAGGAAGATTAAAAACAGAAATACTTCAGCACTAGTTCAGTGATGGAGATACCATCAGCATTACAAAAAATAAAAAATAAGGCTGATTATAAATTATTCCACAGCCAGGGCAACAAAAGATGAATATAACCGCAAAAAAGGTCTGACCCGTTTGGAAAAACAGATTAAAGCAGGGAAACTTACCAAATCAAACATCAACATCCAGGGTTACAACAAATACCTGAAACTATCGGGCGAGGTATCCATTGAAATCGATTACGAAAAGTACAATCAGGATAAAGTATGGGATGGACTGAAAGGATACGTGACCAATACCCGGTTGACCGATGCAGCTGTAATGGAAATCTACAAAAACCTGTGGCACATCGAAAAGGCGTTTCGCATGTCAAAAACCGATTTACGCCTCAGACCTGTCTATCACAGGTTGCAAAACAGGATTGAAGCACACCTTTGTTTGCTTTTACAGCTTATTGTATTTATAAGGAATTGGAAAGAGTTTTATATCATTAAAAATCAACACTTTCGCTCCAAAAAGCAGCCGAACTGACCCACAACATGTATCAAGTCACGTACACTCTTCCTGACTCCGCATACACAAAAACCAGGTTCCTGACTATGGATGCCCAACAAAAGGAACTGTTCGAAATTATTTCAAAAAATTTTTAGGGTGTTGCAACGCTGAAAACAGGAAATCAAGGAGTTATAACAAGCTGTTGATATTTTAAGGTAAACTAAAAGCTCAAAACGTCTTTCAGGTTTTTGTATCCTGTTTTGCTTACTTTCAGTTTGGTTTTATCGTGAAGTATGACAATGTAAGACTCTTTTTCGTACTGCTGGATTTCGTTAATTTCTGAAACTTTTACTATGAACGATCGGTGAATTCGCACGAACTCATTTGGATCGAGCGTTTCTTCGAAGTAACGCATGGTTTTTTGTTTAATATGCCTGCCTTCGGTAGTATAAATCATAACGTAATCATCCATTGATTCGATGTAACGGATATGATCGACCGGAATAATGTGGATTTTGTGCCGATCTTTCGCCACCACCCTGTCGAGAAACTCTTCTTTGGGGAAATTCCCGATTCTTTCAAGCATGTCGGATTCAATACCCTCTTTTTGAAAACGTTCCCAAACCTTATCCACTGCTTCTGTTAGCCTGTCTTTCGAGTAAGGTTTTAAAAGGTAGTCGGCTGCGTTGTATTCAAAAGCTTTAATAGCGTACTGGTCGTATGCTGTGGCAAATATAATCTGGGGTTTATGATCCAGCAATTCAAGTAATTCGAAACCAGTAATTTTGGGCATTTGAATGTCAAGAAATACCAAATCGGGTTTTAAATCGTTTATCTGCTTAACCCCCTCGAAACCATTTTCGCACTCGGCAATAATCTCAATTTTTTCATTCCCGCTTAAAAACGATTTCATTAATTTCCGGGCTAATTCTTCATCTTCAACAATAATTGTACGCAGTTTATCAGACATTTTGCTTTGTTTTTTGTGGTATGGTCAAAGTTACGGTAAAATTCTTTTTATCGTCGTCCATTTTTAACAAATATGGATTTCCGTAAATAATCTGCAGGCGGTCGCGAATATTGCGCAAACCAATTCCCTCGCCCTTTTTCGATTGTACATTTGCGTCGTAGGGATTACTTATAATTATTTGCAAAAATTCTTCGTTGTATTTACAAATTGTTTTAATTTCTACAGGTTCGGTAGCTTCGTAAACACCATATTTTATAGCATTTTCATAAAGGGGTTGCAAAATCATGTTTGGTATTTCGGCTTTTAAACAATTTTCATCGATATCGAAAACAGGATTTAATTTACTTCCAAACCTGACTTTTTCGATTTGCAGGTAGAGTTTATTATTCTCAAATTCCTGTTTAAATAAAACCTTTTCATTCTGGTTGTGTTTTAGCGAATACCGCATCAGTTGAGAAAGGTTAATCACCATTTCCTGCGCGCGCCCGGGATCTGACATGGTTAAAGATGAAATGCTGTTCAGGCTGTTAAAAAGGAAATGCGGGTTGATTTGTGATTTTAGCGCATGAAGCTCGGCTTCTTTTACGAGCGAGAGCAACTTCCCTTCGCTTTTTACTTTTTCCTTAAAACTTTGGTAGTAGTTTACCGCATAAAAAAATACAACAAAAATGAGGTACATCATGTATCCTCCAAAAACACGGTTAATCATCCCACGGTTGAACCACTTTTCGGCTTCAGGGTGAAGCAACTTAATAATGACAACTCCCAGGTACATCCAAATAATTACAATTATTGAGGCTGCTATTAAATGGCCGACAATAATCTTTAAGGCACTGTTATTTTCGAGTGTGGTATATTTAATTACATACCAGATTGAGCTTCCGATTAAGGCATAAATAATAATAAATGAAAAAACTTCTACCATTGCAATTTTTAAGTCAATCCTGTTTGCTACGGTAAAAATTACAACCATAACAACAGAAGCGACAAGCCAAAATAAACCGTAATAAAGGGTGAGTCGCGGATTGGTAAAAAACGGGTGGCGAAGTTCCATGTATTAGAAATGTTTGATTTCAACTCCGCCAAAAGCTGCAAAACCCCTAATAACCAATGTTTTAGAAGGATTTGATACGATTTGACCAAAAGTGGAGCCCCGTTTATCGGTAAAGGCGCCGAATATTGCCGTCACTTCATTTTTTATTGCCCAGTCGGGAGGTACTTTAAATCCGCAACCCCCAAAAAGGCACAAACAATCTATTACTGCACCATTTTCAGAAAGACTGGCCTGCCGTAAATCGTATTCAGCGCCACCGAAAATCGATGTTGTTTTACCCCCCATAAAATTTTGAGAGTTTATAAATATTTCACGTCCTCCAAAAATTACAAAATCGTCGAAGTAATCCATTACTGTTTTGCTTTTAGGTTCTGAAATCTTTCGTTCATCCTGCCTTCGACCATGTTTTAACAGCAAAACAACACCGGCGGCAATAATTAATACAGGCCAGCCGATTTGCTTTAATTCACGCGGTATATCAAAAAAATGGTCGATTAAGAAAAATCCGCCGATCAAAATCAGGATTGAACCCGTGGTCCTGTTTCCACTAATCAGGGACAAGATCCCGATTCCAATTAAAACCATTTGCCACGAAATAAATATATCTTTCCAGATTTCCGGTATCAGATCAAATCTTTCCAGAATCCATATCCCTCCAACTGCAATTAAAAAAATTCCTAAGTACAACCTTTTATTTTCTCTTACCTGGCGTTCCATTTTTCTGTATTTTGATAATTTAATGCGCTTTAACAAAATCTATATTCTACGGGCTATCACTGCAATTCCCAACCCGACAAGCAGCAATGGAAAAAACATCGAGAATGTCAATCCCTGGATGTGTAATATCCTGGGAAGTAACAGAATTCCACCAATTACAATTAATACAATTCCCGATGATCGGTTCCCGGCCAACAGTATTAACCCAACAATAATTAATATAATTTGCCAGGAGAAGATGATACTGAACAACTCGTGAAACATGTTTTTAAACGGGAAGAAAATATTCTGAAAATAGAAATGGGGCATTTCGAAATAAAGTCCAACTTTTCTCAAGATCCAAATAATACCTATTCCGATTAATATCCAAGCCAATACGACTTTCGAATTGTAATTTTCAGGCTTGTTTTCCATTTTTGAATAATTTTATTGGTTACTTAAGCCAAATATATAAAATCGGCTCCGAACAATGAACTTAACATTCGGTTAACATAGGGTTTGAATCGGTAAACAGAATTTATCGGGTTAAAAAAGGAAAATGGTTTTGTTCCAGGAACAGAAAAAACACACAGAAAATACTGATTTATTGATTTATACGGGGCAAATTCCTAAGCGGTAAAATCTGTGCGTTAACCCTGCAGTTTTTTTATTAATTTTTATTTTGCTCCTTTGCCCATGAGTCGCGTAATTGAACTGTAAGGTTAAATACTGGCTTTTCAAGTGTTGAATCGAAATCGAGGTTAAAATAACCCAGGCGTTCAAACTGAAAATGATCGAGTGGTTTTGAAGTTCTCACAAAAGGCTCGACATAGCAACCGGTAAGTACTTTTAACGATTCGGGATTTATAAACTCTTTAAAATCAACATCTTTATGCCCATCCGGATTTTCATCCCTGAATAACCTGTCATACATTCTTACTTCCGATTTTACCGCATGCCTGGCAGAAACCCAATGTAAGGTAGATTTTACCTTTCTTCCATCGGGCGAATTCCCGCCTTTTGAAGCGGGATCGTACGAACAATGCAATTCTTTGACAACTCCATTCTCGTCTTTTACAACATTTTTACAAGTTATAAAATAGGCATAACGTAACCGGACTTCATTTCCGGGGCTTAGCCGAAAGAATTTTTTGGGGGGATTTTCCATAAAATCATCCTGCTCAATATAAATTTCGCGGGAGAATGGCACTTTTCGGGTTCCCATTTCAGGGTCTTCCGGATTATTTATCGCATCCAGTTCTTCATCTCCGCCTTCAGGATAGTTGATTAAAACCACTTTTAAGGGTTGAACAACGCCCATTACCCTTTGGGCTGTTTTGTTTAAATGTTCGCGAACACTATATTCCAGTAATGAAACATCGATAACCCCGTCGACTTTTGTAACACCAATCCGGTCAGAAAAATTGCGTATCGATTCGGGCGTGTACCCTCTTCTGCGTAACCCCGAAATAGTGGGCATGCGCGGATCGTCCCAGCCATTAACATGCTTATCCTTAACTAGTTCCAGTAATTTTCTTTTGCTCATTACCGTATAAGTTAGGTTTAAGCGCGCAAATTCAATCTGCCTCGGCCTGTAACCGGTTTCCTGCAGTTGATCGACAAACCAGTTATATAACGGCCGGTGAACTTCGAATTCGAGAGTACAGATTGAATGTGTTATACCTTCCCAGAAATCTGATTGCCCGTGTGCAAAATCGTACATCGGGTATACACACCACTTGTTGCCGGTGCGGTGATGGTGGGCTTTTATTATTCGATAAATAATAGGATCGCGCATGTGCATATTGGGTGAATCCATATCTATTTTTGCCCTTAATACACAGTCGCCTTCTCCGAAATGCCCATTTGTCATCTTCATAAACAAATCCAGGTTCTCGTTAACCGGACGATTACGAAAGGGGCTTTCCAAACCGGGACGCGTGGGCGTACCTTTCTGGTTGCTGATGGTTTCGGCATCCTGGTCGTCAACGTACGCTTTCCCTTCATTAATTAGCCGGATAGCAAATTCATGCAATTTCCCAAAATAGTCTGAGGCATAATATAACCTGTCCTCCCAGTCAAAACCCAACCAGCGCACGTCTTCCATAATAGAATCGACATATTCGGTTTCCTCTTTTGCAGGATTTGTATCGTCGAACCGGAGATTGCACATCCCGCCAAATTTTTCGGCAATACCGAAATTCAGACAAATCGATTTTGCATGTCCAATGTGCAAATATCCATTGGGTTCTGGCGGAAACCGCGTGTGTACCCTGCTGCCATTTTTACCTTGTTCCAAATCCTCCATAATTTGAAGGTGTATAAAATTCGATTTTTTGCCCGGTTCCAGAATTTCAGGTGTGCTACTATCTGTCATTTTCAGTTTTTTTCTTGATAAATAGGTTGCAAAATTAAAAAATGATTTGTGAGATATGTTAATACTGTATCGTTTTATGTTATCTATATTTCTTATTCTTAATTTAGCAACAAAAACTATGGGATTAATTGAAATAGATGGAATGAAGTTTTATGCATTTCATGGTCATTTCGAATCGGAACAAATAGTTGGTAACGAATTCAGGGTTGATTTAAAAATAGAGACTGACATCATTGCATCTGCTGCTGCTTCAGATAATTTAGAAGATGCTTTAAACTATCAAACCGTGTATGAATTAGTTAAAACAGAAATGTCAATTGTTTCGCATTTACTCGAAAACGTGGCAAAACGGATCCTGGATTCCTTGTATTCAAATTTTACTTCAATTCAAAAGGCCGAAGTAAAGATTTCCAAAATAAACCCACCGATGGGTGGGGAAATTGAAAAAGTCAGTATTACCATATCAAGGTAACCCGAAAGTGTTTTATGGAATAAAACAATCCAATAAAATTTCTAAATTTTAAAATGCCGGGATTTAACAAATCCCATATATGTTATATAATAGAGTTTATATCGAATTAGTTATTATTTGATTTTTCACTTTTATCTTCAGGTTGTGCAAGCCACAGGCGTTTAAAATGATTTTGTCTTCACGAAAATATAGTCTTCCCCTATATTTGTCTTTTACTT
>JBBINB010000103.1:0-15531 GCA_037444065.1 Draconibacterium sp.
AAAGCATTTGCCCTGATTTTGGGATATGAAAAGCCTAAAGAACTAATTGGCAGAAACATTATAGAATTCTTTCAAAAAGCAAAAGACAGAAAAGATTTATTAACAAAGCTAAATAATCAGAAAATTTTAGAGGGTTATATTGTATATCTTAAAAACAAGGATGGTAAAAACATTATATGTAAAAAAAATATTGCAGGCAAATTTGATATCAAAGGAAATTTGTTGTATTATTTTGGTTATTTGTACAATGTTACTGACAAAATTATTGCAGAAGAACAGTTAAGAAAACAAGAGCAACTGCTTGCATCGATAATGGATACTCAGCAGGAGTTAATCTGCAGATTTTTGCCCGACACCACTCTCATCTTTGTTAACAAGGCATATTGTACTATTTTTGGAAAAACAGAACCTGAACTTACAGGGCGAAAGTTTTTGGAATTGGTCCCCGAATCGGGGTGGGATGATATAATATCTAAATTTAATAGTCTGAACAGGGAAAATCCTAAAATAACCTATGAAAGCCCGGCATTAAAATCTGATGGTTCAATTATAACAATTGAATGGACTGATGTCGCCATTTTTAATGAAGAGGGTAAAATAGCGGAGTTTCAGTCAGTAGGACACGATATTACCGAAAAAAAACAAACAGCAAAAGAACTGTTATTCCTTTCGGAATTAAATGAAATATTGAGGAAAATCTCTGTTTATTACCTCAGTTTACCAGTTTCAGAAGTTAACGCCTTTATTACGAAGTCGTTGGGAGAGATAGGGAAATTCATAAAAGCCGACAGGGTTTATATATTTGATTATAACTGGCAGTTGCACACCTGCTCAAACACTTACGAATGGTGCGAGGATAAAATTGAACCACATATTGAAAATTTACAAGAAGTTTCTTTGAATGGCGTCTCTCATTGGTGGAACCCGCACAAACAAGGATTACCTCTAATTATTGAAGATGTTTTTGCCCTTGACGGGTCAGATGCCGTCAGGCAGATTCTTGAGCCGCAAGGGATAAAAAGCCTGATTACCATACCAATACTCGATAATGGGCAATGTTTAGGATTTGTGGGTTTAGATTATGTGCAAAATTATCATAAACCTTCAGAAAGGGAAAAAGTTGTGCTTTTTGTGTTTGCCGAGGTTTTGGTTAACATCAGGAAACGCACCGAAAGCAATTTGGAGCTGTTAAAAGCTAAAGAAAAAGCAGAACAAAGCGATAAATTGAAAACAGCTTTTATCAACAATATTTCACATGAAATAAGGACCCCCCTGAATGGTATATTAGGTTTTGGGCAAATCATAACCAATTCGGAATTATCTGAAAAGGAAAGAAGAGAGTATTATGGATATCTTGAAAAATCGGGCACGCGCTTAATGAATACGGTTACCGATTATATGGACATGGCAATGCTGGTTTCAAAAGCAATGACAGTAAACATGAGGGAATTTGCATTAGAGCCTGTTTTTATTGCGTTGGCAGAAAAAACGAAAATGCTGTGTTCAGAAAAAAAGCTGGGGTTCAAACTTGAAACACCTAAAGTGTCCGGAGATATTATGGTTAATTCCGACCCTGGATTAATACAAAAGATTATTGAAAAACTGGTAGATAACGCAATTAAATTTACAAATGAGGGGAGCATCACCCTCGGTTATTTTGAAAACTCAAATCAGATTGAAATTTTCGTAAAGGACACTGGTGTTGGAATTGAGAACGAAAAGCTTGATATTGTTTACGAAATGTTCAATCAGGCCGACTCTTCCATGACACGCGGATTTGAAGGGAGCGGTCTGGGTTTAACCATCGCCAGTGGGATGGCTTCACTGCTTGGCAGTGAGCTAAATGTAATTTCTCATAAGGGGGCAGGGTCAACATTTACCCTTACATTACCAATTGATGTCGAGAAAAAAATTGGTTTAACAGACAAATTACTTACATCATCTGAAATACACAAAGCACAACCGCTCATCCTTATTGCAGAAGATGATGAATTAAATTATGAATATCTGGCAACCGTTATAAATGGAATGGGTTATAAACATATTCATGCCCTAAATGGAAAAGAGGCAGTAGATTTTTGCATACAGAATGAAGACATTTCCCTTGTTTTAATGGACATTAAAATGCCTGTGGTGACAGGAGATGAGGCCACAAAACAAATTCGGGAATTCAGGCCTGATTTACCCATTATTGCAACTACTGCTTACGCTCAAACCGGTGACGAACAATATTTTCGCGGTGCCGGGTGCAATGATTATATCTCTAAACCTATAAATAAAATGAAATTGGAAGAGATAATTCTGGCGTATGTTGGTAGTTAAAAATAGTACAAATAAGAACAGGGCAGGTAAAGCTGATTTATGCAGGTTTTTAAAATTACTATGTTAATGGCGAAGGGTTGAATTCAGCCTAATACAAAATAATTGAACAAGCCAGTAAACCGCTGGCCGAAAAAGGAGAATAAAATACCGGTGCAGTTGTTATGTACGTTATTGTCAAACCGTACATGCAATAGTGATGTTTATTGAGAGGGGTTTCGAAGGTTATAAATTTGGAAATACCTTTCAATTTTTATCCCAAAGGTTTATTTCAGCGCTTCCTGAATTTCCTCCAGGCGTTGTTTCACCCCGGCATTTTCAGGCCGCAATTCGAGGGCTTTTTTATACCAGAAACGGGCAACATTAAAATTTTTTGAACTTAAAGCAGCGGCGGCCTTTTGCATTGCGGTTTCGAACTGTTGGCCCGACTGGGCTGCCATGTTCTCGGCAATTTTATTTTCAATTTCCCTGATTTGATTTAACGGATAGGGTTCATTCGATTTGACCCCCAGGGCCCTGTTGTACCATCCGCGGGCCAAAGCATACTGATGGTTCCGGAATGTTGAATCGGCCAAATCGATAAATCTATGATACTCTCTTTCAAATGGGCTTGTTTGTTGCGTTTTAAAAAGACTGTTAATTTCATCAATTCGCTTTTGGGGGTAACTTTCACCAGGATCCACATCCAATGCCCTGTAATACCAATTGCGCGCATCGCTGTAACGATTTTCGGCATACAACTTTTCTGCCCGGCTAATATACTGCTGGTAAATAGTTTTGAGTTCTTGGTCAATTTCCGCTGCGCCCAACCTGTCGTCAAAATTTAATCCGGCAGCAACAGTAACTGGCTTATGATTTAAGCCAGTTGATTTTTTTTGTGCCGGTATCCTGTTCCGTTCCTTTTCAAGCAAAGCTTCAATTCCGGAAGTTGGGGAAACTTCTCCCTCCTGTGAAAGACGAATGCCTCCGGCTCCGGCTTTAACAGCAAGTAAACTTTCAACTGCAATTAAACTGTCGATTTGCACGATCATTTCAGAAGGGAGTTTTTCTTCGGGTTTTAAACTGTTGGCAATTGCGAATGCATTCCTGGCCTGTTTATACGATTTTTGCGTAAACAATGAATTTGCCCTGTTCACAGCCTGGGCATACCTTAGGGTTGCTTCTTCCTCCGTTTTTATAATTCCACCTATTTCTCTGATTTTTTCTTTTGGGTAATTTTCATTTTGTTTTATTTTAGCCGCTTCATTATACTTCTCTTTTGCGTTCATATAGTTTTTTGAACTAAAAAGTTGTTCGGCCTGTGACAACAATAAATTGTACTGTTCATCCTTATTTTTTTGAGCAAGAATAATGTCGATTTTTTTGACCATGCTGACAGGATATTTGAATTTGGGATTGATTTCCAGCGCCTCAAGATATAATTCTCGCGAATTGTCATACTCTTTGGCAGCAAACCGGTTATCAGCATTTTCTATTAAACAGGCTAATTTTTCTGACTGCCTGACATTATGGTTTATTTTATTAATTTGTTGATTAGCAAATAAGTCGCCAGGGAAGATTTCCGTAGCGGCAAAATAATAATTCATAGCTTCCAGCTCCATTCCCTTTTTTTGAAGGTCATTTGCCGATGCTAATAACTTGTTGTACATCAGTTTATCCGACAGTTCGGTCATAACCTGTTTTACTTCGCTGACTTTATTCTTTGCATATTTATCTTCTGGTTTGAAAACCAATGCTTTCTCGAAACATGCGCGTGATTTCTCGTAAAACTGTTTCTGGAACATCACTTCGCCGTACATAAGCGCCTTATTATAATTATCCCTTTTAAGGATTTCCTTCGAATCTTCCTGAAATTTATCCTGAATTATCCCAAGCCTCTTTTTCGGATAAAATTCATCGGGTTTAACATCAAGCGCTTCGAGGTAATGCCTTGCTGCATCGCTATATAAAAGTTCATTAAACGAATTATCGGCGTAAACCAATAATTTATTATACTTTTCGTCTTCAATTTTACAAATCAACAAATCGGTTAAATCCTCACTTTGCATTTTTGCATTGCAATCATCTGGTTTTAACGATAGGGCCCGGTTGTAATAAATCCGGGCATTCAGGTATTTCTCCTGGCTCGACAAACTATCAGCCTGCTTAATAAAATCTTCAAATCTTCCGCGATTTATTTTATCGGTGGTGGCAACCATGCAAATTAAACCCAGCAATCCGTTAATTTCACGTATTTCTGATTTGGTAAAATTTTCAACTGAAAATAACTTGCTTGTATCAAGAAAAGCATTGAAATCGGGCAAAAATGATTCAATTATGTAATCTATACCACCATGGACAAGGATTTTGTCGTATTCCAGTTTCAGCTCAGCAAGTTTAGCCCCATAAAGTTTTGAAAGAAAACCTGCTTCCCTTTTAAATATTTCCGATCGTAAAGCCGGTTGTTCAACCTGTCTCAAAATCCGGGATTCGGCGTAATTTGATTCTGTCTCAAAGATGCCCGGGGTTTCGGCTATTTTTCCATCGTTAGTTAACTCATTGTTCTTCTGCGCATTAACCACAACAACACAACAATACAACAGAAGACCTATAAAAACAGATCCCAGGCGATAAGCTTTCATCACAGAATTACTTAATTGGTTTTTTTGCGAAAATAATCAAACGTAAATCCGCACTTACAAAAGTGGTGTCAAATTATGAATATTCAACATCATTTTCCCAATTTTGAAATTTAATAACAAATAAATGCTAATGAATTCAAGCCGGAATGCTATTACAAGATGATCAATATTATCTGGTTAATTGTTGAATTTCATCAAGGCTTCTTTTCACATCGGTATTATCAGGCCTCAATTCGAGCGCTTTTTTGTACCAGAAACGGGCGACATTGTAATTTTTTAATTCGAAAGCAGCGCCGGCCTTTTGCAAATACGATTCAAATTGTATTCCCGACTGGCCTGCCATTCGATCGGCAATTTTATTTTCTATTTCTTTTATCTGGTCTTTAGGATACGCCTCATTGGCTTTAACACCCAAAGCCCGGTTATACCAACCCCTCGATACAGCATACTGGTTATCGCGGAAAGTTGAATCGGCCAAATCGATAAACTTCTGATAGTCCCTGTCGATTTGACTCGATAACAATCCATTTAACAGCCTGTTAATTTCGTCTATCTGTTGTTTCGGATATTTTTCGCCAGGTTTAATATCCCAGGCTTTATAATACCAGCCACGCGACATGTTATACTGTTTTGCACCAAAAAGATCATCGGCCTGTTTAACATACTGGTCGTAAATATTTCTGAGTTCTGTTTCGTTTGCAACACCCCTGGCTTCAATTTCACTGTTCATTTTTGAAATTTCTTCGCCCCGCTTTTTCAAATCTTCCGCAGCCTGTTGCCCGGCAAGTATCCGATTTTGTTCTTTAAGAAATATCTCTTCTATTTTTGCAATCTGGTTTTTGGGATATTGTTCCGAAGGTTTTATCGCCAGGGCATTTTCATATTCTGCTTTAGCTTTGGAATAAGCTTCGGCTTTGAAAAATCCGTCGGCAGCAACAATTATAATACGGTATTCTTCATCTACTTTCTGTTGCTGAATAATTTTATCTATTTCAATTATTCTTTCCTTCGGATGAGTCTCGCTGTCTTTTAGAGCCAGAGCTTCGTTGTATTTGCCTTTTGCCTGTTCTAAGCTTTTCGTGGTGAAAAACCGGTCGGCCTGCAAAATCAGATTTGCATAATTCCTGTCCTTTAGTTCCTGATCCTTTTTAGCCTGATTTAAATCTGAGATGGTTTTTTCAATTTCTGTTATTCGTTGCTGAGGATAGGTTTCAGCGGGTTTTACGGTTTGGGCTAACCGGTATTCGGTTCGGGCTTTTTCGTATTCTTTCCGGTTGAAAAAGTCGTCGGCACGGGTTAACGCGTCAGTGTAGTTTTTGTCTTTTTCCGCCTGGAGCGCCGCCAGTCTTGCCGCTTCAGCGGCAGCTGCTTCCTGTGCCACCCGCAAACGCTCAGCTTCGGCTTCGGCTGCAAGTTTCGCCCGCGTTTCAACCGTTGAATCGATTTTGGCTATCATTTCCCCCGGATAGGTTTCCGAGGGTTTTGCCTTTTGTGCATCGGTGTACGCCAGTTTTGCGGCATCAAACTTTTCAGCTTTAAATTCACGGTCGGCTTTGGTTATTGCATCTTCGTAAGCTTTTTGGGCTGCCGAAAGTTGTGCCAAAAGTGTACCGATTTCTGTTATCCGCTGCTGCGGATAGGTTTCAGAGGGTTTTACCGCTTGGGCTGACCGGTATTCGGTTCGGGCTTTTTCGTATTCCTTCCTGTTGAAAAAGTCGTCGGCACGGGTTATTGCGCCGGTATAGTTTTTGTCTTTTTCGGCCTGGATGGCCGCCAATCGTGCCGCTTCAGCGGCAGCTGCTTCCTGTGCCACCCGCAAACGCTCAGCTTCGGCTTCGGCTGCAAGTTTCGCCCGCGTTTCAACCGTTGAATCGATTTTGGCTATCATTTCCCCCGGATAGGTTTCCGAGGGTTTTGCTTTTTGTGCATCGGTGTACGACAGTTTTGCGGCATCAAACTTTTCAACTTTAAATTCACGGTCGGCTTTGGTTATTGCATCTTCGTAAGCTTTTTGGGCTGCCGAAAGTTGTGCCAAAAGTGTACCGATTTCTGTAATCCGCTGCTGCGGATAGGTTTCAGAGGGTTTTACCGCTTGGGCTGACCGGTATTCGGTTCGGGCTTTTTCGTATTCCTTCCTGTTGAAAAAGTCGTCGGCACGGGTTAACGCGTCAGTGTAGTTTTTGTCTTTTTCCGCCTGGATGGCCGCCAGTCTTGCCGCTTCAGCGGCAGCTGCTTCCTGTGCCACCCGCAAACGCTCAGCTTCGGCTTCGGCTGCCATCCGTGTTTGTTCAGCAATCAGAATATCAATTTTTCCAATCATTTCAGAAGGATAAGCCTCGTCAGGTTTAATTTTTCCGGCTTCTGTAAATGCCTCCTTTGCCTTTTCATATGACTTTTGGTTAAACAATCCATCAGCTTTTTGGATGGTTTCCTGATAATTTTGATTTGTTTTGGCACTCTGGCTTAGAAAGTTGTTAATTTCTGTTATCTTATCTTTTGGATATTGTTCCTTTGGTTTTAAAACCAGGGCTTCATTGTACTTTGTTTTAGCACTCACCTGATTGTTTGCCTTTAACAGTTCATCTGCCTGATTTATAGCAGAATTGTACTTATCATCCAGATTCTGCGCTGCCAGTAAGTTGTCAATCTCCTTCACCCTTTCAAGGGCATGCTTATCATTAGATTGAATTGCCAGGGCTTCTTTATAGAGCGATTTTGATTCGTTATAATTTTTTGAAATAAAGAGGTTGTCGGCCTTCTGAATCAAATCGGCAAAGTTTTCTATTTTTGAAAGTTGCTTTTTAATATCACCGATTTGTTTTGAGGCGTAATTATCATCGGGTATTATGACAATTGCAGCAGAATAATCGGCTAAAGCTTCGCGAAAGAGTTCTTTTTTGTACGATCTGTCAGCTGAAGCAATCAATTTATCGTACATCAGTTTATCGGCGAGTTGCTTCATCACTTTCTTTACCTCTTCAATTTTGCGGGTAGCCACTTCATCTCCGGGCTTCATGTTCAAAGCATTTTCAAACGAAGCCAGGGCACGTTCGTAAAATTGTTTCTGAAACATAGATTCACCCTGCAACATAGCCTGCTTGTAACTCTCCAGTTTTTCTGCGTTCCTTGCTTCGTTGGCCAGAATTTTCCTTATTTCTTCGACTTTAGTTTTCGGATAAACTTCGTTTGGCTTAATTCCAAGTGCCTCCTGGTAAGTTTTTTCGGCTTCGTTATAAAGTAATTGTTTGAAGGAATTATCTGCCTGTGCAATCAGATTACCATACTGTTCATCTGCAATTTGTTTGTTCAGCAAGTCGTTTATTAATTTAACCTGCTGCAAAGCATGGTTATCTGCAGGTTTTATGGAGAGTGCGCGGTTGTATGAATTTCGGGCGTCAGCATAATTTTTTCGGTTAAATAGGTCATCGGCTTCTTTGATTAAAAGGGCAAACCGTTCGGCCATCGCTTTATCGAGTTCCGCCGCAACCATCATTAATCCGAGTAAATCGTTTATTTCGGCAATCCTGTCTTTTGGAAATTGCTCGTTTGGGAAAATTTTACTGGCTGCTTTGAAACCGTCGAGAGCTGCTAAAAATTGTTCTTTGCTGTATTCGTTACGGGCCTGCTCAAGCAATTTATCGTATTCTTTCCTCATTTCGGCCAGCTCAGCGCGAGTGAGTTTCGACAGATAATCAGATTCCCTGCCAATTTGCTGCGATTGCAAAACAGCCTGTTCAATTAATTTTGCAATTTGGGCATCGTTGTAATACAACTCGGAAATAAAATTATCGACCGGGGCGCTGTAATATATTTTGAGGATGGTATTGTTGACAAAAGATTTGTCGATTCCGGGAATTTCAGTAAAAAGATTGATATTTAACGGAAAGGGAGGAAAACGGGGATCGGTTTGAAGTATATTTTTAGGTACAGCAGTTTCGACAACAATTTTCTGGGAGAAGTTTTTATCGCGGGTATAAATGAGTTCGTATTTATGATTGTAAAGGAGTTCCACTTTATAATTCCCATCGGCGCCCACACCGTAATTGTCCATACGCCTGCCATCGATAAACATCTGAATATAAGCACCTTCGACCAAACCCTGCTGCACGCTGATCTTGCCTTCAACAGAAATACCATTGCTTCGCTGGGCAAACACCGAACAACTAAACAAAATCAGGTATAGGCCAATTAAAACCGACTTTGCATCAAAAATCTTCATAAAAACAACTTCAATTTAGAAGAAACGAAATTATAAACAATAAATTATTAAGCTGCAGAATAAAATAAAATTGCATATTTTCAATAATATAACATGACATATAACAATTTCGAAATAAAAGTGTTAGTTTGCTTTCGATAAATTTAAGCTGAGTATCCTATTTTTACAAACTAACTAACTTTAATTGAATCGAATGAAAAAGGAGGCAAACCTGTTTGAAGCGCTTATTCCAATTCTTATTTTAATTGTTCTGTTAACACTGAATGTTTTTCTTTTCGACGACACGCTTGCAGGCCCAAACCAGGTGGCGCTAATTCTTGGTGCAGCTGTGGCCGGAATCATAGCAATGAAGCTCGGGTACCAATGGGAATCAGTCAGGGCGAAAGTGGTGTCGACAATTGGTTCGGCAATGCCTTCCATACTGATACTTTTATTAATTGGTTCCTTGGCCGGCACATGGATGATAAGCGGAATAGTCCCGGCAATGATCTATTACGGATTGAACATTATAAATCCCAAATTATTTCTGGTAACGGCAGTTTTGGTTGGTTCAATTGTTAGTGTTGCAACCGGCAGTTCCTGGTCGACAGTAGCCACAATAGGGGTTGCGCTCCTGGGAATAGGGAAAGCGCTTGGAATGGGCGAAGCTGTTGTTGCAGGGGCCATTATCAGCGGGGCTTATTTTGGCGATAAGATGAGCCCTTTGAGCGACACGACCAACCTGGCGCCAGCCATGGCTGGAACCGATTTGTTTACGCACATAAAATATATGGCTATTACTACAACGCCAACCTACATAATAACCTTGCTGGTTTTTCTGGTCATCGGTTTAAAGTATGACTTCCCGGGAGGAACAATAAATGTGGAATCAGTGCAAAGCGCAATCTCCGGTACATTTAACACCAACCCCTTACTTTTTCTGGTGCCCGCGGCATTGTTTGCCATAATAATCCTGAAAACGCCACCAATTCCGGCGCTTTTAGCCGGCACATTATTAGGCGGAATTTTTGCCGTAATTTTCCAGCCCAACATAATTGAAACCATAACAGGGATTTCAGGTAATTATACAAAAGCATCGTACATAGCGGTTATGCAATCTATATTTGGCGATATATCGTTAACCACTTCAGATCCAAAAATCACTGAACTGTTGAGTACGTCTGGAATGCGGGGCATGCTGGACACCATTTGGCTGATTTTGTCGGCCATGGTTTTTGGAGGAATTATGGAATCGGCAGGTTTACTCAGGCGAATAACCCAACCCATTGTAAAATTAGCCAAAAGTACGGGAAGCATGGTTGCTTCGACTGTTGTTACCTGCCTGTTTTTTAATACAACCGCTTCTGATCAGTACCTGGCTATTGTTGTTCCCGGAAGGATGTTCCGGAAATCGTTTGAAGATAATGGCCTGGCCCCGGAACTTTTAAGCCGCACACTCGAAGACAGTGGAACGGTTACTTCGGTCTTAATTCCATGGAACACCTGCGGCGCAACACAATCGAGGGTACTCGGAGTAGACACATGGGTTTACGCACCCTATGCTTTTTTTAATATAATCAGCCCTTTAATGACTATCCTGATAGCATACCTGAATTTCAAAATAAAAAGGATTCCCGTTTCTGAAAAAAATTGAGAATTAAACCTATTAATTGACTTTTTGTCAAACAACAACAAAACTTCAATTACTATTATCTGAAAACCAAAAACTATTTTTCTATTCTGATTTTACTTTTCATTTTTTCAAATTCCATAGGACAGGTTTCTGAGAATTGGCCGCAATGGCGCGGTTTTGGATGGCTGTATTGTTTTTCGGAAAAACAGTTTTTGAGGCTTTGAAGATAATTGCCAATTATCTGGTCACGCGTTTTGGTTATGGTGGAATTTAATAATCAGAACCGTGGGTACATTTTGAAATAATGGATTCTTAGAATCGACCAGTATTTCCCAACTTTCCAGGCTGACAAGGATTAAATCATTTTTTCTGATTTTTAGGTTAATCAAATCTTCATTTTCCATTATATGAATGTGATTGGGTGTTTGTTGCGAAATGGCCCTAATCGATTCCCTGACGTTTACATTTGTTTTGATGGTTCCCAGGAAATCAAAAAACACAATTTGAATACCTGATACTGCGATAAATTTTTTTGCAAATTCAATAAGTTGCGTGTCATTTTCGTCGAAAAACGGAACAACTACCGAATTAATATCATGAAAATTGTTGTCAATCAGAATACCCACCGGTACCTTGCTATTTGATAAAATTTGTCTGGTTGAACCGGCAAAAATTGAAGATTTAAAAGAATTTTCTTTCCCGGTTATTTTTTCTACCAAAAAATCGGGATTTAAGAAACGGGACGAATAATCCATAATATTTCCAAGAATGCTGCCTTTATAAATGGAAACACCAATACCCACCAGTAACAAATCGAAATCGCCCTTATTGGTAACTTCAAGAATATCTTTATAAATGTCCTGTGAAGCTTTAAATATTTTTTTAACCGGAATGTTTAACCTTTTTGATTCGCCAATCAACGGATTAAAACTCTCTTTTTCATAATTATCGAGTTTAAATTTATTAAAAAGCCCTATTGGCGAAATATGGAGGGCGCTTATCGATGCAGTATCATAATTATTGTTTACAAAATAACTTGCCAGTCTTAACAACTTCTTACCCATTACGGGTTTCCCAAACGAAATAAGTATTTTAAACTTGCTTAAATCAATTATTTCCTGGATCCCGGCTTTGGTTTTTTTGGTGAAAACCCTGTCAATCAGGCTCAGTGCAGGGGAAGTCATAAATGTGGTAACCAGGGCCATAATTACCAACATTGCAAATATTTCTGGAGTAAGTACACCAAGGTCATAACCGATATTTAAAGCCACAAGTTCAACCAATCCGCGGGTATTCATTAAGGCGCCAATAGTGAGGCTGTCGCGCCAGTTTTGCCCTATTACCCTTGCCGCCAGGGCGCTGCCCGCAAATTTACCCAATATGGCCACCAGCAGCACCCATCCAAAAACCATCCACAAGTGAGGATCGTTTAATAATCCGATTTGAGTGCGTAACCCGGTGAACACGAAAAATAACGGCAGCAAAAGAATTAATGCAACATCTTCGACCTTTTCAATAAAAATCCGTTTAAAATTCTGGTTGTCGGGCATAATTGCGCCCGCCATGAAAGCGCCAAACAAAGCATGGATCCCAATAATTTCGGTAATATACGCGGATAGGATCAGTGTCAGGAAAAAAATGGCTACCACAGGTTTATTCAGGTTTTCGCGGGTTGCATGAATGTTCCCTATCCTGTTTAAAAAAGGCCTGATCCATTTCATTAAAATTACCACGTAAATAATTGCCATAAAAACTGTCGGTAATGCACTGACGAATGATCCGGCTTTTACGATGGCTATTACCACTGCCAGCAACGACCAGGCAGTAATATCGTCAGCCGCTGCGCAGGTAAGTACAATTGTTCCGAGTTTGGTTTTATGGATTCCCTTTTCCTGCGCAATACGCGCCAGTACCGGGAAGGCGGTAATGCTCATCGATATTCCCAGAAACAGCGCAAATGACACAAATGGAACTCCTTGCGGAGCAAAGGATTTATAAATAAAATAGGCTAATCCCATTCCCAGCGCAAAGGGAATTATTATGCTGGCGTGGCTGATAACAACAGCTTCATGGGCCTGTTTTTTCAGAACTTTTAAATCAATTTCCATCCCTACGACAAACATAAACAATATAAGCCCGATTTGGCTGAGAAATTCGAGATTACCTAATGACTGGGCTGGAAACAAAACAGATGAAATTCCTGGAAAATACATGCCAAAAAGCGACGGGCCAAGCACAATTCCGGCTATAATTTCACCAATAACCGCAGGTTGCCCTATTTTTTTGCAAACCCAGCCAAACAACCTGGCAATTAAAATAATTGTCACAATTTGTAAAAGCAACATAGCTAAAGGATGGGTCAGGTTATGTTTAAATGTTTCCAAAAAAAGTAACCACTCATTATTACCTTTCCCTGGTTCAGTTACTTTCATTGATGGTTGAAGCCTATCACTCCCTAATTCAACAATCCAGTACATTAATGAGGCAAATCCGCCGATAATACCGGCATAAAAAATTATGTTTTTCAATTTCTTCATTTACCATGTGTTAAAATTGATTTCACGAAATTGGTAACATTTAAAAGCCGAAGCACCAAAAAAGAAATAAACAAAACCGAAAATGTAACAAGAAACCAAAAATGTGTAATGAGCTACACCTTAACCTTTCTTAGAAAATTTTCGCGATATGATTCGCCCAGCGTAACAACAAATGTTTTGCCCGAGGGCTGAACAAGGTTGGTGTTAATTTCGTCGTAAGCAAAGAATTGAACCGAACGCAAGGCAATCAACTCTTTTTTATTAACCTGGCAAAAATCATCTACGGGTAACAGTTGTAATAATTTTTCAAACGATATATTTTTCAGGACTATGTGTTTCCCGCTATTCAGGCAGGCTATTTTATCCCGGCTATCGGTATCTGAAGTACTTATATACGCCAACTGGTCGAAAAAAAGCAAAGTTTTGCCTTTGCTGGTGTTGAGCTGAATATAATTTTTCGTAGCTGAGGGTTTCGTTATTCTTTGAATTGCCCTTTTTACCGCTGTTTGTAACCGTTCGCTGGTAACCGGCTTCCTGAGGTAATCTATTGCATTAAGGTCGAAAGCATCGGCAGCATATTCTTTGTAAGCGGTAGTAAAAATTACAGGTTTGTCCTTCAGCAGGTTTGCAATACTAATTCCGTTCATCCCGGGCATTTCAATGTCCAGAAAGCATAAGTCGAACTCCAGCAAAGGCAATTCTTCAAGGAAAGTCTCTGCGTTGTTAAATGCTTTTACAACTTCCAGTTCAGGAATCTGTTCACATAACATTTTCAGATATTTCAGGCCTGGAATCTCGTCGTCCAGCAGCAAGCATTTTAGCCTTGTATTCAAGTAAATTTATTTTTAAATGTGAATGAAATACATCTCCGTCTATAAACCGTTCAATTTTAAAATGGTCTTTGTATATGATTTTAAGCCGTTGTTCAAGGTTTTTTATTCCAATTCCCCCATGAATTTTGTTTAACGGTGTTTTTCCTGATATTTTATTTGAAACTGAAAGGGTAAATGTACTATCGTTAAAACCGAAAGTAATAGAAATAAATGCGCCGGAATTATGAATATCAGCGTGTTTAAATGCATTTTCAATTAAGTCGACCGAAACCAGGGGGGCTAAAAGTTCCTGGTTATAAAGAGGTTCACCTTCATTTATTTTTGACCTGACCTTTAGCTCAAATAAAGGACTTAGTTTTATTTTGTTGATTTCTATCAAACTAAGTGCAAATGCAACTTCTTCGCGAGGGGTAACAAACTTTCTTTGGCTTTCATACAAAATATAATCGAGCACATTAGCCAGTTTGTCTAACGCAAAATAGGTCTGGTAAGCATGAGACTGAATTGAATTTAATACATTCTTAAAAAGGTGAGGATTTAGTTTTGATTCAAGTGTTTCAAGCTGAAGGTTATTTATTTTTAGTTCAAGTTCACCATATTTTGCCTGAAGTGTTGTTTTTCCTTTTTCAGATTTTACCATCCGGGCAACCAAATAAACAACTGCCAATATCAGGACAGTGATTACACCTGTTAGCAGTATAACACCTTGTATTGTTAATTGTAAATTCATTCCACGGCTTTTTTTCGCGATATAAATTTAAAAATGTTTAATTGGTTTTTTGTTTTATATTAAACATTTTTAAAATCATTCATAAATATCGCGAAATACTTCTTTAATAGCAATTAAGTGGTTGGTTGCATATTTTTTCAATAACCATTTTTTAAGCGCCAACTGTTCATCATGATTCAGCCATTTTCTTGATTTCACTAATTCTTACAAAGGGGCCGCAGGGATACATTTTGTGCAGAGATTTTATTCCCGGGTTTGAAACATCTTTTCCTTTCAAACAAATTGCAAACTCGCCCTCCTTTAATTTTGAACTGATTTCCGGGATGTTTGGGCGGGAGTATACAAAAACAGGTTTTTCAGCAGAACGAAATATTTTACGAAGTTTGTCATCATCAGGCAAAATAAAAAATGCCGAAAGAATGGCATCAGCATCGGTAGCCTTCATTTCGTACTCGTCGCGGGCGGATAAAATAGAGGTTAACCGTTTCCCATTTAGCATAAATCCCGGCAGAGCAGGTAAAATTTTTGTAAATCGAGTAGGTAGGGGGATTACTCCCCCGCCCTCTCACACCACCGTGCATGCTCTCGCACACGGCGGTTTCTCTTAATTGTTCAACTTCACGTAATTTAATGTGAGGTTGTACAAACCTACATCGTCAA
>JBBINB010000104.1:0-14849 GCA_037444065.1 Draconibacterium sp.
TTCTCATATTAACTTAGATTTTGGTAAATCCTGTTAATTTACTGATTATCAGAGACTTAAACAAATTTATTTCTAACTTATTTTATTGATTATCAATTATTTAACATTGTTTTTAACGAAGTATTGAAATTTACTAATATGAAAAATTTACTCTTGCTAAACATCAGTTTTCTAATTTTTAATTCTGTGGCAATTTCTCAACCAAAAGTCACCGCCGAAAAGGTTGACGACAGGATTGAATTTCGCATAAATGGAAACCTGTTTACAAGTTATATTTTGTCTGTACATGAAAAATACCCATTCTTTTTCCCTGTAAACGGTCCTTCAAACGCAAGTGTAACATCGATGCGGAATGCAAATTACCCGCACCACAGTTCCCTGTTTTTCGGCTGCGATCGTGTAAACGGAGGCAACTATTGGCAGGAAGGACTGGAACGGGGCCAGATTATTTCGCTCCGCGCCGATATCCTGGAATCGGGGGGTGATAAGGCGGTTGTCGAAAATGAATGTATCTGGCATCGTCCGGGCGCCGATGCGCCAATAAAGGACAAACGAAAAATAACTGTCGCCATTCCTTCAAAAGATAAATTTTTTATCGATTTTGATGTTACCATGGAAATGCTGATGGATGTGAACATCGAGAAAACAAACCATTCGTTCTTTAGTGGCAGGATGGATCCCGATTTGGCTGTAGTCAACGGTGGGACCATGATTAATGCCGAAGGTGGAACAACTGAAAAAGGTACATTTGGCAAACAGTCGGCGTGGATCGATTGCCACGGCGCCCGCCAGGGAAAAACCGAAGGGATGGCAATATTGCAGCACCCCTCGAACAAATGGTTTCCTTCTCCATGGTTTACCCGCGATTATGGCTTCTTTTCGCCAACACCCATGTACTGGCCCGAAAACGATAAAAACACAACCCTTAAAAAAGGCGAACAAATCAAACTTCGTTACAGGGTGATTGTGCATACAGGCGACACAAAAGAAGCAGGGATAGCGGGGGAGTTTGAGAAGTATTCGAAAGAGTAGGACGAGGAGACGGAAGACCGAAGACGGAAGCTCGAAGTTGGAAGCTCGAAGTTGGAAGCACGAAGCGCGAAGTAAGAAGTTGGAATTGGGAAGAAGGAAACAGTACAATTTATAGATTTTGTATAATGGCATTCAAGTTTGAGAAGTTGGTAGTTTGGCAAAAAGCAATGGAATTAGGCGAAAATATAAACATATTATCTTCTGATTTTCCACAAAAAGAAATTTACAATCTTTCATCTCAAATTAGAAGGGCTGCGGATTCTGTAGCATTAAATATAGCTGAAGGTTCAATTGTGCAATCTTCGCCTGAGTATAAAAAGTTTCTTGGCTATTCGATTCGTTCTCTCGCAGAAGTAGTAACTTGTTTGTATAAAGCAAAAGAACGGGAATATATCAATGAAACAAAATTTAAAGAATTGTATGATTTCTGTTTTAATTTGATGAATATGCTAATTTCATTCCGCGACAAAATAAATTAATCGAGTTTCCGTATTTATACCTAAATAATGAATCTTTTTTCTGAATATCAATTCGTTTACCCCATCCCTAAAGGGAGCGAATTCCTGCCTGTTCGGCAGACAGGGATTGTCTCTGCTCCCTTTGGGCCGGGGTATTCAGAGAGAATCAATTTGCGATATAGGTATCTAAACGGATATTCATTAAATTAATATGACAACTAAATTACTTCGTATGTTCAATATTACACTATTAACAACTTCCCAACTTCGTGCTCCGCGCTTCCAACTCCCTGCTTCCTTCTTCGAGCTTCGTGCTCCGTGCTCCCAACCTTTTTCCACAATACATCTGATAAATATTAAATTCGAAATAACTTAAAATAAAACAAACATGAAACGCAGAAACTTTTTAAAAAACGCCTCCGCTGCAACTGCCGGGGCAATCATTGTACCAACCATTGTCCCTTCATCGGTTTTTGGTAAAAACGCCCCAAGCGACAAAATTCAACTGGCGCAAATCGGGTGTGGCAGGATTGCCCGCTCGCACGACATGTACGACCTGTTCAGGTACGAAAATGCAAGGTTCGTTGCAGTTTGCGATTTGGACAAAAACCGCGTTATCGATGGGAAAAAACTTGTTGAAGATACCTACAATAAAAAGTATGGCAGCAACAACGCCGTCGATGTAAAAATGTACGAAGACTACCGCGAAATTTTACTTCGCAGCGATATCGATGCGGTTGTCATCAGTACGCCCGACCACTGGCATTCGCAACCAGCCATTGAAGCGGCTCTTGCAGGAAAGGACATTTACCTTCAGAAACCTACTTCGCTTACCGTTACCGAAGGAAGGTTGCTAAGCGACATTGTTCACCGGCAGGGGGTTATTTTGCAGGTTGGCACTCAGCAACGTTCTTCGGCGCAGTTCAGGCGTGCTGCCGAACTGGTCCGAAACGGAAGGATCGGTAAACTGCATACGGTAAAAATTGGTTTGCCTGGCGATCCTTCAGGGCCGAAGTTTGAAAAAATGCCCGTACCCGCCGCCCTGAATTTCGATATGTGGCTGGGCTCAACACCCGAAATTGATTACACCGAGCAACTGGTGCACCCGCAAAAGGGATACGACCGTCCGGGCTGGCTGAGGCACGAAAATTACGGGGCAGGTATGATAACCGGTTGGGGCCAGCACCACTACGACTCGGCTGCATGGGGAATGGACACTGAATATACCGGCCCTGTTACAGTTGAGGCAGTGGCCGAATTCCCAAAACACGGAAGCTGGAACGTTCATGGCGATTTTATGGTTAAGCATGAATACGAAAATGGAATTTCGGCTTATACCAGCGGCGGTTTCCCGAACGGTATCCGTTACGAAGGGGCTGATGGCTGGATATTTGTAACCCGTGGCGCATACCGGGCAACGGCAACCGACCCGGTTCCTGCAGGTTCCACAAAAGCGCTTGATGCCAGCAAGGAAGATATCCTGAAATCGGTAATTGGCGAAAACGAAATTCATTTATACGTAAGCGAAGAACAACACGGCAATTGGCTCGATTGCATCAAGTCGCGCAAACCGCCTATCTCCCCCGTGGAAATCGGGCACAGAACCTGCAGCGTGTGTTTAATAAGCCACATTGCAATGCATATTCCGGGTGTTTTAAAATGGAACCCAAAAACCGAGCGGTTTATCGATAACGATTTGGCAAACACAATGTTAAGCCGCCCGCAACGATATCCATACGGCACCGATTTTATAAAACGATAACCGTAAATGCGCTTACACCTGCTCCGCGGGTGCAAGTGTGCCGCAGAATTTAATACCTATGTTTTCAGAAAAATAATTGGATTGTTTCAATGGTTTCAAAAATCTGTAAATGCGCGGATAATGAATCACAGTTCGGGCTGTGTTAGGGGCTGGCCAAAAAGTATTTTTTAATCGTTCTGCCACGAAATCACTAAAACACGAAAGAAAACAAAGCATTGAATTTCAGTAAAATATAGTTAGCGAAAATTTTGTGTTTTTGAGTTTTGGTGGCGATTTTAGGCTTTTTAATCAGCCCCGGGATAGTTCTGGTTTACAAACTTGAATTTTGCTAATATACTATCAGATACTGCAAAATTTAGTCAATAAATTACGGCAATTTTTTTTAAAATTGGCGATTGAATATAAACTTATGAACAACAGATGTCGGAAATTTTTACCATCGGTTTGTTTTTATTTATTAAATCTGCTATTAACTAATTATTTCTATCATAACTATTATTTAACCTATTAAATTTTAATTTATGCGAAAACTACTATTTCTCTTAATGGTGTTTGTTGCTACTGTAAGCAGTGCAATGGCACAAAAAACGGTTACAGGTTCTGTAACTACCGAGGGCGCCCCAATGCCTGGGGTAACCGTAGTTGTTAAGGGTACTACCACGGGTACAGTTACCGGTAACGATGGCAGGTACTCCCTTAGTGTACCCGCAACAGCCAAAACACTTGTTTTTTCATTTATTGGAATGAAGACACAGGAAATGGAAATTGGCGCACAAAGCACATTTAATGTAGCTCTTGTGCCCGATGTTATTGGGTTGGAAGAAGTTGTTGCAATTGGTTACGGTACCATGAAAAAAAGTGACCTTACCGGCGCCGTTTCAACAGTTAAGTCAACCCAGGTTGAAAACGAAAAACCACAGGCACTGCAAGACATGTTGCGTGGAAACATTGCCGGCTTGCAGGTTGGTTTCTCAACTACTGCTAAAGGTGGCGGCGATCTGGAAATCAGGGGCGACAATACGCTGAAAGCTTCATCGTACCCGCTGATTGTACTCGACGGCGTTATTTACCAGGGAGCGCTTGAAGACATTAACCCAAACGACATTGAAAACATCGATGTTCTGAAAGATGCATCCTCGGCAGCGGTATATGGTGCCCGTTCGGCAAATGGTGTTGTTCTTGTTACCACAAAAAAAGGGAAACAGGGCAAACCAATTATCAATGTAAACTCCAGCATTGGACTTGCCACAATGGCAACCATGCAGGAAGTATATAAACCCTACGAATTTCTTGAATGGAGAACAAAAGTTATGCAGTCGTTGAACTATTACAACAACGCTACAAAAACCAAGTTGTATAAGTTCGAAAACCCGAGCAAACTGCCCGAAGGTGTGACCAAAGCCATGTGGCTCGATGGCAGCGCTGGCGATGAAACCGATATCTGGCTTGCCCGTTTGGGTTTGCTCCCTGTTGAAGTTGCAAATTACAAGGCTGGTAAATCGGTTGACTGGACTGAAATGGTATTCCAGAATGGGATGAGACAGGACCACAACATTTCGCTTTCCGGACGTTCTGAGGCAGTTACTTATTACATGTCGCTGGGTTACAACAATAACGAAGGAATTATTGTAGGCGACGGGTTCTCGACCATCCGCGGAAGGATTAACCTCGATGCAAAAGTAACCGATTGGTTAACAGTTGGCATGAATACCCAGTTCTCCGATCGTAACGAAAGTAAAATGAACCGTTCAGGCGATCCCGATCCGACAATCCAGGCCGATTGGGGGCGTATTATCAATAACTCTCCCTGGGGATCGATATACAACGATGACGGCGTTACCCTGAGGGTCAGCCCGGTTGACGATCTCGGGCGCGGTGCAAAACACCCCTTGTACGATATGATTTTCCAGGAAAGGCGCCGTTTTTACAATACTTTAAATACGAATTTATATGCAACAATAAAATTGCCCTTCAACATTTCTTACCAGATGAATTTTTCGCCGAGGTACGTATGGTACGAATTTATGAACCACCAGTCGACAGGTAGCGAAGAATGGGTGAGATTTGGCGGTCAGGCCAAAAGGCTTCAGGAGAAATCGTATAGCTGGCAGGTGGATAACCTGTTAAAATGGAACCAGACTTTTAAAGGGATTCACAAGTTCGACGTAACTTTGCTTGCCAATGCCGAAAAATACCAAAGCTGGTATAATTACATGTCGGCACAGGGATTCCAGCCCACCGATGCATTGGGTTTCCACCGCATGCAGGCTGGTACAGGTTCTACCTATCAGATCGAAAGCAATGATGAATACGAGACTGCAAATGCGCTTATGGGAAGGGTATTCTATTCGTTAAAAGACAAATACATGTTAACCTTGACCATGCGCCGCGACGGTTATTCGGCTTTTGGCCAGGAACATCCGTATGGGTATTTCCCTTCGGCAGCTTTGGGATGGGTATTTACCGAAGAAATTTTTGCAAAAAACGATATTTTAACCTACGGGAAACTTCGCGCATCGTTTGGTAGCAACGGTAACCGTGCTATTGGAAGGTACGAAGCGCTTTCGGACATGACAACCGGGAAATACCCTTACCAGACCTTAACAGGCACAGTGTACGAAGGCACACAGCTTTATGTAAACCGCATGGCCAACAGGGACTTAAAATGGGAAGAGACTGAGTCGCTCAACTTTGGTCTCGATTATTCTGTACTTAATGGTTTGTTCGACGGATCATTCGATTTTTACACGGCAAGAACAAAAGATGTTTTGGTCGACCGCAGGCTGCCCGATATTCTCGGATTTAACTCCGTGGCTTCAAACCTTGGCCAGGTAAACAATTATGGTTTCGAGGTTGTAGTGAATTCAAGGGTAATGAAACGCAATAATTTCATCTGGAACATCAACGCTAATTTTACGTTAAACCGGAACGAAATTGTTCGTTTATATGGCAATATGGTTGATAAGCTTGACAGCAAGGGTAATGTAATAGGTCAGAAAGAAGCCGATGACTACACCAACAACTGGTTTATTGGTAAGGCAATAGATGTAATCTGGCAACCAAAAATTCTGGGAGTATGGCAGATTGGCGAAGAAACTGAAGCCGCGAAATTTGGCCAGTTCCCCGGCGACTATAAACTTCAGGACGTTAACGGCGATTACAGAATTAACGACCTCGACAAACAGTATCTTGGATACCGCACCCCCCGCTTCCGCTGGAATATGCGACAGGAATTCAATATCTACAAAAACTTTGATGTATCTTTCATGCTCTATTCATATTGGGGACATAAGGGTACCATGAACTCGGCCAAAAACCGCGACAGTTTCCCTGAAAGGGTGAATTCGTATAAAATACCGTTCTGGACCCCGGAAACGCCTCATAACGAATATGCCCGTATTTATTCTGCCGAAGGTGGCGCCGTATTCGATGTCTGGAGAGATCGGTCATTCATAAGGCTCGATAATGTTTCTGTTGCGTATACAGTTCCCAAAACGTTAATAAGCAGGGCTGGTATTTCGAACCTGAAGGTTTTCACTACCATACGCAATGTTGGATGGTGGGCGCCTTCATGGGAATTCTGGGATCCTGAAAACAGTGGGCCTAATCCACGCTATTTTACACTCGGAGTTAATTTAACACTGTAATTTTTAAAAGATAAACATTATGAAAATGATAAGATATAAAACAAAGATTTTCCTGCTGCTTTTTGTTTCCCTGGTTTTGGGGACAACTAGTTGTAATGAAGGGTGGCTTGAGCCTGAACCACTTTCTTTCTTTGCGCCCGAAAATGCACTTGTTGATGCAAAAGGTATGTACGCCGCTTTGACTGCCTGCGAGCGCAACTTGCGTCTCGAATGGTATGGCGATGGTTCTCCGATTATCACCGAACTTGTATTCTCCGAAGTGTGTGTTGAAGGAACTACCGATAAACCCGGCCCGGCACAAAACCTGAATATCCAGATAACTCCTACGTCGCAGTTAAACCACGTCGACTTTAACCGGATTGGCTGGTACTGGTACGAAGGATATAAGGGAATAAAATATGCAAATGTGGTAATTAGCCGGATAGATAATGCCAAATACAAAGATGTGGCAGAAAGAAATGCCGTTCTGGGTTCAGCTTATTTCCACAGGGCTTTACGTTACTATCGGCTTACCCAGCAGTTTGGCGATGTACCATTTATCGGCCAGGAAATTACAACTCCAAAGCTCGACTTTTACTCAACCGACAGGGAGGTTATTCTGAAAAAAATCCAGAAAGACATGGAATTTGCCGCGCTACATTGTACCGACAATATTGACCGCGGACGTGTTTCGAAAGGCGCTGCAGCCCATCTGCTCACAAAAATTAACCTTGCCCTTGGCGATTTCGACAAAGCTATTGCCTCTGCTTCTCAGATAATCGATGGAGGGGTGTATAGTTTAATGAGAACTCCGTTCGGCCAGGTTCCGAAAGAAGATGGCGATTTCCTTACAAAACAGGGAATTGTCCGCGACGATGTGGTTGCGCGGTTACACTGGTGGCAGAACAAAGCCATTGCCGCCAACAAAGAAGTCCTTTTTATGGTATTATCAAGGGAAGAACTGGTCGATTCCCGTCTCGACTTGCAGATCATGCGCCAGGCTGTTCCTTTCTGGGGCGTTTCCAATTCAAATATGTTATATACCCCCGATGGTTTTGCCCCCGGGACTTCGGACCTTGCCAACCAGGAAATAAAGCTTGTTGAAACTTTCGGGCGCGGAATTGGCCGTGCAAGGGGTACTTCATACCATACCAAAACGATTTGGGATGATCCAAAAGATCTCCGCCGTAAAAAAGGCAACTGGATGAACATGGAGGATTTGGTTTACAACCGTCTGAATTTGAAAACCACCAGCAAGTATTATGGCAAACCTTTGCAACTTTACCGCGAAAACGGCCAGATTGCTACAACCGATACCATCAGGAACTGGTTTGGATGGCCCCACTACAAATTGTACAACCCCGACGCCCGCAGGACCCAGCCGCAGGGAGGTTCGTACGACTGGTACGTTTTCCGCCTGGCCGAAACTTACCTTTTGCGTGCCGAAGCCTACTGGTGGAAAGGAGAAATGGCAAAGGCAATGGCCGACGTTAATGCGGTCCGCACAAGGGCCGGCGCTGCTCCCTATACCAACGAAGCCACATTCGATATAGGCGCCATACTTGACGAACGGGCAAGGGAACTTTTCTGGGAAGAGCCCCGGAAAACAGAGCTGACCAGGGTGGCTTACCTTTTTGCCAGGACACCCGGAAAATCATACAGGGGAAAGTCGTATTCAAAAGCTGAATTTGGGACCAAAAACTTCTATTACGACAGGATAATGGAATATACCAATTTCTATAACAAAGGAGTTAAAGCCAATAATGGACAGGAATATACAATGAGCCCATTCCATGTTTTGTGGCCGGTCCCTCAGGCTGCAATTACTTCGAATACACAGGGCCGGTTGAACCAGAATTACGGATACGATGGATTTGCTAATAACCTTCCGCCGTTAACCAGTATCCCGAAAGAAGATGATAATTAACTGAATTATGTTTAAATCGGATAGAAATGGCGCCATCTGTAATACGGGTGGCGCTTTTTTATTATATATGAATATCTAATAAACTTCCTAAAACGCGAATTAATTTCTCCTGATTACCCCGGCCCTAAAGGGAGCAGGAAAAATCAATTCGCTTTCGCCAGCAGGCGAATGGGGCGAACGAATTAATTATCAAATAACAAAACTACAAATAGGTAATTCATCGGATAATCATTTTATTTTATCCTTTTTAAAATTTTTCTCAACCTTTCAAATTAGATTCCTGAAAAAATTATTCCGTAACGTTTATCCCACGAACTATTAAAGCAGGTTCTTCCCCTTTTAAATCAGAGGTATAAAAGTATCCCTTGATAATTCGTTTTTCACCGGGCAACAACGAAAAATAATTGTCGTCGAGAAAAACCGGTGCAACAGCTTCACGCGAATTATTTCCTACTAACATTAATTCAACCGACAAGGCCAGTGATGCAGTAGTATTGGCAGCTTCGACGGTGACAAGCGTTTTATCGCCCTGCTTTTCCGTTATTATTTCCGATTCGATTTTAACTTTCGGCAGGTTATTAATTTCCTGCAAATTCTGATGTTTTAACGTAGGTGTGTGTGCAAAATAGGTTTTTTTCCAGTCGAACTCATGTTTTGTTTTTGTTAACAGGTATTGATTTATTGCCTTATTGGAGTTTTGTTCATCGAAAATCCGCAGATCAAGGAAATAAGTAGACTCCAGTCCTTCCAGATTCTCAGAAATTGTGAAAATGGTTTTCTTCTCATCGGCATCGAGCGACACTTCTATGGTTTCATTCACAAGTTCCTTCATATCAAGGTTTAAAACTTTAATTTGTACCGTTGCTTTCTGTACAGGATTTACAGAAGAGTTGGTAACTACAATTTCATGTTTACCATAATCATAAATTGCCTGCAAAGGTTCGAGCGCTTTTTTTGTACCGTATAAAGCCCCGTTGGGCAAAAGGTCATAACCGTATAATTGCCAGATTAGTTTAGGCCACGATGAATTGAGCATCCATTGTATAATTCCGGTTGATTCGTAACGGTTTACCTGAAAAGCTTCGAACATGGGCCGTATCGATTCGTAATTCAACAATTGGGCTTTTATACAATATTCTTCAAGCGAGCCGGGTTTTCCGAACCTGGCGTCCATAGCTGCATTGTATCGCGAAAGGGTTTGGAACTCGTTTCGCCCGCAATGGTATTCCCATGTATCGTTTATTGGCCATAATTCATTTTCAGGGATCATTTTTTTAATCGATTCGATTGGCGGAACCTGCGCCCCCGGGCCGGTTTCGGTGTTAAAACCGTAAGCCCCGCCATAAACCGTATCAATGTACCAGTAAACCGGAGGAACATATTCATACGGCCCTTCCATTTTCATCCCCGACCAGCCCGAAATTGTGCTTTCGCGCATGTAGGCCGAAGTGACCATTGGCCTTGTGGGGTCTTCCTTTTCCATAATGGCAATGTATTTCTTTTCGAGTTCAGGTAACGGCAACATATCGCTCCCCGTCATCCATAAAAAAATGCTGGGGTGGTTGCGAAGCCATTTTACCATATCTTTCCACGATTGTGCCACAAGTTCAATTTCTTCTTCAGTTTCAATACAGCCGTACAACCAGTGGCATTTGGCTTTGCCGCAGTATTGGGGCCATTCCCACTGACAGCTCCAGCCGGTCATAATTAAAACTCCTTCACGATCGCATAAATCGTACAAATGGTGATTGTTCCCCCAAAATCCTTCAGGCCTGATAGCATTAAGGTTCATGTGTTTCACATATTCGATCTGTCTTATCAGGTTAACCGAATCGGGCATCAGAAATAACTGGTCAACCCAACCGCCGCCATTTACCACCAGCTTTTTACCGTTAAGTTTAAAACCATTATGTATGCGGCCATATTTTGTATAGGTATATTTCTCAATATCCCTGATTCCGAAATGTGTTTCGGCAAAGTCGCTGATTGTGTTGTTTTTCACAAATTCAACGCGTAAGCCGTAAAGCTCAGGTGTACCCATGTTATGTGTCCACCAAACCCTCGGGTTTTGTATTGCCAGGGCAGGAAAATTTTCAGGGGTAAATTCAACAAGTTGCTGTCCGCGCGGATTTAAGGTAACTTTTTGTTTTAATTCAATTCCTCCGTCTATAGTTACTTTCAGCGTTCCGGAGACTTCGGCATCCGAATTGTTTTGCACTTCGCACGAAACGGTCAGGTCGGCGCTTTTTAGTGTTTCTGTGTCGAGTTTTGTTTTTACAAATGGGTATTTGACTGACACATCGCCGCTTACGCGAAGCCTTACTTCGCGCCATAATCCCATTGCCCTGTCGGGCGACTCCGGGTTCCAATCTACAAACCCAACGGTTAAATCGCCCTGGGCAGGCGCAAAAACTTCAACAGCAAGAACGTTTTCACCATTTTTGATAATTGATGTTATATCAAACGAATACTGACGAAAAGGGCCTTCTATAGTATCGGCGTTTGCAATTTGTGTGCCGTTAAGCCAAATGTTTGCACGGTATATAATTCCGTCGAATTCAAGTTTGTAAGTTAACGATTTATCACTGTCGGTATTAAATACTTTCCTGTACCACCAGGTACTTTGAAACTGATCTTTTTCAACCGAAGCCAGGTTTTTCCCAAAAAACACATCGGGATAAACATTATCGTTTACCAACGATCCCATTACAGTTGACGGGACTTTAGCATTGTACCAGCCCGTGATTTCTGCGTTTGCCGAAGAAAGAGCCTCCCCGGGCTGACTTATTTTTTTCGACGATTGAATTTTCCATTCCGTATCAAGCAGCATTACCATTGCAGAATTATTATTGGTTGAACAACTGTGGGCAATTAACGAATAAATTACTGATATCGCCAGTAGAAATTTAAAATTGTCAAAAAAATTGTTTTTCATTGCTGTTAAGTTTAGTTAATTTTTTGTAAAACTGCTCAAATATAAAAAAACAATTTAAATTATAGATAGTTATATTAGGGTTCAATCGCTATTAATCGGCCATAGTAAGTGGGTTGTAGTATGTTTAATGATTTCTGTTTTGATTGCGAAATTTATATGATTTGATTAACCCGATTTTGTTTTGCACCTGAAATATTCATCAGGTCATTTTGTTAACTTTGTCTATTCAAAAAAGATATATTACCGGAATGAATAAAAAAATAGATTTTTTTTTAACTGCAAATGAAAACAGGAATAATCAAGATACTATAAATCAGTTGGCCGAATCAGGTTTGGCACACAATATTTTTATCCTTTCGCCAACGCAAATTGTTTTTAATCATGCCGAAACACTTGTATGCAACTCTCCGTTTTCAACTTCAGCGTTAAAATTGATAGCTGAAAAGAGTACTGCTGAATTTGGAATTCTTGCCATACAAAAACAACCTGTTGAAATGGGGCAATTTGCCCTTGAAAGAATGGTCCAGGTGGCCGAAAATACTGGCGCGGCGCTGGTTTATGCCGATTATTACGAAACAAAGGGGGCGATTAAAACCCGCCATCAGGTTATCGATTATCAAATGGGGAGCCTGCGCGACGATTTTAATTTTGGCCCGGTGCAGCTTTTCAGAAGCGATGTTTTAAAAACCTTTGATGAACTGGAATTTAATCATGCCGGTATGTATTCGCTCAGGCTTCATGCGTCACGTATGGGAGAACTTGTCAGGGTTCCGGAATTCCTGTTTACAACTACAGAAACCGACATGCGCAAAACGGGCGAAAAGCAGTTCGATTATGTTAGCGGCAACGCACGCGAAAAGCAGGTTGAAATGGAGAAAGTCTGTACCTCGCATCTTAAAAAAATTGGCGGGTTTATTCAGCCGCCCTTCAAGGAAATTGATTTCTCTGAAGCTGATTTCCCGGTAGAGGCTTCGGTTATAATCCCTGTCCGCAACCGTATAAGAACCATAAAAGATGCCGTGGATTCCGTTCTTTCGCAAAAAACCGCTTTTAATTTTAACCTGATTGTCGTTGACAATTTTTCAACCGATGGGACCTCCGAATTTCTAAGTGAATATTCTAATAAGGGTGTGCTGTTACATATTGTTCCCGATCGGGGTGATTTGGGTATTGGCGGTTGCTGGAACGTGGGGCTGTTTAGCCGGCATTGCGGGAAATTTGCCGTTCAGCTCGATAGTGACGATTTATATTCATCTGAAAATACATTGCAAAAAATAGTCGATAAATTTTACAAAGAAAATTGCGCCATGGTAATCGGGAGTTACCAGATGACAAACTTCGATTTGGAGGAAATCCCCCCGGGAATAATCGACCACAAAGAATGGACCCCTGAAAACGGCCCGAACAATGCTTTAAGAATTAATGGCCTGGGAGCGCCCCGCGCATTTTATACCCCGGTATTGCGCGAAATAAAAGTGCCAAATGTGAGTTATGGCGAGGATTATGCAGTTGGTTTGGCAATTTCGCGTGAGTACAAAATTGGGCGGATTTACGAACCTATCTATCTTTGCCGCCGGTGGGACGACAATTCTGATGCTTCGCTCGATGTGGAAAAACAAAATGCCCACAATTTGTATAAAGACCGCATTCGCACCATTGAATTAAAGGCACGGATAAAAAAAATGAGCAACTCGTGAAAATGATAAACCAAAAAACAATATCACTTGCAGAATTAGCCCGTATTGGTAATGTCGATAATATTAACAATCAGGCTAAAGCATTAATTTCCAGTCAAAAAAAATCCTGGCCGGCAGTAAATATTAATTACGAAACGCTTAACAGTATTCGGATAAGAACTTTCGATTTTGGCCATTTTACCGTAATTACACAGTTTAATCCCGAACGGATAAGATCGTCGGTTGCAAAAACCGATGAAAAGAGCATTGCAGGCCGCCCCTGTTTTTTGTGCACTGAAAATTTACCTGCTGAACAAAAGGGGATTCTGCTAATTGACAAGTACCTGTTGTTAGTTAATCCATACCCGATTTTTGCAGGGCATTTAACCATTTCGCAGGTAACACACACTCCTCAGTTAATCGGGAATTATTTTCGCGACATGCTTGAGCTGAGCTTCAAACTTACTGATTTCACACTGTTTTACAACGGACCGCAGTGTGGCGCTTCGGCTCCCGACCATTTTCATTTCCAGGCGGTTGGCAGAAATAGTTTACCTGTCGAAAATGAGTTGGGTATTTTAGAAACAATCCACTCGGAAATTATTTTTCAAAACGAAAAGATTAAAATAGCCGCAGTTGAAAATTACCTGAGGCGTTTTATTTTCATTGTGTCCGACGATAAAAACGAGATCGCATCTGGATTTGAAGTGATTTACAAATTATTAAGTCAGGGACAAAGCGAAGAGCCCATGATGAATTTATTGTGCAATTTTCATGAAGGAAATTGGAGGCTGATTGTTTTTCCACGTGAAAAACAACGCCCTTCCCATTTTTTCAGGAAAGATGATTCCAAAATCACCGTAAGCCCTGCAGCGGTGGAACTGGGCGGTGTAATGATACTCCCTTTCGAAGAAGATTTCAATAAAATCACAAAAAAAGAAATTGAAGAAATTTTTAGCGAGGTAACCCTTAACCAGCAATTATTTATCAATTTAATTTTAGATTTAAAAAGGATTTATATGTAGCCTTGCAATCAGCGTTACCCCAGCCCTGAAGGGAGCGCTGATTACAACGAATCTGGTAGTGCGATAAAAAAAAGTAGGATATTTATTAAATGCAGAATGCAAATTTTGAAAGTCACCCATTAGGCAGGGGTAGAAAGAGAATTTAATCTGAGCGCCAATCAGCTTTACCCCAGCCCTGAAGGGAGCGCTGATTCAAACGCATCTGGTGCTGAAATAAAAGAGAATAAAAATGTTTTTAAAGCAGAAAAGCCCTGCATAAAGTCACCCTTTAGGGCCGGGGTAAAAAGAGAGAGAAGTCACCCTTTAGGCCGGGGTAAAGAGAGAATTTAATCTGAGCGCCAATCAGCGTTACCCCAGCCCTGAAGGGAGCGCTGATTACAACGCATCTGGTAGTGCTATAAAAAAAAG
>JBBINB010000105.1:0-14846 GCA_037444065.1 Draconibacterium sp.
TCTGCTAAAAATCGAAATCTTGTCAATGAACTTATATATTATGGCACTATTGCCGCTTAATTTTTTAACGAAGTATTGAAATTTGATTTTTCAATTTAATATTAAAATGCCACTGATTCACAGATTAAAAAATTATTCTTTTTGTTATCAACGAACCTTCTCCAAAATTTATGATTAAACCTAATTTGCACTTCGAAACTGCAAGATAGTTTAACACCCACTTATAATGTTCTTCCACGATTCCTTATTGCGCTTTCACTTCAAGGAAAATATTGTCGAACACCACAAAATCGGCATATAATTTATGCGGAAAAATGACCTCTTTGTAGGGCACTTCATTTTTTTTTCACGTTCGAAAGGGATTTTCTGTACATTGAATTCAAATTCAAGTGCATCTTTATAAACTATTTCCAAAAATCCCTTTCCCAAAATACGATGTACTTCCATACAAATACCTGTTAATTCATAACTTTCGCGTTGCATAGGGTTTTGAATTGTCGTATTTCATCTGTGAATCTGTGGCATAAATTCTATTTTACAAACTCAATAAAAACGTTTTTTGCAAAACTGTTCCAGTATTTCTCAGCGGTTGCAGAATCGGTTTTACCATCGAACACAAGCATCCTGTATTTCAGTGTATATTCCTTTTTTGGCTCGAGATTCCAGTCGGCATGACGTATTGGTACAAATTCGAAATACATATCGCCGCGCCCTCCGTTGGCATCGAGTGGCCAAACCCGCATTGGTTCGGGGTGCATCCGGTTTGAAGGGTGGCTCATAAAAATAATTCCTGAACGGCCTTCTTTTGATGCCGATTCGCCTTCCACAATACACCACTTTGCAAACGAACCATCGGCATCGGTTCGAGTTTTACTATCCGAGGTTAAAACCGTGCAATTGCCCTTATGCCATTTTTCGGTAGCCCTGAACCCGATACCACCTCCGTAGCGGTATGCATTGAGCATGATCCCGTTTTTCAATGGGCTGCTAATCGAAGTGGTATAGTCTATCATCCAAACGACTTCACCTAAATTCCAAGCCCTGACATCGAGTATTTCATTTAGAGCAACCTGGTCCTCCCCTTTTGCTCCAAAATCGATGTGTTGCTGTAACGCTTTAAAACCGCTGAAAACCGCTCCCTCAGCTTCCGAGAGGAATCCTGCAAACTGAACAGTGCCCTGTCCAGCCATCAGGTTCCAGAAATCGACGGCACGGCCATCGATGGTGGTTTTGGTCCATGGGCCCCAGATTCCGTAATGGTGGTAATGATCGGGGGCCTGGATGCGCGATAAAACTTCTCCTCCCGGCGAATATAGCGGATGAATAAACCCGGAACGTTTGTACATCGGGTTGATTGAATCGGGCGGATAAGTTACCGCATAGCGATAACTAAGGATTGGCTTGTTATTCATCAGCAGGCTTTTATCCTTATGATCCTGACTGATTGAAACCTTTGACTGCATTTGAGGGGCTTTTTCCTCAAGTTTCAACACAAAACTCCTTTGGGAATTTTTTGCTGAAATACCTTTCAGCATAAACCAAAGCCTTGCCGAATGGCCGGTTTCAACCTGGCTTGGGATTTCCTTTTCTCCTGTTGGGGTAATTTCATACAAAACTAGGTTTCCATTGTCGGTATTATAATTCAGGCCATCGAGCGTAACCGAAACCGGGGAATCGATTCTGTCTTCGGGGATTATAACTTTAAATTTTATAAGTTCCACAGCAGTAATGGGAGTAGTAAAAGATAGTAATAAAAACAAAAGCCCCCTAAATCCCCCGAAGGGGGACTTGTTGGCACGCTTTTTTAAAGGTTGCAATATTTTCATGTTTTTGTTTTTTAAAATGTATTTTTCTCCTCCTCCCCTGAGGAGGCCGGGAAGGCTTTAGGCTATTTCATCGATTGTTTCCTTAAACGCCATGATATTTTCGGTTGTTACATTCTGCGGCATTCCGCCGCCACACGACCAAATAACCCGGTTTTTATCGCCAAATCCGCGCACCATTCTTTTTGTTTCAACCCGAACCTGCCCAGGGGTCCCGGCTGCCAGTACATCGCGCGGCGGAAGGTTGCCGATCAAAGCAATTTCGGGCCCAGCCAACTCCCTTATCTGTTTCATTGTGTGCTCAAAACTAAAATTAAACAGGTGCACACCCATGTCTTTCAGATAAGGAGTTGAAATCAAACCCTGTGCATCGTTATGGAAAAAATTCAGTTTTGAACCGAAGGAATCAAAAATTCTTTTGATATACGGAACGGCGTATTCTTTACATTCATCATCGCCAATAAAACCAACAATATCATCGAGTACCAGGATTCCTTCAATACTGGGGAACATCTCCTTCTGATGCTGGATCCAGTTAATAGAAAACTGGGTGATGGTTTCCAGTAGTCGGTGACTACTATCGGGATCCATCATCAATCCCGTCATCAGTTCGGTTGTACCCATTAAAAAAGAGGCTATGTTAAGCGGTCCGCGTGCAATGGCAAATTTAATTTCGTGCCCCATTTCGCGGATGGGTTTCTGATAATTTGCCAAACGCTGGATAACAAAAGGCAAAAGGCCGTCGGTTTTATGATTTGGTATTTTAAGGCTGGCAGCCTCCGAAATGTCGGTCATAATCCTGTCGGCGTGAGGGAGACTGAAACTGTTCCAAACCAGTTTAGCGCCAAAGGCCGAAGGTTCGGTGCACATTCCAAATTCGGACCAGAACCCGGGAAGAAAAATAATATCGGGAAAAGTTTCAATTACCTTTTTGTTCGCCTGGAACCAGATTTCTTCGGAAGAGTAAAACTGAAGGGTTGAAATTCCTGCCCAGCCAGGTATCCATGGGCTGTCGACAATAAACCCGGTTACCGGTTTTAAAGGTGTTTTACCGTGAACTGTATTTAGAAGCAGTTCCCATTGTTCGTTTGTCATGTTTCAGATTTTTAGTTAGCATACAAATTTACTTTTCATTTCATAAAATATACAGTATTTATTTTGCAATAATTTGTACTTAATTAACATTTTACCTATAATTGGATTATGAAGATAATGCACGAACATATTGATTTTCCGGGGCGGTCGGCTGTAAAAGTAAAGTTACGCGAAATGCCCCAGTTTACCTATCCGTGGCATTTTCATCCTGAATTTGAAATACTATATGTCATCGACGGGACAGGGACCCGTTTTGTCGCTGACAGTATTGAGGATTTTCAATCAGGCGATCTGACACTGATTGGAAGCACACTTCCCCATTTCTGGAGAAGCGACAAAAAGTATTTTAACAGCGAAGAACAGTTAAAAGTACGTTACATTGTCATTCAATTCCCCAATGATTATTTGAATTACGAAATTAAAAATTATCCTGAATACCATTTAATTGGCGGTTTGTTTGAAAGGTCGGAACGCGGCATTCATTTTTCCGCTGATTTTTCCCGCCACATTGCCAAAAAAATTATCAGGTTGGCAAAAAGCATTGGATTTGAAAGAATTATTTTATTACAGGAGTTGTTACAGGAAATGGCAAAAGCCAGGGACTGCAGATTACTGGCGGGTGAGCTTTACCAGACTGACAGTCATAATTTCAGCAATTTCAGGCTTACAAAGGTAATCCAGTTTTTAAATACCAGTTACCAGAATAAAATTGAACTCGAAAAAGTAGCCGATATTGCCAACCTGCATCCAGCCGCATTCTGCCGTTTTTTTAGGGAAAAAACCGGCAAATCGCTATCGGAATATGTGAACGATATGAGAATTAGCTATGCATGCCGCCTGCTTATTGAGCGGAAACTTTCGATATCGCAGATTTCTTTCGAAAGCGGTTTCAATAACCTTTCGAATTTTAACCGCACCTTTAAAAAACATACTGGTTATACCCCAACGAACTATTTTGGTGAGTTTCACAAAAAATAAAATGGGACTATATATTCTTGATAGTTATCTTACTATGAAAATGTTTTAATTAAATACATTGTTGTTCTAATTTGAGGATTCGTTGTAAAAAAGCTTTTTTTCAGATGTAATCTTCCAGTAATATAAAAGTTCTGCTTTTTTTTCCGACTGTTGATAATCGTAAATATTCTCCCAGGATAATACAAAACAATTATTTGGCAGTGCTACAATTTTCTCATTCGTTTTGCTCATTTTTTGCAAGGCTGCTTTTTCGCACTTGTTCTTGTTTAACCCTTTAATATCAGCAATTGAAAAAATCACTAAAATAATAGCAATCAATAAAACATACTTTTGTCTTTTCTTTCCTTTCAAAAAGTTAATAATAAAGTAGCCCGAAGCAGTGAAATAGTAAAAAAGTGCTGTGTTGACGGGCATAAAAGTATCGTACCGTATTATATTTTCCCTGTACGGACGATAGCCGCCAAAAGGTAAAAGAAAAATATACAGGAACGAAAAAATGGTTATCCAAAGCAATATTTGAATAAGCTTTTTTGATTCTTCAGTTTGAAATTTTTTCAGAATAAAATAATTTATTAAAATGGTTATTAGCATTAAAAGAAATCCCAGCGAATGGAAAACCTGCGAGTAAAGTCCTGCTGGAAGTCGCAAAAACCTCTCTCCCAATGCTAATGTTTCGTTGCTATAATTCAAATCATAAAATCCTAGTAACAATGAATAAATACTTAAAAGACAAATAGGTAAAAAAATCAGGTAAAAAAGTATTGGAAAAGTTCGAAAAAAAGAAGAAGTTCCAATTATATTGTGACGGTTTTTTATAACGACGTGAATTACGGCAAGTAATGTAAATATCAAAATTACACCAGGAACAAGCGGGCCGCTGAAAGGTAAAACAATTATAAAAGGAAATAAATAAAGAAAATTCCACCAACTAAACTTGTTTTTTGGTTGCAAACTGTGGAAAACCAGAAAAAGAAAAAGCATTAAAAATATAAGCGGAACTGCATAAAAGAAAGTGTAAGCTATAGATTTGTCGTTAATTCCCATACGACTCCAAAAACCATACGATTGAAAAAGCGGGGTAATTAATACTGTACTTAATAAAAATTTCTCACTAAAAATCTTTCCTGTTTTACTTACAAGACCGGCTATCATAAGGATAAACAGAATCTGAATAATGATTTTTATCAAAGCAGATGAAAGATAAACTGAAGAAATTGGATTGGTAAATTTTTGAAGCCAAATTGGCATATGCTTAAAGTATTCCATAAACATAATATGTGAAAAAAACCGATTTGGATTTACATGCTTTTCTCCAGTTTTCAACATTCGGAATCCAAATGGATCATTAATTAATTGTTGAACATATTTGTCGGGTATAACACCATTTTCAATATCGCCAAACATTGGAGTGCCATAATATTGAAAAAAGGAAAAACCTAAATCGGCAATAATCAGCAAAACGAAAATAATTTTAATGATTTGGATCTTGTTCATTACAGGGTGTTTTATCAAACTGGGTGCGAAATTACTAAAAACGAATTTACGAAAATTGAAAAATTCTAATAATGGTATCTTTTTATAGTTTTGCCTAAAACATCATTAAAACCTTTTTTTATGAAGCGTATTTTATTTACACTCCTTTTTTTAAACATAATTATTATTTCAGCTTTTGGCCAACAAGAAGTTGAATTTCTCCCCTCCGATTGGGAAAATCCGGCTGTTTTTGAGAAAGGGCAAACCGCGCCACACGCATTTTACGTTCCCTACGATGTAGCCGACCATGCCCTGAAGAATAAAAAAAATCCGAACTACCAGTTATTAAACGGGGTTTGGAAATTTAAACTGGTTGATACGCCTACACAAGTTCCGGAGAATTTCTGGAACCCAAAATTTGATGTAACAGACTGGGACAATTTAAAAGTACCGTCCAACTGGCAAATGGAAGGGTACGATTATCCGAAATTCAGAAATATTGCCCTGACTTTTGAAAGCGATCCTCCAAACATCCCCGATTATTTTAATCCGGCCGGTTGTTACAAACGCAAATTCGAAATCCCAAAGAACTGGGGCAACAAAGAAGTTATGCTCCGTTTCGAGGGGATAAAATCGGCATCGTACGTATGGGTTAACGGTAAACGTGTTGGTTATAACCAGGGAGGGTTCGAACCGGCAGAATTTAACATCACCCGCTTTGTTCAGAAGGGCGAAAATGATTTGGCTGTCCAGGTCATCCGTTTCAGCGACGGTTCGTACCTCGAAAACCAGGATATGTGGCGGCTTTCAGGTATTTTTCGCGATGTAAAACTGTATGCGCTTCCCAAAACATATATTCATGATTTTTATGTGGTAACCGACCTGGACAAAGAATACAAGGATGCCACACTTATTGTGGAAACCGATATTATAAATACTCTTCCCGATTCGGTAACCGGACGGCTTGAAATCGATGTTTTCGACAAAGACCTGGTTTCTGTTTTACAGGATGGGGCAGTTTCAGTTCACTATAAGGTCGATTCAATATCTTCAAAAAAAGTAACTGTTTCAACTGTGGTCGTCGATCCTCCAAAATGGTCGGCTGAATATCCGAACCTTTACACACTTCTTGTACAGCTAAAAGATAAAAAAGGTGCAACAGTAACAGCCTTTACCAGGAAAATAGGATTCCGCGAAGTGGAATACAAGAATAATATCCTAACCATAAACGGAGTTCCTGTAAAACTGAACGGGGTAAACAGCCACATGCACGACCCATTGCACGGGCAGGCAGTTCCTCTCGAAACCCTGCGAAAGGATTTAATCCTCATGAAGCAGTTTAACATTAACTGTGTCCGTACAAGTCATTACCCGCCAACACCAGAATATATTGAAATGGCCGACGAACTGGGCATTTATGTTATCGACGAGGTTGGCGACGAAGCGCACATGAACGAATACCTGTCGAAAGATCCGAAATGGACCGAAATGTACCGCGACAGGAGCCGGAAGTTGGTATACCGCGACAGAAACCATCCTTCGGTTATCATGTGGAGCGCGGGCAATGAATCAGGGAGCGGATTTAACATTCACGAAGTAATAAAAACAGGAAAGGCAATCGATCCGAACAGGGTTTGGATGTACGGTGGAAACGATTTCTATATACCTTTTGAAGACTTAGTAGGGCCGCGATACTGGATTCCATTGGATTACAGAAACCTTGCAAAGGGAAAAGTCCTTCCGGAAAACGACCGGCGGGCTTCGTTTATGGACGAATACCTTGCCGCCACCGGAAACGGGCTTGGCGGCCTCGACGAATACTGGGAACTGATCTGGAAATACCCCCGTCTCACCGGTGGCGCAATATGGGACTGGATTAGCCCGGGTATTAACACTCCGCGTTGGATCGTAACCGATTCATCGCCAAATAAAAATGATGGTCAGGTTATGGGCCGCCCAACATTTACCGATGGGAAAAATGGCAGGGGCATTGAATTTTCGGGACACGACGACTGGATAGAATTCTACCGTGATCCCAGCCTCGATATTTCGGGGAAACAGGTTTCAATCGGATTTTGGGTAAAACCGTCGGAAATCCCGCAACCCAATAATTTTATTACAAAAGGAAAATACCAGCTTGGAATCAGGATGGAAAATCCGGAAACACTGGAATTTTATATTCACAGCGACAAACGGGTATCGGCAAAGGCTAAAGTCAGCAGCGACTTCTACGGGAAATGGCATCACATTGCCGGTATTTACAACGGTAGCACGCTTCAGCTTTTTATCGACGAAAAACCTGTTGCACAAACCGGTTTTAACGGCGATATTGCAGTTACTCCTTTCCCGCTTTGTATTGGCCGCGAAGCCGAAACCCAGGACCAGGGAGAATTTTCGGGGCGCCTTTCGAAAATGGTTATTGATGAAGTAAGGATTTTTGACAGGGCAGTTTCAATTTCAGAATTAAAAACAGATACGGCAAATGCTTTACTTGCACTGGATTTTGAGAACGACAAAAAGGAAGGCGACTTTTATGCCGTTGGCCTGGGAGGAAGGACATACGGGATAATTTGGCCCAACCGCGAAATTCAACCCGAAATTTTCCAGGTAAAAAAATCGGCGCAACCGGTAAAAATCGAACCAATAGATATTGAAAAAGGTACGGTTAAAATAACCAACCGTCACCTGTTTACCAACTTAAAAGAGCTGGTTGGACTTTGGCAGTTAACGGTTAATGGCGATACCATCCAACGGGGATTTTTCGAAATTGATTTGCCACCGTTACAAACTGCAATAGATACAATTCCATACAGAATGCCAGAAATTGAATCAGGGGCCGAATGCTTGCTTACTGTTTCCTTCCTGTTAAAGAAAAAAACTGCCTGGGTCGGCGAAGGCCATGAAATTGCATGGGACCAAATGATGGTTCCTGCATTATTCAATAAAAAGGAAAACCCGTTTAAACAAGGACAGGTTGTCTGCACTGAAAATGACAGCGAAGTTTTTATTTCGGGAGGCAATTTTAAATATGCCATCAACAAAAAAACGGGCGAATTCAATTCGCTGCAATTCAACGGAACGGAATATCTTGAGGGTGGCCCGGCGTTTAACGTGTGGCGTGCCCCGCTTGCAAACGATATTGATCCGTGGGGAAGCCAGCAATTTACCCAAAGAAATTACACCCCGGGGTTTGGCCGCAGTATCGACAACCAGTTGCGGACGCTTGGAATGCGCGACCTGGTCCCGGAGGTTGATGAAATTGAAATAATCCGGAAATCGGCTTCAAAACTTACCATCAAAGTAAAAGCTTATTCCAGTTCTTCGATACCTGCCAATATTGTTATGCACGACAGGGGAGGAGTTTCGGCTTTTGAACGAAATGAGACCTGGACTTTTTCAGCAGACGGGACAATTGAACTCGAGCAGGAAATTATTCCCAATGGCCCGATGCCCGATATGCTCCAAAAAATGGGGTTGCAATTTCGTTTGCCGAAACAATTCAGCAACGTGGAATGGTATGGCCGTGGCCCGTTTGAAAATTATCCCGACCGGAAAAGCGGGGCAAAAATCGGGCGCTATTTCTCTAATGCCGATGAAATGTATGTTCCGTATATTTTCCCGCAGGATTATGGAAACCGTTGCGATGTGCGCTGGTTAAAAATACAGGATGCCAATGGAAAAGGATTGGTAATCAGGGGCGGTGAACCACTTAATTTCAGCCTTCATAAATTTACTACCGACAATCTCGATCGTGCCGTTTACACCTACCAGTTAAAAGAAGCGCCCAACACTATTTTAAACATCGATTATGAGGTAACAGGGGTTGGCGAAACGGCTACACGGCAATTGCAGCGCTACCGGGTGATACCTCAAGCAGGGAATTATAAGTTGACGATTAAGCCATTTTAGTACACAGGATAGCATCCGCCAGCTAACGGATGCCATCCTTATGTTGAAAGATTATATTCTGTGAGCATTGCAAATATCGATTTTACCTTTGCAGCCAGCTGTTTATCTATCTTTCCCATTAGTAACTCTACCATATTCTTGTCAAGGGTTGCAACTTTATGAATTCGAATAATTGATGGAAGTTTTAATCCGTGCTTTTCCCAATTAGCAATATAAACGTCTTGTTTTGAATTATATATCTGGCTCGTAATTCTGCAAACTATAATATCCCCATCACCAAAATCGTTGATGACAAGCGCAGGTCTTTTTTTTGATGTTTGTCCGTCGGTAAAGGGGAATTTTAATAACACGATATCACCAAAATGCAACTTTTCCATGACTAATAGTTATCATAAATTGCGTCAGTTTCAGCATAGCCTTGTAAGAATTGATTTGTAATTTCATCTTGAAAAAGCAAATCATCTGAGTTTTCAGAATCATCAAATAAAACAATTACACGAATATCCATATTGGTTTTTAATTCAGACTGAACTTTTACCGGGATTAAAATCTGGTTATTTTTTATTTTTGACTTAAATTCTAAAGCTTTCATTTTGATTAATTTTTGTAAAGTTAAAAATTTAATTTCATAATATTTGGCAAACAGTTAATCAGAAAGTTAAAATGAATTCAAGGCATTTCAGCAAAATTCCATGCCTGAACATGCTTAATCCCCTTGTTCGAAGGCATCACCAAATCGTCTAAAGTAACCACGTATTTTTCGTAATTATCGTCGATTGCTTCCAGTGCGCTGTATTCACGGACAATGGTTTCGGGTTCGGCCAGCAAATAAGCACATTGCACATAAATTATGTTTTCAGCCTTTTTGGCCACAAAGTCAACCTCACGGTTTCTGATGGTCCCGGTGTAAACTTCGTACCCCGCACGCCGCAGATCGAGATAAACAAGGTTTTCGAGCATGTGCCCAAACCCGTAGCCAAACCCGGGATACAGGTAATTTTTGTAAGCCAAATCGTTGGCATAAAATTTCACGTTGCCGGCGATGGTCTGTTTACCGCGTATGTCGTACCGTTCGCAGCGGTGAACCAAAAAGGCTTCCTGCAAATAGCCTGTGTAATTGGCAACAATATCATAGCTGGTTTTCCGGCCAAGACTTTTGAAATAGTTAAACACATTGCTCACCGAAATCAGGTTCGAGGCATTGTTTACCAGGTAAACAAAAATGTCTTCGAGCAGTCCCGGCCCGCGTATGTTTTGCCGCTGTATAATGTCGCGCAGCAACACCGTGTCTTTTAGTGCCGACACATAATTGCGTTTGGTTTCGGCTGTCGGCAGCACAAAAAGCTCGGGCAAAGCGCCGGTTGACATGTATCCGGTGTAAGCCTCCTTTGTTGCGCTGTTGCCGGTTATTCCGCAATACTCTCCGAAACTGAACGGAAAAACCTGGAAAGTGATGTACCTGCCCGTGAGCAGTGAAGCCAACTCGGCCGAAATCATTTTTGAATTTGAGCCGCTGATAAAAAATTCGTATTCGGCGGTGTAATCCTGCGCATACGAGTTTACAAGCCGCTCCCATCCGTTGATGTTCTGTATTTCATCGATAAAAAAATAGACGCACCCTTTGGGTTTGAATTCTGCCAGGTACGTTTTTATAAAATTGTGGAGTGCATTGTAGTTGGTAAGAAAATCGTATTCAATGAATTCCTTGTTCACAAACAAGGTATTTTCAGGATGTACTCCGCTGTTTATCAGGTTATTTGCCACTTGCCTGAGGATGTAGCTTTTCCCCGTGCGGCGTTGGCCCACTATTACTTTTATGAGCCTGTTGCCGGTAAAATCTTTTATTTTTTCGGTATAGCCTGTTCTGGGAAAGCCAACCTCGAAAGTTTCGTTTCCCCAGAAATTGTATTTTGCTATAGATGATAATTTTTCGTCCATACACGAATAATTTTATGTAAATATAAAAATATTCGTGTATATACGAAAATATTATTAATAAAATAAAATTGTTCGTCTGCGAACGAATAAGTTTTTCAGATTTATTTTAGTAGTTTTTTCCCGTTGGCAATTTCAAAGCCTACCAAAAAGCAGAGATCAGCAATCCGTTTCATCTTTTCTAAATTTATTTTTTCAATGTCATCGGTAACCTTATGATAATTGGCATGGTAACCTGTCGAGTAGTTTAAAACAGGCACACCTTTCCGGTGAAATGAAAAATGGTCGCTGCCCGATATATAATTGGGAGGCAATGAATAATCGGGAATTAGTCCAAGTGAAGTGCAAACCCGGCTATTAATCTCTTTCAAACCCGGCCAAAAATCGTTGGTAACCGTGTAAAGCCCGTCAAAATCCTTAGCACTTTTGGGAGATTTGCCCCAAACTGTATCCCTCGCTTCGAAAACCCTGCCATTCATATCAATATTGATACAGGCAACCGTTTTTCGAGAGGAAAAACCGGATTTTCGGTATAATATTGAAAACCAATTATCCCCGACTCTTCGCCGGTAACCCATAAAAATACGATACTTCGTTTGGGTTTTTCCGGCAAACTCATATATGCGCGGGCAACTTCAAGTAAAGTAACTGTCCCCGATCCATTGTCATCGGCGCCGTTAAACACTTCGCCGTTTTTATCTACCCCAACGTGATCGTAGTGTGCCATAAAAACAACGCATTCATTTCGTAACACAGAATCACTTCCCTCAACTATTCCTATCAAATTTTTCGCCTGAAAATGCTGATTTTCTGTTCTTTCAAGATGTTAATCAATTCTGTTGCGCCAACTGACCACCCTGTTGTAAATGTCATTTCCCTTATCCGCAGGGCTATTTGCAAGAATTACCCCAACAGCCCCGGCATTAAATGCATTATTAACTTTGCCTGTTTCAAGCAGGTTATCCCAACGGGGCAGTTCATTTTAAGAATATAGATCCGGCGTACCTAAGGCAAAAAGCGCCACCTTTCCCCGAAGGTCAACACCTCCGAAATCGTCGTAACCTGAATTTTCATCTTTAAATCCAAATCCTGTAAAAACAATCTCAGCATTGGAAATATTTATTTCACTTCCAACAGGCATTTCTATAATCGAATTGGTTTTAAAAATTCGCTCACCCTTTGAACCAGTAATTTCGATAAATGAATTTACAATACCAGCGTCTTGCGAAAATGATATCACTACCGAATTGAAGAGCAGCACAAGAATTATAATGTATTTCGCAAACTTCATTATCACGGTTGAAATATTTTTAAACTAAAATCGTTAAAACGTGTTCCTAAAATTGGTATTTAGGCCCAAAAAGGCAAATTTTTGTTATTTGATCTTGATTATCTTTGTTAGAAAATAATTGATTAAATCTCATCCCATGAAATTGATTAACATATCCAACCGCGTTTTTCTGATTCTGATTATTGCGATTTTTATTCCTTCTTGCGCTGTTAACCCGGTTACCGGGAAAAGACAACTCATGCTTATGACCGAATCGCAAGAGGTGGCGCTTGGGGCACAGTATGATCCGTCTGTGGTTTCAACATTTGGAATTTACGATAACCCTAGGTTACTTGAATTTATTACCGTGAAGGGCGATGAAATTGGAAGAATATCACATCGCCCCGGACTGAAATATCATTTCAGGATCCTCGATTCACATGTAATAAACGCGTTTGCTGTTCCGGGTGGATACGTTTATTTTACCCGCGGGATTCTGGCCCAGTTCAATAACGAAGCCGAATTGCTTGGCGTCCTTGGGCACGAGATAGGGCATATTACTGCACGCCATTCGGCCAGCCAGCAAAGTAAACAACAACTGGGGCAGTTATTGCTGTTAGGCGGGATGATTGCTTCGGAAAAATTTCGAGAATTTGGGGAATATGCTATGCAGGGAATGAGTTTGTTATTCCTGAAATTCAGCCGCGATAACGAAGCCGAGGCCGACCGTTTGGGTGTTGAATATGCTTCGAAAATTGGATACGATGCCAACCAGATGGCCAACTTTTTTAATGTTCTGAACAAAATGCAAATGAAGGGCGACCATGGCGGCGTTCCCACTTTTATGTCAACCCACCCCGATCCGGGCGACAGGTTCAACGCAGTGCGAAAAACAACAAAAGCATGGCAGGACAGCCTCCAACAAAACAACTTTGCAATTAATGCCAATGAATATCTGAAAATGATTGATGGTCTTGTTTATGGTGAAGATCCCCGCCAGGGTTTTGTTGAAGGCAATATTTTTTATCATCCGGGGATGAAATTTAAATATCCTGTCCCTGCAGGCTGGAAACTCGAGAATTCGCCAATACAGGTACAAATGGCTCCAAATGACGGTAATGCCCTTATTATTTTTACTTTGGCGCAGCAAAATACACTGGATGGGGCAGTTCAGAAAACACTTGCCGACTTAAAACTTACTGTTCTTGACAGCAAACGTGCCACTGTTAACGGATTTCCGGCTATGGCGGCAATTTCGCAGCAGGTTTCGCAGAATCAGCAAACCGGGGCCCAGCAGACAATAAAGGTAATGTCATATTTTATCCAGTACAACAACGCTGTTTATGTTTTTCATGGGGTAGCCGAAGATTCGGCATTTAATACATACTACCGCATTTTCGAATCGACTATGGTTAATTTCGATAGATTGACCGATCCCGCGAAAATCAATGTTCAGCCAAAACGAATTAAAATTGTAGCGGTTCCGGCAACCGGTACTGTTTCGCAAGCGTTTAAAAGCCTGAACGTTCCCGAAAACCAAATGAATGAATTGGCTTTGCTTAATCAACTGGAACTTTCGGATAATGTTGTTAAGGGAAAACTGATAAAAATTATTTCGAATTAAAAAAACTCTTTCTGGTTAATTACAATTTACTTTTTGAAGCAAACACTTAACCGGGTAATTCAATAAAAATTCATAGCATTTGAGCCCTGAATTGGTTGATGCATTTTGTTTGCACGAATACCCGGAAGCCAGGTTAACCTGTTAAAAACGAACTGGGCGAGGCCTTTGCCCGTCAGAAATGGCTGTGCATAAAACAGAACACAGATCCATAATGCAATCGGGACTGTTTTTTTAATGATACCCACAGTGTAAATCTAAATAAAATGTCACGACATTTTTGGGATCTGTTTTCCATTATAATTAAACTTTTTTGTACTCCAAACCAGCGCCCAGGGAACACCGCGCTTCGTGGCATTTTCCCGTCCATCATTATGCCGTTTCAGCCTTTCATCCAAACCGGCAGTTTGACCTTTGCAATAAGAATCAATTGAAGGCGAATACAAAATGTAAAGAAAATATTCAATAACAGTACTTTTCGAGTTTTCTGGCTCCCCTTATATCCCCGGCTTTCTCAAGGTATAATATTTTCCATGGGATGTGGCCGCTTGTAAATTTTGATTTTCCGTTGTTGTGCTCTTCAAGTCTTGACTGGGGATTTGACGTTAAGCCAATATACCAAATGCCTGATTTCTCGCTTTCTAAAAGATATATGAAATACAATTCGTCCATAAACAAAAAAAGGAAGCTAAAACTTCCTTCCCTTTCTGAGCGGGAAACGAGACTCCTCGTCTGACTGGCC
>JBBINB010000106.1:0-14527 GCA_037444065.1 Draconibacterium sp.
AACTTTGTGTGTAAACATAAAAATGTCAGCTAATAAGACAGAAAACAAGCCCGAAAACTTTGAATTGCAACTAAAATGACCTAAAACTTGCACCAAAAACGCAATTCTTTGTCGAGAATTACTCATTTAAAATCGACATGCGGATTTTAGGTTACAACGAGCGAACACGGTTAATGGCTGTTTCGCAATGGATGGGGCAGGTGGCCTGGATGATCGCACCCTGGTTTTGGGTTATAATTTACGACCCCGATATTTTTGCCTCGGCACCCGAAGGCGCCCGGAAACTAGCTATTTGGGTGGGGGCACTGTGTACAATACTGGGGGTAATGCCGGCGCTTTTCAACAAAGAAATGGCATTGCCCGATAAGGAAAAAATGATAAGCCTGTCGTGGAAAAAACTGGCAGAGAATTCTAAAGAGTTTTTGAAGGGGATCGTGTTAACGGTTAAAAACAAACCCTTTTTACGGCTTTGCGGGGCAACATTTTGTATTTTTAATGGTTTTCAGACCATTGCACAATTTGCCATGTTTATTATCGTGTATTACCTGTTTAACGGCGATAAAGTGGCATCGGGGTCATGGCCGGCATGGTTTGGTACGGTAAGTTCATTTGCAACTGCCTTTCTTGTTATTCCGGTGGTCACCAAACTATCCGAGAAAATTGGAAAAAAGAATGCTTTTGTTGTGGCAACGTTTATTTCAATAATCGGATATGGCCTTAAATGGTGGGGTTTTAATCCTTCAAATCCGTGGCTCATGTTTTTGCCCATCCCTTTTCTTTCCTTTGGCATCGGGGGATTGTTCACCCTGATGATGTCGATGACGGCTGATGTATGCGATCTCGATGAGCTTAACAATGGCGAACGCCGCGAAGGCATGTTTGGCGCGGTTTACTGGTGGATGGTAAAACTGGGCACCGCCCTGGCTTTGCTTACCAGCGGGATTGTACTGAATGCCGTAGGTTTTAACGAAGCCGTCGACCAGCAAAGCATGGAAACGCTTACCAATCTTCGGATAGCCGATATTGTTATACCCATCGCAACAGCTCTTATTGCTATTGCAGTTATGTGGAAATACAACATCAACGAAGAAAAAGCCCACGAAATACGCGAGGCATTGATAGCCCGCCGGGGTAAGGCAAAACATCAGTGATAACAGTAAATTCAGTTTGTTATGGTTCGAGTCACCATTTTAAGTTTTCTTTTTACTGCTTTTTTGGCTTGTGTAAAACCTGAAGTTAATAAGGTAGTTACAAACGGCAGGACTATAGAGCTTAACGGGGAACCCTATCTGATAAAGGGAGTATGTTATCACCCTGTTCCAAAAGGAAGCCTAGAAAGGAGTTTCGAAAACCTGGCTGCTGACCTTGAACTAATAAAAGATGCGGGCATAAATACCGTACGGATATATTCGCCTGTTGATGATATTAAAGTTCTTGACACATTTAATAATGCCGGGGTCAAAATAATAGTTGGCTTTGGTTACAACCAGCAAAAATATTTTGATATTCTATCAGGTCCATTTATCGATTATATCAAAAAATACAAAATTAACCAAAATTTAGTCTTTAGCCATTAATTGAAGAAAGCTGTTTTTAAAAATCTACACGTCGGAAAAGTTAGTATTTAAAGGCTAAAGCCTTTTTTTCATTTAGTGCCCAGAACAGGACTCGAACCTGCACAAGCTTGCGCTCACTAGTCCCTGAAACTAGCGTGTCTACCAATTCCACCATCTGGGCGGTGATGTATTTTAAAAGAACGATTGCGAAACTACCTTCCGTACTTTGCGGTGGCAAATATATAAAAAATCCATTTTCAGATCATTCAAATAAATTGAATTTAAAAAACAAATTTCAATGTTGTTTAGTTAGTGAAATCAGACTTCCCTGCCTGTCGGCAGACAGGGACTGCGCTCAGTCTGACCGTCTCCCTGAGCGTAGTCGAAGTGTGTTTATTATTCAGTGTCCCGTATTTTCAATCTTAACTCACATTGAAACAAATTTTAATACATTTTAATCTGGTTCGAATGGGTTAGTTTTTCGCAGTATTTGCATTTCAACGAAATGGGTTCGGTTGAAACAACCCTGAAACTTGTCGTAATCCGTTCGTTATTGGTTATGCATTTTGGATTAAAGCACCGTACAATACCGATTATGACCTCGGGTATTTCAACCACTTTTTTTTCGACTACTTCATAATCGCGGATTATATTCAGTTTGGCATGTGGCGCTATCAGGGCAATCTTATTTATTTCATCGTTTTCGAAAAATTTACCGGAAACTTTAATGATTGCTTTTGCCCCAAGTTTTGAACTTTCGAGGTTGGTGCCGAAAGTTATCTGATTATCAATCGAGTCCAGCCCCAATATTGATATAACATTAAACAAATTCTGGGCAGGAATATGGTCGATTACCGTACCTTCTTTTATAGCGCTGACTTTTAGTTTCAGTTTTTTCTTGTGTTCGTCCTGCATGGCTTGTATTATTTTAAGTTCATAATGTGCGAGATAATTGCCTCCCTTGTGTAAACACCGTTTAGCGCCTGTGTAAAATAATATGCTTTCTCACTGGCGTCAACATCAGTATGAATTTCGTTTACCCGTGGCAGCGGGTGGAGGATTTTCACGTTTGGTTTGGTTTTTTCAAGCATCGACTTTCTTAAAATGTAAATATTCTTTACCTGCTCATATTCAATCGGATCCGAAAATCTCTCCTTTTGAACACGTGTCATGTAAATAATATCGGCAGCGCTGATTATGTCTGTAAATTCCTTGTGTTCGTAATATTTTATTCCTTTTTCGCGAAGGAATAATTTATACTCTTCGGGCATTTCCAAAACCGGTGGTGCAATAAAGTTAAAAATCGGATTTTCAAATTCAGATAACGCCATCAGTAGCGAGTGTACGGTCCTTCCGTATTTCAGGTCGCCCACCATAAAAATGTTCAGGTTGTCGAGGGTACCCTGGGTTTTTAAAATCGAATACATGTCGAGTAGCGTTTGGGTAGGATGTTGGTTAGCCCCGTCGCCTGCATTAATTACCGGAATAGGCGAAACCTCCGATGCGTAGCGTGCAGCGCCTTCCAATGGGTGGCGCATAACAATTAAATCGGCATAATTGCTTACCATTTTAATGGTGTCGTGCAGAGTTTCCCCTTTACTTGCACTCGAGCTGTCGGGGTCGGCAAAACCAATTATCCGCCCGCCAAGACGGTTGATTGCTGTTTCGAAACTCAACCTTGTGCGTGTCGATGGTTCAAAAAAAAGGGAAGCAATAACTTTTCCATTAAGTAATTCCTGGTTTGGATTTTTTTCGAATTCGGCAGCAAGTTTCATAATTTTCAGATACTCTTCTTTCGAAAAATCTGTAATTGAAATTAAGTCCTTCTTCATATTCAGGTTTTATTTATTTTGGAATTAATAGACAAAAAAAAACCAACATCGATAAATTAAAATGTTGGTTTTCAATTAAATGAAATTTTTTAATAAGTTTTATTGGCAATGAATTAATATATGTAAAACGGTGGCTTCGAAATGAAAACTGATTAAAAACTTCGTTCAAATAGCCGTAATAGCCTCCGTGACATTGATTTAAATGGAAGTTCAAAAAGTACATCATATTTCAAAATTAATGGCTTTGAATTTTTCTTTCGAATTTAAAACTGTGTATTTATTACCATTTTATTAACAGGGTTTTATATTTCGCGGTTTTCAACTTCAACCCCATATATTTTATTTAAAATTTCCTTTGCTTTTTCATATTCTGAAGCTCTTACCAAAAATTTAAGGCTGCATTTTTCCTCAAAACGTGTGTCGATAACTTTAAGGTTTTCGTGTTTTATGGTATTCATAACTTCGGCTATTTCGTTGTAAGTAAAATTTATTGAAACTTCCTTTTCAATTAATTTATGCACAATTTCAGCGTTATTCAGCGCATCGGTGGCGGCATTGCGATAAGCAGTAATAAGTCCGGCTGTTCCTAAAAGTGTTCCGCCAAAATACCTGACAACTACAACCATAATATTTGTTACATTAAAACTTTGAAGTTGCCCGAGAATCGGTTTTCCGGCAGTTGATGATGGTTCGCCATCGTCGTTGGCCCTGTAAGTTACATTGGTAGTCCCAATTCTCCAGGCATAACAGTTATGGCGTGCGCCGTGGTGTTCTTTTCGCAAAGCCGATAATATTTCTTTGGTTTCGTCCTCGTTTTTTACCGGAAAAGCAAAAGCATAAAATTTACTGCCCTTGTCTTTGAAATAGCCCTTACTTTCTTTTTCTATCGTCAGGTAAACATCGTCCATAACAAAAAAAAAGCACCCGTCGGCTGGCGGATGCTTTTTGCTTTACATTTTTAATTTCTTTTCGATATCTTCGACATACTGCCTGAAATTCTTATCAGTGTCTTTCAGGTTGTTAACAGTTTTACATGCATGAAGCACGGTTGCATGATCTTTGCTGCCAATTTGAGCCCCGATGCTTGTGAGTGAATATTTTGTAAGGCTCTTTGAAAAATACATCGCAATTTGCCTTGCCTGAACTACCTCGCGTTTACGTGTTTTTGTCTGAAGCGCATCGACCGGCATATTAAAATAGTCGCAAACCACTTTCGATATATATTCAATGGAGAGTTCCCTTTTTGAATTTTTAACCAGTTTGTTTATCAGCTTGGCTGCCAGTTCGAGGGTGATTTCCCTTTTATTTAACATCGACTGGGCCAATAACGAAACCAGTGCCCCTTCAAGTTCGCGGACATTGTTTGCCACATGCGAAGCAATGTATTCGAGAACCTCATCGGAAAACGAGATACCGTCTTTATAAACTTTATGCCTGAGTATTTGCATCCTGGTTTCAAAATCGGGCATCTGCAAATCGGCAGTCAATCCCCATTTAAACCGCGAAAGCAACCGTTGCTCCATTCCTTTCAATTCAATGGGGGGTTTGTCTGATGTTAAAATCAGTTGTTTGCCCATTTGATGCAAATGGTTGAATATGTGAAAGAAAGTTTCCTGTGTTTTTTCTTTACCTGCAAATTCCTGTACGTCATCCAGAATCAGAATGTCGATCATCTGATAAAAATGAAGAAAATCGTTCCGGTTATTGTTGCGTGTAGCTTCGGTATACTGAGTTTGAAATTTATTTGCGTTTACGTATAAAACAATTTTATCGGGGAAACGCTCCTTAACTTCGATTCCGATTGCCTGGGCAAGATGCGTTTTCCCAAGTCCCGAATTACCATATACCATTAACGGGTTAAATGCCGTACCACCCGGATTTTGAGCAACAGCAAAGCCCGCGCTTCGTGCAAGACGGTTACAATCGCCTTCTATAAAATTTTCGAAAGTATTGTCGGGTTTAAGCTGCGGATCGATTTGTAGTTTCTGAATCCCGGGAATAATAAACGGATTTCTGATTGCCGATTTTTCATCTGCTTTTAATGGAATAGTTAAAGGGTTATTAATAATTTTTGTGTTGTTGTTTGTAGGATAATTAACAGTAACAGGCGTGGAACCGTTTTTATCGCCCATTACAACGTTATATTCCAGTTTAGCGCCGTTGCCGAGTACCATACGCAAAGTTCTTCTAAGAATATCGATAAACTGCTCTTCAAGATATTCGTAAAAAAAGGCGCTGGGCACCTGTATGGTAAGAACTTTATCTGAAAGTTTTACGGGTATTATTGGCTCAAACCAGGTTTTATAGCTGCTGCCCGGAACGTTATCTCGAATAACATTTAAACACTTATTCCAAGCAGCTTTGTAATCTTCATTCATTAAAAATTTGGTTTTATTGAGGTTCTACAAACACTTTTTGATATTATTCCCAAGAACAAAAGTTGCGAAAAAAAAGTTAAAAAAAAAATTAAAAAACTATTGAATTTTTGCAATTAGTTATATTGTTTTCTAATTCAGGCAATTAAAAAATCATTTTTTTTAAAATTGTTTAAATATTTGAATTACAGATACTTGCGACTAAATAATTGACAGTTAGAAGTATAGCAGGTAGGTAGTAGTAGGTATAAATGCCCAAGCCTTCAACTTATCAACATTTAAAGGTTAATTATTTAAGCGATTTCAATGCTTTTTCAAATTTTATCAACTGCCCTTTTTTGAAAGCAACAATGGCCGATTCGGGAAATTTTTTACGGACCATGGCATGAATTTGCTCAATCTCAGAATATGAGCTTGTTTCGCCAAACAGGTATGAATAAGCTCCATTAGCAAAATATTCTTCTATTGTGCCTAATCCTTCAAACATATTCGAATTTGAGGGGATTTTTGTTTCGCTTGATATAAGATGTACTTTAAAAATTACATTTTTTGAAGTGACATCGCCTGATGTATTTATAAAATAATCTTTACCCAAATCAACTGCCGAAAACTGGAGGTACCTTTTGGGGTTTGCCTGGATGTCCTTTATCAACAGGCTCAGATTTTCAGAAAGTATAGTAATTTGAGAGTAAAGCTGATCGTCGTTCAGGAGCAGGCCGGCTGTGTTTTCGGTGCTGTTAATTTTTTCGAGAATTGCAAGAATCTGGTTTGAGGCATCTGACAAATTTGAAATAATAGGCGCTACCTCGAGTTTTGACAAGGTATCGCTAAAAGCAGAAAGATTTTTAATGGTTTTTTCAAACTCCGGGGTATTGTTGCTTAAGAATTTGGTAATTTTTTCGATACTTGCAATTGTTTGCTGGATACTGGCTTTTTGAGCGGAAACAATTTCCTGCATATCGTTTGTAATTCCTTCTAAATTCTCAATAGTTTTATTGATGTTTGCAAAGCTTTCTGAAAGATTTTCACGCGCATCTTCGTTTAAAATCACTGTCAATACGGTAATCGCCGAGTCCAGGGTACTTAAAAGTTGTTCTGCTTTGTTTTTAATGGGGAGAACCTGTAAGCTAACCTGTTCTTTTAAATCGCTTTCTACGGCCCCGGGTATGGTATCGCCGGGTTGGTAAAATGAATCTTCATTGCTCAATATCATTTTTATTGAACGGGTTCCCATCAGATCGCTGCTCATTATCTGGGCAATCGAACTGACAGGTATTTCAAAAGATGCGTCAATCATAAGGGTTACAAGAAGTTCTCCGGTTTTAACGGATGCAAGCTCAATTTTTTTCACCTGTCCGATTTGAAACCCGTTCATTGTTACCTTGTTTGCTTCAAGTAATCCGTCTATTCGTTCGTATTTAACGTGGTAAAGATTGCTTGTGCTAAAAATGTCGTTTCCTTTTAGGTAACTAAGCCCGTAAAAAAGTATGATTAACGATATAACAACCAGTAATCCGAGTTTAACGTATTTTGAATATTTCATATTGAGAGACTAATAAAAGTAAGGTACTGTAAAATTACAGATTTCAGTTTTTATTTACATCTTTCCTAAAGCCTTTTTTACAGAAATAAGTTCGTTGTTTTGAATTGCTACTACAAATGATTCGGGATATTTTCTTTCAATTCTCTTTTTTTCGAGAACAGCATCGTTGTAATTAACAAACTTACCCGAAAAGTACCGGTTTATATTTTTCGACTCAATTCGGTATATGTTTTTTTCTCCTTTGAAGTTATACGGGCTTGTATCGATTTTTTTTGTCGAAGCAGCAATTTGCACTGAGAAATATATACCCTCAGGACCAGCCTTAATTACTTTTTCACTTGCGCTGGTGGTGTTTTTCTGTACATGTTTTTGTTCAGAAATTTTTTTAATTGCCAATTCTTCAATTGTACTGCTTTCTGAATTTACATTTACTGTAAAACTGCTCGTTTCCTCGGTTTTTTGTTTGTAATCTTTAAACGCGTTGAAAATGGCTAATGAAAGGGTAGATTTTCCTTTTTCGCTCGCCAGGTAAGATCGTTCGCCGGAATGACTTATAAAACCCACTTCGATAAGTACGCTTGGCATCGTTGTTTGGCGAAGCACAAGAAAACCGGCTTGTTTTACACTTCTGTCGGCCCTTTTAGCATATTGCCTGAACTGTTGCTGTATTTCGGACGCAAACATAACACTCTGTTCAAGATATTCATCCTGAACGAGTTCAAACATAATATACGACTCTGAAGAATTGGGATCGAAACCCTCGTACCGGGTGTTGTAATTATCCTCAAGCAGTATTACTGAATTTTCCTTTTTTGCAACTTCAAGATTTTCTATATTCCGGTGCTGCCCTAACACAAATGTTTCGGTGCCTTGTACGCCTTTATTCTCGGTGCCGTTGGCGTGAATTGAAATAAACAGATCGGCCTTGTTTTTATTTGCTATGTTTGCCCTTTCGAATAAGGGTATAAAAATGTCTTTTGAACGGGTATATATAATTTTAATTTCGGGATAATTCTTTTTAATCAATTCGCCAAGTCTCAGCGAAATATCGAGAACAACATCTTTTTCATGGGTGTTCCCCATCGTTGTCCCAAAATCTTTACCTCCATGACCGGGATCAATAACAACAACTCCAATCCGCTTTTCGCTGTTTATACCCAGAAAATCTGATTTTCCCCAGGCAAAAGTTAAAAATATAAAAATGAACGCGAAAACTATTGCCACGCTATTTATAATCTTCTTCATCATGTTTAATGTTTCAGTCGTAAAAATAGAAATATTAAAATTATTTTGCATTTATTATAGTTATACTATAACCCTTATTTTTATTTTTGTCCGGCCTATTTGCTGATTGTAATTCTGTAAGCATTTTGTATAAATTATTAATTACATATATATTTTTCCTGTTTCCAATTTTAGTTTTCAGTCAGGAAATGGAAAAGCTCTCTTCAAAGAAATTTGATTTAGCTTCTGAAAGTCCCGATACTAAGTTAGTTCCTGTAATTGCCCAGGTTCCGCAAACTTTGGTTACCGATACAATAAAAACCGACACTCTTGGCAAGGCAATTATTGAAGCTCCAATTGTTTATAGCGCCGAAGATTCGATAGTTGTGTCGTTCGACGGACAAAAGGTGTTTCTTTATAAAAATGCCAACGTTAAATACCAGGAAATAGAATTAAGCGCTTATTACATTGAGCTTAACCTTGAAAAAAAGGAAATTTATGCCGAAGGTATTCTTGACAGTACCGGAACCATGATTGAAAAGCCGCTTTTTAAGCAAGGCGCAGAGGAATATGAATCGGAAACCATGCGATATAATTTCGAAACTGAAAAGGCATTTATTACCAAAGTAGTTTCAAAACAAGGGGAAGGCTTTATTTTGAGCGATCGTACTAAAAAAATTGGCGAAGAAATATTTATTACCGAGAAAGCTAAGTATACAACTTGCGAGGATCCGCACCCCCATTTCTATATGTTTCTTACAAAAGCAAAAGTTATTTCGAACAATAAAATTGTAACGGGCCCGGCCTATATGGTTCTTGAAGATTTTCCGATTTATTTTCCAATGATTCCATTTGGATTTTTTCCAAACAGTCCAACTTATTCATCGGGTATTTTGGTGCCCCAGTACGGCGAAGAACAAAACAGGGGCTTCTTTTTACGCGATGGCGGATATTATTGGGCAGCCAGCGAATACTTCGATTTGGCCCTTCGGGGAGAGATATATTCCAAAGGTTCATGGGGGCTTCAAACGCATACCAATTACCGGAAGCGATATAAATTTTCAGGGGGTTTCGATTTCAGGTATAACGTAAACGTGTATGGCGAACAGGGACTGGATAATTACACCCGCACTCCACAGTATTCGGTAACCTGGAGCCACAGCCAGGATCAGAAGGCAAACCCAAACCGTACTTTTTCGGCAAGCGTGAACCTTTCGAGCAGCGGTTACGACAGGCAAAATTCGTATACAGGTTTGGCTGGCGGCAACAATTACCTGACAACGCAAAAATCATCGAGTATTTCGTATTCGCAAAAATTCGAAAATACTCCGTTTAATATGTCGGTTAACCTGCGGCATTCGCAAAATTCGCGCGACACAACTATCTCTTTGTCGTTACCAGAAATGACTTTTAGCATGGCAAAGGTTTACCCGTTTCGAAAAAAGAACCGATCGGGGCCTGTAAAATTTTATGAGAAATTCGGGATAAACTACACAGGAAATGTGCGAAACTCAATAAGCAATGTCAAGGAATACGATTTTTTTAACAAATCATTTCCCGACGATTGGAAAAATGGCCTGCAACACAACATACCATTGGCTTTCCCGGGGTTTAACCTTGCCAGGTATATAAACATTAGCCCGGGTATTGGGTACAACGAAAAATGGTATTTTAAAAAATACAATTATTCGTATGTCGGGGGCAAAACTTTTTACGATGAATTCGGGCGGAAATCAAACGTAAAAAAAGATACCATCACCGGGTTAAGCAGGGTTTATGACTACAGCTACAGTTTAAGTGCATCGACCAATATTTATGGTATGTTTCTGCCCCGAAATCCTGATTCCCGTATCAAAGGAATCAGGCATAAAATAACGCCTTCGGCAAGTTTCAGCTACCGTCCCGATTTTGGCGAATCGCGCTTTGGCTACTGGCAGAAAGTGCAAATCGATTCATTGGGAAACTACAGTTATTTCGATGTTAACGAAGGCGGGGTATATGGAGGTTCTCCGGGCAGGGGGGCATCGGGTTCCATAAGCATGTCGTTAAATAATAACCTCGAAATGAAAATGCTTGATACAAAAGATACAACCAATGTTAATTCCGATTCAAAATATAAAAAAGTTAAAATTATCGATGATTTAAGTTTATCGTCGTCGTACAACCTGATTGCCGACTCGCTAAATCTTTCACCGATTAGTGTAAGGGCCCGTACAACTGTGGCTGGTGTGAGTATTAATATGGGGACAACTATTAACCCCTACGTATTAAACGATAAATACCAGGTAATAAACAAATATGCCTGGAACGAGAAGCGAGGTATTAAGCGCATTGGCAGTCTTTCGAATGCAAATCTTTCGTTTGGTATGAATTTTAACTCGAAAACCAAAGAAAATAGAAATACCCAGGCGGGAACAACCGTGCCGGAAGATGAAGAAGCGGCGCCCCCTCCGGTTGATTTGAATTCGGGATATGTCGATTTTGACATTCCCTGGACTTTTGGATTCGATTACACATTCAGTTATTCCGGCCCATCGGTAAGCGCCCCTAAGGGAAGGTTTGCCCAGCAATTGGGAATAAGGGGCAATCTTAGCCTTACCGAAAAATGGAAAATTTCGATGAACACCAACTTCGATATCCAGGCTCGCCAGTTTTCTTATACCACCGTAAATGTTAACCGCGATTTGCATTGTTGGCAAATGGCTTTTAACTTTGTTCCTTTCGGTTACATGAAAAGTTACAGTTTTTCAATTAACGCCAAATCATCGATGCTGAAAGATTTGAGGTTGCAAAAGAATCAGAGTAATTACGACAGAAATTTCTAACTAAAAAATATAAACCAATTATGAAACGAATTATCGAAACATCCGAAGCACCGCAGGCTGTGGGCCTATACAGCCAGGCCGTTGAAGTTAATGGCACATTGTACATCTCGGGGCAGGTAGGCTTAAATCCGGTAACAATGCAACTGGTTGAAGGTGGAATAAAGGCGCAAACAAAACAAATAATGGAAAATATCGGCAAAATATTAAAAGCCGCCGGTTATGATTATAGCGATGTTGTAAAATCGACTTGTTTATTGAGCGATATCGCTGATTTTAAACCGATGAACGAAGTTTATGGCCAGTATTACACCGATAAAAAACCTGCCAGGGCCGCTTACGCTGTTAAAGATTTGCCGTTAGGGGCTTTAATCGAAATCGAAACAATAGCAATGAAATAGGGCCTTTTTACAAAATTATAAAAAAGTATCAAAAAAGGGTTCCGATATTTCGGAACCCTTTTTTGATTAATATTTTTGTTTCCTGGTCTTGGTACTTGATACTAATATCTCAATACCAATCAGTAGGCTATTCAGCAACCACTTCAAATTCAATTTCAATAATAACTTCTTTATGAAGTTTTACTTTGGCAGAGTAAGTGCCAACCTCTTTAATATGGTCTTCGGGCAAAAGAACCTGTTTACGGTCGATTTCGAACCCTTTTTTATTAATTGCTTCAGCTATCTGAATGGTATTTACCGAACCAAAAATTTTACCCAGGGAGCTTGTTTTTGCCCCGATGGTAATTTTTTTGTTCGCCAGTTTTTCGGCAATTGCAAGAGCTTGGTTTTTAAGTTTTGCTTCTTTGTGGGCGCGCTGTTTAATATTTTCGGCCAGTATTTTCTTTGCCGAAGATGTTGCAACAATTGCTTTTTTCTGCGGAATTAAAAAGTTCCGTGCAAAACCGTCTTTTACCTTAACTACATCGTCTTTGGTCCCTAAACGTTCAACATCCTGTAATAATATAATTTCCATTTCTGTTCCTCCTTTTATTTCATGTTGTCGGTTACAAACGGCAGCAAAGCAATTAAGCGGGCGCGTTTAACGGCCTGGCCAACTTTGCGCTGGTATTTCAACGAAGTACCTGTTATACGGCGCGGTAAAATCCTGCCTTGCTCGTTTAGGAATTTTTTCAAAAACTCCGGATCCTTGTAATCAACATATTTAATACCGTTTTTCTTGAAACGGCAATACTTTTTCTTTTTAATCTCTACTGACGGTGGAGTCAGATATCTGATTTCACTTGAACCTTGTGCCATTTTTAACCCTCCTTTTCAGTTTTTTCTTTTTGAAGTCTTTTTCTCTTGTTGCTGTATTCAACCGCAAATTTATCGAGTTTTATGGTCATAAACCTGATTACCCTTTCATCGCGGCGGAATTCAGTTTCCAGTTTAGCAATAAACACAGGATCGGCTTTAAATTCAAATAGCTGATAAAAGCCTGTTGATTTCTTTTGGATTGGGTAAGCCAGTTTTTTCATTCCCCAATTCTCTTCGTGGAGCATTTCACATCCGTTAGTTGTGATTATGTCCCTGAATTTTTTTACCGCCTCCTTTACCTGTGGCTCAGATAAAACGGGAGTACAAATGAAGACGGTTTCGTACTGATTCATCATAATCAATTAATTTTTAAATTTTTAATCACTTTTTCCAAAAAATTTTGAAAGCGCAAAAATAGAAATAAATTGGTATTTATCAAACCGTTCCGGAAAATATTGTCTGATTATTAAGTGCCGCATTGTCATGAATTCGATAATGCTAATTATTACGTTGATTTATAGTTATTTAGGCAGAGTTGATTAGTTGGCAACAGGCAAATAGCAATAGGCATTTTATTTAAAGTAAATTGTTAATATTCTGAATATGAAAACATGTTTATTCTACAGGATGTAGTCATCTGGCAGCGATGGATTACTCAGCCCCTGCCTTAATCCTTTTGTTCAGTTTGCAAATCACCTGACGGCGCTGGTCAGTGAACTGTTTCTTACTTTGCAAAAGCAAAATTTTTTACTTTCCTGGGCAAGGCACAAATTTCAATTTTGCGCCAACAAAGGAAAGATTATTCAGTCTGAAAATATTTTGAAGTATTTGTGTACTAACAGGTAATCGACACTCATTAAACCTTTTTCCTTAAACCTTAAAACTGCTCAAAATAAAAAAAATGCCCCCCTTTTGTTATAATTTTGAATGTCAATCGTTGATAGTACAGATGACCGCAGAAGAGTTTAAAAATAAAGCGCTGCCATTTTCAGGGAAACTATACCCGATGATGTTCCGGATACTGAAAAATGAAGAGGAAACCCGCGATGCATTGCAGGATTTAATGCTCAAACTGTGGTCGAAAAGAAAGGAGTTAAATCATTGTTCAAATTTCGATGCATATGTAATTACCATGGCAAAAAACTATTGCCTCGATCTGTTGAAAAAAAAGCGGCCAATTCTTTCAGGTGAAAAAGAAACTGAAAAAATTCTATTAAACATTAAATCGGACAATGAGGAACACGAAACAAAGGAAAAATACGAATACGTCAATCGAACCATCGAACAGCTTCCGGAAAAGTTAAAAACTGTAATCCGGCTGCGCGACATAGACGGTTTTTCGTTTGAAGAAATTGAACAGATGACCGGATTTGAGGTACCCTATTTAAGGGTAATTCTTTCGCGGGCAAGATTAAAAGTGAAGCAGGAAGTTGAAAAATTTTATAATTATGAAGAGACAGGAAAATTTGCTCCATAAGTATTACAATGGTGAAACCTCGCTTGAAGAAGAAAAATTGCTGGAAGAACAAATTTTAACCGAATCTTTTGAGTCGGTAGAAAAAGATATGTTTACCTACTATCGGAAGGCGGGGGCAGCGCCTGAAGATTTGGAAACATTTATTTTTTCGAAAGTAATGGAGAAACAGGCAAGGGGCAAATCCATCAGGATGAAAATAATCAGTTGGGGTTCGGTTGCTGCGGTGTTCATTATTTTCTTTATTGCATACCTGGATTTCAGGCACACAAAAAATACGAAACTTGAAAGCGATTTTTTTGTAATGGAGCAGGCGCTTTATCAAATCTCTGAAAGTATTCAACCCGATGAACAGGAAGAAATGCTGGTACTTTGGGTCGACAGCAACGTTGAAATAATTATTAATTAATCAAAAAAACAGTTAAACCATGAAACGAACAAT
>JBBINB010000107.1:0-13877 GCA_037444065.1 Draconibacterium sp.
AACTAATGTGGCGACATTTGGTACATTGACGACTAAATTCCTTGTCCCCTGCACAATATTTGGTGTTCCCACATTTGGGGCAGAGATAGCCATCGGCCCATTTAAGTTCTGACAAATACTGCATACAGGCGCGATCATCAGGAAACCTGGCCTGAAAATCAAAAATCGTTAGGCTTTGAAATTGTTGCTCCATACTCTAATTATTGAATGGCCTGAATTTACTCATTTTTACGTTATTGACAAAATGCCTATTTCAATAAATCCAAATAACCTGAAATTTTAAATTTCAAATATCTGATTAAATTTGTTTTAAAAATTGTAGAACAGTAAGTTTAAAGGTTTTGAGCAAATTCCTTTATCCAGATTTTTAATGTTTCAGCTATTTCCGGATCTTTTAATCCGAATTCGATATTGGTTTTCAAAAAACCCATTTTATCGCCAATATCATACCGTTTTCCTTTAAATTTCATTCCGAACATCGGGTGGTTTTTCACCATTTCCCTCATTGCATCGGTTAACTGGATTTCGTTATTTTTTCCGGGTTTTGTTTTTTCAAGGTATTCAAATATTGCAGGGGTAAAAACGTAACGGCTCGCAATTGCGAGGTTCGACGGGGATTCTTCGATTTTTGGTTTTTCAACCCAATTGTTTGCCTGGTAAACGGTTCCCGAAACAGCATTTCCATCCAAAATACCATAACGGCTTACAAGTTCGGGTTTTACCTGTTCAAGCGCCACAACCGATCCGCCATGTTCGTTAAATACATCAATTAACTGTTTTGTAACGGGGCCACTTTCGCCCTGAACGAGCGTATCGCCAAGTAAAATTGCAAAGGGTTCGTTGCCTACATGGTACCTGGCATGAAGAATTGCATCGCCCAGGCCGTTCATTTCTTTTTGCCATACAAAATGGATGTTGGCCATGTTTGAGATGGAACGGATTTTATCGAGCATTTTCAGATTGTGTTTTTTCAGCAGCGTTTCTTCGAGTATCGGGCTTCTGTCGAAATGCTCTTCAATGGCGCGTTTGCCTTTCCCGATAATCATTAAAATATCGGTGATTCCGCTTTCAACTGCTTCTTCGACAACATACTGAATTACAGGAGTGTCTATAATAGGGATCATTTCCTTTGGCGACGATTTTGTGGCAGGCAAAAAACGTGTGCCATAGCCAGCCGCTGGAATTACTGCTTTTTTTACCATACTTTTTTAATTGTTTACAATGTTGGGTTTTATTACTTCAATGTCGTTATTGCTAAGTAAATCTTTTAATTTATTGAAAGTTATTTCATCGTTATACGTGCCAATAATTGCACCGCCCGAACCGGTAAATTTTGCGCTTGCACCAACCGACCTTGCCAGTTCAACCATTTCAATATTGCCCTTACTTATTGGGATTAACGATCGGCGCAAATCAAAATTTTCATTTATCAGGTTATGCATGGTTTTCAATTGGTTTTTATCAAGGGCAGTTTTAAACTCCTCGGTAATTTGTCCCCAGCGTTCCATTGCCTGCAGAACTTTTTCTTCGCCGATATCGAAACGGGCTTTTAAATTGTTGTGTACTACTTCGGTACCTTCCGAAAGATTTTTCCGGAAGGCAATGTAAAAATTCGGAAAATTAGCCGTGTTTAAAATTTTGTAGTTGCCATAACCCTGTTTAAGCATTGTTTCCTTGTTAAAATCCATAAAGACCGGTTTTTCAAAAGCCTGGGCAACCCGATCCTGAAGACCGGCAGAAATGCCAAGTTCGACTTTTTCGACAGAAAGAACGAGATTGGCAAAAATGGCGGGCGGAATGTAAACTTCGTAAAAAATGCAAATGGCCTTTAAACTTGCCGTTAAAATTGCACTTGAACCTGCGAGCCCCAGCCTGAGGGGAATACTTGAATCGTACCTTATTGTGAAATTTTTACTTGCCAGATGAATTTTGTTTTGTTTACAATACTCGTAAAACACCTTTATCATGCCCTTGAGCAGGCGCATACCTCCGTAATACCCGGCAAAATCAATATCTTCGACCAACGCCTGCATATTTTTGTAGGAGGTTATGTCTAAGCGCTGAGGTTTTATTTCGAGTTCAGGGGTTTGATACAACTGAACTTTGGCAGTAAAGTTGGAAAAAACAAATGCTATGGTTTTCCCAAAATATCCATCCGACGGATTTCCGATTACCGCTGCCCGGGGATAAGAGATTGTTTCAATTATCATAAAGCCTTTTTTGAGAATTTAGTCGCAATGCTAAGAATTCCATTTTTTCAGCGCAGCTAAATTAATGTCATTTTCTATATTTTTTGCCTGTGGAGTGTACAGAAATTCGAGTTCCTTGCTGTAATGTTCGGTAATTTTTCCACGTACCATTTTTAACATGGCATTTAGCATTTTATTATCAGCAGAAAAAGGCTCAGGAAGCACGGCAATGGCAACCGGAAGCCATCTCTCGGGAAATAACCCTTCGTGTTTACCCCCTTTTTTGAATTGATTTATGTCTTTTTGTATCAATTGAAGAATTTCTGCGTTGGCCGAATCACTTCCGGGTTCGAGCCCATGGTGTTTCAATTCACGTTTTATTGCTTCCATATCGGGTACAACCATTCCAACGGTGTATGGATTCTGGTTGTTATGGAGCATAACCTGCTGAATGTGTTTTGAATGAATTAAAATAGCATCTTCAATTCCCTCGGGGCTGTATTTTTCGCCATCGTTACCAATAAGGAGGCTTTTAAACCGGCCGAGAACATATAAGAAACCATCGTTGTCAACATAACCCATGTCGCCGGTATGCAACCAGCCGTTTTTTAATGTTTCAGCGGTTGCGGCAGGGTTTTTCCAATATCCCAGCATAACATTCTCGCCCTGGACACAGATTTCCCCCTTCTCGCCTTGTGGAAGAATATTCCCATCGGCATCAACTATTTTAAGTTCCATGTTGCGCACAGGTTTGCCCGAAGAACCAAATTTAACACAGTTGGGAACATTCGATGAAATTACAGGCGATGCTTCTGTAAGCCCGTAGCCTTGGCAAATGGGCAATCCGATAGCGTAAAAAAACTTCTGCATTTCAATATCGAGAATAGCGCCTCCGCCAATAAAAAACAACAAGTTACCTCCAAACCCTTCGCGGATTTTTTTGAACAGAATACCATCGAAAACAGCGAGTAAAGGTTTTAACATAAACCGGGGCCCTTTCCCTTTGTTGGTGCCAATTCCGTTGTATGCATAAGCCACTTTAAGCGCAAACTGAAAAACCTTATACAACACATTTCCTTTGGCCCTGATACCGGCTTCAATATTTTTTCTGAATGTTTTTGAATAAGCCGGAACGCTCATCATTAAATGAGGTTTTATTTCCTTTATGTTTTTCGGAATATTTTTTAGCGTTTCCAACGGTGTGTTCCCGATTTCAACCGAGGCGATACTGGCGCCTTTATACATAAATACGTACAAACACGTAGTATGGGCAAATGCATGATCCCATGGAAGAATGGCCAGCGTTTTCCAGTAGGTTTGAAGTTCCATCAACCCGTTCGACTGAACAACATTGGCTGCGTAATTCAAATGAGACAACATTATCCCCTTGGGATCGGCGGTAGTGCCCGAAGTGTAAGAAATATTTGCAACATCGTTGGGTTGTATATTCTTCCAGGCTTCATCATATTTTTCCGGGTTTTTTGCCCTTAATTCTTTTCCAAGTGCACACAAATCGCTGTACACGATGTCGTTCTTCCCGGGATTTTCCTTTCCGTCGATATATACAACTTTTTCAAGATCAGGTAGTTCGTTCCTGATTTCTTCAATTTTTGAAGCTTGTAATTTAGAAACAAAAATAATTTTAGTGCCACTGTGTTTGAGCCTGAATGCCAATTCGTAAACTTCAAGGCGAATTGAAAGAGGAACATTTATCCCGCCTGCATATAACATCCCGAGTTCGCTGATTATCCAGTCGTTTCTACCGTCGGCAACCAAAGCTGCCCTGTCGCCTTTGTTAAAACCGGTTTCAATAAGTCCGGCCGCAAGGTTGAGCACTTGTTCCCTGGTCTCTTTATAAGTGGTCCCTTCGTATTTAACCCCTTTCTTTTCCCATAAATAAACATTGTCGGGATATTTTTGTACAGCTGTTTCAAAAAGTTCGATGATAGTTTTCATAATGGTAATTTTGGTAGTTTTAGTAAAACCAAACTTACATAAAATTTCAGCAATTGGGAAAATTAAAGAAAATGAATTAAAAAAGCCCTGGTTTCGGGCTTCTCGGTTTATTCGGTTTTAAACCTGTAAATAGTTGTTTCGTTGTACATTTCGCCGGGTTTTAAAATTGTTGTCGGAAAGCCGGGTTGGTTAACCGAATCGGGATAATGCTGTGTTTCGAGCGCAATTCCCGAAAAGCTGCCAAATTTTTTCCGGCCATCAATTATTAATTCAGGATTCCAGTACCCTGTATAAACCTGCATTCCGGGTTGGGTGGTCAGAATTTCAACTTTACGGCCACTTTGTGCTTCTTTTAAAAATCCTATGTATTTTAATTCGCCGGCTTCATTGTCGAGTACAAAATTATCGTCGTAACCCAGGGGCACTTCACTCATCCTGTGATTTATTTTTTTTGCCGATGTAAAATCAAAAGGTGATCCATCTACCGCGATTATATTGCCGGTTGGTATCTGGTCAACCATTTCGGTCATTTTGGTAGCGGTCAGTTCAAGTTCGTGGTTTAAAACATTTTCTTTGCCGGCGGTTAAATTAAAATAAGTGTGGTTGGTTAAATTTACAACTGTTGTTTTATCGGTTTCGGCAATGTATTCAATACCGAGTTCGTTTTTGTTATTTAAAGTATAAATGCATATCACACCCAGGTTACCCGGATAGTTTTCCTCCATATCGGGGCTCAGATAAGTTAGTTTTACACCAACTTCTGTTTCATTTGCAAATGTTTCGGCAGTAAAAAGCCTTCGGTCGAAACCAATTTTACCACCATGCAGGTGGTTCGGGCCATTATTGATTGCCATTTTATAAGTCACCCCATCAATCTCCAAATGTCCTTTTGCTATCCTGTTTCCAAACCGTCCGATAATTGCGCCAAAATAGGGGTAACTTCCCAGGTATTCGTCGCTGATATATGTTTCAAGTTTCTCAAAACCACAAACAATATTTTCGATGTTGCCTTCTTTATCGGGCATTTGTATGCTGGTTACTATTGCACCGTAATTAGTAATTTTTACAGTAAGATTGTTGTTATTGACAAGTATAAACAGATTTGCTTCCCTTCCGTCACGCAGTGTTCCAAATGAGGTGGTTTCAATTTTCATCGATTTATGTTTTAATTATTTGTAAATTCCAAAGTTGCAAAAAAAGCCAAAGCAAACTGGTGGGTACTGGTAGTGTTTTAAAACATGCCAATTAAACCATTTAACTTTTTAAATTTGCATAAACTGAATAAGCCAATGGTAAAAATCAATGTTAAAATCGATACAAAATCTTCGTTGCCAAAATACAGGCAGATAATCAACTTTATACTGAATTCGATTGAAAAGAAAGCGCTGAAAAAAGGAGATAAAGTTCCTTCAATAAATCAGATTTGTTCAGAATTAAATATAAGCAGGGATACGGTAATGCTTGCATTTAACGAGTTGAAGGCAATGGGAATATTATTCAGTCAGCCCGGAAAAGGTTATTATATTGTTACTACCGAGATTCAACAGGAGGAGAATATTTTTGTACTTTTCGATGAACTGAATTCATTTAAGGAAGATTTGTATAATTCTTTAATAACAAACTTTAAGGGCAAAGCATTTGTCGATATTTATTTTCACCATTTCAATTACAAGGTTTTTAAAAATCTGATTGCAGACAGTACCGGAAACTATACATCGTATGTAATAATGCCTGCAACCTTCGATAATACAAATCACCTGATTTCGAAACTTCCAAAAGAAAAGGTGTATATTTTGGATCGGTTAAAAGCCGATTTAAGAAACTATACGGTGTTATACCAGGACTTTGAAAATGATTTTTTTAATGCACTTGAAGAGGGTTCGCTGCTATTAAAAAAATACAGAAAGCTGGTTTTTATAAACGCAGGCGCCAAAGAGCCAATTGAAAGGGTGAAAGGGTTCGAGAGGTTTTGTATTTCGAAAGGATTTGAATATCAGGTGGTAAAATCGCTCGATGGGTTGCGGCCATCGTTATACGAAGCATATTTTATGACGTCAGATCGCGATTTGGTTGAAATAGTTAAACTGGCAAAAAATAACGGCTATAAACTTGGCGAAAAATTCGGCATAGTTTCGTTTAATGACACCATGCTTAAGGAGGTTGTAGCCGGCGGAATAACAACAATTTCGACCGATTTTGTTGAGATGGGAAAAACACTGGCCGATATGGTGCTGAATAAAAGAACAGGCCAGGTTAAAAATCCGTCGAGATTGATTTTGAGGGGCAGTTTATAGGTTTAACATTGTTTTCTAACATTGTTTTGAAATGGTTGAAAAACGGTTGAAAAAATATATTTGTACCCACCAGTACCTATCAGTTGGGAAATGGGCTGGGCTGGAATTATGTGGAGTTAATCGGTTTTTCTGAAGGTGTTAAATTATTAGTAAAAATTAAAAGATATTACATTATGGCAAAAATCAACAGTTTAAAGGAGAAAATTAACAGTGGCAATAACCACTTGTTTAACGAATTATATGGAACCGATCCGTTAGCGCTTAAGGAACAGGCCGGCAGGTATGAAAAACTAATGGATGATTTTGAAAAAACATACGGAATCGGCGAAATTCAATTGTTTAGTTCGCCCGGGCGTACCGAAATCGGCGGAAATCATACCGACCACAACTACGGGCGGGTTCTGGCTGGGGCTGTCAATCTCGATAACATTGCCGTAGCAGTGCCAAACGGCACAAATACGGTTCGGATTAAATCTTCAGGATATCCCGAATTCCAGGTCGGACTATCGCATTTTGAACCAATTGAATCGGAATTTTATACTTCAACATCGCTTGTGAAGGGCATAGCGGCAAAAATGACAGATAAAGGTTACAAGGTGGGTGGTTTCGATGCCTGTATCGACGGGCGTGTGCCAAAAGGTTCGGGCTTAAGTTCATCAGCTTCATTCGAGGTACTTGTGGGGGCCATTTTCAACGAACTTTTTAACAATGGCAAAATGCCCGCCGTTGAGAATGCCATAATTGGGCAGTGGAGCGAAAATAATTATTTTGGAAAACCTTGCGGATTGATGGATCAAACTGCATGTTCGGTTGGCGGCCTGATAACGATCGATTTTAAGGATCCTGCTAATCCGATTGTTAAAGAGGTGGATTTTGATTTTGTTTCAACCGGTTTTTCATTGGTAATTACCGATGTTGGCGGTGGGCACGACGATGCGGCTTCGCAGGCAGAATACGCCTCTCTGCCCACCGAAATGAAATCGGTAGCTGCAGCGCTGGGCGCAAAAGTATTAAGGGAAGTTACACTTGAACAGATAGTTGAAAATATTCCCGCTATCCGCAAAAAAACAGGCGACAGGGCTTTACTTCGCGCATATCATTTCCAGGGCGATAACCAAAGAGTGGCCGATCAGGTCGACGCATTGGAAAAGAATGATTTCAAGGCATTCCTGAAAATGGTTGTTGAATCGGGGTACAGTTCGTACATGTACAATCAGAATATTTTTGATGTTGTTCATAAACACGAACAGGTTGTTTCGCTGGCCCTGGCACTAAGCGAAATGGTTTTAAAAGGAACCGGCGCATGGCGCGTACACGGGGGTGGATTTGGCGGTACCATTCAGGCATTTGTTCCGCAGGAAAAACTTGATGAGTATATTAATACACTCGAACATGTTTACGGAGTTGGGTCTTGCCACAAGTTATTTATCAGGGCCAAAGGGGCTGTAAAACTTGATTTTTAACCGTGCGGGTTTTTGTTGGCATTTTGTTTTTAAAAAAATAATGCTGTTTCGGATCTGATTTTTTCCGATTGATGCAGAATCTCATTCAAAATGTTACATTTGTTTCTTCTTATGCTGAATAGGAAAAAAAGAACTTAATTGACCAAAAAAGAAAGGGGGGCTAAGCAGTAAAAATTTAGTATATCCTAAAACAAAAACTTAAAATAAAAACTAATAAATCTTAAAAATTCAATTATGGAAACTAAAAAACAGAGTTATGCAATTCCGATCGTAATGATGATTCTGCTGTTCGGGATGATTTCATTCGTTACCAATCTTGCCGCACCAATGGGAATTGTGTTAAAATCTCAATTTGGCGCGAGTAACTTCCAGGGAATGATGGGTAATGCCATGAATTTTATTGCTTATGCGGTTATGGGAATTCCCGGCGGGATTTTATTGCAGCGGATTGGGTACAAAAAAACTGCGCTTATTGCCATTGCAATTGGTTTTATTGGTGTTGGAATTCAATACCTTTCGGGTTATGCTGGCGAAGGTTCGGCATTTTCTGTTTACCTGACCGGGGCATTTGTAGCAGGTTTTTCAATGACTTTATTAAATACAGTAGTAAACCCAATGCTTAACACCCTTGGTGGCGGAGGAAATAAAGGCAACCAATTGATCCAGGTTGGAGGTTCGTTTAACTCGGTAATGGCTACGTTTACTCCTGCTTTTGTGGGTATTTTAATTGGTGAGGCAACCAAAGCCAGAATTTCCGACATTTTTCCTGTAATGTACATCGCAATGGGTGTATTTGCTCTTGTTTTCTTTGTTCTGTTGTTTGTAAGTATTCCTGAACCAAGTTTGGAATTTGCCAAGGAACCTTTGAAAAACCTAATGTCGGGAGCCATGAAATTCCGTCATTTTGTTTTGGGCGCTATTGCAATTTTTGTTTATGTAGGTGTTGAAGTAGGAATACCCGGGACCATGAATTTTTGGCTTTCAGAATTGCCTGAGGTAGGTCCGACAAAAGCCGGATTTGTAGTTGGTACATATTGGTTGCTTATGTTGGTAGGGCGTCTGTTAGGAGCTTCTATTGGTGGCAAGGTGTCAAGTAAAACCATGTTAACCGTAACTTCATCTTTAGGGTTATTATTAGTTCTTGGGGCAATCTTTCTATCACCTTCCACTATGGTTAATATGCTTGTATTTAAGGCAGAAGGAAGTTCACTTTCATTTGGTTTGTCTGAAGTGCCAATCAATGCCATGTTGTTAGTATTGGTAGGTTTATGCACTTCAATTATGTGGGGCGGTATTTTTAACCTTGCAGTTGAAGGTTTGGGTAAATACCTTGCTGCTGCTTCCGGTATTTTTATGACTATGGTTGTTGGTGGGGGACTTCTTCCACTGGCACAAAATGCAGTTGCCGATGTTGCCGGATTTATACCAAGCTACTGGGTAATGTTAGCAGGCCTTGGCTATTTACTGTTCTATGCCTTAATTGGCAGTAAAGTAACTAAACGCGCTGAGGGTGGGGCTGTATGATGATATTAATTGCCTGATTTGTTCAGGTTTAATATAAATCAATTCGCAATTACTAAAAGCCATTCGTTAGCAGCGAATGGCTTTATTTGTCTTAGAAAGTGTGTAATTGTTGTAAATATTCAGATTGATATTGTGCTATTATAAAATAAAAGGGTATTTTCGACACTTGAAGTTAAACTTTAATTAAACCAAAGAACATAAAATTATGACTACTTTAGATTGGATCGTGTTAGGGGTTTTTGCCTTGGCCCTGGTTGGTATTGTGCTATGGGTAATCAGCAAAAAAGATAAGGATACATCTGACTATTTTCTTGCAGGCCGCGATGCAACGTGGTTAGCGATAGGCGCATCAATTTTTGCATCAAACATTGGCTCTGAGCATCTTGTTGGTCTTGCAGGGGCTGGTGCCGAAAGCGGGATGGCTATGGCGCACTGGGAAATGCATGGATGGATGATTTTAATGCTGGGTTGGTTGTTTGTCCCGTTTTATTCGCGAAGCAAGGTTTTTACCATGCCCGAGTTTCTTGAAAGACGCTATAACGCAAGTGCACGCTCCTTTCTGTCAATAATTTCCCTCGTAAGTTATATACTAACAAAGGTAGCCGTTACTGTTTATGCGGGTGGAGTGGTTTTTAAGGATGTTTTTAACATTGAATATGTTACTTTTTTCGGGTATAATATCGATTTTTTCTGGATTAGTGCAATCGGCCTGGTGGTTTTAACCGGTATTTATACAACGTTTGGCGGAATGAAAGCTGTGTTATATACCTCTGTGCTCCAAACCCCGATTTTGTTAATCGGTTCAATTGCTGTTTTAATAATTGGTCTGGTTAAAATTGGCGGCTGGCAGGAAATGATGGATATATGCAGCGCTAATATTACCGTTCATGGAGATTCGATGACGAGTTTAATGCGTTCGCCAAAAGATCCGGATTTCCCATGGACTGGTGTGATACTTGGTTCGGCAATTATTGGGTTTTGGTACTGGTGTACCGACCAATATATTGTACAGCGGGTACTTTCGGGCCGCGATATGAAACAATCGCGAAGGGGAACCATTTTTGGCGCATACCTAAAACTTACACCCGTTTTTATTTTCCTTATACCCGGAATGATTGCCTATGCATTAACGCAAAAAATTGATCCGGCAACCGGGCAACCAATGTTAACCCTGGCGAGCAACGACGCTGCGTTTTCCACTCTCGTAAAAGTTCTTTTGCCAAAAGGTTTTACAGGAATTGTAGTTGGAGGAATTCTTGCGGCCCTTATGAGTTCGCTTGCTTCGTTGTTTAATTCTTCGGCAATGTTGTTCACAGTCGATTTCTATCAGAAATATAAAGCAAACAAAAGTGAAAAACATTATGTTTTTGTCGGTCGTATTGCTACCGTTGCCATTGTACTTTTAGGAATTGCCTGGATTCCGGTTATGAAGGGCTTAGGTAAAGTTCTATATGAATATCTGCAAGATGTGCAATCGCTGCTTGCACCTGGTATTGCCGCCGTGTTTCTGCTCGGAATTGTTTCAAAGAAGACCACGCCGGCTGCCGGTATCTGGGGTTTGGTAATTGGTTTTACCCTGGGTATGGTACGTTTGGGCTTAAAAATATTTGAAGGTTCAATTGGCGCTGATAGCATACTGTACTCTTTATTCCTATCGCACAACTGGTTGCATTATGAAATTTACCTGTTTGTGATTGTAATTGCTGCGATGATAATTATCAGTTATTTTACGCAGCGGAAAGATCCGGGTTCAATTGTAGGGCTTACCATAGGATCGGCAACTGCAGAACAGCGCGCCGAAACAAGGGCTTCATACAATTACTGGGATATGATTAATTCGGCCATAATTATTACAATAATCCTGGTATTCTATGCATACTTCTGGTAGCTTCGACAGGCTCAGCTACCAACCTGTAGGCTCAGCTACCAACCTGATAAGTTACGTTCTCATTTTAGCAATTACCGATATCAGTCAACAAACGTAAGGTACATCTGGAAAAGTAACAGACACAAGACCCGTTGAAGCGGAACTTGTATAAACAGCGATAGAGCATATTTTACCCGGAAACATCTGCCTGTTGAATTAATGTATTATGAGGAATTTCAAAGAATCGACGAAGCCTTTTATCGGGAAAAACAAGTTCAGGGATGGAGCCGAAAGAAAAAGAAAGCATTAATAAATGGAGAAAATAAAAAGTTACTTGAATTATCGAAGAAATACAGCCAGCATCATTCAACAAACCAGGAGCATAAAAAAGACGAGCCTGGCGAAGGTTGACTGAGCCTGTCTAAAGGTGACTGAGCCTGTCTAAGTCAGTCATTGTTTTTTAACGCGGCTTTGGAGAAAATATACTCGGGTATTTTCTGGTTGAACTTAGAGATTGTTTTGAATTCATTTTTAAAATTTATTGAGCATTACCCGGGTCATAGAAAGTTGAACTAATGCAACACTGGATTCAGTACGTCTTTCATAATTTTTCGAAGTTCTGCGCTGGAATGAAATCCATGCATAAGTCCGTTCCACAATTCGTCTTTTGGGTAATACTTTGAATTTCCCGATTTCGTCCCGCTTTACTATTTCCAGTATCCACCCAAATTTCAACAGGGCAATTTCAATTAGTTCTCTGCGATATCCACCATCGGCAAAGATTTTAATTATCCCATTCAGGTATTTGTTCTTGAGTTCTTTGAATACTGGTCCAGCAGATTTACTAACGTGGGTGGTTGCTGAATGTACTGCAATGGCAAGAATTTATCCAAGCGTATCTACAATGATGAGTCGCTTTCTTCCTTTTTTCTTTTTCCCCCATCATATCCAACATTATCCTGGCATACATTTATGTTCTTTACTGATTGACTGTCAATTATCCCTACTTTTGGGGTTAAGCTTTTCCCTTTTTTCAACCGTACTTTATTGACCAAAAAATCATGGATTTCTTCTAAAAGCCCATTCAGTTTCCATTGCCTGAAATAGAAATACACGGTCTGCCAGGGAGCGAATCCCAGAGGTAGCATGCGCCATTGACAACCTGATTTTGTAATGTAAAGTATACCATTCATTATTTCACGCAATTCATGTTTACGCTTTCTTCCGTTTTCAATTAAATCTTTTATAACTTGCCACTGGTTATCGGTTAAATCACTTGGGAACTTTTTCATTTTACACTATTTTGTCGTTATTTTAGTGTAAAGAAAATCTCTAATTGTGCACTTAACTGATAACCAATTGTTTTGTTCTTAACATGTGCCTGTTGATTGGTACATAAAACTTATTTTTTTAAAATTCAAAACAGTCACTAAGTTTAAAATTTTTATTTTTCAGTTTTCTTTATTCGATAAACCGATTTTAATAGTTTGAATATGTACGATATAATTGGCGATGTACATGGTTATGCCTCATTATTAAAAAAGATGCTGGTTCAGATGGGTTATAAAAAAACAGAAAGTGGGTACTACCATCCATCGCGGAAAGCCGTTTTTGTAGGCGACTTCGTGAACCGGGGGCCCGAAATCAGAAAAACACTCAGAATAGTAAGGCGAATGGTTGAGAACGAAAATGCCCTTGCTATTCTTGGAAACCATGAAATAAGCTCTATTATTTATTATTTAAAAGAAAAGGATGGTTCGCCACTGATTAAATCGCCGGGAAAAAACTTTTTGTCGTTGTATAAGACCATTAATCAGTTTTCTGCTTTTTCCGATGAATGGAAAAGCCACAATGATTGGATGATAAATTTACCCTTGTATCTTGATCTTAACGAAATAAGGATTGTACATGCCTGTTGGTCTGAACCGGCTATCGAATTATTTAATGACGTTGAATCAAAAGGCAAGTCACGGAAAAGTGTTTTTCGTAAGGCATACAAAAAAGCTAAATCGCCTATTGGGAAAAGTGTTTCAACATTAACAAAAGGAATCGATTTCAGAATGCCTGGAGATTTAAAAATAATCAACAATAAGGGGGTTTCGCCTCGATTGTTTCGTATGCGGTGGTGGGAAGATCCAACGGGAAAGACTTTTGAAGAAATGTCGTTCGAAAGCAAGTTTGCCTTGCCACAATATGAAATTCCGAAACAAATTATCCCGGCAATTAATCCATATCCGGAAGATGCACCAATTGTATTTTTTGGGCATTATTGCAGGTACAACGGTCCACTGATAGTAAAGCCAAATTTATGTTGTGTCGATTCGTGTGTTGCCGGGACAAAGGTCTTGACAGCTTACCGCTGGAGTGGTGAGAAAGTGTTGGATGAAAACAACCTTTTGCAGGTTCGAAAATAAATTCCGCGATAAAAAAAGCTGCCCCGGTTTTGAGACAGCTTCTTTTTGCGGTGCGGACGGGACTCGAACCCGTCTCGCCCCAGGCGAGATGTCATGCCGGTAATCTAACCAACTTCTTATGAAAAATTCTAAGTTAAATAAAAAGACAGGAATTTTAATTTAAAAGAATT
>JBBINB010000108.1:0-13669 GCA_037444065.1 Draconibacterium sp.
CAGGTTACTGCTCGAAAGATTTATTGACGTGTTCGGCGTAAATGCATACTCTGCTAAAAATCGAAATCTTGTCAATGAACTTATATATTATGGCACTATTGCCGCTTAATTTTTTAACGAAGTATTGTTATAAACAACTGAATTTATACAGCAGCCTAACCGGTATCAGAACTTTATTTCTTTACAAATATTTGATTGAGCTGGTTTGATTGTGAAACAAGTTTTAACAAATACATTCCTGCCGGAAGGTCGTGCAACGGAAGTTCGACCTTTTGATTTAAAGTTTCGTTAAATTTCTTTACCAGCTTTCCTTTCATGTTAATTACTTCGATTACCGCGCCCGTAAATTCTGATGGCAGATATATATTTAATAAGTCTTTTGCAGGGTTTGGCCAGATTTCAATTTTATCCCCGCGGGTTTTTTCAGCCAAAAAGGTAGAGTAGGGTTTCATTTCGAGGTTCACGGTTGTATCGCCGGTTAAATAAAGCGTCCCCGACAAATCGTTGTATCCGCCACGGTAAATCTTGTAATGGTAAGTTGTGTTTAATTGCAGGTTTCTGAAGTTGGTAATTCCAAGTCCGGTCGAAATTAATGTGTCGGTATTTAATATTACTGTTGCATTATTCACTGGTGTATTGATTCCTTCGGTTATCCTGAATTTTACAGAGCCTTTGCTGCGGGTTAGTTTAACCTGAAAACTTGTATCGGAACTAACGGTAAAAACACCCGTAAAGTTTTCGTACGAAGTTTTCTCGACCTGAAAAGGCCAATTGCCCGGGAACATATTGAAATACACCTGGCCAGTGGTGTTTGTAACCTGAACTTCATTGTTCAGGGTTACCCTGATACCCGAAAAAAGTTCACCGGTTTGAATGTCGCTCACCGTAACAGATACGGCATATTTTTTCGGAACCAGATAATAAGTAAACGATGTGTCGCTGTAAATTGGGAATTGCTGCGTTGTAATTGTGCCATAATTGGTTTTTTCAATTTTGAGATGCATTAAGTTATTTAAATTGGAGAAAGTTGCCAATCCGGCATTGTCGGTTAACTTCTGCACGTCAAAATTGGAAACTTTGCAATCGGGCAGGGGTTTTCCGGTATTGAAATCGATAACGTTAACTTTTGCATTGAATCTGGCTAAACCCGATTTGTCTTTCATTCTCCGGTCGAACTGATCAAGATAAAGAGATTTTGGTATCAGATCATCACCTTTTCCAATTCCTTCGGCAAAATCGCGGGGCGCCGTTTTGAACGAATAACCTCCCATTGTTCCATCAACCGGATCGAGTTTTACTCCGTTTGCTGCGCCCGATGTACCAATAATGTAGCCATGTTTAAACTGGCGCGATTCAATAATATAATCTTTGTTCGAATGGTAAGCCTTGCCTTTTGTATTATAAAATACCGACTGAGTTGACGAATACCCGTGAAGTACGTCACCGCCATACGGGCGGAAAGTCGATTCGAGGTAATCCCTGTCAACGGTAAAGTTATCGATTAAGTTGGCCATACTCAGGTACATATGGAAATCGCTGGAGTATTTTGAGTTTTCGCCTATGCAATTGTAAATCACATTTCCGTTGGAGTGTGGATACTTAAAATCGTAATTATGCCTGCTGTCGTTGGCACGGCTGTTTTTAATGAGGCAGTCGTTTGACTGAAGGGTAAACATGTACCCGTTTCCGCCGCCACCTTCGTACTGCGGTTTCTGAAAAAAACACGAATCGACGGTAATTCCACGGCATTGGTCGAGCAAAAGGCAGTTTGATAAAACATTAATATCGAGTGTATTTGTCACAGGTTTGTAGGTATTCACATTTTTTACCCAGCAATTCTGGGCATATTTTAACAAAATGGCATGCGAGGCATGTACTTCGTAGGCGCCCGTACCAGCCTGTGTATAAGTTTCTTCATCCCAGCCATCCTTATCGTTTTGCTGGTTACCTATGCTCAGGTTTTCGATCCCGCATTCGGTAATATGTTTTTTTGCATGATAAACCTGAGCATTGTCGCGGGTTTTCATGAAGTAACGGGTCGGCGAATCAATATAGATAATATTTTTCTGAACGTCGATCGAATCAATTTTACGCAGAAACATTACCCGGGCAGCCCAGTCGACCCAAATACCGGCCATTTCGTGTTCGGCAATAAAACCGGCTGTTCCGTCGGTGCGGAGTAAGATATCATCGCCCTTTGAAAAACCCGCAACCGACTTAACCGGGATAACCCGGGTAGGGTACATCAAATCGTTGGCAATTTTAACCGATGTTCCTGTTGCAGTTGACCATGTGCACCAGTCGCCCATCATCCAGATGATATTTTTCTGGCGCATGATGGGGTTGCTGTTGAAAATAAATGTCGAATCGGTTCCGGCCCCACGCAAAATGGTGTTGTTATACTGAATCCGAAGCGCTGACTCGGCGCTACCCGGATTAATCCTGTAAGTACCCGCAGGCAGGTAAACCACGCCACCTCCGCTTTTTCCAACATCGTTAAGGGCTTTCTGAATAATTGCCGTAACATCGGTAGAACCTTTTTTGTCGGCATTGTAGGGCGGAAGTGTAACATCAACCAGGTTTTTTGTGATGTATGGAATCTCTTTTTCTCCCTTATGGTAACCGGCGTAAGAAAAATCGTGAAGAAACCTGTCGTCGCCGTCCCTGAAACCGGGTTTCCAGTTTTCGGGGTAGAGTTTACTTCTCCAACCTGAAGGGATCTGTATGTACGATTTCAGGTTTGGCATTTCATCAAGCGTAAGTACATAATCGCTGGCAAACATTTTTTTCCATAAATCGAGCGAATTGTATTTCGGACTGCGGATAAAATCTCCGTACCAGGGCATGAAATATGACCACGCAGCCTGGTCGGCAATTAAATTATCGACATCGGGAAAAGAACCGCACTCGCTGAGGGCAATCATTTTTCTTCCGTTATAGTCGCTGTTTAACTGGTTAAACTCAAGAATCTGCGAATTGTGATCGCCGTCTTTGTAAATATCGCGGCCAATAATATCAACAACATCGTCGCCGGGGTACCACGACAGGTCGTTTTGCTGGCTTGTCCACACCCATATCAGGTTTTTAAGTCCATGAAAATTAACCATCCTGTCGTACATCAACCGGTAAAGCGCTTTGCATGGCACGGCGCCTTTTGCCCCCCACCAGAACCAGCCTCCCGATGCCTCGTGCAACGGCCTCCACAAAACAGGTACGTCGTTGTTTTGTAATTTTTTCAATAAACCGGCGATATAATCGATGTCTTTCAACATTGCAATGTATTCGGCTGAATTAGGGTTCGAAATTTTCGAAACATCAAAACTTGTATCCTTTGTATAAAAAGCCTCGGTTTTTCGCAACGGATCGCGCCAGTGCCAGCAAAATGCCGGAATTCCGTTCCGGTTATAATAGTTACGCGCATCAATTATGGGTTCTTCATCGTTGTACCAGGTATAATTTCTTCCGCAATGCATAAAATCAACACCAAGCAAACCCGGTTCTTTCCCTGTATTCGATTTTAACCAGTTTATGTCTTCCATGCTTTTCAGGGTCATTGCCCCCGAAATAATTTTTTTGCCATAATTGTCATACAAAAACTGGTAAAGCCTCAGTGTGTTTGGCGTAGGATTGGGCGTTACCGGTGTTTTATCGATATTAAAACGGTTCCAGTCGTCAACTTTTTCAAATTTTATAAAATCAATATTTATGTACCCCCATGATCTGAATATCTTTACTACATGATTTCCGGCTTTCAACTTGAAACTGCTTACCACTTTTTTTACAACGAAATTCTGATTTTGTGAAAACCCGAAATCGACATTTAACCCGTTGATGGAGAAATTATTGATTTTATCGCCTCCCGGAGCAGACGCGCTAATGTAAATGTTATAGAAACCCTCTTCGCTTAATGCCACATTCAGCGCGAGGTTCCCTCCGTTTTGGGCAACATGAAAACCGCCTGAAGCTGCACTGTTTGCCACTTTCACGGCCCCCTCGGCCAGGGTTGCGTTTTCGGCTTCAAATATTTGTGCCGACAACGAATTGCTCAAAAAACAAAATAAGAAAATAAGCAAAGGGTATTTAAAATTCTTCATTTTGAATGTCATCTGGTTGATTTATTATTTTTGGTTTTGCAATTTTCGGTTTGTTAATTTTTGATAAATGTACCGGTTTTGACAAAATCTGTACCCATCAGCCAAACCAGATAAACCCCGTTTTCTAAATCTCTTAAATCAATAAATTGCCTTTCAATTAACGATCCCTTAAATATGGTTTGGCCTGAAAGTGTTTGAATGATAAAATTTTCGACAGGTTTTATGCTGGTAATAAAAAGTTTGTCGTTAGCCGGATTCGGATAAACCTGAAATGCACTGCCGGTGTTAAAAGCTCTAACAGCTGTTGTTGGTACCTCAGTAATTGTAATTGTACCTAAATTATAGGCAGCGAAATTGAAGAAGATACGCATAATCTGCACGCCTTGTTTAAGCGCAATAGTATCGATTTTTGTAGGCCTGAATGTGGAATAGTTTTGTGATGGTTTTACATACACCAGCCCGGTTTTATCCACTTCGTCGAACTCAATATGAAAAGTTCCAAAACTCCCGGGTGTGGCAAAAAGGATTTCGATGGAATAAATTCCTTCCTTTTGAATATCGATCGTAAATTCGAGCCACTCGCCCGGCTGGATTCCGCCAACAGAGCCTCCAGGCAAGCGGTACTCGGTATCAACTCCCTGTTCGGGCCTGATGCCATTGCCGGCATTCGAAGGGTTCAAATCATGGTAACCAACTCCTTCGCCTCCTAAATCGTAATGTGTGGGGTTTATTGAACCCGGAATTTTATGGGCGCCGCCATCGGGGTAAGCTCCTTTTTTTTCAGGGGCAATTACCTGAACTTCGCATTGGGCCGATAAATTGCCATCGGTGGTTTTTACCGTTATTACCGCGTTTTTATTTTGGGTTGCTTTTGCGGTTATTTGTCCATTTTCATCCACCGAAACAATGTCGCTGTCCGACGAAGACCAGGTAACGCTCTGGTTGCCTGCCAGCGCTGGATAAACATACGCAATCAATTGCTTCGATTTACCCGGATTCAGTTTTGTTTTGATCTCCGAAATTTTTATTCCCGAAACTTTTATAGTCGGATCGGGCACTCCCCACCAGTAGTTTTTAAGTTTGGCATCGGTAATTAAAGTGTCAAGCAGTTCGTTCAGGCTGGTGTCGCCCCAATCGCGCCAATCTATCCAGCTTGAACCGATGTTTTCGAGTGTCTGCGAATTCTCCTTAAATCCGTCGACTTGCTTAATGTAGCCAAAATTGGGCCTTTTGCTCACAAAATCATAATTCCATTCGGTACAAATAACACGGTGATAGGCCATTAACGTTTTAACTGCCTGGCTCGAAGCTGAATTGTACATATGATAGGCAACTGCGGTGTAATCCCAGTCAAGTTCGTTTTTGTAATTTTCAACTACATTTACAATTTCGTTAATTATGGTGTTAAAGCTGAACATCAGTATCATTCGCTGCGGCGCAGCCTTTCTTACCGAATTGTATATTTTCATCAGGTTTTGCCTGAAAACAGGTTTCAGATAGTCGTTCATCTGGAAGGTAGGTTCGTTGGCAATTTCGTAATAAACTAAATCGTTGTTTTTGTACCGGGTAGCTATCGAATCCCAGAACTCCGTTTCAAACGAAAACGTGTAAGCCTTGTCAAAATCCTGCTGCGAGCCGACTCCGTGAAAGTTGATGATTACATTCATTCCCAGTTTTACAGCATTTTCAACACATTTATCGAAATAGGGGAGTACTTCGGCAACTTTCCAGAAACTGTACCCATGGTCTTTATACCACGGATCGACCCAACAAACCCTTACTGTATTAAACCCGTTGTTTTTAATGGTTTCCCAGTTTTTTATATCTGTGGCGAATGAATTTGAAGCAGCAAGATTTTTTCCCAATACAACGGGTGTTCCGCGAATGATTTTTGAGTTTTTATCGGTTAAAGTTCCTGTTTTCCGGGTTTCGGACGAAAAAACCTGTAACTCGTAAATCTCGAACCCATTGGTTATTGAACTCCGTGTTTTCCCGAATACCCGTAAATATCTTCCAGTTGATTTTAAGCCGGGTATAAAGTCGATTCCGCCATTACCGTTATCTTCGGTAAAAATGGTGGCCCAGTTGCTTTTGTCGTTCGAAACCTGTATTTCGTATGTTTTTCCATATCCTGCCCCCCATTGAACGATAACAAGTTTAATTGGGATTTCTTCACCCAGGTCAAGCGTAAGCCACTGGTTTTCGGCAAAATTGCTGCTCCAGTAGGTTGTGTTCTTCTCGTCGGCTGCAAGCCCCGGGTTTGAACCAGCGCGGTTTGAGGATGATTCGGTAATTTTTCCTTTTGCCCAGGCATTCAATTTATCCGGAATAACAAAAACGGTTTTTGTTTTTATTATCTTGTTTTTGCCTTTTTTCGCAGTAAGAACATAGGTTGTTGTGGTATCGGGCGCCACTTCGGTATTTTCCGAGAACGAACGGATTTCGTTGTTTAGCAAGACCGTATCGGCGCCAAGGGTTGTCCATTTTACATTTACTTTTTCACCCTGTTTTATCAATTCATTCCCGACAATAAAAGTTGACTTTACAGGTTCAATCCACGATGCAGGATTGGTACGAAACGGGATTGCCGGGAAACCTTCGTTATTGTACAGGCTTGCCGGTGAATTTTTCAGATAGGCATACCGGGCATTTTTGGGCGAAGTTACCATGCTGCTCCAGACCAGTACTTCATTTCCTGAAATTTCGGCCTGTGCCTGGTAAAAAACGTTATTGCTTCCGGCTATTTCAAAATGTTTTAATGAACTGTCAACGGTTTTTAATCCGCTTCCGGTATGTGAAAGAAACAGCCTGATTTTGTTTCCTTCAACCCGGAGAGAGTCGTATCGCGGGCCCGCAAAAACAAGGGAATTTTTACTGTACACATTAACGAGTGCCTTTTGTGCCAAACGGTAACCGATTGGCTCTTTTTTAGCAGGGTGGATATTCCCCGAATCGCCGGCATCGAGTGTCTCTGCCATTTCGGTGTGATGAAGGTTAAGTGTGTATGCCTGTGCTTCCCAAAACTCGAACAGCGACTGTTCGCCATAACCGCCATACGGCGCCAGATGTACAAAATAAAACGGAAGGTTTTTCTTCATGAAATCACTTCGCCAGCCTTCAATCATGGCGGGGAAAAGTTCTGTCAACTGTTTGCCCCTTCCAACGTTGGTTTCGCCCTGGTACCAGCAAACCCCGGCAAAATTAAAAGGGATAAGCGGGGCAACCATTCCGTTGTACAAAACAGTCGCGGTATGATTATCGGTCCCACTGGTTTGAAGCCACGGGCCCTTGCCGGCATAATCGGGCACAAAATCAAGTGAACCCGGGTTTGCCCAGGTTTCGCAGCTCGAACCTCCCCATGAACAGTTGACCAATCCGACGGGAATATTTAGTTTCGTATGCACTTCGCGTCCAAAAAAATAGCCCACAGCACTAAAACTTTGGGCGGTGGCAGGGGTGCAATTTCTCCATTTCTGGCTAGCAGTGTTTGTTATGTCGCTTTGGGGTGTATTTGCTGATTTTTTATTTATAGTAATTAAGCGGATATTGGGATAATTTGCCGATGATATTGCCTGTGCGCTTCCTTCCACAGGTGCATCGGACCAACCGCCCAACGGCATTTCCATGTTAGACTGACCCGATAATAGCCATACTTCGCCAATTGCAACATTTGAAAGCGTAACTTTTGTGCGCCCGGATATTGTTACCGAGTAAGTGGTCCCATCGGTTTTGGCAGCCGGGGTTTGAAGTTTGGCCAGCCATTTGTTTTGAGCGCCTGTCACGGCTTTTACAGCCATGCTGTTCCAGCTACCGGTCACAGTTACAGTATCGCATGGATTGCTCCATCCCCAAATACTGACTTCGGAGTTTTGCTGCAAAACCATGTTGTCGGAAAACAGCCCGGCAACCGATAATTGGGCTGATGCCTGTTCCGCTATTAAAAGTAAAAACAGAAAGGTAAATTTGTAAATGAACATGTTTATCATGATATAACTTTAATTCGATTTATAACGATTTATAAGTTAATGTCGTTTAGTTAAGAACTAAGATGAAAAAATCTGAAAGGCCAACACCCTTCGACTCCGCTCAGGGTGACAGTCAGACTGAGCGAAGTCCCCGCCCGACCGGACGGGCAGGGAAGTCTGTTTTCACTAACTAAACGACATTGATTTATAAGTTTTAAAACTCGCAGATCCAAATTTTACTTAAAGAGAACAGGTTTAAATCATTTATTGTTTTTTGTACATTATTTGCATTTAGCGGGTAGCTGCCTGTTTTGCCCACAGTTTTTTAAGGTTGTAATAAAATGGACTTTCGACATGGCAAAATTTAACAATCTCAATTTGTTTAAATGAAACCAGATTTTATAAACGGACCTACATCTAACCATTTATTTTGCCCCGGCATAATTTCTTAACATTTCCCGGGTTTTCAGTCCCCATTCCTTTACCTCTTCTTCTTTCCAGTTTCCTTTGTCGCCGGCAGTCGGTTTTAACATCGAGCAGGTTTCGTTTTTATCGGCAACCGACCATATTACCCAACTGATTTTATTGGCTTCCATCCAGTCAAGCCAGGTTTTCCACGAAACATAATCAATTGCACCGTTTCCGCTGGCTTCCATTCCGGCACATTCCGAAACAAAAATCGGGATGCCTTTTTTTAATGCATAATCCGATCTTTCACGCAATTGTTTACCATGTGTTGCTGCATAAAAATGCACTGTGTACATTAAATTACTGAAACCATTAATCGGGTCATCAGCAACAATATGAATATCCTGGTCCCAATGTGGGGAACCAACAAGGATAATATTATCGGGGTCCTTTTCCCGAATGGCTTTTATCACTTCAATGGAGTAGTTTTTTACTGAATCCCATGATTGCCGCACAGGTTCGTTAAAAACCTCGTAAATTACATTTGGAAAGCGGCCATATTTTTCGGCCATTTCAGAAAAGAAGCTTACGGCTTCATCCTGGTGGATTTCATGGCTGTGCCAATCGATAATTACATAAATTCCGTTGGCAAGCGCACCTTTTATTACCGCTTCAATTTTTTCTTTCGACCACTCTTTTTTATCAAGGTAACTTCCGCGCGGGCCTACACCCATAGCAGCCCTCACTACCGTACATTTCCAATCGTCGGCAAGCCATTTTACCGACTCCTGGTTATAAAAGCGTGGCCACCAGTTATGCCAGCCATAGCTAACCCCTCTCAAAACTACGGGTTTGCCTTTTTCGTTTACCAATTGGGTCTTTTTAACAGAGAGCTTCCCGTGTTCGTTTACAGGTTGGGCATTTAAAAATCCGGTTAAAATAAAAATGCCTGCTACCGTCAGTACAAAATTTTTTAGTTTCATAATCTAATTTTTAGCTGTTTATTTCATATATTATTAACGTATTCTACACTAATATACCTATTCTTTTACCATGTTAATTTCCAGACAGGATAATTTTTTTTGTTTGGACAAAATGTCCTGTTTGAACGGAAATCCAATAAACACCTGATGGATAATTTGATAAATCAGTTTCAACAGAATTAAAACCTGCATTTGAAAGGCCATTGAAAAGGTTGGTTAACTTTTGCCCGTTTGAGTTGAATAAATCAATTTTAGGAGCGCAGTTTTCTTCAGGATTAAATTCAATTCTGAGTTTACCTTTAGTAGGATTTGGATATACTTTTAATCCCATTTCGGCGGGCATGTTTTTATTTACGCCGGTTGGAGCGGCTTTTAAAACAATTGCATTTACCGAAAGGGGTTCAAGCAGAGCAGTAATATGAAAAACCGGTTTGTCAATTTGTTTTACTTTAAGCGCATTTTGAGTGCGCGAGACAAATGTTTCGGTTGCAGGTAACTTCGATAAGGTATAAAGCTTAATTGGTTCATTTTTTACAATAAAATCGCGGATATCAACCTGAATTTCCTTTGCTGCGGTTGTATGCCGGTTTACCAGAAAAATGGTCATCGAGTCGGATGTTGAATTAAGGGTCGGGTATGCCGAGACGTTGGTTTCATCGTCGGAAACAGCATTTACAATAAAATTGTGACCATACCGGCTGAAAAGATGTATTGTTTCCCACATTCCCGGCTTCCAGCTCCAGGGAGTGCAGATTTCAACCCCGTTTTTCATGAATTCACCCAGGATAGAGGCATAAAATGACGCCTGAACATTTGCATCTGAAGTATTGATGCCAAATTCGGTAAGGCCTAAACCCACGCCATGATTGACCCCCATGTATTTTGTCAGCCAATCGGAACAACGCCCCATAATAAACTCTTTTGTCTGCGACGCATCCCATCCGCCGTTTATTGTTTTTACCCCGTTGGCTTCAGGATACACGTAATTCCTGTCGAAAAATACCCGGTGAAACTGAACGATATTTGAGGCAACCGAAGAGGATGGATAATAATGAATATCGAGTACATTGAGCAATTTCACCCCGCTCGCTTTTTCCTCTTCTGCAATTCGAAGGATAAAATACTCCAGCCAGCAGTATTTTTTTCCGTTGTACGGTATACCATCGCTGCCGTACCGGTACCATTGCCATTCGTTTGCGGGGACCGGCCCCGATAATTTAATGCCCGGGAATTTTTTTCGGGCTGCTTTTGCAACTTTAAAATATAGCTGCATAAATTCTTCGGCCGGAATCTGGGTTTTCATCACATCATCGTGTGTTCCCGACCATATCTCGGGTTCATTGTCCATACTCCAGTACTTGTAATATGTTGAATCAAATCCAAGTCCCCCATGTCCAAACCAGTGGCTGAGAATTCCAACCGTCGAATCGGCAGGCCAGTCTGTAAGGTACAAATCCGGGTTTCCTTCTTTCAGTGCTTTGCCTTTAGGATCGGGATTTACTACGCCCCCACCTGCCAGGTTTTGGTTTACACCTTCCCACCATTGCGATCCGTTATAGGTCCAATCGGAGAAATTGTGATTGTTGCTGGCTGCCACTTTGCCCAGAAGCTGCAACGACCACATGCCCTGTGCACCCGGCATTTTTGCCGTTAGGTTTCTTGCTGCGGCATCCCAGTCATTTTCATAAACATTGTTGTACCAGTCGGGATGGCTCGATAACCTTAGCCTCCAGTTGTATTTTGTGCTGTTATTGCCCCCGCCCTGTCTCACTAAACGCACACCGGCTTCTACAGCTTTGGTAACTTCGGCATTGGTTCCTGTATTCAGAAATTTATTTGGCAGAACATTGTTTTTACCGTAAATGTAAGGCGATATATGGCGTTTTCCGGAATTGGCATTAATCGTTACTTTTACGGGCTGGCCTGTTCCAAACATAAATGTCAGGATAAGCAGAAAGGTTAAAGTTGGCAGTTTATACATAACACTAGACTTATTTGCGGTTGATAATAATTTTTTCTGAATAGCGTTTTGAACCGGTTACAGCTTGAATAATATAAATTCCGGAAGGTAACCCTTCGACCGGTATTACTGTTTTGGAAGCTGTATTTTTAACCAGTTTAAGCACACTCCCGGTAATTGAGCACAATGCAATTTCTTTAATGTTGGTACCTGTTGCCTGTTGTATAACGATTTCGTTAAAACTGTTCTGATAAGCAGAAAACGGTTTCCCTGTTTCCTGAACCGAAACATTTGTTGTGTTCTTTAATGTAAATACAATTTTGTCGATATTAAATAACGGGTTTGCGATTATGGTAAAACGCATGATTTTTATTCCAGGGTATAAATACATTTCGGTGGTGTTGGCTTTTGTGGTCAGGTTACTTAAAGTACTTACTACCGTTACAATTTCTGATTTAACCGTATCGATTGTGATCTGAAATTTCCCTCCTTTTTCGACTGCGGCTATATGAGAATCGACCTTATAAAGTCCCTCAGTTTTTATATCTACAGTGTATTCGTACCATTCGCCGGCATTTGCATTTCCAATATGAAAACCTGTGCCCAGCCTGTTGTATACATCAACTGCTTCTGAAGGACGGTATTCGCCCGGAATGTTTATTTCATCGGCATCGAAGTAAGTAAAAGCCTGCCCCCCAATATCATAATCTTCAGCTTCAATTGTGCCCGGGATTGCCATTGGAGCGCCTAAAAACGGTTTTCTAACCGGTTTTACCCATGTCGGAAATAAGATTTGCACCGGTTGCGAATACAGAGCGGTTGTGTCGCGGTAATGGGCGATTACACGATAGGTGTACAGTTTGTTCATGGCGGGTTTAATATCGAAAAACTGCGTTGTATCCGATTTTAATTTAGCAATGGTTGTGTACACCTGCGAAGTCCCTGTCCGCCTTTGAACGAAAATACTGTCGTTGTCTTTAACCCTGTTAATCCATTTAAGGCTTACTATCGAGTCTTGCAGAATACTTACGGAAGGACTTGGCGATTTGGCATTTGTATAAATTAAAATATCTTTTACCTCGTCCCATGTTTTTAGTTGGCGTTCCATAATCCTGAAATCTCCGCCATCGTCCCAGGCCATGGAAGCAAAACCATATTTCTGCGATAGTTCTATGTAAGCCCTGTAGTGGCGCATTCTTGAGTTAAAGTCGCATTTTTTCAGCGAGCCAAATTCACCCAGAAAAACCGGTATGTTATTTTTTACCGACCAGTTTGAAACATTTCTGAACTTAGCGTCAAGTTGGGCGTAATCGGCAGAAGTTCCCCACGTTCCCTGTCCTTCCAATCCAAAAAGATAAGGATCGTAGGAGTGAAACGAACCAATAACATATTTGTCGTTTGGAATGGCAGCTGTAACGAGCTCGTCGGAGCCTCCCCAGTTGTGCCCCTGGAAAATGACCAGTCGTGTTGGGTTTGTTTTTCTGATAATCGACAAAACGCGCTCATGTAAATCGTCGTTGTTTGCTTTTGTCAAACCATGTGGCTCATTTATGATTTCGAAAATAAGTTTTTCGGATTTATTTTTAAACTTTACAGCAATTTGCGACCAAATGCTGTCGAAACGGGTTTTGTTGGCTGTGGTGTAACTGTTTTTAATCCAATCGTCGTGATGGGTATTAATTACGATAAACAACCCGCGTTTGAGGCCCCATTCAACAACCTGCTCAACCCGGTTAAGGTAGGTTTCGCTTACTTTGTAAGGCGCTGTTTTCCCGGTGTAATTGTCCCATCTGACAGGAATCCTGACACAGTCAAAGCCGGCATTTTTATACAAATCGAAATAGTATTCTTCGGCTTTTGGATTGTTCCAGCCCCCTTCGGTAGGGGGCTCAAAGGTATTGCCCAGATTAATTCCTTTGGTCATTTGTTTTATGGCTTCGTGCGGGGTAATCTGGGCCATTGATACAAAAACAGCAGCTAATCCCAGGAAAACTGAAAAAACCTTTTTCGGGTTAAGTAATTTGATTTTCATTTATTGAATTAGGCATTTAAACAATAAACTTTGTAAGGTAACGGATCTGCCTTTACCATCCTGCGTAGAAGGTTGTCAAAGATGCCATCCTTCATATTGTTTCGGTTGAAACGGTAACTGTATTCATCAATATAGGCTTGTAGGTTCTCCACTCGATGGTGCATCCCCCGAAGCCAGCCCTTAAATCCCATAATCACGCGGTGCAGGTCGGGAAAATTATCTCCTTT
>JBBINB010000109.1:0-12490 GCA_037444065.1 Draconibacterium sp.
CAACGGTGGTCAATCTCAGGCGGGCAAGCAATACTTAATTTACGTTCAATTGTGAAATCAAACAGATGGGAGAGCTTCTGGAACCAATTTACAAAAGGATATTATACAAATTTAGCCGCGTAATATAAGAACTGCACCCGTTTTTATTAACTGCTTTTGCATCTTTTTACAAACCCCGCTCATGAAATTCATACTTTTCCATTCGACAAAACCGTCAGAATTATATACTTTCGCAAACACTAAACTTAATTAAACAAACTGCATGGCTGTTATTGGAGTTGACCTTGGCGGAACCAAAATAAACAGTGGGCTTTATATTTCCGATGAAAATTTCATTTCCGAAAAAACCTATTTAAGCGGTGCAACCGGAGATCAGGTTGCAATACAGGTGAAAAACCAGATTCAGATCTTAGTTGAGCGTGCGCGGGAAGCCGGCGAAACCGTAACTGCCGTTGGGATTTCGGTTCCGGGAATTGCATACCCCGGCACAGGGACAGTCTGGGCGCCTAACATTCCGGGCTGGGAAAATTATCCGCTGCTTGAATATCTGGAAAACCAGTTCCAAAACGTCAGATTCTATATTACCAGCGATCGTGCCTGTTACATTCTTGGCGAAACCTGGAAAGGGAACACCCGCGGTTGCAGGAATGCCATTTATCTTGCAGTGGGCACCGGTATAGCCGCCGGGATTTTGGTTAACGGCGAAGCGATGAACGGTTCGCAGGGTATTGCCGGAGCCATCGGGTGGATGGCGTTAAACCGGCCTTACCGCGAAGAATACCGCATTTGTGGGAACAATGAGTATTATGCTTCGGGAGAAGGAATCAGGAGATATGCCCTGGAGGTTTTGGCCCGGGAAAAGTCGTATAACGGAATTTTTAAAACCGGGACAGAGATTACATCATACAATATTATTAATGCATACGATAATGGCGATGAACTGGCAAAAAAAGTAATAGAAAATGCCATCGGTTACTGGGGAATGAGCGTGGCTAACCTGGTAAGTGTTTTTAATCCTGAAAAAATAATTTTCGGGGGAGGGGTATTTAGCGGAAAGGCATGCAATTTACTGGATGCCATTTATACGGAAGCGCTGAAATGGGGGCAACCGGTAAGCATGAAGCAGGTAATGCTGGAATGTTCGGGACTGGGTGATAAGGCAGGACTTTACGGCGCCGTGTTTTTTGCACTGAAAGAGCAGGGAAAAAAGGAACCGCGATGAATAAAAAAACAGCACTGTTTATTACCACCGGACTTGTTATGATGCTTTTCGGTGTTACAATGGTGGTGGTTGGCACTATCAACAATTACTTAACCGTTGAACTGAAAGCCGGTAAAGCGATAATCGGTATTTGCGCATCAGTCCTGGCATCGGGCATACTTGCAGGTACGTTTGTTTTTGGGCCGGTCGCCGACCGGAAGGGGTTCAAACTCCTTATAGTTTCAGGCATTCTGATGATTATGGCTGGTATTGCGGGAATTATATTCAGCCGCGATATTTCATTTGTTCCGTACCTGTTCTTTCTGATTGGACTTGGTGGTGGAATGATTAACGGGGTAACCAACCTGATTGTAGCCAATATTTACCCTGAAAACAGCAGCGCATGGCTTAGTTTGCTTGGAGTTTTTTATGGAGTTGGCGCCCTGGGATTCCCATTGTTTACTTCGGTTTTGCTTAATTTCGATTACACGTACCAAACCATTCTTACTATTGTCGAATTCATTATGCTTTTGCCATTATTGCTGGCGCTGGCTACCCGGTTCCCGCAGCCCGGGCGTTCGAAATACATTTCGGCCCGAGAATACCTGGGATTTTTTGTCAGGCCGGCCATTTTGCTTTTTGGCTTCTTTCTGTTTTTCCAGAGTGCGCTGGAATCCATAATCCCTGTGTGGGTGCCCACTTTCCTGACCGAATTTTACGGGGCTGATTACAGCAAAGCATTGTTTGCCATAACCGTTACAGCGCTTGGCCTGTCTTTAACAAGGCTGGCATTGGGCTATTTGCTGAAGAAATGGTCGCCCCTTGTCATTTTATTCATCAGCATGTTTACTGTTTTAGCGGGATTGGTTGTACTTGAATTTGGCGGCTCCTTTTATATCGGGCTGGCAGGTGTCGGGCTGGCCGGGATTGGACTGGCAGCCTCGTTTCCGGTAATACTGAGTTACACGGCCGCATTTTACCCCGACGGTTCGGGAACTGCATTTAGCATTGTTATCGGTATCGGCTTGTTTGGGAATATTTTATTAAATGCTCTTACCGGTATTGTACTTGAAAGATTTGGTACCGCTAATCTGAATATTATACTCATTTCATGCATTGTCCTTATGGTAATTCTTTTAAAAATAATACATTATAAACTAATGTCGTTTAGTTAAGAACTAAGATGAAAAAATCTGAAAGGCCAACACCCTTCGACTCCGCTCAGGGTGACAGTCAGACTGAGCGAAGTCCCCGCCTGACCGGACAGGCAGGGAAGTCTGTTTTCACTAACTAAACGACATTGCATTATAAACTAATAAAAAATAAACAAAATGCTGGCAAAACAATGGCTTGATAATGCCCATGGCATTATGGACAAAATAGAAGAAACGCAGTTGGAAAACATTAAAAAAGCAGCGGCAATTATGGCTGGTTCCATTGAAAAGGAACGGTGGGTGCATATGTTCGGTTGCGGGCATGCTACGTTGCCCATCCAGGAAATCTACCCGCGCATTGGCGGATTTGTCGGGTTTCATCCCATGCTTGAACTGTCCCTGACATTTTTTACCAATATTACCCGGGGAATGAGCGTGCAGAATTTTGTTTTCCTGGAGCGCGTGGAGGGTTACGGAAATGAAATTATGAAAGGTTACCGCTTTCATAAAGACGACTGTTTCTGGCTGTTTTCGCATACGGGTATCAATGCTGTAAATATCGACATTGCCCTAAAAGTCAGGGAAATGGGCAACAAACTGATTGTTTTCGGATCGGCGGCTGAAGCTGAAGGAAAGCAGACACGGCATTCTTCAGGGAAAACGCTTTTCGAACTTGCCGACGTGGTGGTTGATACCTGCGTGCCCATCCAGGATGCTTCGGTTCCTTTAAAAAACCACTTCGATAAAATAGGGCCTGTTTCCACGGTGGGTTTTATTACAGCCGTTTGGATGACGGTGATAACCGTTGCTGAAATTCTGGCCGACAAGGGCGTAAAATTATACATCCATCCGTCGCACAATGTGCCAGGCGACACCACCGCAAAAGAGCGGCTGGAAAGCTGCCTGGTAAAGTACAAGGAAAGAGAAGCCGGAGTTTAATCAGAGCTGCATTTGATATTCTTTTATTTATGTAAACAAAGAGGGCCACCCCAATAAAGGATATTTTTCGTGGTCGATAAACCTGGATGGAACCCCTCGTGCCGAAACACCCGCCCCCTGACGGAGAGGAGTATATTGTTATAGCACCCTGTACATAATGAGCCTTCTGCATTGCAGCGGCATGTTCAAAATCTGGAAACTTCTTTGAGGTTGCATCGCTTATAAAAAACTGAATCTATATCGTTTCGTTAACGCTGTAAAATCCAAAGGCATTGACAGGTTAAAAGAACAAGAACCCCCGCCTCTGCTGGTTCCAGCCAGCCGCATGCAGGCACGGGGATTAAAAAATAAAATTAAAAACAACACCCGGATTTTTTCTGCTGCAGAAAGTTAAGTCAATAATATGTGGTTATCTTTAGGGCACATAATACAATCATCATGAAAAACCTGTCAAATAAGCAACTTAATTTTATCGTGGCCCTGCGTGTAATTGTGGGCTGGCATTTCCTTTACGAAGGAATATCAAAATTAATGTCGCCCGGTTGGTCGGCAGCTGAATTTCTGAATTTATCCAATTGGTGGTTTTCACCTTTTTACATCTGGATTGCTGAAACACCCTCAGTATTGAAAATTGTCGATTTTCTGAATATCTGGGGTTTGGTCCTTATTGGGTTTGCATTGTTTATCGGGGCGTTTGAACGTTTAGCAGCTTATTCGGGTGCAGCGCTTTTAACTCTGTATTATTTTGCAAATCCCCCATTTGTGGGAAATGACTTTGGCGTTCAAACAGAGGGAAATTACCTGATTGTAAACAAAAACCTGATTGAAATTTTTGCCCTTGCAATTTTCATTGTAATTCCTACAAGTAAATACATCGGTATCGATAAATTTATTTTCAGGAAGAAAGAAATAAAGGTTATGCACCTGGTGAACAAATCTGAAAGGCCTGTTAATGAACCTGTTGAAGAAAAAAAACCGCTAATGCGCCGCGAAGTACTAAAAGGGCTGGCCACAATTCCTGTTTTAGGGGTATTTGGTACTGCTTTATATCGGCAGGCACAATGGAAAAGTTGGGAGGAAAAAAACCTTGTAGATGCACAAACCAGCGCCTCAACAAAAAGTTTTAACGCAGTAGCGTTAAAAGAACTCAATCAAAAAGTCCCAACTGCTAAAATTGCCGGGAATGAGTTCAGCCGTTTGATTTTAGGTGGAAATCTGTTATCGGGCTGGGCACACTCGCGCGATTTAATTTACGTTTCGCAACTGGTAAAAGCCTACCATAATAAAGACCGTATTTTTTCAACCCTGCTTCTGGCTGAAAAGTGTGGAATAAATACCTTGCTTACCAACCCTATTTTATGTACTATTATTAATGAATACTGGAAAAGGGGTATTGGGAAAATTCAGTTTATTTCCGATTGTGCAGGTCTTGACTATACCAACGGGCCAAAACCGATGCCTTTCAACGAGTATCTCGATAAGGTAAAACAAGCCATCGATTATGGTGCAACCGCATGCTATATACAGGGAGAAACCGCCGATTTTTATATGGCCGATAACCGCGTAGATGATTTGGCCAAAGTAATTCAGTACATTCGCGATCGTGGCGTTTCAACCGGAATTGGCGCTCACCGGATTGAAACTATTCAGGCTTGTGTTGAACAGGGATTCAATCCCGATTTCTGGATGAAAACACTGCACGACCATAACTATTGGTCGGCCAGGCACCCCGAATGGCACGACAACATGTACTGCTTCAATCCGGCGAAAACTATCGGGTACATGGAAAGCCTCCCACAACCGTGGATTGCATTTAAGGTAATGGCTGCTGGCGCTATTCGTCCGACAGAAGCTTTCCGCTATGCTTTTGAAAACGGGGCTGATTTTATTTGCGCCGGGATGTACGATTTCCAGATGGTTGAAGATGTAAATATCTGTAACGAAATTCTGCAAAGCGAAATAAACCGCCGAAGAAATTGGATGGCTTAAAAAACATTATTAACGAACTCAATGCAAATTTGAAATATTTTTAGTTTAATAACCCTTCTTTATACCGGGTAGCCAATGAAAATTTAGCAACGCGCCCTGTGTTAGTAAATCACAGTTTTTAATCATTAAAAAATTATAAACCATACTGTTTCTGATGTTCAGAATATTTTTATTTATCAGCTCACCAATTCTCAAGGCGGGAAAGGAAGCGGAAGGCTTATTGTTTCTGACTGAAACAAAACGAAACTGAAGAAAAAATAAACAATTTGTACCGGTTTAACATCGTTATAAAAAACAATACAAAAACTTTAAAAATGAAGAACATCCTCTACCTCAGCCTTTTTTCAGTAACCTTGTTTTTATTTGCCTGCTCAGATAAAAGTAAAAAACTGCCAGGGCAACTTCCGCGTGTGGCCATTTGCGGGCTCGCCATCGAATCGAGCACATTTTCGCCCGCTCAGTCAGATATCGAAGCCTTCCGTACGCGCCGCGGCGCCGAAGTTTTTACTTATTATCCGTTTATGGCGGCTGATTCAGTCGACAGGAAACGCGCTGTATGGTTTCCAGCATTGCGCGGACATGCAATCCCCGGTGGAATTGTTACACGCGAAGCTTACGAAACGCTGGTTACGGAAACGCTCGACAGTCTTAGGAGAAATCTTCCTTACGACGGACTATTTTTCGACATCCACGGTGCCATGAGCGTGGTTGGCCTCGACGATCCCGAAGGTGATTTTATCGTGCGCATCCGCGAAGTGGTCGGGAAAAAAACCATAATTTCAACATCAATGGATTTACACGGGAACGTTAGCCCAAGGTTGGCCGAAAACACCGACCTGATAACCTGTTACCGCCTGGCGCCCCACGAAGATGCACTTGAATCGAAACAACGGGCGCTCGAAAACCTGCTCGAAAGGCTTGAAAACGGAAAGGGAAAACCAAAATACAAGGCGTGGGTTCCGGTCCCGATATTGCTCCCCGGCGAAAAAACCAGCACCCGAATTGAACCCGGAAGAAGTTTGTATGCCAAAGTAGCCCCGATAACCACCCGCGAAGGGATTATTGATGCTGCCATCTGGATTGGCTATGCCTGGGCCGACGAACCACGAAACCACGGTGTGGTAATGGTTACCGGCGACAACGAAAATGCCGTTACCGGCGCTGCCGAAGAATTGGCTACTGCTTTCTGGAATGCCAGGAACGAATTTGAATTTGTAGCCCCGGTAGCTCCGCTGGGTGAATGTTTGAACATGGCCATTGCCAGCAGGGAAAACCCATTTATTATCAGCGATATGGGCGATAACCCAACAGCAGGCGGCGCCGGCGATGTAACCTGGACCCTTACTGAAATACTTGCCCGTCCCGAGTTTAAGACCGAAAAAGGACCATCGCTGATTTATGCGTCCATACCCGGGCCTGAATTTGTTGAAAAGGCTGTAAAAGCAGGCATTGACGCTAAAGTGGAAGGATTTGCAGGGGCTATAGTTGATGCGCGTTTTGCCCCGCCCATAAAACTTTCTGGCATTATAAAAGCCATTGAACATGGCGATGATGCCGCTGAAACAGAAGTGGTGGTACAGGTAGGAAGTGTAAAAGTAATTTTAACAAAAAAACGGAAACCCTATCATTACGAAAAAGATTTTACACGGCTGGGACTAAATCCGAGGGAAACGGATATTCTGGTTGTGAAAATCGGGTACCTGGTTCCGGAACTGTATGATATGCGTGCCGGCTGGATAATGGCCCTCACCCCGGGAGGCGTTGATCAGGATTTGGAACGACTTGGGCACAAACGTATCAAGCGCCCTATGTTTCCTTTTGATAAAAACATGGCAGAGCCCGATTTAAAGGCACAACTGGTACCCTCTTCGGATTAATAGCATAAGGTGTAAATATTTATACCGTATTCGTTCGGTTCAATTACAGGCTCAGAACGCCGTCCTGCCCGCGGCATAAATTACCGGAGGTTTAACGAAGTTAAGTGGAACACCGGTATCGATCCCTGCCTTTTTCCCGGTTAGCGGGCCGATGCCGTTGTTCAGCGTTATTTTCAGTATTTTCGGAACGTTCAGGTAGCCAGTTAACAGATAGGCTTCCTTACCAAAAGCGCCAACTTCGATACACCCGCTGCAACCTCCTTCGGGTGCATCCTGCAACGATTTTCCAGGTTACGCCATCTCGCGGATATACACATCAGGATTAAAAACCGAAGGGTAACCGTGGCCCTGCCGGATTACTTTGCAGGCAGCCTTTAAAAACCTGTCGGGGGTAAATCTGCTGATATGCACCGAGTTGCCCGGTTGCAAAATGTGCAACTCTTCGATGATTTCAAGCATTAAAAAAGAAACTTCGCTTACACCGCCCGTTCCGTCGGGTTTTACTCCGCCAATGTTGGTAATGGTAAAATCGTTGTAAGTCCCGCTTTCGCACGCGGTAATCCCTACTTTTGACGGGGCCGGGTGGTTGTTTACCTTTATCCAGAAACAACTGATCAATTCTTTTGCTTCTTCCCGGGTTAACGTTCCTGCGGCAATTTCGTTTTCATAAAACGGAGTTAAATGCTGGTCGAAATGGCCGGTATTCATCGCATCCCACCCATTCAGTTCAGTTATTGTCCCCAGATGGACAAACCAGTACATCTGTATGGCTTCCCTAAAATTGCGGGGTGCATTAGCAGGTACCCTCCGGCACACTTTGGCAATTTTTTTAAGCTCATTTTTTCTATCTGCATTGGTTTCATCGACAGCCATTTTATCGGCAAGTCCAGCATGCCGTTCGGCAAAAACTATTGCGGCATCGCACGAAATATCCATCGCTTTTAACTCTTCCGGTTTTTCGGCAGCTTCTGGCTCGTTTAAGAAATCAAGTTGTTGAATATGTCCGAAAATCCGTTCGCGCATGGTACGCCCTTTCCAGGATGGAATAACTTCGCGTTCGTAAATATCAATGTCCTCCTGGGAAATGGCGTAACGTTGCTGTTCGCGCGAGTTGAGCACATGAAAATCATCGACACTATGGCACGTAAGTTCGGGAAAGGTAGGTACCGATTTTGGCGCCGGGCCACGTTCACCCACTATCAGTTCATCATCGCCAATATAAATGGCTTTTTGCTTTCAGATTTCAAGGAAGTTGAGTGCACGCATTACCGGTTCTGAGTATTTACCATGGTTATCCATGTAAAACCGGGTTGTTATAAACACCCTTCCGATGGATAGCGATTCCTGGGTTTCAACACTTTGTTCGCGTAAACGGCGAATACGGCCGTTCATTCCTGGCAAACTTGTTTTTTTCGAAGGTTGATAGAAATTGCCTTCAACGCCGGCAAGCCTTTCTGGATTTTTAGTAGATTTTATTCCGGAAAAAGTCATTTTACAATGAATTTAAAATAAGGAATAAGAAATAAGAAAGGGATGAAGGGCTATCTTCATGCATAAAACATCAGGCAGCCGAATAAGCCCCTGTACGATCCGGGTAGATTTGTTTTATGCGGGATGGATGTCATTTTAAAATAATTTAAAGTGAAGTAAAATAACCTATTTATTGGAAATTCTCAAATATTGTCGAATTTTGTTAAGAACCCCTTTGTATTGCTCGCCGGTTACTTTTTGGGCGAGCCCATTTCTTTCCATTTTTCATTCGGGTTGCTAAAATTCTTGTCGACCCTGAAATGGTAACTGAAACTTTCTTCGATGGAATTCCATTATCGTAATGCATTTGTCGTGGTTGGGCGAAATTATATTCATGTCGTGATAATTCCAGGCCATAACAGCTGTCGATGAATCATTTACCAATGCCTGCGCATTGATATCGCGCAGGTCCCTTCTCGCGCTCGAATCGCGCGCTTCCATGAAACTGTATGCCAAATCTCCTGTAACTTCTGTAAATGGTCCCGTTCAAGCAGGCATTTCCCGGGTAATCCTGCATTGAGCGCGCTGCAAAGCCTTCCGGATCGCTCTCGCCAATAATTATGGCAAATATTTTAGCGTGGGGTACGATGCCACAATTTCAAACCCCTTTGAAATATCGCGAAGTTGGGTTCCCTTAGGTTTCAATCGAAGAATCATCCCTGGCTCATTATTAATTATGCCACGTTCAGGAGTTTTTGAAGGTGAACCAGGTTTATAATCATTGTGCCATGCATCTTGGCTGAGTTTTTTTTTCTTGTATTTTTGCCTGAAAATTGTAATTAGGTGAAAAAATATTTCCTTGTTTTGATTTCAATCCTGTCTTCATTTCAACTTTCGGCCCAGAATGAGATTGGCCCTGATGGAGACAAATTGCTCTGGCTATTGATTTTTTTAGTGGTTATTCCATTGTTTTTCTTTGTTTTTGGCAAGAAAGGAAAGAAAAAACAGCCACTTTTCGCGCGGGCGAAAATAAAAATCGAACTCGAAAAAAATCGTTTGTATTGTCCTGATTACCTGACTTTAAACATAAATAACATTGGCGATGTCGACGTCGATTTGGATCGCCCGCTTATGATTTTCGATAATTTCTGGCTAAAAAGAAAATTCAGGTTAAGTGGTGCCAATGGCAGGACTTTTTACCCGCTGTACATGGTAAAAGGCTACAATCACAACCTAAATATCGATTTAAACCATTTTTATTCGTACGACAGAAAACTCAAAAGATACCCTAAAATAAGAATCTCGATATACAACGTTAAAGGAAGGCGATTGGGCAGCAAAACAGTCTATTTGCGAAAAACTTTAATACAATTTTAATGCGTAACTGGAAATTTAACCATATCGATTTTTCAACTTACCCTTTTTATGGTGGCGACGATTTGGGGGTATTCTGGACTCCTGAAAAAACCCACGTGAAAATATGGGCACCCACAGCACAAATGATTGAACTTCGCCTGTTTAAAGACGGGGAAAAGAGTGAACCGTTTCACAAAACCACTTTACAACCTGCCGGCAATGGGATTTGGTCGACCATTCTGAATGGCGATTTCGAGGGCAAATTTTACACTTTCAGAATTAACGATGGCGAGTGGCTTGCCGAAACGCCCGACATTTACGCCCGTTGCGTTGGTGTAAACGGGAAACGGGGAATGATTTTCGACCCGGGAAAAATCAACCCTGAAAACTGGAAAAACGACAAAGGCCCGCGGTACAGCAGCTTTACCGAAGCAGTGATTTACGAAACACATGTTCGCGATTTTTCGATTGCTGAAAATTCCGGAATTGAAAACAAAGGAAAATACCTGGGTTTTACCGAAGAAAATACAAAAACAAAAAACGGTGCTTTAACCGGGTTGGCACACCTTAAAGAGCTGGGAATAACTCACATTCATTTATTGCCTGTTTCCGATTTTGTTACTGTCGATGAGGAGAAGCCGCTTGAAAAATACAACTGGGGATACGATCCGCTACACTACAATGCACTTGAAGGTTCGTATTCTGCAAATCCGTACGATGGAGCGGCCAGGATAAAAGAGTTTAAACGACTGGTAAAAGTATTGCACGAAAACGGGATTGGGGTGATACTCGATGTAGTTTACAACCATACCTATTTTGCCAAAGAATCGGTATTTAACCAAACGGTACCCGGATATTTTTACAGGCAAAAACCAGACGGAAGTTTTTCAAATGCTTCGGGATGCGGAAATGAAGTCGCCCCGGAACGCGCTATGGTGCGCAAATATATTATCGATTCGTTGAAATACTGGGCGCTGGAATACCATATTGATGGGTTTCGTTTCGATTTGATGGGAATTCTGGACCTTGAAACGGTGAATACTATCAGGGCTGAACTCGATAAAACAGAACCAGGGCTTTTGTTGTACGGCGAAGGCTGGGCTGCCGATAACAGCCCAATGCCCGAAAATTTACGCGCCGTAAAAAGCAACATTCCCCGGATGCCCGGAATAGCCGGTTTTAACGATGATTTCAGGGATGCTTTGAAAGGAAATCACGGGTTAAAAAAAAGCAAGGGTTTTGTAAGTGGCCTCGACCTGCGCGAAGAAGCGGTAAAGTTTGGTATTGTTGCAGCTACGGCCCACCCGCAGATTGTATACGATTATGTTGAAACCTCGAAAGGCCCCTGGGCGACCGAACCTGCACAGTGTATCAATTATGTTTCATGTCACGATAATTATACGCTTTTCGACAAATTGAAAATGAGCCTCCCGAAAGCCTCAGGCGAGGAGTTGAAAAAAATGGTTAAACTGGCGGGCGCGTTGCTTCTTACATCGCAGGGTATACCATTTCTGCAGGCAGGGATTGATTTCTGCTACACCAAGGGGGGCAACGGTAATTCGTATAAATCGCCCGATTCGGTAAATCAAATCGACTGGGAACGAAAAGAAAAGTATGCCGATGTGTTTCAATATTATAAGAAGTTGATTCAGCTCCGGAAAAATCATCCGGCCTTTAGGATGAAAACTGCCGAAGAAATACGGGCTCATCTGAATTTTTGCCTTCAATATCAAACTGGAGTGGTTTCGTATTGTATTGAGGGAAAAAAAGTTGGCGACAGTTGGGAGAAGATATTTCTGTTTTTTAACGGGCAAAACAAACCGGTTGCAATACCTCTGCCCGAAGGCAATTACCAACAGGTTGTCAACGGGAATGATTTTTATGAAAAGGGTGAAGCTGAAAATTTTTCCGATGAAGTTACAGTGGAAGGGATTTCGATGGTAATTCTGGTTGAAGTTGGGTAACTAATCCATGAAAGATTTTTACCCTTGCAAAAAGACACAAAAAAGCCGGCAAAAAACCGGCTTCTTGTAGCGGGAGCAGGACTTGAACCTAAATCCGCCAAATGGCGGATGTGAGCCCGACTATAATTTCTCATTTATAACGTTCCAGATTGATTCTCTTCCACGTGCAGATTTTAATTCTTTTTCTCTCAATAAAGCTTCTTCTTTTGAACTAAATTCCTCGGTATGGACTAACTTCCATGGCCGGAAGTTGGCAGTCCACCCTTTTGGCAGGTTATTGTGAGCAAAAAACCTCTTTTCGAGGTTGGATGTCATTCCGATGTATATTTTATGGTGTTTTTCAGAATACAAAGCGTAAACAGTAAACATGATTTTAGAAATTAATAGGATAAAAAAAGCCGAAAGAAAAAAATCTTCCGGCTCTGTAGCGGGGGCAGGACTTGAACCTACGACCTTTGGGTTATGAGCCCAACGAGCTGCCAACTGCTCCACCCCGCAGTATGTTTTAATATTTTATTTCAAAAGAACTTTGTAGCGGGA
>JBBINB010000110.1:0-12377 GCA_037444065.1 Draconibacterium sp.
AGACGGAAGACGGGAGACGGGAGCTGGGAGTTGGGAGCACGAAGTTGGAAGAAAGAAGACGGGAGTCCGGAGACCGGAGACGGAAAGCGGGAGACGGAAGTTGGAAGCTCGAAGTGCGGAGCCAGCAACCAGAATCCAGAATCCAGCAACCAGGTTCCAGCAATAACAATTGATAAAAGATTAAAGCATTCTTGTATTTTTGCATCTATACATTAACGAACAATTTTTTGCGCGATTAAGGAAAATGATTAAAAAGCTAACAACATATATAATTTTCTTTCTTACTGTGTCGACAGCCGGTGCAGTGCAAACCCGTTTTACAATGGAAGCGCCGGCAGCAGTGGAAATTGGAAAACAATTCAGGTTGAGTTTTACCTTAAACGAACAGGGTAGCAATTTAAGGCTCCCCCCCGGGATTGAAAACAATTTCGATGTTTTAATGGGGCCAAGTACAAGCCAGTCGTTTAGCATGTCGACCATTAACGGTAAAACAACACAGGAAACTACTTTTGGATATACTTTTATTTTAAGGTCAAAACTGGAGGGAACTTTTGAATTACGACCTGCCTCTATTGAAGTCGATGGCAAAATTTACGAATCAAACCCAATCAAAATACAGGTTGTTAAACAGCAGTCGCAACCTGCGCAGCCCCAGCCGGGTAGTGGGGGAAGCGCCGATGGTGGACCCGGGCAGCTGGGATCACCGCAAAATGTTGAACTGGGAAGCGACAACCTTTTTGTGATGGTAGAAATGAGCAAACAAAATGTGTATAAGGGCGAACAAATTATTGCAACGGTTAAATTGTATGTAAACCCGAATATTCCTATTGCCGGTTTCGACGAAGTAAACCTGCCCACTTATGAAGGATTTTATACACAGGATGTTGAAATTCCGCAGCAGGTAAATTTCACGCGCGAAGTATACAATAACAAAATTTACCAGGTTGGCGTGTTAAAGAAAACCATACTTTTCCCCCAGCAAACCGGGAAACTGACGGTTAAGCCGTTTAGTATGGCTTTGCTTGTTCAGCAGCAGGTAAAACAACGCAGTTTTTTCGATGATTTTTTTAACAGTTTCAGAACGGTAAAAGCCCAGATAACAAGTAACCCGGTAACTGTCAATGTACGGGATCTTCCGCGTGCTACGTCCGATTTTCTGGGTGGTGTGGGAAATTTTAATATTACATCCGGTATCAGCGCGCAGGAGGTAACAACTAACGATGCTGTTACCCTAAAAGTAACCATCAGTGGTTCGGGCAATATCCGTTTAATCAATACGCCAAAACTCGGGCTTCCTTCCGATTTTGAGGTTTACGATCCAAAAGTAACCGACAATGTATCGGTAACCGGCGGTGGCGTTTCGGGCACAAAAACAATCGAATACCTTTTTCAGCCCCGGTTTGAAGGAGATTTTACTATTCCGGCAATACCGTTTACCTACTTCAATACTTCAACGGGTTTATACGAAACAAAAACCACAAATGAATATGCGCTCCGTGTTAAAAAAGGGGCCGGCGACCAGACAGCAAAAATGTCGGGCTCGCTGCGAAAAGAGGATGTTCAGTTGCTCGGACAGGATATCAGGTATATTAAACAGGGCGACCCAAAACTTGAAACCATGGGTTACACCTTCTTTGGGACTTCGCTGTTCTACTTTATCTACATCGGGAGTGCAGTTGCATTTTTGGCCTTGTTTTTTGTTTATCGCAAAAAGGCCAGGGAAAATGCGGACATTGCCCTCATGCGAAACAAAAAAGCCAACAAAGTTGCCCGTAAACGGTTGAAAGCGGCTGCAGGTTTTATGAAACAGAACAATAACGAAGCTTTCCTCGAATCGATTTTAAAAGCATTTGAGGGTTATTTGAGCGATAAACTCGGGATTCAGTTTGCCGACTTAAACCGCGAATCGGCAATTTCGGTGCTAAAAGAGAAAAATGTAGAGCAACAGGTTATCGACGATTTTGTATCGGTTATCGATCAGTGCGAATTTGCCCGCTATGCGCCTGCAAGTGGCTCCGAGGCCAGGGCTGAACTGTACAACAAGGCAGAAAACACAATGGGGTTGATGGAAAAACAAATTAAAAAGTAATGGCATGAAACGATATATTTTAATTATTTTATTAGCTGCATACGGTTCTGTAATTGCCCAGGACAACAACACTCAACTTTGGGATAAGGCAAATGCATTTTATGCAACAGGCGAATATCAGCAGGCAATTTCAAATTACGAGCAAATTCTGGGTTCAGGCTACGAATCGGCAAAGCTCTATTTTAACCTCGGCAACGCATATTACAAAGCCGGGGACATGAACAAGGCCATACTCAATTTCGAAAGGGCAAAACTGCTTTCGCCTAACGACGAAAACATCGACTTCAATATAAAAATGGCGAACCAGTTTGTGGTTACAAGCATCGAACCGCTACCGCAACCCTTTTTCCTACGCTGGCGGACTTCGGTAATAAATATGTACCCGTCAGATACCTGGTCGTACATCAGCATTGCGGCTTTTATAGTTTTCCTTTTGTTAACCGGGCTGTATATCTTTAGCCGTTTGGTTTCATTAAGGCCCATTTCGTTTGTACTCAGCTTTGTATTTCTATTTCTTTCAGGTATTAGCTTTTCTTTTGCATCAAAACAACGAAAGAAAATCGTGGAACGCGAAAACGCAATCGTTTTTTGTCCGCGTGCTACGGTAAAAAGCGCACCTGCCCAAACCGGCAAGGATCTTTTTTTAATTTACGAAGGATTGAAAGTTGAAATCACCGACAGCATTAACACCTGGAAAGAGATTAAACTTGCCGATGGCAACCAGGGCTGGCTCCCCGATTCGTGCATTGTAAAAATTTGATTATGGAATACGAAATAAAACTTGCAGTTCTTATCGATGGCGATAATATCCCATCGGCATATGTTAAGGAAATGATGGAAGAAATTGCCAAATACGGCAATCCAACAATTAAACGTATTTATGGCGACTGGACCAATCCAATCCTTTCGAAATGGAAAAACCTGCTTCTCGAAAATGCAATAACGCCCATCCAGCAATACGGCTATACGGCAGGAAAAAATGCTACAGATTCGGCAATGATTATCGATGCCATGGACATACTTTACAGCGAAAAAGTAAATGGCTTTTGCATTGTATCGAGCGACAGCGATTTTACCCGGCTTGCAACACGCCTTCGCGAAGCAGGAATGAAAGTATACGGCATTGGCGAAAAGAAAACCCCGGAGCCTTTTATTGTAGCCTGCGACAAGTTTATTTATATCGAAATCCTGAAAAACCAATCGAAAGAGCTTGAAAGCAATGTTGTTCCCGATAAAGTTGAAAAGAAAAACACTGTCGACAAAATAACACCAAAAGTTATTAAGCTGATTTCGAGCACAATTTCAGATTTGGAAGACGACGATGGCTGGGCTTTCCTGGGCGATGTTGGAAGTTTGTTGCAAAAAAAACAACCCAATTTCGATTCGCGAAATTATGGTTTCGAAAAACTTACCCCTCTCATCAACTCCATTGGTAAATTTGAAATTGAACAGCGCGACAGCTACAAAGGGAAATTTAAGCTCATTTATGTCCGCAATAAAATTCAAAGCGAGTTCAGGCAGAGTGTAAAACGATAAACCGCGGAAAGTACCCGGCTTTGCATAAAGCCAGCCAAACCCCAACCCTTTCCCTGAGAAAAAATCAGCGGGCAAATATTTCTCCCTATTTTACTCCCCCTTTGTATATCCGTTTCTTTTGTTGGTTATATTTATTGCGCTTTTCAGAAACAAAGTGTTTACTGAAATGCATTTTTTAGGCACAGTTTGGATTGCAATTTTAAGGTTATGGATGAATTTTTAAAACATTTACTTTCCGAATTTCATCTTCTGCTGACAAACCCTGTCCTGGTTTTTGCATTAGTCCTGTTTATCATCATGTTAGAGCCGATCTTATTGCGAAAATTCAATATTCCCGGTATTATCGGGCTTATTATTTCGGGGGTGCTTATTGGCCCGTTTGGATTAAATATCCTTGATTACGATTTTACCCCCAGTTTCCTTGCAGCCAGTATGTTTGCTGCCCACACACTTGTTGCCTACCCCATTGTCAGCAGGCTTGGCGTTTCTAAAAACGAAGCTGCTGCAATAACAGTTGGAGGGAGCATATTAACCGATCCGGATTCGGAAATGAATATTATTGCCGCAAAAAAAGAGCTTGAGGAGTATCAGAAACATGGCGCCGCTGCCGAGGTCAATATAAACACCATTGTAACCATTGCCCTGAATGCAACCAACGGAATCGAAAGGATTTCAAAAGAAATTATGGCCGATATTATAGTGCTTTGCTGGCCAAAAAAACCGGGAATCCGCGAAAAGCTGATAGGCGAAAAAATATATTCAATCATAAACAATGTCGACAAAAACCTTTTCATTAGCCTTCACAAAAAATTGCTGCTTGCCCAGAAAAAGATTATTGTATTTAGCGACTGGGAAGATTTTCTGGCATTAACAAAAGAGGTGGATGAGAATGATTTACTTGCTTTAGTTTCTGCCCGGAAAAATGCGCTTTCCTATCAGAAATATCCCGATCATATCCCGTCGAAACTGGAAAAGCATTTTAAACTGAACGACAAAATTGTCATTTTCCCACAACAAAACAGCCAGTTTGCCTCAAACGCCCCAAAGCTTTCGGCGGTTTCGATAAACAGGTAAAATTCCAGGCCAATATTTGAAAAATTAAATTATGGTTCTTCTAAATATATACGAATCAACGCTTCCCCTAACCCAGCCTGTTTTAAAGTTTCTGGTCATTCTGATAATTATCCTTTTTGCCCCTTTGCTTTTAAATAAAATTAAAATACCCCATATCCTCGGGCTTATTATTGCCGGGGCGATAATAGGGCCAAACGGAATTAACCTGCTGCAAAGGGACAGCGGCATTATTCTTTCGGGGACTGCCGGGCTACTCTACATTATGTTTTTGGCCGGATTGGAAATCGATTTGGCGCAGTTCAGAAAAAACAGTCTTAAAAGCATTACTTTTGGAATGTACACTTTCTTAATCCCAATGACTTTGGGTACCATAGTCGGGTTGTATGTTCTTAATTTTTCTGTTTTAACATCGGTACTGCTGGCCAGTATGTTTGCTTCGCATACATTGATTGCCTACCCCATTCTGAGTAAACTCGATGTAACCAAAAACCGCGCGGTGAATGTAGCCGTAGGCGGAACTATGATAACCGATACATTGGCGCTTTTGGTGCTGGCAGTAATTGTTGGCATGACAGAAGGAGACGTAAATACTGCATTTTGGACCAGGCTAACTATCTCTGTCGTATTTTTCACCTTAATTATTGTTATCACATTTCCTTTAATTGCCCGGTGGTTTTTTAAACGGGTGGGCGACAATGTATCGCAGTATGTATTTGTTTTGGCAATGGTTTTTCTTGGCGCAGTTTTAGCCGAACTTGCAAGGATAGAAGGCATTATCGGGGCTTTCCTGGCCGGGCTTACGCTAAACAGGTTAATACCTTCATCCTCGCCTTTAATGAACCGAATCGAATTTGTGGGGAACGCAGTTTTTATTCCTTTTTTTCTGATTGGAGTTGGGATGCTTGTTGATTATCGCGCTTTTTTTGCCGGTTTCGAAACCCTGAAAGTTGCCGCTGTAATGACAATTGTAGCCACTGTCGCAAAATTTTTAGCTGCCTGGTTTACACAGAAAACATTTCGTTTTTCTGTCGATGAGCGAAGGGTTATATTCGGGTTAAGCAACGCCCAGGCCGCGGCAACACTGGCAGCCGTAATGGTTGGGTATAACGTAATACTGGGCGAAACAGAAACTGGCGAACCAATCAGGTTGCTTGGAGAGTCGATACTGAACGGGACTATTGTAATGATTTTAGTTACCTGCACAATCGCCACCTTTTCAGCACAAAAAGGAGCATTGAACATTTCTATCCACGAATCAACAGACACAGCTAATAATGAATCCGACCATTTGGAAAAGATCCTCATCCCCGTTAGCAATCCCGCAACCATCGAAGAACTGATCCACCTCAGCACAACCATTAAATCGAAAGATAATAAAACCGGAATGTTTACCCTGAATGTCATTAATAATAACACTGTTGATACAAACGCGGTGAAAAAGGCCCATAAAATAATGGATAAAGCAGTGCACACCGCCTCGTCGACCGATGTTTACCTTAATAAGCTGGTACGTTTCGATTTAAATATTGTCAATGGCATTACCGGGGTTATCAGGGAGCAAAACATTACCGACCTGGTGCTTGGATTGCACGTTTCAACCGGAATTTCTGATTCCTTCCTTGGCAGGCTTGTCGATGGGATACTGACAAAGAACAACATTACTACCTTTGTTTATAAACCTGTTCAACCCATATCAACAATAAAACGCCATATTATAATTATTCCCCAACATGCCGAAGACGAAATCGGATTTCCCTTCTGGCTTGTTAAAATCTGGAATATCGGCAGAAACACAGGTTCCAAAATTCAGTTTTCAGGCCACGAAAAAACTATTCAGACCATTCGCGATATTCACCTCAAACATCCGATTGATGCCGGGTTCAGAATTTTTGAAAATTGGGATGATTTTCTTAAGCTTGCTGATGAAATTAAAACCAACGACAGTTTAACAGTTATTATGAGCCGTGAAAGAAAAATATCGTATCACGAAAAGATGAAAAACATTCCGGGTTATTTGGACAAATATTTTCAAAGGAACAATTTTATACTTGTTTACCCTATGCAGGCAGGAGTTCTGGAAAGACATGTCGATTTGACCAATCCTTCGCTTTTCGAGCCTGTTGAAAAAATTGATGAAATCGGCAAAACTATTGCCCGGTTATTTCGAAAGAAATAAAAAAACTTATTCAAACAACTCCAGCACTTCCTCTTTTGTAATTTCCTTAAACGGGTTGTTCGAGTTAATAAATTTATCGGCCAGCGAAGTTTTGCGTTCCTTAAGCTTTTGTATTTTTTCTTCGATGGTATTTTCGGTGATAAACCGGTACACAAAAACCTGTTTATCCTGTCCAATGCGGTGTGCACGGCTGACAGCCTGGTTTTCGGCAGCCGGGTTCCACCACGGATCGATTATAAACACGTAACCTGCTTTGGTAAGGTTCAAACCTACCCCACCCGCTTTTAGCGAAATCAGGAATATGTGGTTTTCCGGGTCATCCTGAAATTCATTTATCACCTCCTCCCGTTGAACAGTTTGCCCGGTCAATATGCTGTACCGCCAGTTTTTCGATTCAATATAATCCTTTACCAGTTCGAGATGTTGAACAAACGATGAAAAAACCAGCACTTTATGTTTTTCGGCCACCAGGTTTTCAAGCATCTCCCTTATCTGTTCAAATTTCCCCGATTGTTCATCAGAATCCTTATCTATCAGCGAAGGGTGATTAGCCAATTGGCGTAATTTGGTTAGTCCCTGCAATACCACAAAAGCCGATTTTTTTATCCCTGCTTTATCTATGTTCTCTAAAATTGCATTCCTTATTGCCGATTTTTCCTCTTCGTACATTTTTTCCTGCTCTTCGGTCATTTTGCAAAAATGAACCTGTTCTGTAAGCGGTGGAAGGTCCCGTGCTACTTCATCCTTCTTTCTGCGAAGGATAAAAGGTTTAATTAATAATTGCAACTGCTCCTGCTGCTTCTGGTCGGCTAGCTTTTCGACAGGCGTAATATAAGTTTTTTGAAAAAACGAAAGGTTGCCCAGCAATCCGGGATTTATAAAATTCATTTGCGCCCATAAATCTGAAAGCGAGTTTTCGACAGGTGTCCCGGTCAATACGAGCCGGTACCTTGTCCTGATTTGTACAACTGCCTTGTAGGTTTTGGAGGACGGATTTTTTATATACTGGCTTTCGTCTAAAATCGTGTAATAAAAACTGATGCCACTCAGTAAATCAATGTCGTTGCGCAATGTGCCATAAGTTGTTAGTATGATATCGCACGTGGTAGATATTTTATTTAAATCGACAGATTTATTGCGTTGGGAACCCACATATTTATATACCGTTAGCGAAGGGGTGAATTTTTCGATTTCGTTGTGCCAGTTATGTACCAGCGAGGTTGGGAGCACTATTAAACTGGCCGGTTGAAAATCAATATTTTCGGGAAGTGGGGAGAACAATTCGAGCTGACCGCTTTTATCAACTTTTGGGCTGGCAGCGGCAAATGTCTTTACCCTTTTCAATTTCAGCAAAAGGGTTAAAGTCTGCAGGGTTTTTCCCAAACCCATATCATCGGCCAGGCAACCCCCAAAACCATTTTGTTTTAACTGATACATCCAGTTGTAACCTGCATACTGGTAACTTCTGAGTTGTGCTTTCAGGTTTAACGGTACCTCAAGATCAGAATCTCCGGGAAGTTCAAGCTGGTTAAATTTATGAGCAAGGGTTATTATCGGGTCTGGCAATGTGTTTTTCAGAAGAAGAAAATAGCGCTTTTCAAAATTCAGGGAATCGCCATGGATTTTTGCAAACGGAATTAGCCCTTTGTAACGCGTAAACCACTCTTCGGGTAAAATGGCTATTTCGCCGTTTGGCAGCTCAAATTCACGAATATCGTTTAAAATGTATTTTCTGAGTTTAACAAACGGAATTGTAATTTCCCCAAACCTGACTGAAATATGAACATCAAACCAGTCGTTCGATTCGCGGGTTGTTAAATCGAGATGCTGCTGGCCGGTAAAATATTTTTTCTCAAGATTTTCCTGGATAATTTTTATCCCGGCATCATCGAACTGATTTATATTCCGGTTTAACCAGTTAACCAGAAAATAGAGGGCATTTTCGTTGTCAAGCAAATCCAAAGAAGGAAGCAGGTAGTAACCATTTTTCTCTCTCAGGCCCATTTTTTCAACATCCGCCATTATTGTTTTTTCCCATTCAAAATCACGTTTTACCTTCCTAAAAACATATTCATTATTCACTTTTTCTAACCTTACGGCAACATTTCTTAACGAATTGGGCAAAAATTTTTCGTTTCCGTAGTTGAAATACAAAACAAGGCAGGGCAGGTATTGCAAATTACGCTCAAGGCTTAGCGCCGCTGTTTTTTTAACCCCTTCCTCGATAATTTTAAATCCTGTTGAATGAACCTCAAAATCGCGAAATGTGTTCAGGATAAAGCCTCCGAAATACTTTTCTTCAAGTGATTTTGGAATGGTAACAGCTTCCTTTTCAAAAAATGGAGTTAGTTTTTTGGCGTTCAACTTTTCAAAAACGAACAGTTTTCTATTCTGTACAAACAGGCACGGGTTGGTTGCAATAATACGGGTATTGGTTTTGTAAAGCGGAATTTCCCTGTCATCCTGAAAAATTTTTAAATGGTATCGTGTTTCGTTTTCCGAGCGTTCAAAATAAAAAACCGGACGTGCAAAGAGAGCTTGTACTTTAATTTCATCCTCGTCGTATAAATTGGCGTATTTAACATCCTTGTTAAGCAACCGTACCGGGCTGAGCATGAGTATTGAAGCTACTTTAAACATACATTGCTCGATAAACGGAGTAATGTTTTTATGAAAATAGGCCTGGTTTAATTCAGAATAAAACTCTTTAACATTTTTAGCCCTCGAGAACTTACGCATCAACCTTTCATCGCTGTATTTATCTATAATCTCAACCAGCTCTTTTTCGTAGGGTTTAAATTCATAATCCGGTTCGGATTTAAAATCGCGGGGTTTTACATGATTGATAACAGTAAAAAACTGTTCCTCCTTTTGAATAAGGTAAGGTATAAAAACATTTCCAAGAAACCTGTGCTCTGTTAAAGCAATAATAAATTCGGTTACGCCCATTTTTCCGGTTCGGTTTTATCAAAACTTTTTGCAATACATACCGCGTTCAAAAGTAAGTTTCAAAAGAACCTCAAATATACAACCGAAAAACAGAAAAAATCCATTAAGGTTGAAAGTAAAAAAGTAATTTACAAATTGCCGGGTTATTGTGATTTTTCTTCCCCGGGTTTTGTTTTTTTGAACCAGTTCAGCGGGTTAAGCTGTTGCTTATACCTGGTAAACAATTCTTTTCCAACGAGTAAGCCGCCGCTCCAGAACACCAGCTCCATTAAAACAAGGCTTGTAGTTGACGCAATTACCTTTGTTTTTGTTGGCAGGTCGAAAAGCGGGATGATAAACGTGGCGGCAAAAAATACCCCCGAAAAAATCATCAGGAAAATGCCCAGTTTTATTTGCCAGTTTTTTGAATTTTTCATAATACAATCTGAATTAACATTATAACCACCGTGTTGGTCAAAATGTTTCCCAGAAACAAAGCAATAGAATAAATAAAGGTTAGAAATACCAATTAGTTTATTCTATTGGCAGCCCAGTTAATGGCATTTTTTATATGCTCAATAATATACTTATCCTGGAAAGCTTCGTGCGTGTGCCCAAAGCCTGTATAAAACGAACGTATACCGTCTTTGTCGTTCCACCAGATAATTGGGTGGTCACCCATCCGGAAATCGTCGTTATCGGATTTTTTTATGCTTGCTTCGTCCAAAGTGGCAAGTACTTTAACTTTTGACCGTGGGTTTTCCTTAAAAGTATACCACTCGTCAAAAGTAGTGTATGATTTCATTCCTTCGAAAGGCTTCATTGCCGGGTGATCCGATTTTTCGAAAACCACCGTGGCTTCCTGTGATTCCGGATGAGTTTTAAAATATCCGCCAACAAGGTTGCCGTAAAAAGGCCATTCGTACTCGCAATCGGCGGCAGCATGGATTCCTACAAAACCCTTACCGCTTTTCATAAATTTCTCAAAAGCTGTTTGACCATTGTTGTCGATTGCATCGCCTGTAGGGTTCATGAATACTACCACATCGAAATTCGAAAGAAAACCATCGGTAAACAAACCCGAATTTTCGGTGGCAGTAATTATCCAGTTTTGTTTTTTACTGTGGTCGTACAGCATTTTCAAGCCCGAAGAAATAGACTCGTGCCTGAAACCCGTTGTTTTGCTAAAAACCAATACGTTTATCGGATTTTCAAAGTCGGGTTTATCGTTTTGTGAACTACAAGCCAAAGCAAAAACTGTTAATGCCATAAAGCTAAAAAGTATTTTTTTCATGTTATTTTGATTTAGGTAAATATTGTGAATACAAGATTAACAAAAAGCCGGGAAGTTTAAAAATTAATTTCCTTCCAGATATGAATAAGCATTTGGCCCCACATTAAAAAGCAGGTCGAGAATGCTTAAATTGGGAACAAAACCAAGCTTTTCAGAAAAAACCTGCGTGTATTTTGCCTGTTGAAAAAATTGCCGGGTTTGAGCTTTATTTTTTGGCGAAATGGCTTCGCGAAAATTCAGAGTTCCTTCGGGTACTTTTTCAAAACCGGGGGTTAATTCAGCAAGATTTTCAAGCTCAAGCAATTCGCATATGGTTTCATGTATTTTCAAATTGAAATCGAGCAAAAACCGGTGTTTTTCAATAAAGAAAGGATGGATGTAGTCTTTATAATATTCGAAAAAAGGGGACGGGCTGTATGCCGAAAAAATGGTGCGCCAGTGGTTCCGCTGCCAGCCGGTATCGTACGAAATTTTAAGATCCCTGATAAGGATTTTTGGCCCCCTGCCCTTAACCACCGGGACAATTAACTGTATTGGCCCGTTTCCGCCCAATACAACACAACGGTTGCGAAAAGTTTGTTTGATAAAATTCTCAAACTGTTCGATGTAAACTATTCTGGCTTTTACTATTTCTGAATAATACTGAATTGGGGCAAAATAGGCGGTACTAAGCAAAAGATTTTTTCCGGGCATGTATTAATCAGTAAAGAAAGAGCGCGTGCCCTTGTCATCGTCAAATTTAACCCCTTCAGGATGGTCTTCGTCCAAATCGCCGGTTAAGGTATTTTCTTTTTGCAGGTCTTCGTTTTTCTTGTTCAGCTTTACCAGTTTTTTGATTTCGCTTTTTAATTTCCATACGCGCGGATAAAAATAAATTACTGCAAACAAATAGCCAATTACAATACAACATAGTATTACCAATGCCAACGGGGCCTGCACTATTTCCCAGAAAAAAAGCTGGATGGTAATTTCGGTATCATTCTGCAAAGTAAAAATTACAAGCAAAATGGCCAGGATTAGTATCACTATTATTATTGCTGACATATCGAATATTTTTTGTGAATATAAAAAAAGGATGACTGATTATTGTCATCCCCTATGTGAATATTTTTATTAATAGATAGTCATCAGTCATCAGTCATCAGTCATCAAGTGTCTTCCCATGAAATAAGGTGACAAAAAGTTTAGTTGATAACTTTTTAAATTTGTCTTATTATGGGATGTAAAATTAGAAAAGTTCGTCAGTTTAGTACAGAGTTTAAAAAGGAAAAAATCAAGCA
>JBBINB010000111.1:0-11893 GCA_037444065.1 Draconibacterium sp.
TTTGCTAATGACTTCTTTCAGATTTGCAGTCGCCTGCAACACCCTTGTCAATCGCTAATGTTTCCTATCAACTCGGCACATACAGGAACTTGCATCCTGTTAGCTTAATATCATGCCCGACATACAAAAATACCGCTGCCGAATTATTTCGACAGCGGTAATAACTAATTTAAACTAAACTATTTGGTAATTAATACCCTGGGTTTTGAACTAAATTTTCGTTCACATCGACCGCAGAAGTTGGCAACGGAAACAAATTTCTTGTTGCATCGGTAGCGGGTTTTTCCTGCCACGGCTGTGTGAACTTTCCAAAGCGTATCAAATCCTGGCGGCGCAAACCTTCCCAATACAATTCGAAACCGCGTTCTTTAAGTATATCGTCCAAAGTAACAGCCCCGAGTAGCGGTAAAGTTTTTCCCCGCGCATTTCTTTTACCCCTGATATGATTGAGATCGGCCAATGCGCCAGGGGCATCGCCACTTCTTAATTTGGCTTCGGCACGAATCAGGTAAATATCCGATATCCTCATTATCGGCACATCGTTTGGCGAAGAGAATTGACGTTGTGTATTTGCGTTAGGGGCAAATTTATTAACCCTGATACCAGCATTTTCGGGTGAGCTTCCAAGGTTGATTTCAGGAACAAATACCAATGGATCGCCATTTCTTTGTTTCAAAGGGGACCCATTGATTGCGTATTGCTGTCCTACCATAAATCCCTGGTTAAACCCCAGTTCAGCCCTGTTCCGGTCATCATAAAAGCGGACATCGTTTATTTTATCCCATGTATCGAAAAACGTTTTTGTAGTTGACGGGCCATTCCATAAACTGTTAATATTTCCAAAGGTTTGGCTGTAATGCAGGGTAAAATTCACCCAAACGCTACCACTTCCCATATCAACTTTGTCATCCATCGGGACACGCAAAATGAATTCGGGGTGTTCGGCTACATCTTTTTGGAACATTACCCAATAATCGTTGGCAACCGAATAAATACCTGAATTAATAAGTTCGTCGCAGTATTGTTTTGCCTCGGCCCATTTTGCTTCACGGCCATAAACCATATAATTCAAATACACCTTTGCCAACAAAGCCTGTGCTGCCCCTTTGGTAACCCTTTCAGAACCCAATTCGGCTTTTGTTTTCAATTTTGGTATAACAGCTTTGCACTCGCTGATAATATAATCAGCAGCTTCTTTCCTGTTCAAAACCCTGGGCGAAACAGAGAAATCAAGTTCATTTGCTTCGCGGAAGGGAACCTGCCCAAAAAGGTCGTTGATTAAATACATATAATAGGCCCGTAAAAAACGGGCTTCGTTAATGTACAGCTCTGTAGTTGCATTCTGGCTAAACTGGCCAATGTAATAAATTGCTGTATTTGCACGTGAAACCCCCTGGCTTAATGCATCCCAAACATTTTTCATTCTTCCGTGGTCTGCCGTCCAGGTCTGCAAATGTAATTGCTGCCAATCGCCATTGTCGTACCAGTCGGTGCCTCTTGTCGGAATAATCACCTCATCAGACGATACTTCCTGAAGCGCCCAATAGTCATACCATTCAATGGTCCTTCTCAAACTTCCGTATGGAGGATTTAAAAGCGCTTCAATATTTGCTGGATTGTTTATCAAATCTGCACCCAATTGTTCATCCAGCACGTTTTCTTCTAAATCGGTGCAGCTCATTGTACTTAACAAACCAAGTACTGTAAAGAATAATATAAATTTATATTGTTTCATTTTTTTGAGATTTAAGTTCGATTAAAATTGAAGATTTACACCAAAAGTAAATGTACGGGCTTTAGGATATGAAGTATAATCCATCCCCATAGAAGGGACTCCTGCTTCAGAGGCGTCGGTGCTTACTTCGGGGTCGAAACCTGTATAACCGGTAAATACCAATAAGTTGTTACCGGTAACATATACCCGCGCCTTACCCAGCCAGGCAATCGATTTAGTGTCGAAAGCGTATCCCAACGTGACATTGGAAAGTCTCAGGAACGAAGCATCTTCAATAAAACGCGAAGAAAATGCGTTGGAATTTTCAGGACTTTCCTTTGATTCCAAAACTGTTTTTGTTACGTTGTTCCCTTTATCCAAAGGGCCCTTTAAGAACAGGGCATTCGCGGTATTGTTATATACCATGTTTCCTTGCGAACCATACCAAAACATGCTGGCATCGAATCCTTTGTATTGAAGTTTTGTACTTAAACTATAAGTAAAATCAGGCAGTGCGGAACCTAAGTATTCTTTAACTTCGACACCCTTGGCATCTTTTTTGTAAATACTGATCCCTCTGGAATCCAACCCTTCATAAACCATCCCATAGAAAGTCCCAACAGGTTGCCCATTAGTAATAATCTGGACCCGGGTCCCGGAAAGTCCCTGGCCGCTGGCATTACCGGTTTCAATCAACTTAACAGGTAAGTCTTTCACTTCATTTTTAATGTATGCGAAATTTACCCCCAAATCCCAGTTAAAATCCTTTTTACTGATTAACAAGCCGTTTAACCCTAATTCAACACCATTGTTGACAATCCTCAAATCGGGCACATTCTGCCATTGCGTCTGAGTTGCAGCCGGAGCTTTTGCCGGTACTTCAAGTAAAACATTTTTAGTTGTTTTATTGAAGATATCTATAGAACCTGTAAAACGGTTTTCATAGAACCCGAAATCAATCCCTAAATTGGTTTGCATAGTTGTTTCCCACTGAATTTCAGGATTTGGGGTTCTCAGGAAAGTTATTCCCGGAGTAAGTATGCCATTGAAATAACCATTTGCCGATGGGGTTGTTCCAACTGACAGCAACGAAATCTTATCAGGAATTTCCTGGTTACCTGTCAAACCCCAACCTAAACGGACTTTAAGGTTGCTTAATTTATCAACGCCCTGCAAAAAATCCTCTTCCGAAGCCCTCCACGCGAAAGCGGCAGAAGGAAAGAAACCGTATTTTTTGTTTTCGCCAAACTTGGAAGAACCATCGGCCCGGCCGTTTACAGTAAAAAGATACTTTTCTTTATAGCTGTAGTTAACACGCGCGAAGAAAGACTGCAACTCGCGTTCGTATGCAGATGAATTAACTTCGGCATTAGAAAAATTACCATATTGAAGATTGTTTGTGTATAGTATATCATCTACCTCAAATCCGTCAACATTCATTTCGCTTGTTGTAACTTTTATGTATTGATAGGCATGTCCTGCCAGGAAATTGAACCTATGGCCCTCTCCAATATCTTTCAGATAAGTTACATAGTTTTCAATCAAACGATTGTTGGCAGTAATTCCGTTTATGTCGGCTTCGCCTTTGTTCGACAGGTAGTTTAATTGTTTGTCCTGGTTAACCCTACGTTCGGCAACTGTACGATCCAAGCCAATATTCATTTTATATTTCAGGTTTCTGACAATCTCAAATTCTGCCGACATATTTGCCAGGATACGGTCGGTTTGGGTTACATCATTAACCAGGTTGAGCATGGCTACCGGGTTGCGTTGATCTTTATCGTGCTGATAGTAAGTACCATCGGATTTATAAATAGGATAAGTTGGGTTTAATTTCAGGGAGGTAAGGATAAGGTCGCCTTCAAAACCTCCGGTTTCAGAAATTGGCGCACGATAATCCTCAACATGCGAAGCAATTAAACTGCCAACCAGGTTTAAGCGGCCTTTAAAAGCATTCTGCGACACTTTAATTTTACCGTTCATTTTTTGCATGCCTGTTGATTTAATAATCCCTTCCTGATCGAGATATCCCAATGAAGCCTGATAAGTAAAATTATCGGTCCCGCCGCCATATGATAAGTTATGGCTTTGTGTTATCCCGGTAGCGTATATTTCATTTTGCCAATCATTGCTGGCTCCCAAATCAAGTAATTTTGCCCCGTTTGGTTTGACATACGAACGAAATTCGGCGGCAGAAAGTATATCCATTTTTTCGCGAATTTGAGCTACGCCCATATAACCGTCGTAGTTAATTGTCCCTTCGCCTTTTTTGCCTTTTTTTGTTGTGATAATTACCACGCCATTTGCGCCACGCGCCCCGTAGATAGCCGTAGATGAAGCGTCTTTCAAAATATCAATTGATTCAATATCTTCAGGATTCAGGAAGCTGATTGGGTTTTTGTTTGCAGCTTCATTAATACCGGCTGCCGTACCTCCGTTTGGAGTAATGTCGGCATTGTCAAGTGGGATGCCATCGACTACGTACAGGGGATCCTGTCCGGAACGAATGGAATTTGAACCACGAATCCGGACAGACATCCCTGATCCTGGTTCGCCATTGTTTTGTGTGATATTAACCCCTGACACCCGTCCCTGCATCATTTCAATAGGCGAACTTGCAACGCTTTTATTCATGTTTTCTTCGGTCAGCCGGCTTAAAGCGCCGGTTTGATCGGTTTTGCGCTGGACCCCGTAACCAATTGCAATTACCTCATCAAGCTGCATCAGTTCCCCGTGCATGGTTATATTAAACAAGGTTTGCGTACCAATTGCAATTTCCTGGGTTTGGTAACCAACAAATGAGAAAACCAATATTTCTGCGCCCCTTGGGATACTCAGGGTAAACTCACCGTTAACATTGGTAACGGTACCGTATAAGGTTCCTTTTACATAAATGCTGGCCCCCGGTATTGGCAATCCTTTTTCATCGTTAACTATACCGGTGATTGTCACTTCCTGCTGCACCTCTGTATTTTGCATTACTGATGGTTCGGCCTTTTTTGTTATAGCAATCTGACGATCGCTTACTTTAAATGTAAGATTAGTCCCTTTTAGCGCTTGTTCAAAAACAGCGTCAACTATTGCACCGGCTGTAATAACCGTTACTTCTTTAGAAACGTCAACCATATCATCTGAATAGACAATAATGAATTCGCTGTTTTTTTCAATCTCCTGGAACACCTGTTTTAAGGTTACATTTTTAAGTTCCATTGAAAACCTGGCGGTTTGTGAATATAGGTTACCCGCCGATGTTATTACTGTGGTTAATAATAGAATTAATGTTATCCTCATAATTAGAAATGTTATTTTTACACACTGCAACTGCCCAAATGTGTACAACTTATAAATTTTATTCATAGATTTAAACGTTTTGTTAATTTAACTGATTAATAAATCTCTTGGGCCGGCTAATGGTACGAACATTTGCCGGCCTTCTTTTTTTGTGGTTTTTGAATTGTTTTTTTACATAGGCTTTTCTGTTTTAGTAATGAAAAAATCTCCCTCTTTTTGTTTGCCCCAATCAATGGGGACCGTAAGCTGAATAACATCGAGTACTTCTTCCATACTGGCTTTTAAATCAAGTTTCCCCGATATTTTATATCCTCCAAGCGAAGAATCCTTGATTAGTATTTTCTTGTTATAATATCTTTCCAGTTTTCGAAGTATCTTGTCCAGATTTTCTGTTTCAAACTTGAGCATTCCGTCTTTCCAGGAAGTATAAAGCGACACGTCAACTTCGCTGACCTTGCTATCACCTTCAACTTTATCGATTACAATCCTTTGGTTGGGCTGAAGTATAATTTTTTCCCTGCCTGAACCTAAACCCGCTTTTTTTAGTTCAACGCCAACTTTTCCATTCACAACCACGGTTTCAAAAAATTTATCATCGGTGTATGCCGATACATCGAAACTGGTGCCTAATACCTCAATATCAATGTGTTCAGTGCGCACAATGAATGGCCTTTCCCTGTTATGGGTAACTTCAAAAAAAGCCTCGCCAATTAAAAGAACCTCGCGCGTTTTTCGGGTGAAAACAGAGGGGTACAATAACTGGCTCCCGGCATTTAGCCAAACTTTTGTGCCATCGCTCAAGGTTATCTGCGAATTTTTTCCAAATGGCATTATTACCCTGTTCATTTCATCATTGCCGCCATTGTGTTTTTGAATTATTGTGTCGTTATTGATAACTATTTTTTCGCCGGTCGGATTATATTTAATTGAACTTTCTTTCTGATACAGTGGTACCGATTGACCATTTGACAGGATAATCTGCGCTTCGCCGGTACTAATTTGAGCATTTTCAGCAATTGTAAATTCCTTGGTATTCAACTCCTGGAAAACATAAAAACTTAAAGCCCCGGAAAGAAAAACAACTAAAAAAATGGCTGCATATTTCAGCATATTTAGCGCTGCCTTTCGGGTTTTCCTCCCTGTGTTGTGTTTAATATTTTGCCACATTAAAAATATTTCCTCAACAGGTAATTTTTCTTGTTTAACCCTGAAATAATTGAAAATCCCAACAGCCTCTTCAATATCTTCCTTCTTTGACGGATTGTTTTTTATGAATTCATCCCAATCCTTAACTGCATTTATATCAGTTTTCATAAGCCAACACACAAATGTGTCGTCGTTCAGGAAATCAACCGCATTGTAATCTGAATACTTATCCATAATTAAATCATCTAATTATATAAAGGCATCAACACTAAAAGTGTTGATGGTTTTTAACCCCTGCTTTATATGTTTAATAACATATTGGTTGTGGTAAAAAAAAAGGAAAAGATGTTTTGCATACTTTTTTTTCCGGGATGGGTGAATTCTCTTATTTTTTGAATGGCCCTGCTTAACAGCGCCCTTGAAGATTGGGGGGATAAATGTAAAATATCGGCAATTTCGTTATGGCTCAATTCTAAATTAAACCGAAGGTACAATGCCTCCCTCTGCCGGCTTGAAAGCGATTCAACCGCTTTATGGACGGCTAATGCTTTTCTCAAGTATTTGTCATCTTCGCTTTCATAGTCGTTCAAACTTTCAAAGTTAATTTCGAACCTGTAATCCTCGCTTTCAAGGATTTCTTCAAATTTATGTTTTTTAACCGACCCCCTGATTATTTTTCTTTTAAGTGATTTTAACAAATAACCCTTTACATGCTGTGTATCAGATAGTTTTGCCCTGGTTTGGATTAAAGTGATGAATACATCCTGGATACAGTCCCTGACAAAATCCTTATCGACCGAAAACTTGCAGCCAAAATCATATAAGGTATTAACATTGTCCAGGTAAATTTTGGAAAGTGCGGTTTGGTTGCCCTTTAAAAAATCTGCCCATAACAAAGCTTCATTATTTAATGATTTATCGTTCATAAGTCTATTAATCCTATCCATGAGTTGAAACCAAAGATACATTTTTTAACAATTATTCATCCGAAGATTCCTATCCGGGGTTAAACTCAATGTTAATTATTTATCCACTTAAACCCGTCTGTAATTTTTGAGCGCTGTTAACATATCGAAAACAGGATGATACTGTTGAAAATACGACATTAATTGTTTCTTGCATGCACTAAATAAAACCCGGTAATGAAAAAACTTCGCTATGTGTTATTCCGGTTGATTATAGGAACTAATCCGCTAAGCGCATATCCCGGACTCGGAATAAAACCCTAAAAATTATTTATACCTTTCGGAAAAATTTCCAAAATGGACCGATTCCTTTTTTTAATTGTAATTTTCATAATAACCATCCATAATCCGGCGAATACTTTTTCTCAAAACCTCCAAAAAGCAACAGGCAACTGGGGCGGCAAGCTGAATTTACCCACTGCCAAACTTGAAATGATTTTTAAAATTTCGGAAGAAGAAGCCGGGAAACTGCTTGCGAAACTTGATGTTCCGGTGCAGGGCGCCCGGGATTTAACTGTTGCCGACACAAAAATTTCGGGCGATAGTATTTTCCTGAATGTCGCCATGATATTCGGGAAGTATGAAGGGAAATTTACATCAGATTCTACCATTGAAGGTTCATGGAAGCAAAGCGGAATGTCATTTCCTCTTTCACTTAATAAAACCCGAATTACAGCCGAATTGAAACGCCCCCAAACTCCCGTACCCCCATTTCCATATCTTGTTGAGGATGTAGAGTATAAAAATCCTGTTTCGGGATTAAAACTTGCAGGGACCTTGTCAATGCCCGGAAATGAAAATAACTTTCCTGCTGTAATTCTTATAACAGGATCAGGGGTCCAGGACAAGGATGAAACCATTTTCGAGCACAAGCCCTTTTGGGTGATTGCCGACTACCTGACACGCAAAGGGATAGCCGTATTGCGTGTCGACGACCGCGGTGTTGGCAATTCGGAAGGTAACATCAGCGATGCCACAAGCGAGGATTTCGCCGGCGATGTAATTGCCGGGCTTGAATTTCTGAAAACCCGAAACGAAATTAACCACAAAAAAATGGGATTAATCGGGCATAGCGAAGGAGGGCTCATTGCGCCTCTTGTTGCAGTAAAATCAAATGACGCGGCCTTTATTGTGCTTCTCGCAGGTCCGGGAATAATAGGCGAGAAAATTTTGTATGCCCAGGGAGAATTAATCAACCGGGCATCTGGACTTAGTGAAGATCAGATTGTTCAAAACAAAAAACTGCAGAAAGCCATTTTCGATATTATCTTGAATGAAAAAGATTCGGCCAAACAAACCGACCGGCTTCAACGAACTTATACCAACGGTATGTACCCGGTGATGAATGACGACCAGAAAAAAGCAATTGATGCAAGGGTAAAAGCGGTGAATACACCCTGGTTCAGGTTTTTTCTAACTTACGATCCTTATCCAACGCTTGCCAAAGTCAAATGCCCGGTACTCGCCTTACTTGGTGAAAAAGACTTGCAGGTGCCGCCAAGGGAAAACCTTGCCGCCATTGAAAAAGCCTTAAAAGAGGGTAGAAATGCAAATTTTAAGGTGATGGAACTACCCGGGCTGAACCACCTTTTTCAGACCTGCGAGACAGGCGCTGTGTCTGAATATGCAACTATAGAAGAAACCATTTCGCCAAATGTTCTGGAGATTTTAGGCGACTGGATTGAAAATCATAAATAAAAAACTAAATTTAGCCTGATTTACAAACCGTTTCCGCAGCAAATATGAAAACTACATTTACACTGCTAACAGTTGTTTTCTTAACCGTTTCAGGGCTTGCACAGATAAGTCCGGGTTTAAAAGCCGGAGTGGGTTATTCCCATGTACTTGACAAAAACGAAGCCGTATTTCCCAATTATCATACACTTACAGGTTACCCCACCCTGTCGGTTGAAAAGCCCTTACCTATCGAAATCAGGTTAAAAAACAGACTGAGTATAAACCCGGGCATAGCCTACAATATGTTTAACGAAAAAAACCTGAAAGGCGATACCGTTAACGGCCATAATTTCAGGTTGAACCATTATTCTGTAAATGGTTTTGTAAAAATTCTGTTCCAGGCAAAATTCAGGGGGCTTACCGAAGCCTTTGTTTACGGTGGGGGCATAGGCGGTATTAACCTGATTACCAAATCGATGGGCACAAAATATGTTTATGGGTTAAACAAGGAAATTCCGATGTTTGATAATCCGATTAACGAAAATGCCCGGGATTTCTTCGAAATGTTTTATTACGGTGCAATGATAGGTTTCCAACCCCATGCCAGAAAGTACAACATTATAAAACCTTCCTTCGAACTGGCTTATTACCCGGCATTTATATCGAAATCAATTGAGTCGGCCCAACAGGATTTCAGGGATATCAATACCATTCAATTTACCATTTTATTAGGCATACGAACGAAATAAAAATGAAGAGTCTTCCGATAATTACACTGCTTTTCCTTCTCTCCTTCATTTCATATGCCCAGGAATTGTCAAACAGCAATCTTCCTATTGTAATTATAAATACCGACATCAACCCGAACACAGGACGGCCCTACGATATTCCAGATGAACCAAAAGTTCCGGCATCCATGAAAATAATTTTCAGGCCCGACGGGTCGAGGAATTACATAAACGATCAGTACACTACAGCCTACCTGAATTACAATGGCCGTATCGCGATTGAAAGAAGGGGTTCTTCATCCCAAATACTTCAAAAAAAACCTTATGGGGTAAAAACTTTAATGAGCGACAACTTTACAAACAACAATGCAGAGATACTGGGAATGCCCAAAGAAAATGACTGGGTCCTTAACTCATTGGCTTATGACCCATCGTTGATTAGAAATTACCTTTCGTACGATTTGGCCAGAAGCATGGGAAATTATTCGGCCAGGGGCGTGTACTGCGAGGTTGTAATTAATGGCGATTATAAGGGTTTGTACATTTTCATGGAAAAGATTAAAGTCGATGACAACCGGATTAACATTGTAAAAATGACGAGTTCAGACAATAACCTGCCCGAACTTTCGGGGGGTTATGTAACAAAAGCCGATAAAACCACGGGGGGAGATCCCATTGCCTGGTCGATGCAATCCTATGCACAGAGCACAAACTATATACATGAAAACCCTTCGCCAAGGGAAATTACCACCTATCAGAACAATTACATACACAACCTGTTTAACGCATTACAAAATGCTGCCACCCTCCAAAATACTTCTCTTATAAATGGTTATCCATCGATAATTGATGTGCCCAGTTTTCTGGATTTTATAATAATTAACGAACTTGCTTCGAATGCCGACGGATACCAGTTCAGCACCTATTTTCACAAGGACAGGAACGGTAAATTACGTGCTGGTCCGGTCTGGGATTTTGACCTGACTTACGGGAACGATTTATTTCATTGGAACCTAAACCGAAGTTTTACCTATGTGTGGCAGTTTAATAACGGGGATAACACGGGATCGAGATTCTGGAGAGATTTATATAATACGCCAACCTTTAAATGTTATCTTACCAAACGATGGAAAGAACTGACTGCCACTAACGGGCCATTAAACTATTCTGTTATAGCCCAAAACATAGATCGTTTGATAAAAATTACCGATGAAGCGGCTGTGAGGGAAAACCAAAGGTGGGGAACAGTTCCCGGACGGGTTGTTGAAATTGCAAAGATGAAACAATGGATACAGGAACGTATGAGCTGGCTAAACGCAAATCTAAACAACTACTCGTCTTGCGCAAATCCGGTAGTTCCACAACTTGTGATAACAAAAATTAATTATAATCCGGTGCCTTCGGGTGGATTTTCAAGCGATGATCTGGAATTTATCGAAATTACAAATAAAAATACCCAAACTGCTGATTTAACAGGTGTGTATTTTAGCCAACTTGGGATTAGTTACCAGTTTCCGTCCGGATCGACAATTGCTGCCGGAAAAAGCATAATCCTGGCCGGAAAATCAGCAGCATTTGAAAAATTTTACGGAAGAGCTGCTTTTGGCGAATATACCCGAAACCTTTCCAATAAATCGGAAAAAATAGTCATTTCCGATGCCTTCGGGAACCTGATTGATTCGGTAAGGTACCACGACAATTTTCCATGGCCTGTTGCAGCTGATGGCGGGGGTTATTTTTTAACGCTGAGGGAAATAAACGCTGATAACGGACGGGCTTCGAACTGGACCGTTTCTTCGGGCTTAACTGTTGGGTCCAATACAATTGCATTGGAAACAAGTTTAACTGTTTTTCCAAATCCGGCCAAATCGAAATTAACGGTTGAAAGTAATCAAAATCAGTTCAGCTCTTTTGATATTTTTGATTTAAGCGGAAGAAAGATAAATGTTCGGCAACACACTATTTCAAACCGTATTACAATTGAAATAGAAAACCTGATTCCGGGAATTTATGTGATAAAACTAAATTTCAACAATGGGGAAAGTGTTGTCAGGAAATTTGTTAAAACGGAATGATTTACATAAACGGATAGATCTTTTGGTGGCCGGTAAAAGGAAAGGCATATTTAGCAAATAACCTGATATTGATTATTATCCAGGGGCATAGAATGAATTGTCAAATCACAAAACACAAATAACAAATAATCAGTTCCAAATTCAGTAATTTAGAAAATCAAACCGCACAACGGGAGTTTAATTTATTACCTATACATAAAATCGAGTAGGTAGGGGGATTACTCCCCCGCCCTCTCACACCACCGTGCATGCTCTCGCACACGGCGGTTTCTCTTAATTGTTCAACTTCACGTAATT
>JBBINB010000112.1:0-11351 GCA_037444065.1 Draconibacterium sp.
CTGCCCTTATTAATAATAGACTCCAATTCTTCTCGCTCTTCCTTTGTTAGCGTCACTTTATACTTTACCATAATAGTTTTTGGTAAAGATACAAATATTACGTCATATTATAATTGACATGACACTACTTTGTATATTCTTTTGCCATTTTATAAGCATGGGATTTCCCAAAGAGCTTCGCCTGTATGGTCTGGTTTTCATATAATTCCCAATCGTTTTTTCCAGTTCTGCGAAATATTAGCGTTACTATAGAACTAAAAATCACGATCATAGTGGAATATAAAATGGGTAACCACAACAATTGGCTGTCCAAAGGAGCTTTAAAACTTGCCAATACTATCGCAAATGATAATGGTCCGTTTTGGATTCCGGTTTCGAGGGCAATTGTCCTTCGCCATCGGGCAGGTAATTTTATTCCATATGCAAAAAAATAGCCAAATAACATACCGAATAAACCAACGAAAATAGATGCTGCCACAATCTTCCATGGTGTGAGTATTATTAAATCACTGTGACGGATAAATGCACTTCCGACCAAAAAAAGGATTACAAGAATACCGAAAAAACCGGCTGTCTCTTCGGCTACTTTAGCCCAGTCAGGCGTTTTTTTCAATAGAACCATTCCCCCAACAACCGGAATCAATACCACAAACAGAGAAATTATAATATTGGCATACGGTATTTTAAATGGTTGTCCTCCTACCGTACCAATTTGATCAGCAAAACCGCTGGCATATAATCCCAACAGCAATGGAGTCATCATTATTGCTGTAATTGTTGATGCTGCAGTCATAGAGATGGATAGGGCCACATCGCCGCGCGAAAAATAGGTAAACATATTTGAAGTTGATCCCGCAGGCAAACAGCCAATAAGAATCAATGCAATTGCGTTGTGTGGATCAAGTCTGAAAAGATGCGCTATTGAAAAAGCAATAAGCGGCATAAATCCAAACTGGGACAAAAAGCCAATTAGAATTCCTTTTGGCCTTTTCAACGCTTCCTTAAAATTATTTAGATTTAAAGTAGCGCCCATTCCAAACATGATTACCAAAACCATCAACAGTAAAAGGGGTTGTTCCAGTTTATTTATCAGGCTGCCTTCAGCGGCAACTTTATTCATTATGGCAGTTGTTAGTTCACTATTCATTTCGACCTCCTGTATATTTCGTTTATGTTACTTTTATATTTTTCTGTAATAACATGTCGTTTCAGCGACAATTTACCTGTTAGTTCATCACCTACCTCAAATGTTTTTGGCAGTAATATAAAATGATGAATTTTTTCAAATGCTTTGAATCGATTATTATCCAGACTCTCTCGTTTTAATTCTTCTATAATTATTTTTTTGACCGTAGCGGTTTCGGCAGCTTCAGCTAACGAATTAACTGCAATTCCGGCCCTTTGAAGTTCAATAAGTGAAGGAACAATTAAAGCTGCAAGGAATTTTTCATCCTGCCCGATTACCATACATTGGTCGATAAACAACGATTCAAGTAACCTGCTTTCTATACCCTGGGGTTCGACATTTTCACCGCTGAGCAATACGATGGTATCTTTGGCGCGTCCGTAAAGTTTGAGACAATTGTTAAAAGTCATTAACCCAATATCGCCTGTATTAACAAATCCATCTATTAAAATTTCGCTTGTTTTTTGCTCTTCTTTGTAATAGCCTTTCATTACCTGTGGGCCCCGCACGTGTACTACACCTTTCAGTCCTTTTCCATTTTGTGGTTTAGCAGGGTTTGGGTAGAGCAATTCTCCACTGTTTATATCCAGAATTTTTATTTCGGTTTGTGGGAAAATAGGCCCAACAGTGCCAATAACAAGGTGTTTGTAATCGCGTACCGCAATAATAGGCGATGTTTCGGTCATTCCGTACCCCTCGAGTACCGGAATACCAATGTAATTGAAAAACTGGTCGATATGAATTGGCAATGCACCACCGCCTGATATCGAACCTTTAAAGCTTCCACCAACCGATAACCTGATGCGTTCCATTACACCCGTATTTAAAATCCCGTACGGTACAAGAATAAGTATCCATCTGATTACATTGTAAATGACAAGAAACAATGAAGTTAAAATGTTTCGGTTGTTTAGGTTGAGTTTACGGGAATAAAAAAAGGCCACTGCATCCTGAAAAATATGGGAGCAAAAATAAGCGGCATGAAACAACATACGTCTTATCGGATGTGCCCTTCTGACTCCCTCATTAATTTTCAAATATAAACTTTCCCATAAGCGTGGTGCAGACCCTAAAAACGATGGCTGAACCTGCTTCAGGTCCTCCCCAATGCTTTTGGCGTGAGTATAGTAGGTGCAACATCCAACATGGATGGTTATCATTTCAAATACACGTTCAAAAATATGCCAAACCGGTAAAATTGAAAGCACCCGATCATTGGTGTGAATTTCAATAGGCATAAGTTCTACCTGCGATATAATGTTGATGTGGGTAAGCATTACACCTTTCGGATGGCCTGTAGTGCCTGATGTATAAATAAGCGTGAATAGCCAGTCTGGTTGAATGGCCGAGATTCGGTCTTCTGCTTCTCTGTTGCCGTTTTCTCTTTTTACTTTGCCACTTTCAATAACCTGGTTCAAAAGTAAAACATTGTCTGAAAATTGTCCGGCGCTATCCATGACAATGATCTTCTCAATTTTACTAAGGTTTTGCAGTTGTTTTTTTACCCTTTCCAACATTTTTTCATTTTCAACAAAGATCACTTTAACATCCGCATGGTCAAGAATATAAAGTATTTCTTCGTCGGTAATATCAGAGCCTCTCGGAACATCTGCTGCCCCGCATAACTGTACGCCATAATCCGCAATAATCCACTCTACACGGTTATCGGCTAAAATTGCAACATGCTCCCTTGCCTTAACTCCTAAACTGATTAATCCAGTTGCTAAATTGAGACCGGTTTCATACAGTTCTGAAAAGGTAATTGCTTTCCATCCGGTATTGTTTATTTTGGTTGCAAAGGCGGGTAAATCGCCATACTTCTGTGCTGAAGCCAGGTACATAGCTGCAACATTTTTCACTGTTTGTTTTTCGTTCATTCGTCTTTAGATTTAATTATTATTTACAAGTGTACCAAATGTCATCAATTACACTTTGAAGAATACTTTTTCTCTGAATTTCGGTTATTTAAATCTTAAGCATTTCAAATATGTAATTTGATTTAGCTTTCATAGTTTAGTTTGATTTATTATATGCGCCAAATATAATAGTTTTGAATTTCGGGCGACTGAAAGTTGCTTTTCCAAAAACAGATTTGATGCTATTTAGATTCAATAAAAATAACGCTATATGTTTGATTTCATGGATTTTACAAATATATAAATCGACTTTCTGTTTGCGTTATTCTAAAAATCAAAGAATTTATCATTCAAATAAGGGGGCAAAGTAGTTTTTAATTTTCTCCCAATTTATAGTTCAATTCAACAATACCCGATGAGTAAGATTTTGTCCCAACCACTAACAGCAGTGAATATTTTTATTCTCCTCAGCCTTCTTTTTCTTTTTCGTATTTGGCATCCTTAATGTATGCCCAAATCATGAGTGCACCGAGTATTGCAAATGAAACGGGCACAGCCGGATTTACACCGTCGACCGAGCCTTTGCCGTAAGAGTGTAAGCCCGAGAGATAATAATTTACCCCGAAATAAGTCATTAGCACAGAAGCAAAACCTAATACCGAAGCGACGTTATAATTGAAAACCCCTTTCAGCGAAGGGATTAATCGCATATGCACGATAAACGAATAAATAACCACCGTAATCAGCGCCCAGGTTTCCTTGGGATCCCAGCCCCAGTAACGACCCCAGCTTTCGTTTGCCCAGATGCCCCCCAGGAAGGTCCCGATTGTAAGAAAATACAAGCCCACCGTTGCAGACATTTCATTGACTGCAGTTAACTGGGTGATAAATCCGGTTACTTTATCCTGGTTGGTTTTATTTCGAAGAACAATTAAAATTAAAGTAATAATTCCGAGAAATGAACTTAACCCGAGAAACCCGTAACTTGCTGTAATTATGGAAACATGGATGGCCAGCCAGTAAGATTTAAGTACCGGAACGAGCGGTGTTATTTCGGGGTTCATCCAGCTTAAATGGGCCACAAAAAGTGCAATACCCGTTAAAAATGCGGCTGTACCGACAACCATCGGGTATTTACGCCCGAAAACAAAACCGGCCAACATAACTGCCCACGCCACATAAACCAACGATTCGTAACCATTGCTCCATGGCGCATGCCCCGAAATATACCAGCGAACAGCCAACCCGGCAGTATGAACTAAAAACAAAATAAAAATGAGGCCGAAAAAAATAATCCTTAAAAATTTTGGCAGCGGTTTTAGCCTGAAAATATTTACAAAAAGTACAATCAGCAATAAAAACCCAAACATCAGGTAGTACGGAAAAATCCGCTTAAAAGGATTGATTTTGTTGTACGTTATTTCGATATGCTGTTTGGCAGGCGGAGGGATTAAATCGCCTCCATATTTTGTCTGAAAGCTGGCAACTGCCTGCAAAATTTGGGTTGCATCGGCGCTTTTATTTTCGGCGAGGGTTTGTAATAGGAGTTGAAATCCGCTTTTAATAAAAATCGAGTCGCCACCCGAATACTCCTTTGCATCGGTTCCCGGCGGGTACCAGGCATCTTCGCGGCTTTTACGAGGGTAAATGTTAAACAACGAACCCTGAAAAACCATAAAGCAAATATTCACCCGCTCATCTAGGTTGATATATTCCTTGTCTTCGCGGCTGCGAAACGCGGGCGATTTAGCAAAAGCCGACTGCACTTTTTCAGAAAGCCTGTAATTTCCCTCTGAATTAAAAAGTTGCTGAAGTGTAATTGTTTTCCCTGCAACACCCAATTGCTGTGCAACCGATTTTTCAGAAATCCTGACAATAGGTAACGTTTGCCAGATTTCAGGGTGAACCATCATGCTCAGTATCACTTCGTCGGGTGACAAACCGTACAAGGTCGATTTGTGGCTTATTTTCCTCACGATTTCGCTTGTTAGTGTTGAAACCGGCTCAATACGCCCGTCAATACCTTGTACTAACAGTTTACTGAATTCTTCGACAATGGCATTATCGATATCCGGGATACCAGCGCCTTCGGCCGTTTGTGCCGCGCTTCCAAACGATAATCCCCCGGCTGCCAGCAGAACCATGATGGTTTTCATTGTACCCTGCTTGAGTTTACGGGCCAAAAACTGAAAATAGGAATTCCGGTTAACCAGCGATAAAATAAATCCTAACGTGAGCAAAAAATACCCGAGATAAGTAATCCAGGTTCCCCAGAAATCGTGGTTTACAGAGAGTATGGTCCCCATTTCGTCGGTATCGTAACTGCTCTGAAAAAATTTATACCCTTTATAACTGAGCGTGTTATTCATAAAAATCCGGATGTCTTTATTCAATCCCGTATTTTCGTCGTGCAAAACCACTTCCGAAGCAAATGAGGAAGGAGACTCAGACCCCGGGTAACGTTCAAGTTGAAAATCTTTAAGATAAATACTAAAAGGGACAGATATGGGCATTGAACCATAAGCCAGTTGTAAAAGGCCATTTCCAAGGGGCACTGAAACAGTGTCGGGTACAACCCCCGAATGCCCGAAAACGGTTACTGTTTGTTGATTTATGCCATCCGATATTTGAACTATTACCGCATCCTCCCGGGTGTCGTCCTGGCTTTTAACAGCCGTAAAAGCTGCGCTTGGCAGGAAGTTGCGGATTAAAAACCGGAATCCCCTGAACCCGTACAAAAACATGTTTTTTGCCCCAATGGTATCGCCCGGTGCAAATGCCACCGTTTCCTGCGAAGCCATTGTAGTTTCTTCGAGTGAATCGACCGCGATGATATACAGCTGGTTATCTTCGATAAAAAAATTAACATCGTGGTCTCCGCCTGCGTCAAAACCCACCGAAAAACCGGGGTAATTTAACTCATCACCCTTATGAAACATAAAACTTTGCATCCCTTGTGTTGAGGGCGAAGAGAAAACAAAATCGATTACTGCCCCGCCGTTTTCTGATGGAATAGCTTTTCGTTCTGCGTTTTCGATAAAACCAACCGTTTTTACCTTAACCGCTAGTCCTTCACGGTGGTTATCTGGACGAAATTTCGCGGAAAACTGTTTAGGCGCCAGTTCCGAGAAAAGCACTTTTTTTTCCTTTTTCTGATCACCAAGCGCTGCATAAAAATAGTTGTCGCTTGAAACAATGTGGTTTGCACTCTGGTTTTCGCGGATGTGCATCACCCCTTCGTAACTGATATAGCGCGTAATTGAAGCTCCAAGTAGTATCACCAGAAACGAAACATGGAACAGGCCAAGCGTAAACCGCTGTTTGTTTAGCAGATTATACCTGAAAAGGTTTCGTATCAGGTTTATAGCCAGAAGCCCCAATATCAGTTCGAACCAGAAAGTTTTGTAAATCAGCGCCTGTGCGGTTGGCGTACCATAGCTGCTTTCAACAAAAGTGGCAATGGCCATAGAGAATGCAAATGCCAGCAGTAAAAAAGCCATAAATGGCATGGATGTTATAAAAGAGAAGAATTTTTTCATGCTTCAAAAATTAGTTGGAAGTTGGAAGTCGGAAGACCGAAACAGGAAATCCGAACACAGCAAGCATTCCATAAATTTATTAAATTTCGAGAGGCTGAAAATAGATGTTATTTAGAACAATTCAAAAAAAATCCGGCCAAAACCGGACTTATTTGTATTTTATTTTCAGGCACCGGCCACGAAAGCTTTCGTGGTCCAATTCTGAAAGATTACTGTCCGGCTTGGGAAAGCCGGGCTCCCGGGTGAGTTTACAGCAACTGCTTACGCCTTTATAGAGTTAAAACTTCTAAAATATTATTAGCCCGTATTTCATCAATCAACAGAGATTTAAACCGTATGCTAAAAAACAAAAATTTTAAAATTATCATAACTACCTCAAAAACAATCCATTCAAAAACAAAAAAAAAACGGAATAAACCTAAAACTAACTATTGTTTTATAAAATTAATAAACCTACTTTTAAAGTGAATTTAAAACCTTTGCTCTTTATTAAAATTGCAAGCCACTCAAAAAATAAACAAATTCAAATCAATTTTATTAAAATATTTACCCGGTTAATTGAAAAGCCTCCCCTGTATTCCCCAACAGGTTTGGCAAAATGTATTTCACAAACAAGTGCAGGGAATTCCAATTAATAATACAAATACAATATTCTAATTATTATTTTATGAAACTGTATTTTTTCCAATTCATTTTTATAGTTCTGATAGTAAAATCAACTTTTGCAATAAATCCATCAACTTATATAATTGATACTTTTCAAAACATAGAAGTTGAAAATCATATTAAGAAAAGATATATCTCTGTCGGATTGGTAATGGCTCATTTTAGTACAAAATATAATAACCAAGAATCTGGCTATGGGACAAGTCTTTTTAATCTTGGGGGTGAATCATTGATAAACCTTAGTTTAAGGCGAAAACTGGAATTATCTACTGGTCTTTATTATCAATATGGAAAAGCTGAATATTCATTTGTAAATGAACGATTAATTTTCGGAGAACTGAGTTTACCATTTATTGTATCTGTCCCTTTTGCAGTTTCAGAAAAAAAAAGTTTTTTATTAAGTCCCGGATTTTATTTGGGCAGTTATATTAATGAAATGAAGCAAATCAAAGATGACAAACTTTCAACAAACAATAGCTGGCATGAATTACCCACTGAATACATCGATGGTTATACATCTGAAAAACTAATATTTGATTTTTATATTGGATTAGGTTATCGTGAATTTAATAGTAAAAATGGATTTTTTCAATTTAACCTGTTTACAAAATACCGTTTAAATAAGCATTGGTTAAACCAAGATATTTCAAAATTGATATTTGGAATAAAAATTAATTACTTACTAAAATTTTAAATCATGAGAATTAGAATAATCTTATTACTTTTTGTTATTGTTCAATTTTGCCTTACCGGTAAAATTAAAAGTCAAACAATGATGTGGGATGAAAAATATGCAGAAACTATCTTTATAGATGATTTTTTAGGTACAACTTTGAATCCAGCTAAATGGCGTATTGCAAAATTTAAAAGAGACATTGGGCTATTAATTGATAGCTCTGCTACTGTAAAAGTTAACAATGGAAATTTAGAGTTAACAATGATTAGTTGTCCAAATTGTAAAGTAAACGATGGTGTCCAAACATATTATGGCAATTATGCAGGAGCTGAAGTAGTGTAAACAGTTAATCCATTTCAATATGGTATCTTTGAATGTAGAGCTAAGTATGCAACGAATTTAGGTTCTTGGCCAGCCTTTTGGATTATAGGTGGTGACGGCACTCCTTGTCCTCCAGGTGGCTATGGAAATGAAATAGATATTGCTGAATTAAAATGTCAAACATGGCTAACAAACATGGGACATGTAATTCATCGATATTATCCGCCTACAATCTGCACTAAATCCAATAGCGAGGTTAAGGATATAGATATTTACAATATCCAACTAAACGATATTTATTATAATTATAAATGTATTTGGACACCAAATAAGATTTCATATTATATAAATAATTCGTTAATGCATGAAGTGCAGAATACAGGTCAGGAATGGTATCCAAATCTTCATTTAGTTGTAGCATTAAGTCAACAAATAATAACTGCATCAAATATTTTTGGACAGTTTACCATTGTTACTCCTCAAACGACTTATTTTGATTATGTGCGCGTTAAAAGGTTTTTCGCTACACCTGAAATTACCTGCCCAGATGTTATTTGTTCCCAGACAACTGCAACACTCAACGTTGACCCAAGTGCCACTAATATCACCTAGACCTTAACCCCGGGAAATTACTTTTCAGGCGCTACTTTAGGGACCGGAAAGGATGTAACAATTACTCCATCCGGGTATAATGGAACAGGAAAAATAAACTACACTTTTCAAATGCCTTCCGGCGAAACATTCCAGGCCGAAAAAACTTTTGGCGTTAAAGGGCCAAGAACCGAAGATATTTCATTAAGTGTTTATAAATCAGACGGGACTCCGGCTATGCAGGCAGGTGGCACGTGGCTGATGTGCCCGAATACAACTTACCATGTTTATGTCAATAATAACAATACCACCTGTACAACATCAAACTACAACTGGACGGTTCCCTCAGCATGGACCCAATATTATACATGGCAGAACATGGTTTCGGTAAATACAAACTCAAGTCCCGGCGGCCCTGTTTCGGTAACTGCAACCACATGTTGCGGCAACAATGCAACTGTTATTTCAGCCTACATGGGCTCTGCATATAATTGTGGCGATTATTTTCTTTCGTTTACCCCTAACCCGGCCGCTGCCGAAACCCTTCTAACCATTGAACAAACTTCGGGTGAAGAAAAATTTGATGAAAAAGCAGAATGGGAATTGGCCGTTTACGACCAGTCGCATTCTTTAAAAGAGAAAAAGTCAAAACTCAAAGGCCAGGAATACAAAATAAATACAGCAGGGTGGAAAGAAGGTGTTTATTTAGTAAGGGTAAAATACAAAAATGAAGTTCTACAGGAAAAACTGGTAGTTAAGAATTAATTTTAAAAGTACCATAAAAAGAACCGCTCTTTTTAAAGAGACTTAAAATTACAAACTATGATAAAAACAACCTTATCTCTAACTTTAATTGGATTTTTCATTATTCAAATTGGATTTTCACAAAATTATCCCCACAGGGAAAATCCAGATAATGTAAAATCCGGAAGTGAGAAAAACAGATTTTTCTCTATTGGATATGCCTTTTCTGCCACCCATTATTCTACCAGCGAACGTGATTTTATCAGGCCATTTTATTCCGGAATTATCTCGCAAGGAAGTGAATTACAAACAGGATTTCACTGGGCTAAATGCTGGTCTGTAATTTCAGGAGTTGCTTTAAATATTGTAGCAATTAATTCAATTCCTTACGAACACGGGGTTAATGAAGCTGTTAACAGACATAATGTTTACATAAATCAAATTACTGTACCGCTTCTTATTATGTTGAAAGTTTACGACAATAGTAAAAAGTGCTATCATCAAACTGTTATCGGAGTCTATTGGGGAACTGTTTTAAATGATTTTTATATTAACCAATTATTTGATTCAGGCCAGGGTTGGTATGATAGCGGTTCATATACTAACAACAATCAGAAAAACAACTTTTATAATTTATACGCAGGATATAATTTCAATTATAGAATAAATCACCAGTTTCATTTATTTGTTGAACCATTTCTTTTATACCAGTTAAAAAATGAACAAATAATAATTAATGTGTACGACAGATTCATGTTCGGATTTAAAGCAGGGTTAACATTTAACTTTAAAAACAAACGAAAATGAAAAGATTAATACTTGTTTCAGTAATTTTTTTACAAAATCTATTTAGCATTGCAGATACAATTTTTGTAAATACACCGAGTTTAAGGCAATGGAATTAAACCTTTTCATATACTAAATTTGCGGATTATTTTGATGGAAGCTCATTAGATTTATCAAAATGGGATGTTGATTTGTGTAAAGGAAGAGGTGGAATTCCAAACAATGATATTTTAACAAGTAACCAGGGAGGAACAAACAACATTCAAGTAAGTAACGGAACGTTAAAACTTATTGCACGCTACGACTATTTGAATACTAACAATCAATGCTGGGCTGGTTCATTTACCAGCAATTATACAACTGTCGAAATAAATACAAAAAGACCCTTGTATAGTTACCGATATGGGATTTTTGAAGCAAAGTGTAAAATGCCAAGAGGGTTTGGTTTATTTCCTGCATATTGGCTTTGGGGCCCAGGTGATTCAAATGGGTTTCCTGTTGACGGTTATACATCAGAAATTGATATTGCTGAAGCTATTCAAAGAACCAACATCGATAAGTTTGTGCATGTTTTTCATTGGTGGCATGGACCAGAAATCCCAATTAATGATGGAGAAAAAAACTTTGGAACTTCATATTTAGGAGATTGGCATACATACAAAATTATTTGGACACCATATGAAGTTTGTTTTTATGTTGATGGTGTTCAAACATGGGCAAGATCAAAATATTATTCAGGAACAGACGACGGATGGAGAAATGATGTTTTCTCAATTCAGATAATTCCAGGAGTACAATATAAGGTTCACGATTGGTTTCCCCGTCACATTTGTGAAACTGTGTTGCAAATGCAATTAAATAGTCAAACGTGAAAAACAAAATTATTCAATTTATATTGTTGATTATCAATACAATAATGTTGATAAGTTTTGGATTTTGAGTATTAAAATCTACCGGTTTTTTGCCAAATTTGGTAAAAAGCTGGT
>JBBINB010000113.1:0-10289 GCA_037444065.1 Draconibacterium sp.
ATGCTTCGGAGATTAAAATCCGAGGCAAAACTTATTTTTGAAGTATTTGAAAACTTAATTTTAATCCTCAGCAGAAAGCTTGTATTCTTGCTTTTTGGAAAAATGAGGGTTTTTCACATTTAACTAATTACCGGAAAGCAGTTTTTAACTTATTAGTCAAATCGCAAAAAACAGTCGAAAATGAAGAACAAAAAACTATCGGCCATATTGGTAATTTTACTTTTAGGTGCATGTCAAGCCTCAAAATTAACCACAACCGAAGCTATTGACGAAAAATCATTGTACTACCAATCTATTCAAAACGCAATGTCGCCAGGCCCCGAAAAGGTGTACAACAACCTGGTTGCAATTAATCGCCAAAACACAAATTTGATACGGAAAACATTTAACAACGAGGAGTACATTCTGGTGGTGACCTGGAAAGCAGACACAATTTACTATAAACCCGATAAAAACACCGGATTCTACAACACCGGGGATCGTCCTGTTTGGGTTACAACTGCCCCCGAATTGTTACAAAGAATGAAAAATGAGAATGTACAGGATGTTGAATTAAGATTGAAACAATTGTTAGGCTTGCCACCAACTTCAAATTATAAATTTTTTATCGAATTTTGGGTAAAACCCGATGATCTGTTCAGGCCTTGCCCCGATAAGGAAATTACTGATATCGGTTGCGCCTTATGCTTTCCCGAAAAGAATGATACGGCGCATATTTCATGGATTAATGATTTAAGGATAAAAAGTTATTACAATTGCGAGCTGTATAATAAATATCCGTGGACACAGTTGGGGTACACCTACGACTGGAATCAACAAAATAAATCGCATGTAGGTTTAAGCGAGTTTGTTATTGATAAAAACAGTAATATTTTGGTAAACAAATTTTACCCGACCAAAAACTACCTGGAAAAATAAGACAGTTTCAAATGGCGCCATTTATAACTTATTTTCAACTAATTGAAAGATTTTCCAGATTTGTTTTTCGCTTAAATCAAAGATTTTATACATACCCCGTTACTGTTTACCAGTGATTTCATCCTTCCTGGGCCGCTGGGTCAGGCGAGCTTATGTTCCTGGCAACCTTTTCCAAAGTTCTGAATTTTGGAAAAGGTTGCTGATAAAGGAATATAGCTAATGTTTAACTCCCGCCTATTCACTTTTTGCTGAAATTGTAGTTCAGGTTCAGGTTCCACAAAAATTTGTCGCCCGCAATGTTTGAATCGATGGCTTTGTTTACGGTTGTTGAAATTGAAAACGGGCTATTCCGTTTGTTTGCCGAAAGCGTTGAATTGATGTAATATCCCCGCTTATCATCCATTTGCAGGAAATAAGCCTGCGACAGCCACCTTAAAAAATAATTTTCGTTTAAGGCAATTCTGTTGACATTTGCACGTAACGAAATAAAGTTACTGGTCTGGACAAGATCGCTCTCCAAGCCCCGTGCGTGGATGTAATACGGCCCCCACGAGAAATTTTTACCCGGGGTAAAAAGTGGCGAAATTTCTGTGGCAAAATAGGGATGTGCCCGCTGCATATCAAGCGCTGTGCCATTTTTGACAACATTTACGGTCCTGAAAGCATAGGCAGGGTGTGCACCAATTTTAAACTGTAATTTTTCGGTTTTCAGCAACTCGTAGCGCAGCCAAAAAACAAATATCCACGGTTTCCCTTCCATCGAAAACCTCAACAGGGGTTCAAACCTGAATTTATCGCCACCCATCGAAAGGTCGAAAATGGCTGCCGGTTTGCCCAGAGTAAGGTTTGGGAAAGTGGAAAGCCCCTTTGTGCTTAAGGTAACAGTTCCCGATAAAATTTCCCTTTTAGGAATGGTATCCGGGTTTTGAGCCGAGAGAATCCACTGTCCGGCCAAAAAAAACAGTATTACCGGTAGTTTGAGAAACCCCGATTTTAAAACCGACAGATATTTCATAATCCGTTTATTCCCACTCAGGAAACTGGGTTTTATTCAGATCAACCCCGGCAATGGTTTGCATTTCCCTGTCATTCAGTTTGAAATCGAAAATATTGAGGTTTTCGGCCATGTGACTTTTTTGCGATGTCCGCGGTATGGTAACGATTCCCCGCTGATAGTGCCAGCGCAGGCATACCTGTGCATTGGTTTTATTGTACTTTTTGGCAATGGCTGCAAGGGTTCCATTTGTAAACATTTCGTTTCTGCCTTGTGCAAAAGGCGACCAGGCTTCCATTTGTATTCCGTATTTCTTTAGTTCATTCCTTGCCTGTTCCTGTTGAAAAAAAGCATGGGTTTCGACCTGGTTCACGGCAGGTTTTATGGTGGCATACGACAGGAGTTCATCAATCTGGCGGGCTTCGAAATTACTTATGCCAATGGCCTTTATTTTCCCTTCTTTACAGAGCTCTTCCATTGCTTTCCACGAACCTTTTACATCGCCCCGCGGCCGGTGAATGAGATACAGGTCGAGGTAATCCAATCCCAGTTTTTCGAGCGAAGTTTGAAAAGCTTTTTTTCCTTTTTCATAGCCCGAGTCATCAACCCAGATTTTCGAGGTAACAAACAATTCTTCGCGTTTTATACCGCTTTTTTTAATGCCGGCCCCGACGGCCTTTTCATTTCCATAAATTGTGGCAGTATCGATCAAACGGTAACCCTGCGAGATTGCTTCGGCTACACAGCGTTCTCCAGGTTCATCGTTGAGGTATAAAGTCCCAAATCCAAGAACCGGCATTTTAACACCGTTATTGAGCGTAACCGAGCCTGTTGAAACTTCCTTTTGCCCTGACCCGATTGCGCCAAATAACTGCGATGTCCCTACTCCCATAAACATGGTTACAGCAGTCAGTTTACCGCCAGCTTGTAAAAATTCGCGCCTGTTTATCCCCTTTTGGTAATTTCTTTGATCCATTTTTTTTCGTATTAAGTTTGATCAATAAAAATACATGTTTTTCTTCAGAAATTCACATTTTCATTTTAACGATATAAAAGGACATTTTAATGTCGTTTAGTTAAGAACCAAGATGAAAGAACCTGAAAGGCCAACACCCTTCGACTCCGCTCAGGGTGACTGTCAGGCTGAGCGAAGTCCCCGCCTGACCGAACGGGCAGGGAAGCCTGCTTTCACTAACTAAACGACATTGAAGGACAATTTTGAATTCTTTATTATTGCATTTTTTACATAATTTGAATATCCGATAAACTTCCTAAAACGCGAATTAATTTCTCCTGATTACCCCAGCCCTAAAGGGAGCAGGAAAAATCAATTCGCTTTCGCCAGCAGGCGAATGGGGTGAACGAATTGATTATCAAATATCAAAACTACAAATAGGTAATTCATCGGATAATCATTTTTATATACTTACACAAAAGCCGGAAGTATAACCTCCGGCCTTTGAATTTTTAATCAAGCTGTAATATCCTATTTTTTGTCGTAAACCCGCGTGGTCTTAACTTCGCCATTCTGGCCCTGTCTTGTGGCATTTACTGAAAGTGTTTTGGCATCTGAAAGGCCCCATATTTCTGATGATGTCATTTCATTGCCGTTAAACGACATTTTTGTAACAATGGTTAACAATTTTCCGTCGTCCGACCATTTTGCAGTTGATTTACTTTCGCCCTGGCCAAAAGTATTTGTACTTTCTTTTCCGTCGAGGGTGTACTTACTGGTCATTTTTACTTCTTCTCCATCGCGGTTGGTCCTGGTTCTTTCAACGGTAAGCAGGTTGGACTCATGCTTTACAACCATATCGCCTGTCCCAAATCTTCGTCCGCCTGTATCGCCTAAATTACTTTTTCCTTCATTAAAGGCCCAGGTTCCGGTAAAACTTACCTTGCCCGATTGGGCATCCGCCAATACAGGCACAACCATAAGCAATATTACAGTTATCCAGATAAACTGAAACATGCGGGAAAATTTACCCTGAGATTTTTTTAAACTTTTTTTCATGATTTTTTTAATTTTTAGATTAAGATTTGATTTTTTAATTGGACATATGATTCAAACATCAATAAGACTATTTTTATTCACGAAGGTTTATTTTTATCTCTGGTTAATTCTCCATCGCGGAGGGCCGGCCCTGCCCGGTAACATAGATATTCGTTCGCCAAATTGCATTTGCAGGTTTTCCAACAGTTGCCCGGAAGCATAAATTATAAAAATATCGCTGTAAAACCCAGTCGGGATCATTGATTCAATTTCTTCAATACCGGGTGTAACCCTAAGTACATCAACCTTATTGTTTGTGCAGTCAACGAGCGATTCCATCACGTGCATCCGGCCTTCAACCGGACTTTCGTTCCAAACAAAATCGGTAATCAGCAAAGGTTTTTCCGCTTCCGATAAAAGAATGGCATTATCAACAAATTCCTGCTGCCAGTTCCCGCCAAGGTACCAGTAACGGTAATTCGAAATTGTAAAAACCGAATAAATTCCAATCACAATCAACCCGGTATAAATTGCTGAAACCAGCCATTTCCTGGTTTCCAGTTTTGCCTCTATAATGCTGGTAACCAGCAACACCAAAGGAATTGTATTGAAAATATAATAGCGCCACCAGTGTGTTGTAATTGCATTGCGGGCAATGTCGAGCGAATAAAAGAAAATCAGTCCGGGCACAATCAGCAGAAGAATATACCATGCAGTTTCCTTTTTTGATTTGCGCATCAAATGCACCGCTGCAACAATCATCAAAATCAAAATCAATACATTAAAAAAGGTTTCGAGAATCATTGCCGGTGTGATGTTATGAAAAACATCGTCCCAGAAAAGCGTGTAGTTCAGGTAAAACGAAAATGTGCGCACAAAGCCCAAAACCAATCCCAGCAGCGGCGCCCATAGCGGTACCGTATTAAATTTGTGCCACGAAAGCGCTGCAAAAACCTCGTTCCGGTTATCGAAAATATAATAAAGCCAGGGAGAATAAAGAACAAAAATAATAACACAGACAAACAGAAATTTTATCCTCGAACTTTTTTTTACAATCCAAACAAAAAGCAGGTGTTCAATAATCATCACCCCCGAAAGGATGGATGCGTACAGTGATAAAACGGCAAAAATTACGTACCAGAGCCAGTATTTGTTTTTTTGGGTGTTAACCGCTTTCAGAATAAAATAATGAATGGCTGTAAGCAGAAAAGCCCATAAAATATAATAGCGCGCCTCCTGCGCAAAATAGTGGATAAACGGCGAAACCGAATACAAACTCACGGCAATCCACCCCGATCGTGCAGAGCCAAACAGCTCCCGGGCCAGCAGAAACATAAACGGAAGTGTAAGTAAAAACACCAGAACGCTAAACAACCGGTAATGAATAAACTCATCGCCAACCAGCCTGTACCAAACCGAAAGGATTGGGTAATGCAGCGGGTTGAGGTTCATGTTGCTGATTTGCTTTTTTAATTGCGGCAAAAGCGGGTAGTCAAAATTGCCGTGTTTCAGCAGACGGGTGTATTCGCCAAGGTTTACGATTTCATTCAGGTGGGCATCGCTGGCATGCAGCACATCGTCGGCGCCTGCCACATGGAAAACCGTGGCCAGCTCGTCGTACCAGAACATTTTGTAGTCGAGCCTGTAAAATTTCAGCGAAATGCCTAAAAGAGTAACCGCAATAAAAATCCAGGGTTTTGAAAACAGGTTTTTAGCACTATTCATAAGGTTTAATAAGGTTTACAGGCTAAAATTAGAAAATAATTACACTTTTAGCAGACTGTTTTGATATTCTATTCTCACCCGGTTTAAAACACATTCCCGGGGCAAAACATTTGATATTTTTACCGGTGAAGGGGGTAAATTATCCGATATTTTTACCTGTGCGTGGGAAATATTATCTGAAATTGGCCAACAAAATAAATTCCGCTTTTAAGAAATGTTTGATTAACTCCTTCTCCTTCCGTCGATTTCTTCAAAATACACTTCATAAACGTTACCTTCACGTAAGGTAATTTTTGCTCCTAATGCAGAACCCAACGGCGTTACATCCATAATTTCAATATTGCTGATGGGTGAAAGTTCTTCCTCAGTCCATTCAGTGTCGTCGGTTTTGTGGAGCATCACCGAAATCATCAGTTCCATCGGCGGATTTTTTTGCATCCGTTTTTTCCATGCATAAACCACTGTGCTTTCACCAGCTTCGGCGTTGCGGTTGGTGTGCTCAACGGTTTTGAGTTTATCCCAGCCTTGATAAGCGATTAAGGCTACCTGTCGTCCCTTAATTGCCGCGGTAATTATTTTCCGTGTTTCATTCTCAAACCGGTTGATAACAGGTTTTTCGCCGTTAATGTGTGGCAGCCCGAAGTGACCGAGCGTGAGTTCATATTCAAAAGCCAGGCGTGAACGGTCGACACGGATAACGCCACCGGGAATGACAATATCGGCCAAATCGATAATATAACCCACCCCGTTGTTGGGAGGACGGCGCATGATGGCTTGCCTGTAAAGCACCCCGTTTTGCCCGCCGTTAAACATCATACTTTGCGAAATGGTGTATTGCCTGCTCTTTTCGGCGCTGTTTCCAACAGCAATTCCGGTAAGGTAAAAATTTACATCGTCGCCGCGGACATCGCGCGGATCCTGACTGCGAAAGCTGTATTCCATCGACGTGCCTCCCTGCGGGTCATGATCTTCCCACGGAAAATGGGTATTGTATATCAGTTTCGAATAGTTTGGATCGTCATAATACACTTTACCCGGAACAATTTCTGAAGTTCCTGTTTTGCCATGGTTAACAAGAACAAGTCCGGGATTTTCGAGAACCGTTGTTTTTGATCCTGTTCCCATTGTCTCCCAGAAACCTTCATTTTCTTTGGCAGTCCAAAACGCCGAATCCTCTGGCAAAGCAAGGCAGATAAATGGCAAAAACATCAGGAAGGGACTGCCGGCACAACTGTAGTTTTGTACCATATACTCCTTCTGAATATAAAATCCAAGGCTTGGGATATCGTTGTAAAAAAATCCCTCGCGGGTAACAAACTGCAACAACGAACCAGAGCATAAACGGCGCGCAAAACCGGGATCGAGCAAAGTTGTGTCCTTCAGCATAAAAGCCACGGGGAATGCCCCCGAAACCCAGGTGCGGTAGCATATACTTCGCGACCACATGTTTATATACCCATCGCGGCCAAAAAACCCGGTGAGCGACTCCATCAGTTTTTGCGCCGACTTTTCGATGATTGCCGCAATTTCGGGATAATACTCATCGCCAAAAGTGCGGTTCCAAATGGTTGTATATACTATAAAGAGGCTAATCGAATAATAATTATAGGTTTGTTCGAGGTACCAGCCGTTACCGGAATGATACGAAGCTACCCAAAGCAGGTGGTCTTTTAATAGCTGATCGTCAATTTCATACCCGTACTTTTTCAAAAATGAAAGCGTGATAATGTTGAAAATTCGCCAGTTGTTTTGTGTTGTGCGGTGATGCGCCCATTTCGAAATGGTAAGTACCATTTCTTTTTTTTGATCTTCGGAAAAATGAGACCAAAGTGTATCGGGCATCAGTAAAAGGGTTTTAAACAATCCCCCAAACTCGCAGGTAAACTGATAAGTGGAATCGGGCAAATCTTCGGGCAGCGGCAATGAATTTGCATGCCCCGGCGTGAGTGCATTGTATAAATGCAGGCCATAATAATCGCGAAGGTTGATGCCTTTTATTTCCGTATTCGGATCGATATCAATTAGCGGCCCGGCAAGCGTAAATGTACGTTCAAGCGCTTCAAATTCGGCCGAACGGTAACGCCAGTCTGGGGCATTTGGCTGAGGATAGGTTTTACCCGGAACAATTGGAAAAGAGATAGGATCGTTTTTCGATTTTACATGGGTAAAAGCCCTTTCCAGAAGGTATTTTGCCAATTCAATGTAATGGTTTCTGGTCATTCCGGTAAACGGGCTCAAGGTAAAATCGGGGTTTTGAACTTCAAATACTCTCTTCATATCTGTACATTTTAACGCTACAAATATGACACATAAAAGTGGTTTTTGTTTGATTGGATTTTTGCAGGTGGTGGTATTATTTTTGCGTAAAGAACCTCCCACGGCCCCTCCGAAAGGAGGGGAGCAAGAAATGGACAACAGTAGGATTTTACTATTACATGGTTAAATAATTTTAAAAGAAAAAGGATTTCATCACGGTTTAACAATTCAATGGGATGGAATCCTTTAATTTTCTACTTTTCGGTCCTTCCCCTGCGGGGGAGTAAGAGGGGGCTTTCCTTTTACTTCTTCAGCCCTGTAACGGCGAAATAGGCGTCTTTCGGATTGCGCTGCCTGTCGAATAGCATCGGGTAATTGGTACGTCCGCGCATGGGGAAATTGTTTTTCCACGATAAATCGTCGCTAACACCCCAGAACGTAACCCTGTCGATTTTATCGCGGTGTTTCAGAAGAATTTTGAAGATTTCCTCGTAACGTTTTGTCAGTTTATCATTGATTTCTTTTGGCAAACCTTTCACATACGGGTTTAGCGTTTCGCGGTATTCGGCATTTGTCGAAATCTCGGCAGAACGTCCCCAATCGTAGGGCAGAACATCCACTTCGAGTTCTGTAATACTCACGCGCAAACCAGCGGCAGCGTACATTTCAATGGCTTTTTCCCAAAGTTTTAAATCGGGCGAATCGAGGTTCAGGTGGCCTTGCATTCCCATTCCATGAATAGGGACCCCTTTCTTTTTATATTCCTTCACCAGTTCGATGATAAAATCCCTTCGTTTTGGGTCTTCCTCATTATAATCGTTGTAAATGAGCTGGCATTTGGGATCGGCTTCGTGTGCCAGGTGAAACGCACGTTCCATAAATTCAGGCCCCATAATTTCGAGCCAGTTGGTCTTTCTGAAACCTTCAGGGGTTATTGATTCGTTTACCACGTCCCACGAATGGATTTTCCCCTTGTACCTGTCGACAAGCGTTTGAATATGATTTTCCATTCGTTTGGCTACCAACTCCTTACTTGCCTTTTTTCCCTGTTCATCAACAAAAACACTTGGCGGACACTGGCTGTGCCACACCAAAACATGCCCCTGCATATTCATATTATGTTTCAGGCCAAACTCAACAAGCCTGTCCGCCCTATCGAATTTCCACTCGTTTTCTTTTGGATGGACCCGTTCCCATTTCATTTCGTTTTCAGCGGTAATCGAATTAAATTCCTTTACCACCAAATCAAGTATCTGTTTGTCGTTTTTCGTAAAAGAAATGTCTCTTATTGCAGCGCCAACCAAAAAATCGTCCTTAAAATAATCTTTGAGCCCTTTTTCGCCAACAAGCGAAGCTATGGCGTTTGACTTAAGAAACGAAAGTGAAGCGGCTGTTAATGCCGAGTTGCGGATAAATTTTCTTCTGTTTATCATTTTATGAATTTTTAAGTTTAGCCAATGTCCGCTAAATTAATCGATATATGTCAGACTTAATCAAATCGAATAAAAAAACCTGTTGAAAATTTGAATGGAATTCATGGTTTAATATCCGTTCGGTCAGATTATAACTTTTTACCCCCATTAAACGGTCGGTAGTAATTAGAAGCCAGTATGAACCGAGACGTTGTTTCTGGTACAATTTGAGCAGTTTTTCGTCCTTTTTATGGATTGAACTTCTGATATCATCAACCACATCCTGCGAAACTCCCAGGTTATTGGTGCTTTCCCATACAGAAACCTTTAAAGCAGGATGGTTCACAACCAGAATTTCTTCAATTCCATCCGGAAGGGTACTTCCAGCAATTGTTTTCTTAAAAAACCCTTTTCCATTCCGGTTACCTGCTTCTTTTCTGATCAAATTAACCATATGAACAACAACCGATATCTGTCTTTCTGCTGAAATAAAAGACATTTCTGAAAACAGAATTTTCACAAATAACTTTAAGGATGAATTGCCTTCAAACAGTTCCCTTGCCAATTCAACCGTTTGATCCCTTATTTGCAGCCGGGCGAGCAGGGTTTCGTCGGGAGTATTTTTACTGGCCGGGTCCAGGCGGGTTAACTCGATGCCCAGTTTTTGCCTGTCCCTTAATTTTACTATAAAATCGGGCGATTCAGAAGGCTTGAGGATTCCTTTTGGAAAGTCGTTGTAACTTTCCCTGAAATAGTTAATCAGTAAAATCTCCAGTTGTTTTTTATCGAAATTCATAATTTAGATTTTCCTGAAAATACAAAATAAAACATTCGAGGTTTCATCAAAATACCGCTATAAATAATCGAGTAGGTAGGGGGATTACTCCCCCGCCCTCTCACACCACCGTGCATGCTCTCGCACACGGCGGTTTCTCTTAATTGTTCAACTTCACGTAATTTAATGTGAGGTTGTACAAACCTACATCGTCAA
>JBBINB010000114.1:0-10178 GCA_037444065.1 Draconibacterium sp.
CTCAGTGACAGGTTTATAACACTATTCAAAGAACGATCAAACTGTGCAGATCAAAGAGCTAAAGTAGCTATATTTGCCCCCTGTCATTCTCACATTGTGCCCAAATTATTTTTGGGTAAGGACTCAGGGTGACAGTCAGACTGAGCGAAGTCCCTGTCTGCCGACAGGCAGGGAAGTCTGTTTTCACTAACTAAACGACATTGATTTATATATTGAAATGAACGCAGATAACTCTGATTATGAAGATAATCACTGTGTAGATCTGTTTAATCTGTGTTACCTGTGTTACAATGGTAGTAAATATTAAGTTGCATCATCATTTTTAAAAAAGCTTTAAACATAAATCATCTTCTTTGTCATTCCCCCGTCGATAATAAAGTTTTGCCCTGTTATAAAACTGTTTTCCGGATTTAACAGAAACAAAACCATATTGGCAATATCTTCGGCCCTTCCAACCCTGCCGGCCGGATGTTGCAAATGATCTGCTTCTGTAAGTCGGATTTGACGGGCTTTCGATTTTTTCTTTACAGCCGAAACATCAATCCACCCCGGGCTGATGCAATTTACTTTTATTTCGGGGCCAAGACTAACGGCCAAAGCGTGGGTTAAAGCCAGGATCCCTCCCTTGCTTGCCGAGTAAGCCTCGGTGTTGCGTTCCGACTGAAAAGCCCGTGTAGAGCTTATGTTGACGATACTTCCCCGTGATTTTTTCAGGCATTCGGAAGCATATTTTGCACATAAAAACGCCCCCGAAAGATTTACCCCAATAACCCGGTCCCACTCCTGAAATGTAAGTTCAGCAACAGGTTTATCAATCTGGATGGCGGCATTATTAATTAAACCCGAAATGCCTTCAAATCGTTTAACCGATTCTGCCAACGAGCGTTTTACGCTGGCTTCGTCCGATACGTCGGTTTTGAAAAAGGCCAGGTTTTCAGAAGCACTTTCCAATTTAAACTCTTCGATCGCTTCGCAATCCACATCTAAAACCGAAACCAAAAAACCATTTTCAACCAGTTTTTCCGAAATGATTTTCCCGGTTCCCTGCGCCCCGCCGGTTACTATAATGTTTCTCATAATCTGTAAAACTGATAAATTGTAAAATTGATAAATGTAATTGGTTTGAATTATCCTTTTGCAATATTTTTTATCATCCCGTTAAATATAAAAAAATGAAACGGCGAAGTAACAATCCAGTAAACCCTTCCCCAAAGGCCGCGTGGCCTGAAAGTAGCTGTTTGGTGCAAAACCATGTTGTCGTCGATTTTAAATTCGAGCCAGGCTTCGCCGGGCAGTTTCATTTCGGCAAACAGCAACAGCCTCTTTTTTTCGCGGCTGGCGTACAGTACCCGCCAGAAATCGAGGGCGTCGCCTGGAAATATTTCTTCGGGCGATCTTCTTCCCCTGTGCAAACCAACGCCCCCGAACAACTGGTCGAAAAATCCGCGAATTTTCCAAAGCCAGTTGGCATAATAATATCCTTTCTCTCCGCCAATTGCCCAAATGTTGCTTAAAACTTTTTCTTCGTCGCTTATTTTTATTTGTTTCCTGTTAAAAAAACAACCATAATTTGGCACTTCTATAAAATCGGAAAGCGAAAGTCCCAGGTTACTGCTGATAATCGAATCTTTCCAACTGCTTAAAACCAGGTTTTGCTTTATTCGCAAAAAAGCCAGTTTAATGGCTTGTTCGTAGGTAATTGGTTTTAACCCGAGTATTTTTTCAAGCCGGTTATCGCTGCACACAACCTCTGTTTTCATGCTTTCGACGAGGCTGATTGCCAGCTTAAACGAAACAGAAGTAATAAAAAATAACCAGTACGACGAAATTCTTGGAGTGAAGAGGCGAGTTGTGTACAGCTTCCGTTTTAATTTTCTAACACTGGCATATTGAAGCATCATGTCTTTGTAGGTTAAAATCTCGGGGCCACCAATATCGAAAACATGGTTAAAACATTGCCCTTTCATTATTACACCGGTAAGTATCGATATAACATCGCGAATCGATATGGGCTGCGATTTGGTCAGTACCCATTTTGGGGCAATAATTACGGGAAGTTTTTCAACCAAATCGCGGATTATTTCAAACGAAGCGCTGCCCGAGCCAACAATAATTCCGGCGCGTAAAACGGTCAATGCGTACTGTTCGCCCCTTAAAATATCTTCAACTTTTTTTCTCGATTTGAGGTGTTTTGAAAGTTTATTTTCGTTCGATATCCCACTCAGATAAATTACCTGCTGTACCCGCGTTGTTTCCATTACGGTTTTAAAATTTGTGGCGGCTTCAGTTTCAAGCTGATCAAATTTTTCGCTCGATGCGCTCATCGAATGTATCAGGTAATAAGCTACATCAATGTCTTTGGGAAAAATATCCGGGTAAGGGGTTTTTAAAAAATCGACCTCCACAATTTGAATTTTACTGAGGAGGTTTTTATGAATGGTAAGCCTGCTTTTTTCGCGCACGCAGCAAATTACTTCATGCCCGCTTTCAATAAGCGCGGGAAGCAGCCTTTTGCCAACATAACCCGTGACGCCTGTTAAAAGAATTCGCATATTTTATATTTTTCCGTCCATGATATGGAATAAAAACCAAAGTTAATTTAATAACAGTTAAATTTGCGCTTTGTCCGGTTTAAATTCAGGGCGCTGATTATGTGCCTATGCGTTGTGTGGCCGAAGTGCGTTACTTATATCTTATACCGAAAATTCAAAGGATTTTTAGTCTGTCAGTCATTGAATTGAATAATTAAACCGCGCAACGAAATCAATATTGAGCTTACTCCGAAAAGTCCGAGTTCAATGATTTTCAACTCTTTTACCCCTGACCCCTAAAGGGGAACTCGCTGAAAATCAATGAACTCTTCAAAGTCCCCTTTAGGGGATTTAGGGGTTTTTGACTTTTTGGAGTGGACTTAATATTATATTTTTCAGGTCGTTACTAAATTTTTGGATAATTACGCATGACAATTTGTAATTACTGATGGGAATTTTTATATTCGATTCACATCAAAATTAAAAAAGCTATCCCTTGTTTTTTCGAAATTATTATCTGATACGGGTTTCAATCCGACAGGAAAAACTATTTTTGCACCACTAATTTTTGGTTTTACTGTTGAATTGAAATTGCGAAAAACAAATATCAGGGCAAAACTTTTTCTGGTCCATTTTTTATCGGTTTGTTCTTTTATTACAATGGCACAAAGCGATTCAGCCTGGACAGCCTTTAAAAAGCAATTTAAAAACAATCTTGCAGAACTGAATGATATGTATTGCTGGTCGGATCCCGGTTTTTACCCTGGTAAATTCAAATTCAATCCGGCCGTCGGTTTTGAAACCGGGTTTGAGAATTTGAATCCCGGAATATTTCCCGTACTTTCAGAAAAAGCAAAAGGGTTTTATCGGTTTCTTGAAAGTGCAAACCCAAATGACAAAGAAAAACTGGTGCGATATTTTTCCTTTCTCGAAAATGATTTTGATCGCATTTTTAGCAGGGAGGGTTTACCGTTAAGTTTGAAATACCTTGCCCCGGCAATTTCGGCGATGAACCAACAAAAGGTAAGCGCCGATGGAAAGGCCGGTATTTGGCAGTTAACCCATTTTCAGGCGGTCTTAAATGGTTTGCAGGTAAACAGGCTGGTTGACGAGCGATTTAATCCACATTTGTCAACCAGTGCATTTGCAAAAGTAATGAAACAAAACTTCGAAGCGTTTGAAACTCCCGAACTGGCTGTTTTAGGTTATTTGTACGGTAATACAAAAATGAAAAATGCCCTGGCGCTTGCAGGTAACACCGGAAATTTAAATCAGATATTGTCTTACCTTCCCGAAACAGCAGGTATGTATGTTGCGGCATTTCAGGCAACCTCAGTTTTTTTGCAGAACAACAGGTTTAAAATCAACATCGATCCGCTGGCAAAAAAAGTTATTCCCGACACAGTGCAAATAACAAAACAGGTTCATTTTAAACAGATTTCGGAAGTGCTGGGTGTGTCGCAAAAGCACCTTGAATTTCTTAACCCTCAATACAGGTATTCCATTGTTCCGGGTGGCCCGAAACATGCAGAGTTGGCTTTGCCCGATGAATCATGGGACGAATTTGTGCTATGGCACGATTCGATATACAACACATTCGATTCGGCTCTGTTTGAAATTACGGTACAAAAAATTGAATATCCCCCGGCCCCGGGGCGGCAATACCTGGGCGAACCCGTGAAAAACCTCGAAATTGAAGGAAAAACCAAAATAAAATATAAATTGCAAACCGGCGATGTGCTCGGAATTATTGCCGAAGTGTACGATGTGCCGGTAGAGGATCTGAAATACTGGAACAATATTTCGAATGAACGTAAAATTCAGGCCGGAAAGACACTGGATATTTTCGTTGACAATGATAAGGCGGCTTTTTATTCGGGTTTACAACCTGTTCAAAAATCAAAGGAGGAAAAACTTCCGGTAGCGGCGCAATTAAAGCAAAACACAACCCTCCGGGTATTCAGGGAATTGAATTCTGGCACAAGGGAAGAGCACACAGTAAAAAACGGTGAATCGCCCTTTACCATTGCAAAAAAATACAATGGGGTAACCCCCGAAGATATTTTAAAATGGAATAACATTCAGGATGCCCGTAAAATACAGGTCGGACAAAAACTGATAATTTACACTACAAAATGAAGCCGATAAAAATATTGCTTTTTACCGTAGCCGTTTTTATGCTGTTGGCTGGCACCATGCTTATTACACCCGCCGATGGTGTGAAAGTTGGCGAATTTAAATTTCACATGCCAACCTTTGAGGAAATGTTCGCGACCGGAAAAGTGGAATATGCCGATGTTTCGGAAATAATAGAACAACAGCTCGGAATCGATTCACTGGCTGAACTAGCCCTCGACGACGGGAATGCAAACGGAGAAATCGATACAGCAAGTTATCATAAGCTGGTTGAATCGATCCATAAAATTGAAATGAACAGCGACGGGCATGCGAATTTAGCACGGTTTTTTGATAAACTCAGGTCCGGCAATTTGACACGCATCATGCATTATGGCGACAGTCAGCTCGAAGGAGACCGCATTACGGCGAATTTCCGCGATAAACTGCAAAACAGGTTTGGCGGGACTGGCCTTGGTTTGAGGCCGGCGCTTCAGCCTTATGATTTTGTTTTCAGCGCCGTGCAAACCAATTCCGATAACTGGGTCCGTTACCCCATCTATGGCAATGTCGACAGCCTGGTTGAGCACAACCGGTATGGCGTAATGGGGGCTTTTTCAAGGTTTGCACCGCTTACCTTCGACTCAATTCCATTCGAAAAGCATACTTTGCACACCGCAGAATTGAGTATTTCTAAATCTAATATTTCATTCAGAAACACTCGCCAGTACAGCCGGATGAGGCTGTTTTACGGAAATGCCAAAAGTCCCGTGGAAATGCAGTGTATTGTAAACGATGAACTTGTTTTTTCTGAGAACCTGATCCCTGATTTGGATTATGGCGTGGTAAAGTACGATTTACCCCCTGAAACAGATAACGTGGTTCTTAAATTTTCGGGGTGGGATAGCCCCGATATTTACGGTGTTGAGCTGGCTGATAGCAAAGGTGTTATTGTCGATAACATTGCCCTGCGCGGATGTTCGGGTTTGATTTTTACCCAAAGCGATTTTGAGCATTCCACTAAAATGTTCAGGGATCTCAATCCCGGCCTCTTTATTTTGCAGTTTGGAGGGAATGTAATGCCGTATATCAAAGATCAAAAGGCAATTGATAACTATGGACGCTGGTTTGCAGGCCAGATAAACAGGCTTAAAAAATCGTGCCCCGGCGTTGCAGTAATTGTGATTGGCCCCAGCGACATGTCGACTAAAATCAAAGACAAATATGTTACGTACGAATTGCTCCCTGCCGTTGTGGAAGCATTAAAAAAAGCAGCATTCGACACCGGGAGCGGCTACTGGGACATGTACAGGGCAATGGGCGGTTACAACAGTATGCCGGGCTGGGTAAATGCAAGTCCTGAGCTGGCATCGACAGATTATGTGCACTTTACACCACGAGGATCTTCGCTTATTTCGAATATGTTTTACAATGCTTTTATCGTGGAGTACAATAACTTTTTAAAGAAAGCGGAATGAGGGGGGCAAAAAAAGCGGCAGTTGGCAGTTGGCAGTTGGCAGGTTGCGGGTTGCAGGTTGCGGGTTGCAGGTTGCAGGTTGCGGGTTACAGGTTACAGGTTCCGGGTTACAGGTTACAGGTTGTGGGTTGCAGGTTGCAGGTTCCGGGATTAAAGTTTTTGGTTATTTGTTATTTGTCATTTGTTATTTGTCATTTGTTATTTGTCATTTGTCATTTGTTATTTGTCATTTGCACATGGTTATTTAAAAATCGAGGGTGGAAATTATCTCAACTTCGTGCTTCGCGCTTCGCGCTTCATACTTCCGGCTTCCTTCTGTCCTCTGTTTTCGGTCTTTTCTTAATCTTCTCCGTTCTCAGTCTTTCTGCCCAGAACAATCCCTACCTCTACCAGGTTAATTCATACAATTTTATCCGTTCCGATTTAAATGAGCTATATAATTTTGGAAACGACCGCTATTCCTCGAATTTCTACAACAAGCTCGAAACTTTGCTGCGAACTGGTGAAGGCCGCATAAACGTGATTCAAATCGGCGGCTCGCACATTCAGGCGGGGACATTTTCGGGGCAAATCCGCTCGCGCCTTCAACAAATGAATGGCGAAATGAATGCCGGATGGGGTTTTATGTTTCCTTATCGCATTGCCCGTACAAACTCACCTTTTGGTTATTACATCAGATACTCCGGGAACTGGCAGAGTTGCCGCAACGTGGAGACCCGGAAATCGTGCACCCTGGGAGTAGGTGGTATTTCTGCCACTACTTCGTCGCCAAAAGCCGAATTGACAATTTTGCTGGAACCCGAAAATGTACTTGATTACCGGTTTAATAAACTGCGTGTTTTTTATGAAGATCCAGACGATAATTATACAGTTTCGGTTGATTCTTTATTGTTGAGGAGTGTTGTCAGGACCAATGAATATTTTGATTTTGAACTGAATACGTACGTTGACAGTCTGAACTTGTTTATACAACGGCCCGATACGCTGAAAGGCAGTTTTACTCTTTTCGGAATAACCACCGAATCGGCTCCCAACGGATTTCTATATCATAGCATTGGGGTAAATGGTGCCCAGGTGCCGTCGTTTCTTAGATGTGAATTGTTTGAAAAACAGCTTGCCATTTTGAAGCCTGACCTTGTAATTCTTGGTCTTGGAATTAACGATGCCTATGGAAAGCGTTTTTCGCAGCGCGAATATGAAGCAAATTACGGGCTGTTGATTTCTAGAATAAGAAGGGCCGCTCCCGAAACTGCAATTATTTTTATAACAAACAACGATAGCTATTTATACAGGCGGTATGTAAATAAAAATGGCGAGAAAGCCGGGCAAAGTATGTTTAAAGTTGCCGACGAAATTAATGCCGGGGTATGGGATATGTACAGGGTTATGGGTGGTTTAAATTCGGTTGTGCTGTGGGAAAAAAACCAACTTGCACAGAACGATAAAATTCATTTTACGCGTGAAGGATATTTGCTTTTGGGCGACCTGTTTTTTAACGCCCTGATGAAGAATTTTGAAAAATATTTACAGGAAAAAAACGCATTGACAGCAAGTGACAAGTGAAAGAATGAAAATCCAAAATCCAAAAAACAAATTTCAAATGACAAATAAATTCCAACTTATAAAAATTTTAAATTCCAAAATTTCCCAACCGGATAATTTTGGATTTGGATTTTTGAGTTTGGTTGCTTAATTGGTTTTTGATTTTTGCGATTTGTTTTTTGGTTGTAAAATTAATCATGAAAGTAATAAACGGAAATAACAGAACATTGAAACTAAATTGCAAAATTTAAACTTAAATATTGCCGAAGGTTTACGCGCCATTTTTGTGTACAACGAAACTGCGCCGCTTATTTTTACAAGGTTCTTTTTCTGGGCCTTTTTTGTAGTTGTTTTAATAGGATATTCACTGGTTTACAGGAATAAAAACCGCAGCATCAGGGCCGGGTACCTGTTTCTGCTGAGTATATTCTTTTATTACAAATCGAGCGGTTTTTTCTTCTTTATCCTGCTGGTCAGTACCCTTGTTGGTTTTTTTACCGGGAAGGGAATTTACAATTCGAAAAACGAACTGACCCGGAAAATACTCATTGCAGTTAGTGTTACTGTCAACCTTTTTGTACTGGCATACTTCAAGTATTCCTATTTTTTTGTCGAAAGTTTTAATACCCTTTTTGGGACCAACTTGCATGTTTTAAACCAGCTTGCGCTTTGGGTAAACGAGAGCACTGGCACCCACTTTAATGTAAACCAGATTTTGCTACCGGTCGGGATTTCGTTTTACACCTTTCAGACCATAAGCTACGCGGTTGATGTGTACAGAAAGGAAACGCTGCCTGTAAAAAACATTATCGATTTTGGTTTTTATGTGTCTTTTTTTCCGCAGTTGGTGGCTGGCCCGATTGTTCGGGCTTCGGGTTTTATAAAACAGATTTACGAGGATTTTCATGTTTCGAAAGCCGAGTTTGGATGGGCAGTTTTTATGATTTTAAAAGGGCTGGTAAAAAAGATTTTTATTGGCGATTACATTGCCGTTAATTTTGTCGACAGGGTATTTTCGAACCCGGTAACCTATACTGGTTTTGAAAACCTGATGGCGCTTTTTGGTTATTCGCTCCAGGTTTATGTCGATTTTTCGGGGTACACCGATATTGCAATCGGGGTTTCGCTGCTAATGGGATTCCGGTTGCCTCAAAACTTCAACGCTCCATACAAGGCCAAAAATGTGGGCGATTTCTGGAAACGCTGGCACATGTCGCTTTCATCGTGGCTGAAAGATTACCTGTACATCCCGATAGGCGGAAACCGCAGCGGCTCAACTTTCAGCTACATCAGTCTTGGCGTAATTCTGGCCATTGTCCTGATTCTGATAGGAAAGCTCATTTTGGTACCAATTACTTTGGCAGTTGTTGTGCTGGTAGCCGTTTTAATGCGCTATTTCCCGGGTTTTAAACGTAGCGTAAACACCAACATCAATTTAATGCTCACCATGTTGTTGGGCGGTTTGTGGCATGGCGCATCGCTCAACTTTATCATTTGGGGTGGATTAAACGGAATTGGGCTGGTGGTTTACAAATTCTGGCGAAAAATCAGCCCGTGGGAAACACAAAACAACTGGATTGCCAACACATGGAAAATCGCCCTTACCTTTACTTTTATCACCTTCACCCGCGTATTTTTCCGCTCCGAATCGATGGAGATAGTCCGGAAAATGCTCCGCCAGATTGGTACCAAATTCGACCTGGAAATCATCCCGGATGTTTTGGTTGCCTATAAATGGGTTTTCCTGGTAATGCTGTTTGGTTTTGTAATTCACTGGCTAAGCGAGGGAATTAAAAGGAAAATTGCGGATTGGTTTATCGCAACGCCGCTTTGGGCAAAAACAGTTATTTCGGCTGTTGTGGTAATTATTGTCTATCAATCCATTTCGTCTGATATGCAGGCGTTTATTTATTTTCAGTTTTAGCGGTTCGGGATTGTGATGCTTTATCTACAATACTCTAAGATAATTAATTAGCATTATAATAAGTATCTATCAAGGAACTAAGCTGAAATTATTATATCAAAAACTGAATTGATGTATTAGACTTTTGCAATGCTTAAGTTTAAGAAATAATCCAAAAATTCTGCTATTTTTACTCAATATAATAAAATAAAAGAGTCAGCAAAGATCTGAGTTGTATTTTGAAACTCCCTTTTTGCATAAAAATTATATAAAATCTTCTTTTTGAACATATTTAGCTTAATATTCAAATCTAAAAGGAGCAATGAAATGTAACTTTTTAAATATTAGTATTTGAAAATTTTAAAAGTGATTTATCAATTAATCTTTTGAATTAGGCATTTAAACAATAAACTTTGTAAGGTAACGGATCTGCCTTTACCATCCTGCGTAGAAGGTTGTCAAAGATGCCATCCTTCATATTGTTTCGGTTGAAACGGTAACTGTATTCATCAATATAGGCTTGTAGGTTCTCCACTCGATGGTGCATCCCCCGAAGCCAGCCCTTAAATCCCATAATCACGCGGTGCAGGTCGGGAAAATTATCTCCTTT
>JBBINB010000115.1:0-10064 GCA_037444065.1 Draconibacterium sp.
CTTGAAGGGTTGCCCCCCAGCAGAGCCCTTCTCCGCTTCTCCCGGCAGAATGAAGATATAAAAGAAAGAACAAAAAAGTAAAATGAGTTATTAACATCAAGGTTGTCAGTTTACACTTTTCTGTCACCTATATTTATGAAAGGACAAAGACAAATATTCAATATCGAATGCTCAATATCCATCATTTAAGTATTGAACCTGAAACCCGGAACCTGGAACTCGGAATTCAAAACTCAAAACTATGACAACTCCGAAAATATTGATAGTTGACGACGAAAAGGATTTATGCGAAATTCTTGAATTTAACCTAATCAGCGAAGGATTTGAAACAGAAGTAGCCTACTCTGCTGAAACTGCTTTAAAGAAAAACATTGGCCAATTTGACCTTATATTGCTCGATGTGATGATGGGCGAAATGTCGGGGTACAAAATGGCTTCTAAAATCAGGAAAGAGTTGAAACTTGCGGTACCGATTATATTTCTTACCGCCAAAACCACCGAAAACGACCTGCTCACCGGGTTTAATGTGGGTGGCGACGATTATATTTCGAAACCTTTTTCAATTAAAGAGGTAATTGCACGAGTAAAGGCTATCCTCAAACGTGGTGGCGAATTGGTTACAGGCAATATTTTAAAAGCATTGGAGTTGGAAATTGACACGGTAAGTAAATCGGTAACTATTCAGGGCCAACCCGTTGACCTCACCAGAAAAGAATTTGAAATCCTGTCGCTGTTGGTTAAGCGCCAGGGGCAATACATTGAACGCGAAGAGATACTCAACCGCGTTTGGTGCGACGATGTAATTGTAACAGAAAGAAATGTGGATGTAAACATTGCCCGGTTACGAAAAAAAATCGGCGATTATGGTGAATGCATCAAAGGTAAATCGGGTTACGGATATTGTTTCAGTTTGTAAAAAACGTGCCTGCTTATGACAATAAGAAATCAGTATGTAATATAAGACAAGTATAAAAAAACAACCATTTAATTAAAATAAAAAAGTGCCCGTACGTAAATCATTCAGGAGAACCATTTTTTTCTATTTTTTCACCGTTTTTATATTTTTTACAGGTGCAATAATCCTGTATCAGCTTTACCGCGAAAAAGAATATAAAAAAGCAGAACTGGAAAACACCCTGGAAAATGTAGTCGAGGTAACCCATAATTATATTCAGGTTTATAAACTTGCCGCTACCGGAAATTTTAAACCGGCCGATACCCTGGCACAATTAGTTCCTCAAAAAAATATACGGATTACCATTATCGACAAAAAGGGTAAGGTTTTGTACGACAGTTTTGTTTCTGATTTCAGCAAAATGGAAAACCATTTCGAACGTCCCGAGATCCAAAAGGCGCTTTACTCGGACAAAGGTTCAAATATCCGTAAATCGGTTACAACAAACCAAAAGTTTTATTATTACGCACGCAATTTCGATGAGTACTTTGTTCGCACCGCCATATTATACGATATCGATTTGGCCGATTTTATGAAGGCCGAAAAGTATTTTCTCTTTTTTATTTTTACTATTTTCCTTGTTATCTGGATATTAATCAACATAATAACAAAACGTCTTTCCGATTCTATAACCAACCTAAAAGACTTTGCAATAAGGGCAGGTAATAACGAATCAATAAAAAACGAATACGATTTCCCCAATAACGAACTAGGTGTGATTGGCTCGCAGATTGTAACCATTTACAACAAACTGCATAAGGCAAAAGATGCTGCAGCCCTTGAAAAAGACAGGCTTTTTAACCACATGAACATCCTGAACGAAGGCATCGCGTTTTTTAATCCCAACAAAGACAAGATGTTGGCAAACAGTAATTTCATTCAATATACCGGTATTATTTCCAATACCTCTACACTTTCGGCCGAAAATATTTTCAAAGTCCCCGAATTTAAAGCTATAAACGCCTTTTTAGACGAATACCTGAAAACCGGTTTGGAGTTTACAAGTAACGACCTGCCCCAGGTTGAATTTACCATCAACATAAACGAACAATACTTTAAAGTACTTTGCATAGTTTTTGCCGACAAAAGTTTCGAAATACTGATTACTGATATTACCCGCCCCGAAAAACAACGGTTGCTCAAACAACAGCTTACTTCTAACATTGCACACGAATTAAAAACACCCCTCGCTTCGATAAAAGGATATATCGAAACGTTAATGAATAATCCTGCAATAGATGAGGAAAAAAGAAAATACTTTATCGAAAAAGCTCATGCTCAATCCGAAAGGTTAAATCTGCTGCTAAACGATATTTCTTTGCTGAATAACATTGAAGATGCAGGTGAGCTTTTCGAAATAAAACCGGTAAATATCAAAAACATTGTTTCCGACGTTATCGAAAACCTCGAAAACCGGATGAACGCAAAAAACATCAATTGCGTTTTAAACATCGACCCTAAAGTGCAGGTTAACGGGAACGACTCGCTGCTTTCGTCGGTCTTTCAAAACCTGGTTGAAAACTCCATAAATTATGCGGGCGAAAATATTACCATCGAAATAAAAAATTACCTCGGGGATAAAAAATACCATTACTTCAGCTACTCCGATACGGGAGTTGGTATCCCGGAAGAGCACCTGCACCGCATTTTCGAACGATTTTACAGGATCGATCCGGGCCGGACACGGGAATCAGGCGGCACCGGCCTGGGTTTATCAATTGTTAAAAATGCCATTTTGCTTCACAAGGGAAAAATAACCGCACGAAACCGTATCGATGGCGGGATTGAGTTTCTTTTTACCCTGGCAAAAAAGTAATCCTGAAAAATTACTCTTTATTACGCGGCAAATAAAAAAGGGCGCCTCACTTTGTTTAATGTTTTTAAATAAATATTGACAATGTCTTTCATAATTGCCTGTTATTTTCAGAACAAAACCCTATTTTTACATCATATCTTATATCAACGAAAACACCGGCTATGAAGACAAAAACCTTGCTCCTGCTGTTAATTATCTCAGCTTTTTTTTATAACTGTTCCAATAAAAAAAATAATATTCCACTGCCCGAACACCCACTGCCCAACTTCGAACGGGCAGCCTGGCAAAACCTGAATGGCTACTGGCAGTTTAAACCCGATTCTGCCAACATCGGATTGGCCGAAAACTGGCATGAAAAAACCGAATTATTTGACAGTAAAATACTTGTCCCCTTTTCGTGGGCCAGCCCGCTTAGCGAAATACGGATGCCAAAAGTAAATGTTGGCTGGTATTCGCGCACTTTTAAAATTGAAAATCGGGGCAACTGGGCGGGTAAAAATACCTGGCTGGTGTTTTGTGCAAGCGATTTTAACACAACGGTCTGGATAAACGGAAAAGAAACTGGGCACCATTCCGGTGGCTATGTCCCTTTTGATTTTAACATTTCTGAATACCTTGTCGAAGGCGAGAACAAAATTGTTGTACGCGTTGAAGACGAAGAGCTGAATAGCCGCCCCTCGGGAAAGCAATACTACGGAAATGCAAAAGGTATATGGCAAACGGTTTACATTGAGGCACGTCCGCAGAACTTTATCAAAACCATCCATTTTACCCCCGATATCGACAATCAAACAGTTACTGCCAGGGTAACGCTTGCAGAAAATCCCTCATCAAACGTCCGGTTTTTACTTAAAGGCAAAAATAACCCGGTTGATTTTCAGGGCGATATAACTGCCGGCACCAGGGTTTCAACTTTTACAATTCCCGTTTCAGAAATGAAACTATGGGATCTCGAAAATCCTTTTTTATACGAGGTTACTGCTTCTTTAAAAACCGAAGAATTAAGCGATGATGTTTCTACCTATTTCGGTATGCGCAAAATTTCGGCAGTTGAAATTCCGGGCAAGGATTTCAGCTATGTGGCGCTAAACAACGGACCTGTTTACCTGAAACTTGCACTCGACCAGAGTTACCACGCAGAGGGGTTTTATACTTTTCCTTCAGACCAGTTTATGAAAGAGGAAATTGAACGGGCAAAAGATTTGGGTTTGAATGGGTTACGCATTCACATTAAAGCCGAACTCCCCCGAAAACTTTACTGGGCCGACAAACTTGGTTTGCTGATACAGGAAGATATCCCCAATTTCTGGGGCGAACCCGACAGTGTTGCAAAGGCGAACTGGGAATACATTGCCAATAAAGAAATGGAACGCGACTACAATCACCCAAGCATTTTTTCGTGGGTTCTTTTTAACGAAACATGGGGCCTGTTCAGCACAGATTCTGTGTCGGGAAAAAGAAGCTATACCCCCGAAACACAGGAATGGGTGCGCCAAAGATACCACATTGCAAAAGCTGCAGACCCGACACGTTTGATTGAAGACAATTCGCCCTGTAACTGGGATCATGTTGTAACCGATATCAACACATGGCACAGCTACCTGCCCGCCCGTCACTGGGCAGGTTTCCTTGATACAATCGTGAAAAACACCTACCCGGGGTCAACGCACAATTACATCGGCGGGAACAAACAGGGAAACGAACCCATGTTTAATTCTGAATGTGGCGCGGTTTGGGGATATGAGGGCAGCACAGGCGACATCGACATTACCTGGGAATACCATATTATGATGAACGAATTCCGCAAACGCCCAAAAATTGCCGGTTTCATTTTTACCGAATTTCACGATGTAATTAACGAATGGAATGGCTACTATCGCTTCGACCGCTCACAGAAAAAATTCGGGCTTGACGAAATTCTGCCGGGAATGACAATGAACGATTTTCATAAAGACCTTTATGTTGTTGCAGGAGACGATTTCTACCAGAGTTATGCAGGTGGTTCTAATGTAAAAATACCTGTTGGAATCAGCGCTGTAACAAGCAAAATTCCAGGTAATTTAAAATTAATGTACTATGTATATGGCTGGAACAGCCTGGGCGATAAGGAAGAAATCACAGCGGGAGAAATTAAGGTTACAGCCGGGCCGTTTGCTTTTAAACAACTGGAACCAGCTGAATTCAGGGTACCCAATAAAGAAATGGTACTGATTTTGGCAACAACCCTCGAAGACGACAACGGCAGAATTTTGCACAATAATTTTGTGCCATTCAGGGTTACCGGAGAGGCTAATCCGGATAAACTGGTTATAACAAAACAGCCGTCTGATTATTCCGGGGCCGATTGGAGCATCAAGCAATTGGCTCCTCAAAATGGAAAAAAAGTTTGGGGAATGGGATCGGGATTTTTTGAATACGAATTTAATTTACCGGCAAACCTTAATGCCGAAAATGTTGAAAGTATTGAATTCAGGGCAGAGCTTGCATCACGGTATCCACAGGAAAAATACCTCGAAGAGGGCGATGCCGAAAGAATCGGGATGACAATAGTTTCTGAAAAAGGCACAATTCCGGGTTATGGCAAAAACAGCTATCCGCAAACCGACGAAAAACTGCATGGCTCGCTGGTTACAATTACTGCCAATAGCCAGAAGATTGACCAGGTTGAATTACGCGATGATCCTGCAGACCATAACGGAATTTTATCCTGGCTGAACCAGGAACCCGGATGGGAATGGGGCAGCCCCGATCGCAGCAAACCCTGGCTGCTCGATGAAGCCGGCTCCTATGGGTATCTGGTTAAAGCTGAACTGGATGAAACCGCAAAAAAATCGGCGCTCGAAACCGGAAGGGTAAACATTGTTTTACTTGTCGACGAATCGACAAACAACCGTGGAGGCCTTTCGGTGTATGGAAAAGAGTCGGGAAAATACCCGATGGACCTTTCGCTGATTGTTAAATTAAAGAAATAGCTTGTAATGTTGTTTAGTTTTAAAAAAAAACGAAAGAAAAGCCATCTCCCTTCTCCCTAGTAGAAAGCTTTCAGGACACTCAGGGCGCCAGTTACCAAAAGTAAGCCGGTTTTATAACAGATAAACGGGAAAACCCAGCGAGATATTAATAGCGATGAGCGAAAAAAACAACGGCCATTATATGTGGGTAAAAAACCGCGCCAGGTACTGAAAGAAAAAAGCATGAACAGTTGCTGGCACAATGCGTCGAAGAAGGCATCCTGAATATAAATGCAGGCGCGGGCAAAATACCCGGAACAAAAAGGCTAGACAAAGCCAACCGGTAAATAGGGCGCTTTAAACAAAAATACCCCCGGGTACATATTAATTACCACAAAACCGTAATGCACCATGGGCCCAACAATCCGTTATCAGTTATTACGAAATTGAACTGAACCGAAAGGGGTTCATAAAGAAATAAATAACCAACAGTAAGCCCCTGTAGTCCCTCCTGCTAAATCAATCGGGTAGCTTCGCTCATCGCTTTCAAATTTTCAGGCGCTGTTAGCGGCGTAATTTCACACCCGGCAGAAAGGATGTACCGTTCGTTTTTGTGTTTTTCAACCAGGTTTTTGCAAAGCTGAAAAACTTCGTCGCGCGATTTATTCTGAATGGTTACCGGATTAATGTTTCCGCAAAGGATTGCGTTTTCGCCCACCACCGAACGGGCATGGCCTATATCCACCTGCCAGTCTAAGTCGAGAATATCTATTCCGAATTCTTTGTACGAGGGCAGCAAATGGTTTGTATCTCCGCAAATGTGCAGTTTAATTTTTCCACCCAGCGAATGGATGTAACTTATCAGTTCATGATGCCGGCTTTTTACAAAAGTATTGTAGGTGTCCGCATCAATCTGCGAACAAACGGCATCGCCCATTCCAATGATTTCGCAACCTGCTTCAATCTGTGCCTTGGCAAAATCTTTGGCTGTAACCATGCATTTGTCCATCAGCCGGTTACAAAAATCGGGGTCCATCATCAGTTGCAACATCATGTTTTCCACACCGGCCAAATCGCAGGCTTCGGCCAGCGGGCCTTCAATCCATCCAATGATGGGAATGTTTCCATGGGTTTTTTTCGAAAGCAGCTCGCCGGCTTTTATTCTGTCTAGGGTGCGTTTGGCTTTGTAGACATCCGGGTTTTTCAGGTTGATAACGTCGTCGGTGGAGTGCACCAGCAAATTCAAACAACGCGGAACTCCATTCGGTACATACTGGATACCAGCTCCAAAAGCGCTGGTTTCGCGGTAAGGGTCCGAAATCAGCCCCAGCAAATCAATATCAAAATCATCCAGACAACGCAGGTTGGCTTCCACCAAAACATGATAATCCGATGCAAACTGACCGTAATTGCTACCGATGTATTCCGCTGCAAACTGCATTAAAATCGGGCGGAACAATACTTTGTCTTCTGATTTTCCGGTTTGAATGAGCCGGTGAAATTTTTCCGTTTTGGTCATGGTCGCTTTTTTATAGTTGTCTTTTTAGAAATGCCAATAAAAAGTTAAATATTCTCTGCGAAACTCTGTGTCTACTCTGTGGTACTCTGTGCAATAACATTTTGTAGCACAGAATTTTCCCATAGTTCCACGGAGTTAAAGTTTATACCGTTTTTAAGTTGAGTAGCATTAAAAATCAATAGCAATCCAAATTACTTGTCTGCAAATTTAATACAAAGTCCGCGACAAAATCTCGCGTTGGGTTTCGGGCGGAAGGTTGACAAACCGTTCGCTAAAACCGCCCACCCGCACAATCAGGTTCTGGTATTTTTCAGGGTGAACCATCGCATCTTCCAAATCGCCGCGGCTGACAACCGTTAACATGGCCTGCGCTCCGCCTTTTTGCCAGTAGGTTTGCAAAAGCGCTTCAAGCATCGGCCGGTTTTCGGCAAAAAGTTCTTTCGAGAATTTCATGTTCTGTACAGCCCCGGCATGGATGTTGGTGGCCGTTTTCACCAGTGAATTTAAAAATGCGGTAATCCCGTTTTTATCGGCGCCGCCTACCGGATTGTTTCCAGGGTTCATGTAGGTGTATGCCAGGCGGCCGTCGGGCGAGGCAGGCGTTTGCAAGCCCATTACCGTGTTGGCGTCGTTGTTAATGACAACGACAAGGTAGGAGTGAAGGCTGGTGTTTTCGCGCTGTTTGCGTGTAAACTCGCACAAATGGTTATGGATTTCAACCAGCATCTGGTCGGCCATTTCGTTATCGTTGCCGTATTTCGGGCAATCGAGCAGCATTTTGCGTTCTTTGGCAAAACCTTCGAAATTGGCGTTTATCATTTGCCTGATTTGCTCCAGCGTTAGCTTTTTCTTTTCGTACACCAGCTCTTTAATGGCCGTAAAACTGTCGGCTGCATTCGAGTTTCCGTACGATTCAAGGGTTCCACCCATGTACCTTACGCCGCCCTCGAACATGCCTTTTCCGTTTTTCAGGCAGTCGTCCATCAAAATGCTCGAAAGAAAAAAGGCATTGTCTTTCCCTGCATAAATATATTCAAGTTCCTCGTGTTTTGCCAGTTGCACCACATGGTATTCCACCTGTTCCTTGTAGGCTGCCATGAGGTTGTCGAAAGTTTTAAAGTTGTTGTATTTCGCGTAATTTTCAAGCGGCATTCCCATCGGTTTACCTGTTTTGGGGTCGATGCCTTTGTTGATGGTTACAATCAATGCCTGAAGCAAATTAATTAAACCACTGGGTGTGCCCACGCTCCGGTGGTTGAGTACGTATTCGCCGCAACCGTACTGGATGGCATGAATGGCTTCTTCATACGGAACATCGAATGCTGCCTGCACCGAGGGGATATTCACATCGTCGTTGTACAGCATCGGGAACGGGTGTCCGGTCGCCAGCACATCGAGCCCTTTTTGGTAAAGCGCCGGATTCTGCCCGGTATAAAACCGGAGTGCCAGTTGCGGGACAATGTCCTGCACCCGTTTCGAAGTTTCCATAATTGCAAGGGCAAGCTTGTCGGCACTGGCTTCATTCAGCCTCCCTTTTCCGCCAATAATTACACGGGTATCGTAACGGTAATTGCGGGCAGCCATCAGTTTCCATATACCTGAAAGCAAACGGATGGCTTCTTCTTTATCGATTTTCCCGTTTTCGATATCGGCAGCGTACAAATCGCCCAGCGAATCATCCATCCGACCGTAATTGCGGGCGCCGTCGAGCGCATTGTACAGGTACATCAGTTGCAATCCTTCGCGGAAAAATTCAGGTTTTTCTGTAGCAATTTTCTGAAGGACAAGTGCCATTTCCTTTAACTCCTTTTTTTCAGGACCACTCGCCTGCGAAGCCTTTGCTTGTACCTGCTCAGCATAGAAAAGGCTCACTTCTGAAAAAGTATCCAGCGTTGTAAGAGCAGCGGTGTAGAATTTGTGTTTGTCGCTGCCGGCATCCTCCTGTTTCCGGTAATTTTCAATCTCAGTTTTTAATCCGCCAATCCCGTTCCTGATGAGTTTTCCGTAATCAAACTGAACGCCCGACATGCGCCAAAGGGTAAAGGCAATTCCCGGTTCGTTGCTGTAATCGTCGGATGGCAAAGCGGCTGTCATTTCAGGGGTGAAAGCTTTTTTTGTTTTAGCAACCGTGTTTTCAGTTTCCCAGAATGCCACAAGTTCATCGAGTGTTTTCTGGTTTTCGGGTGCGATATCAGCCGCTTCCCTCAACCGCTGAACAGCATTGCGGTGAAGATAATAACCCAGGAACCCTTCGTTCGATTGCGGCCTGCAGCCAATTGGCGGCTGTGTTGACCGTCCCGCGAAAAGGTCGCCGGGTTGGACCGGCAGCGCTATCCCGCGCCACTGAACATTCATGCAGGCTGCCTCGCGGGTGTAAATATCGCTGGCAGCGTATTGCTTGTAAACCGCGGTAAAGTCGTCCATAAGTTTTATCAAATCATTGGTTCCCATGGTTAAAGTATTTAAGGATTCCGCCCTTTGCCGGCACGATGTCAGCCCCTGAGAAAGCAGCGACGGCATAATCAAAGTTATCGCTGCGCCCTGCGAAAGGTGTTTCATAAACTGGCGGCGGTTATATTCGCTGGAATTTTTTGTTTTCATTCTAATTAAATCTTATGACTTGTCGTTTTTTTCCTGAATTTAGACTTCCCTGCCCGTACGTTCGGGCGGGGACTACGCTCAGTCTGACTGTCACCCTGAGTCCTTACCCAAAAATAATTTGGGCACAATGTGAGAATGACAGGGGGCAAATATAGCTACTTTAGCTCTTTGATCTGCACAGTTTGATCGTTCTTTGAATAGTGTTATAAACCTGTCACTGAG
>JBBINB010000116.1:0-9895 GCA_037444065.1 Draconibacterium sp.
ATAGCCGCAGTAAAACGTGGCCAGCGTTTCATAAAAGTTAAAACAAAAATGAATCCTACAATCCCGGTTAAAACCCTTATTTGTGAAGAAGAAAAAGCATCGTAGTCGCCCATTCCCTTTTTGCTCAGAACCAGCCCGGCCCCCTGTCCCAATGCCCCGCCGAGTGCAAGCAGTATTCCCTGTAATGAATAATTTGATTTTAATTTTCGCGTAACTGTTCCGTTAACCTCGCTTTTTTCGCGTTTCAGAATTACAATGACAATACCAGCTAAGGTAATCGACATTCCCAGCAAATTCGAAGGCGACATAACTTCGCCCAGCAAAAGCCATCCGATAAACGCTGCAAAAGGCGGGGCCAGCGCCATAACCAACATCGATATTCGCGCGCCAACAACAACAAGCGCCTGGAACAATAACAAATCGCCGATGACAAAGCCAACTAACCCCGATAAAGCAAGCCATTGCCATTGAAACAGCGTAGCATCAGAAGGGAAAAAGAACCCCCTGGCTACCCAACTGTAAATCCCGATAAAAAAGAAAGCAATAATCAGCCTGATTAAGTTAACCGAAAGCGAACCCACTTTCTTCCCTGCCGATTCGAAAGCAAGACTTGTAACAGTCCAGAATACGGCGGTTAATACACCTACTATTTCTCCAAAATAATTTTGCATCATGGTCGCAAATGTAGAAAAATCAGTTGTGTATCTGTGTTATTTTTGCTAAATTCATTCAGCCAGAAATTAACCATGAAAAAAGTATTACGAATTATCCTGTTTTTGTTGTTTTTCATGTCGTGCAACTCAGATCGCGATGAATATCCGGGCACAATTGTCGGAAATGCTTTTCTGGCGCAGCATTCATATTATAGAAGCGATTCAGTTTTTACAGATAACAGTAATATAAAAGTTACCCTTTTATGTAAAAATGGCCACCGGAAACAGACCTCAACCAACGCCGCCGGGAATTACAAATTTACTGATATTGCAGAGGGAGAATACATGTTGAAGTTTGAAAAATCAGGTTTTACTTATTTTGAATTGTTTAATATCCAGCACAATGGACTCGACACACTGAATTTTTCAAAAAACCGTTCAAGCGATGCTTCCGTGAAACTTTACCAGTACAAAACCTATAGCTGGAAAATTGTCAAAGATTTATGGATAGGTTATTACCATGGCAGTTTGAACCGTCCACCCTACGAGTGCGGTAAACATTTTCAGATTATAGCTGAGGTGAAGGCTGATAATGGTGTGGGTTGTGTTGCTTTTATCGATACAAGTAAAAATGTTGATTGTTTCCGCTACAAACTTGCCGTTCCGGTGGGTTCTTTTGGAAGATCGGGAGTTGACAATCCGATTTTGCCAGTAAACCTGTCGTTGTTTGATTTGAAAATTTTTAAGCCTGGAGCGCTAGTTTACATCAGGTATTATCCGTGTGTGACTTCGGCTAACGATTTTGATCCATGGCTGGGAATTGATAAATATTTCGGATTGATCCCGGGAATGGACAAAACAATGTGGATTAAACTTCCGCGAGACACCATGTATTTTTGGGGGCAACCTGGTTGCAACTAAAAAAAATGTCGCTCCTTTTTCCCGAAGCGACATTATTTATTTCGACTTGTAAAAAATCTTATTTCAGATAATCGGCAACAAAAGTGCGGAGCTCGTCGCCGCGTTTATTTTTAGCAACGATTTTACCCGTCCTGTCGACAAGTAAACTCGATGGGATTGACTGAATAATATACATTTTTGCCACCTCGTTCTCCCAGAATCCCAAATCAGAAACATGTGTCCAGGTAAGTTTATCGTCGGCAATTGCTTTTAGCCATTCCGTTTTCTCACGGTCGAGTGAAACGCCAAACACAGTAAAACCTTTGTTTTTAAACTCATTGTAAACGGTTACTATATTAGGGTTTTCCTGCCGGCATGGCCCACACCAGGCTGCCCAGAAATCGAGTAAGGTTAAATCGTATTTCGAATAAATATCAGAAAATTTAACAGGGTTTCCATCCGGATCGTTTTGTGTAAAATCGGGCGCCTGTTGGCCAACTGCTACTTTCTTCAGTTTTACAATCTGTTCTTTTAAATCGATAATCGACGGTATGGAGTCAAGTTTTGGATCCAAAGCATTTACCATCACTTCAAGCTCTTCAACTCCCTTTTCGTATTGCATTTGAACCAGGAAAAAGGGCGTAACATACGAAGCCGGGTTGTTTTTAACAAAATTTTCACGAATGGTATTTGTACTGGCATATAACCTTTCTACCTCTGCCACCAGTTCTTTAGCTTTTAAAGTATCGCCGGTTGCCATGGCTGCCCTCGATTCCTGGTAAATGGCCATGTATTCTTTTGCAATCGCACTTGCCTGGTTATTTACCGCCGCAAATTCATCGTGCGTTGCCGATCCGGTAACTACAACATTGTTTAACGAATCAGCTTTCCCTACGACAGTCATCTTCACATTTTCTACAAAAATTATTGTTTTTTGACGTTGCCCAAAAACCGACAAATAATAATCGCCCGGGAAATCTGTAACTCCATTTAAAACGGCCACTCCTTCAACAATATCGGCTGTGTCGACAGGAATCCACTCACTTGTACCTCTTTTTTCGAGTAGTATTTTACCCTCAGCACCCGCAAGTTTTACATCGATTTTAAAACCCGTTTGTTTTTGTGTGCATGCAAAAACTGCAATACTTAAAATCAGAACCAGATATTTTTTCATAATAAAAAATTAAATTAATTTATTCCATTTCGATTTTATAAGCTGCTAAATCTTCAACCTGTGAACTACGAATAAATTCGGCATGCCCTTTTACAAGCGATTTGGTAATTTTAATAAAAACCTTTGCCGATTTTGTATAGGCTGCATCCCTCGCGCTGTCGAGTACCAGGAGATAACTCATAATTATATGACCGGCCATTTCTACCAAACGGCGTGCATGAAAATCGATGAATTCGTTGTCGTTACTGTCGGTTACCTTTTTCACCGATTGTTCGTAATCGTCGGTAAGAATAATTAAAGTGCGGCGCAGGTATTCGAGTTCGGGGCTAATCCGCTGTGATTCGTACTCGCGAATCTGCGCAAGATATCCACCCGTTGTAACCCCCCTAATTGCTGCAACTACCTGTAACTGCGTAGTACCTTCATAAATCGAAGTAATACGTGCATCGCGGTATATTCTTTCAACCGGATAATCCTTCATAAAACCAGAACCACCGTGGATTTGAACAGCATCGTAAGCAAGCTGGTTACAGAATTCGCTCGACAGGCCTTTACCAAGCGGAGTAAAAATATCGGCCAGTTTCTGGTATTTCCGCATTTCCTCTTTTTCCTCTTTATCAAGGGCCCGTTCGTGCGAAATGTGCATGTAGGTTTTGTACATGTCTACAAAACGGGCTGTTTCGTACAACAAAGTGCGCGAGGCATCCAATTTTGCCTTCATTGTAGTAAGCATTTCGTAAACCGCCGGAAATCGGAGGATAGCCTTTCCAAACTGAACACGTTCTTTTGCATAAGCCAAAGCTTCGCGATAGGCAGCCTCAGACACACCAACCGACTGGGCATGAATACCTAAACGGGCGCCGTTCATTAACGCCATTACATATTTAATCAGTCCCATTTTGCGGTCGCCAACCAGTTCGCCCGGAGCGTCCTTAAAAACCAATTCGCAGGTAGGAGAACCGATAATTCCCATTTTATGTTCCAGGCGGCGAACAGTTACACCTCCCAGGCGTTTATCGTATATAAACATCGACAACCCGCGGCCATCCTTTGTTCCCGCTTCCGAACGCGCCAGAACAAGGGCAATATCCCCGTCACCATTGGTAATAAACCGTTTTACACCGTTCAATAACCAAGTACCCTTCTTTTCGTTCCAGGTTGCTTTTAGCTGAACGGCCTGTAAATCGGAACCTGCATCGGGCTCGGTAAGGTCCATTGCCATGGTTTCACCGGCGCTGACACGGGGCAAATATTTTTGCTTTTGCTCATCAGATGCAAATTCGTTGATGGTTTCGGCACAATCCTGCAGCCCCCAGATATTAACAAAACCAGCATCGGCACGAGAAACAATATCGGCGGCCATAATATAAGGCACAATCGGGAAGTTGAGCCCGTCGTATTTCCGGGGCAGCGACATTCCCATCAGACCGGCCTTTCGCAGTGCATCGATATTTTCTTCGGTGCCCCGGGCATAAACCACGTGGTTGTCGACAACCTGAGGCCCTTCGGCATCGATACTTTCTGCATTTGACGATACAATTTCGCCACAGATTTCGCCAACCACCTCAAGTACTTTATCGAAACTATCCTGTGCGTCTTCATAATCCATCGGGGCAAAGTCGAAATTTTTCTTTTCTTCGAAATTGCGTTCTTTCAACCTGACAATTTTCTCCATCAACGGATGGGTCAAATGAAATTTCAGGTCTTTATTGTCTGTATAAAAATTTGCCATTTTGTTTGATTTTAGAAGCCCCTCCTAACCTCCCCCAAGGGGAGGGATTTAAAGAAAAGACTTTGGTTATTCCATAACATTTTCATTTTTTTGTCCCCTCTCCCTCGGAGGTCCCCATAGCTATCGGGAGGTGGGGGCTTCCTATTTCGTATTTGCCCTATAATACTTAATCATTTTGGGCAGAATATCAGCCACATCACCCGTAATCACATAATCTGCAATCGAGTTAATCGGTGCCTCCGGATCGGTGTTGATAGCAATAATCTGCGCCGATTCTTCCATTCCTGCACGGTGCTGAATCTGACCCGAGATTCCGCAGGCAATGTACAATTTTGGGCGAACGGTAGTTCCGGTTTGTCCAATCTGCCGCTCGTGTTCAACATATCCGGCATCGACAGCAGCACGTGACGCGCCAACTTCGCCGCCCAAAACTTCGGCCAGTTCGAACAAAAGGTTAAAATTTTCCTTTGAGCCAACCCCATAACCGCCCGATACAATTATACCTGCGCCCTTGATGTTTACTTTACTTTTTTCCATGTGGCGTTCAATCAACTCAACCACAAAATCTGAATCGCTGCAGTATTTCGAAACTTCGAGTTTATTGATTTTTCCCTTATAGTTCGGGTCAAGAATCTCTTTTTTCATTACGCCTTCGCGAACAGTTGCCATCTGCGGACGGCAATCGGGATTAATAATTGTAGCGATGATATTCCCTCCAAAGGCCGGTCGAATCTGGTAAAGCAGATCCTTATACACTTTTGCCAGTTTTTTGTCCTCGTGATCGCCAATAACAAGCGATGTGCAATCAGCCGTCAGCCCGCTGTGCAATGCCGAAGAAACGCGGGGCCCCAAATCGCGGCCAATTGAACTTGCTCCCATAAGCGCAATCTGTGGTTTCTCATCCTCAAACAATTTTACCACAACCGATGTGTGGGGCAAGGTTGAGTAAGGAGCCAGACGTTTGTCATCGGCTACATGCAACACATCAACACCAAAAGGGAAGATGTCTTTTTCAATTCCATCAAGCTTGTAACCAATGGCAACAGCTTCGAGCTTACATTTCAGTTCGTTGGCAAGTGATCGTCCCTTGGTCAGCAATTCCATGCTTACCTCGGCTACCTGGCCTTCTTCTATTTCGCAATAAACAAAAACACTATTCATTTTTTTTCGATGTTTACCTGTTATCCGATTGTATGATTTTCTATTAATTCTTTCATAAGCTGATTGATGTCTTCGTCGGAAGAAGTAATTACCCTGGCTTCTTTTGACTGAAGAACAACATTCTCTACTTTCTTTACTTTGGTAGGCGAACCTGTCAGTCCCAACTCATTCATATCCACTTCAATATCCCCCACGGTCCATTCTTTAATATTCAAATAAGGACGGTCGTTATAAAGGCTGATATAATCGTCGTTTGCCACCTGCAATTCGGTAATTGTTTTTGCGTGCTTGTATTTCATTATCAGTTTGGCATTTCGTGCACGGCAGTCGGGTGCGGAGCCGTTAACAGTAACAACCAACGGCATCGGACATTTTACTACTTCGACTCCACGTTCGAGACGGCGTTTGATAGTTACTTTACCTTTTTCGACAGCCTGAATTTCCTCTGCATAAGTAATTTGCGGGAGCCCGAGTTTTTCGGCAACCTGGGGCCCAACCTGGGCAGTATCGCCATCGATAGCCTGGCGGCCGGCAATGATTAAATCGAATTTACCGTATTTCTTCAAGGTCTGTGCAATTGCATACGAAGTTGCAAGTGTATCGGAACCTGCGAATGCACGGTCGGTAAGCAAAATACCATCATCGGCACCACGAAAAAAACCTTCGCGGATAATTTCTGCAGCTCTGCCCGGCCCCATTGTTAAAACAGTAATGGTTGTTCCCGGAAACTGATCTTTTATACGAAGCGCCTGCTCGAGCGCATTTAAGTCTTCGGGATTAAAAATAGCCGGAAGGGCTGCACGGTTAACCGTCCCATCGGCTTTCATTGCATCTTTGCCAACATTCCTTGTATCGGGAACCTGTTTGGCCAAAACGATAATTTTATAACCTTTCATGAATTAAAATTTGATTTAATTACTTTATTGTCAGATTTCTAATTTACTTAAAAAACAGAAGAAATCGTATGCTCCTTTTTTTATAACAGGTAGTTTTAACCTGTTTCGTTTTAAAAAGGAAGCAAATATAGAAAATCAACCCTGAATATCAAGTTACTTCGAAGACCATTTGGAACAGGCTGAAGCGGATTTTTCCTAAACATCAACTTCAACAACCTGATTTCAGAAAAGCTATGCGCTGAATTGCTCACAGGCTAAGAAAACAAAACAATCAACTCTATTCTTCAAAAAATCCTTTTTTAAAAACCAGTGGGTTAATTTAAAATGAGTTTAAGGAAATTGATTAACATAAAAAATGGTGCCATGTAAAACCAGCTTTGAGAAATATCAGAAAAAACAGCGATTTTAATCTACAATTACAATTTTACCCCGAACCGTTTTTTACTTCATATACAATCTCAAGCCTGCCGGACGAATTTGCCGGAGCGCATAGTGTACTATCTGATCCTGTAATTTTACCGTTCGAGCAAATTGCAATTATTTTTTAAACCAAGAATCCCTTCTGTATTTCCAGGTAACAACCTTCTATAATGTAAATGGTTGTTGAAAACAAATACCAGATAAAAAGAATTACAAAAATGTTAATTACAACGCCAACCCTAATCCTGAAGACTAACATGGCTACGCTAATTCCTCTTATTACCACACAGAGAAAAACAATAATCCTTTGCCATTCTTTGATTTGGATTTTTTCGGCCCTTCCGTTTTTTTAAACTGTATTTCTGCAACTTTACGGCCGGCTCCTGTTTTGGTCTCAGTTTTAATATCAACCACCAACCTGTTTTTTTTTAATAAATAACGTAATAACTAAACCTGCAAGTGCCGAAAACAATTTGGACCAAATTCCCGGTTTGCCGTATCCAATTTCCCTTTTTGTTCCAATAAACTGAGCAAAAACTGTTTGCAGGGTTTTCGGGAGATCCATAAAAATACTTGTATCCATAATTTCCGGCTTATTTGTTAGTTGAAAAAATCTTTAAAGTTTAATGCAAGAATGTAACGGCAAAACTTTACTTAAAGTTAAATATCGCATTTTTCCTTACTTGTACAAAACGTGCTGTAAACAAAACAAACATTCTATTTCTGCCAGCGTGCAAGTCAACAAAAAGGATTTACCGAGCTTCTTTCCAAAAAAAAGTATTTTTTAAACAATTCAGTTGAACTTTAAAGGGGGTTCATCTTAATAAAAGACAAATTATTCTTTATTAGACACATAAAAACCAGGGGTTAAAAAAAATCGCAAATTACAAATGCTTGCAAAAATCTGGTATTGATTTAATTTTGTCATTTATTCTTTAAATAAAATAGAATTTTGTCAATATATATTTGCAAGTGTGAGCATATTGTTTATTTTTGTCGCACATTCATTCAAATAGAATATTTTTAGTAATACAAGAAAGATATGTGTGGTATTGTATGTGTATTCGATTTAAAGACCAATGCCGAGGAACTTAGACCGGGAGTTTTGAGAATGTCAAAGAAAGTCCGTCATCGCGGTCCCGACTGGTCGGGGATTTATTGTGGCAGCAAGGCAGTGATGGCCCATGAAAGACTTTCCATTGTTGACCCTGAATCGGGAGGGCAGCCCTTGTACAGCAAAGACGGGAAACTTATTCTGGCTGTTAACGGTGAAATATACAATCACAGGGATATTCGAAAACTTTATGCCGGAAAATACGAATTTCTGACGGGTTCGGATTGCGAAGTGATTTTAGCTTTGTATCGCGATAAAAAAGAAAAATTCCTTGATGATATGAATGGGATTTTTGGCTTTGCGCTTTACGATGAAGAAAATGACGCCTTTCTTATAGCACGCGACCATATTGGGATTATTCCGCTTTATCACGGCTGGGATGAATTTGGAAATTATTTTGTAGCTTCAGAATTAAAAGCGCTTGAAGGTCAATGCAAAAAAATTGAAGAGTTTCCCCCGGCACATTACTATTACAGCAAAGATGGCGAAATTAAGCGCTGGCACACCCGCGAGTGGATCGACTATAATAACGTAAAAGACAACCCAGCCCGCATCGATGATCTTAAAAGTGCGCTTGAGGCGGCTGTACACCGCCAGTTAATGTCTGATGTGCCTTATGGTGTTTTACTTTCAGGAGGGCTCGATTCCACTATAACTTCCGCACTGGCAAAGAAATATTCGGGAAAAAGGATTGAAGAAAACGACCAGAAAGATGCATGGTGGCCACAACTGCATTCATTTGCAATCGGGTTGGAAGGGTCGCCCGACCTGGCTGCCGCCCGCAAAGCTGCCGATGAAATAGGGACTATCCACCACGAAATACATTACACCATACAGGAAGGGATCGATGCAATCCGCGATGTTATTTACCATATCGAAACTTACGATGTAACTACAATCCGGGCTTCAACACCCATGTATTTGCTTGCCCGTTTTATTAAATCGATGGGGATAAAAATGGTGTTATCGGGCGAAGGCGCCGATGAGATTTTTGGAGGTTACCTTTATTTCCATAAAGCGCCCAATGCCGAAGAATTTCATAAAGAGAGTGTGCGTAAGGTTGGCAGGCTTCATTTGTACGATTGTTTGCGGGCTAATAAAACACTGGCTGCGTGGGGCGTTGAGGGGCGTGTACCTTTCCTCGACAAGGAATTTTTAGATGTGGCTATGCGCTTTAACCCCGAAGAAAAAATGGCAAAAAACGGAAGAATGGAAAAGTGGCCTTTGCGAAAAGCTTTTGAAAAAATCATTCCGGAAAGTATTGCATGGAGGCAAAAAGAGCAGTTTTCAGATGGAGTGGGCTACGGATGGATAGATACGCTGAAAAAAATTGCTTCGGAATTGGTTTCGGATGAAATGATGCAAAACGCCAGGTTCCGTTTCCCGGTAAATACACCAATGAGCAAGGAAGAATACCACTACCGTTCGATTTTCTGCGAACACTTCCCTTCCGATGAAGCGGCCAAATGTGTTCCTTCGGTCCCTTCAATCGCCTGCAGTACGGCAGAGGCTCTTGCATGGGATGAATCGTTCAGGAATAATGCCGATCCTTCGGGAAGGGCGGTAAAAAATGTTCATTTACAGGGGTATTGAACCTCGTGTTTGTAATTTCTCAATTACCCAATATGGGCAATTCCGCGGGCTCCGCCGCCCGAATGAACAAGCGCTGCATTTTTGCTCATACAAATTGGGTTCAGAATTGGATGAATGCAAATTTTCAGAAAATCGAGTAGGTAGGGGGATTACTCCCCCGCCCTCTCACACCACCGTGCATGCTCTCGCACACGGCGGTTTCTCTTAATTGTTCAACTTCACGTAATTTAATGTGAGGTTGTACAAACCTAC
>JBBINB010000117.1:0-9488 GCA_037444065.1 Draconibacterium sp.
GGGATTGCAATAAAAGCAATGGCACGAAAAGTTGCCATTTTATACTGGCGAGTAATGGTCAAAGGGGTAGAATATACTGAAACAGGAATAAAAAAATATGAAGAAAACCTAATAGCAAATAAGATGAAAACACTTAACAGATTGGCAAAAGAATTAAATTATGAAATATCTGGAAATGTGCAATTTACGTAAATCTGTCATTGGTAGCGGAGTCGAAGGGTGTTGGCCTTTCAGATTTTTTCATCTTAGTTCTTAACTAAACGACATTATATTATATATCAGATTTTTATGAGTCCAAAGTTACATAGATGAGAAACCTTATCAACTAAAACTGAAAAACTTTTAATTTTTTGGTTCGAAATTCAGAAATAGTTAATATTCACATTTTTTTGGTTTGAAGGTATTGTTAAAATATAAATACACGAATAAGGGGCATGTGCATTTAATTTGATTTTTTTATCGCTGATACGCGCTAAGCGGTTTGATCCGCTAAGCGCAATGGCGTCTTGTTCTATAGAGGGTTGATTTGTGCCAAAAAAATCATTCATTTTTAATCGGCGTCCCAAACAAAGTGGAAATGCGGCCCGAAACGTTCGAAAGCAGCCGCATCGAGCATTTCCTGATGATCGGGGTGGGCAATTGATATAATCAGTTTTGCCCTGTCCTGCAGTGTACGGCCATAAAGGTTAACAGCCCCGAATTCGGTTACCAGCCAGTGAATGTTTGCCCTGGTGCTTACCACACCGGCGCCGGGGGTTAAAATAGGCGCAATTTTGCTAACCCCTTTATTTGTTACCGATGGCATTGCAATAATTGGTTTGCCACCTTCGCTTAACGAAGCTCCCCTTAAAAAGTCGATTTGCCCGCCAACACCCGAATAATGAATGGTACCGATTGAGTCGGCGCATACCTGGCCGGTAATATCAATCTGCAGCGCCGAATTGATAGCCGTTACCTTCGGGTTTTGGGCTATTACAGCCACGCGGTTAGTGTACATTACATCCTGCATGGCAACTCCCGGGTTATTATCGACAAAATCGTAAAGGTTTTTCGATCCCATCAGAAAAGTGGCAACCAGTCTGCCTTTATCAATTGCTTTATTTTTTCCGTTAACAACTCCTTTGTCGACCAGCGGTAAAATTCCATCGGCAAACATTTCGGAGTGCACGCCCAAATCCTTGTGGTTTCCAAGCATCGAAAGCACGGCATTCGGAATAGCGCCAATACCCATTTGAAGGGTTGCCCCATCATCGACCAGTTCAGCCACATAACGCCCGATTTTGCGGTCGACATCGGAAATAGGCCCCGGATCTTTTGTTATCAGAGGGCTATCGTCTTCAACAAACAAATCGATATCGTTAATATGGATCATGGCATCGCCAAATGCGCGGGGTACATTCGGATTTACTATTGCAATAACCGTGTCGGCCATTTCAACAGCGGCAAGGGTTGCATCAACCGAAGTCCCGAGCGAGGCATAACCAAATTTATCGGGTACCGAAATTTGGATCATGGCCACGTTCACTTTTAAAACGCCTTCGCGTATCAAACGCTGGGTTTCGTGCAAAAATACCGGTATGTAATCGGCCCAGCCGGCCTGTGTTTGTTTCCTCACGTTGTGGCCAACAAAAAACGACTCCAACTGGAAGATTCCTTCAAATTCCTGGTCGGCATAAGGCGCCGGCCCTTCGGTATGGATATGCTGGATCCTGACGTTTCTGAACTCCTTATTACGGCCCCTTTCGCACAAGGCATTGATAAGAGGGTGCGGAGTTACGGCAACACTGTGCAAATGCACTCGATCGTTCGATTTTACAACTTTAACTGCATCTTTTGCGGTAATAAATTTGATGTTTTTCATGTTATTATGAATAATAAAACCGGGTTCAATAATAAAGGGTGCAAATATAGAAAAACATTCTGCCGGTTGAAATTTCGAATATTATAAAGCCTCGTTCAAATGCTTTTGTAAAGTATTTGTTAATTAAGGGATTTACGGAAAAATGTCATGGTTTTTTGGTAAAACAATATGAGGTTAAAAGAAAAACCGGTTGGCAATTTTGCTACAAAGAATGCGAAGCCCGGAAAAACTGATCCGTTTTTTTTGTAACTTTAAAAACCTGAAATGCAGGTTAAACCAAATTGTACAGCACACATGAATATTAATAAGCCCGGCAGAAATAAATTTAATACAAAAGCGACCCCGCCGTAGGCGAGGCCGCTTTAAATGTTTTCACAACGGAATAATCCTTATTGTGAATTGCTTTCAAATTGTAAGACCAAAACTAAAAGATAAAAACCAAAAAAACAATACACCATGAAGAAAATCTTAGGACTTGATTTAGGAACCAACTCGATTGGGTGGGCGCTGATAAATGAAGCAGAAAATGAAAATGAAAAATCATCGATAATAAAACTTGGTGTTCGTGTTAATCCGTTAACAGTGGATGAACAGCAAAATTTCCAAAAAGGGAAAAGCATTACAACAAATGCCGACCGGACATTAAAGCGCAGTATCCGCCGAAATCTGCAACGCTACAAACTCCGCCGCGAAAACCTGATTGAGATTTTAAAAGAAAAAGGATTCATTACAAACGAAACCATCTTATCGGAAAATGGCAACCGCACTACTTTCGAAACATACCAGCTACGGGCAAAGGCAACTACAGAAAAAATCACCCTTGAACAGTTTGCCAGGATTCTTTTGATGATAAATAAAAAACGAGGTTACAAAAGCAGCCGAAAAGCAAAAAACACCGAAGAAGGTGTTTTGATTGATGGAATGGAAATCGCTAAAAAACTGTACAATGAGGATTTAACTCCAGGACAATATTGCTTACAAATTCTGCAATCCCGGAAAAAGCAACTGCCCGATTTTTACCGTTCTGATTTACAGGAAGAATTTGACAAGATATTTGAAAAACAATTGTCGTTTTATCCCCAATTTCTTTCTTTCGAATTGAAGGAAGATCTTCGCGATAAAAAACGTGATGCTGTATGGGCTATCTGTGCAAAAACGTTCAAAGAAAAAGGCTTTGAATTGGTTGGAACAAAACGACAAGGCAACGCTTCTGAACAGAAAGTTGAAAATTACGAATGGCGGGCAAAAGGAATAGCCGAGAAGCTTGATTTGGAGCAACTTGTAGTTGTGTTTCAACAAATCAATATTCAATTGAACAGCTCCAGCGGATATCTGGGTGCTATCAGCGACAGAAGCAAGGAACTTTATTTCAACAAACAAACTGTGGGACAATACCAAATGGCTGTTTTAGACAAAAATCCACATGCAAATTTGCGGAATATGGTGTTTTACCGTCAGGATTATCTGGACGAGTTCAACACCATTTGGGAAAAGCAAGCCGAATTTCATCCTGAACTGACAAAAGAGTTGAAACAAGAAATCCGCGATGTGGTGATTTTTTATCAACGGCGCTTAAAAAGCCAAAAAGGGCTAATTAGTTTTTGTGAATTTGAAAGCCGGAATTTGGAAGTGGAAATTGGCGGAGTGAAAAAAATCAGAACAGTTGGCAATCGTGTTATTCTCCGTTCTTCTCCTTTGTTTCAGGAGTTTAAAATATGGCAGGTTCTGAATAATATAGAAGTTTTTGGAAAAGGGAAGAAAAGCAAAAAACAAAAAGGAGCCACATTGTTTAGCGAAACAGAAGACCCTTTGGAATATGGCGGACGACGTGAACTGTACCAGGAAGAAAAAGAATTATTGGCAGCAGAACTTTCAATAAAAAAGGAGCTTAAAAAAGCCGATGTGCTGAAACTGCTTTTCGACAACGCGAAAGAGTTGGATATGAATTTCCCATCCATTCAGGGAAATCTGACACAAGCCGTTTTGTTCAATGTTTATAAACAGATTATCGAACTAACCGGACATGAAATCGATGTGGAAAAAAATGCGGCCTCCGGAATACTAAATTCAGTTGAAGAAATTTTTAAAGCGTTGGGCATTAATACTGATATCCTGCATTTTGATTCAGACAAAGACTTAGACAAACAGCCAATTTATCAACTTTGGCATTTGTTGTATTCATTCGAGGGAGACGACTCAAAAACGGGTAACGAAAAACTATCGGATAAAATAACCGGGCATTTTGGTTTTGAAAAAGAATATGCTGCTATTCTGGCGAATGTCGCATTTCAGGACGATTATGGCAGCCTTTCGGCAAAAGCAATCCGAAAAATATTGCCTTATCTGAAAGCCGGAAATAAATATGATGTTGCATGTGGGTATGCAGGTTACCGCCATTCGGCAAGTTCGTTATCCACAAAAGAATTGGAGAATAAAGTTTATAAAGAACGTTTGGAAGTTCTGCCAAAAAACTCATTGCGTAACCCGGTTGTTGAGAAGATTCTGAACCAGATGATTAATGTAATTAATTCGTTAATCGACACTTATGGAAAACCTGATGAAATCCGAATTGAACTCGCCCGCGAGTTGAAAAAGAACGCCAAAGAACGCGAGGAACTTACAAAAACCATAGCCGAAACTACCCGCTTGCATGAGCAATACAGGGAGATTCTGTCAAAGTCGCCTTTCAACCTTTCCACTATTAGCCGAAACGACATTGTCCGATACAAACTCTACGAAGAATTGAAGGACAACGGATATAAAACACTCTATTCAAATACCTATATTTCGCCTTCGTCAGTATTCAGCGGCGATTTCGATGTGGAACACATCATTCCTCAGTCCAGGTTGTTAGACGATTCTTTTTCCAACAAAACATTGGAGCTACGGAGCATCAACATTGAAAAAGGAAATAAAACTGCATATGATTTTATCAAAGAAAAGTATGGCGAAACAGGCTCTGATAACAGTCTCGAAAATTACTTAACCCGTATTGATTATTTGTATAAAAGCGGCTTTTTGAAACGAGCCAAATACAATAAGCTGAAAATGCAGGAAAAAGATATTCCTGACGGCTTTATCGAACGAGATATTCGTGACACGCAATACATTGCAAATTATGCCAAAACAATGCTCGGCGATTTGGTGAAGTTTGTGATTTCTACAACCGGCTCAGTTACCGACCGTCTGCGCGAAGACTGGCAGTTGGTGGATGTTATGAAGGAATTAAACTGGGGAAAATACAATCAACTTGGTTTGACTGAAGAATTTATCAACGATGAAGGACATAAAATACGCAAGATAAAAGACTGGACAAAACGCAACGACCACCGTCACCATGCAATGGATGCTTTGACCGTGGCATTTACAAAACGGCAGTTTATCCAGTATCTGAACAATCTCAATGCAAGAAGAACAAACGACGAACAAGGTATTTCAAACGCTGAAAAGGAAACACAGGATAATTTTTCAATCACATCAGATGATATCAAACTCAATACAAGAGATGTTTTGGGTATTGAGAAGAAAGAATTGTACCGCAACGGCAAAGGGAAATTGTTGTTTAAACCTCCGTTTGCATTAGATGAATTCCGAGCCGAAGCCAAACGCCACCTAGAAAATACGTTGATTTCGATAAAGGCGAAAAACAAAGTTGCTACGCAAAACATAAACACAACCAAAAAACCGGCAGGTGTAAACAAGAAAATACAGCTAACTCCGCGCGGACAATTGCACAACGAAACCATTTATGGAAGCCAGAAAAAATACGTGGTAAAAGAAGAAGCTGTTAATGCAAAATTCGATTCCGAAAAAATTGCCACTGTCTCGAAACCTGCTTATCGCGATGCCTTGCTGCAACGACTGTTGCTATTCGATAACGACACGAAAAAAGCGTTTACCGGCTCAAATGTTCTATCAAAGAAACCCATCTGGATGGATGAACTTCATACGAAACAAGTACCTGAGAAAGTAAAAACCGTTTGTTTTGAAACAGTTTATTCCATCCGCAAAGATGTTTCTCCTGACCTGAAATTAGATAAAGTGGTTGACAAGAATGTCAGAGAAAAACTTGAAGCACGCCTGAAAGAATTTAACGGAAATGCAAAACAAGCTTTTTCCAACCTGGATGAAAACCCGATTTGGCTGAATAAAACAAAAGGCATAGCCATTAAGCGCGTAACCATCACCGGAATCAGCAACGGCGAACCTTTACACCATAAGAAAAACAAAGAAGGCAAACTGATTTTAGATAAAAATGGCAGAAAACAGCCGGTTGACTTTGTAAGCACAAGCAACAACCACCATGTTGCTATTTACCGCGATGCTGAAGGCAATTTGCAGGAAAATGTAGTTTCATTTTATGAAGCGGTAAGCCGTAAAAACTTAGGATTGCCTGTGATTGATAAAGAATTTAATACAAGCGAAGGATGGCAATTTCTTTTCAGTATGAAACAAAACGAGTATTTTGTTTTTCCCAATGCTGAAACCGGATTTAATCCTAATGAAATTAATTTACTTGACCCGGATAATTACTATTTGATAAGTCCGAATTTGTTTAGGGTTCAAAAGATTGGTGATAAAGATTATTGGTTTCGGCTTCATCTTGAGACAAAAATTTCTGATAAATCTGAATTAGCGGAGACAACATTTAAAAGACGTAGGAATCCAAAATCAATTGAAAACATTGTTAAAGTCCGTATTAATAATATTGGGCAAATTGTTTCGGTTGGTGAATATTGAGTTTTTAAATATAATCCGGCAATAGCCTTTCAATTTTTAATAACTTTCCCAAAGTTTCGAACTTTGGGAAAGTTAAATAACACGGGAGAATTACGGATTTTTTACTGAGTAACAACATAATGTATTGAAATTCAATCATGTCAAAACAAAAACTAAAAAAAGAACTTCAGCAGCTAACTAAAGAGCAGTTGATTGAACAAATTCTGGATTTGTACGATAATAACAAGTCGGTAAAAGAATTTTATAACTTTTACCTGAACCCGGTGAACGAAAAGGATTTGGCTGCGAAGTATAAAAAACAAATCCGCAAGGAGTTTAATGTTGAAAATCCGATGCGCAGTACCGAAAAATTCTCGGTAGCCAAACGGGCAATTTCCGATTTCAAAAACCTGCAGCCTTCGCCCGAAACCCTGGCCGATGTAATGCTGTATTTGCCGGAATGTGCCTGTGAACTTACTTATTGCTATGGCGATTATTCTGAACAATTTTATAATTCAGCAATCAATAATTATCTGGCAGCCCTTGAGTTTATATATAAAAATAATTTACTCGACGAATTCAAGCTTCGGGCAGAACAGTGTGTAAAATGGGCTTCGGTTTGCGGCTATGGATTTGGCGACGATATTGCCTAGATTTTTTACGATTATTATCAGGAATAACTTTTTTAAACTTTTCCAAAGTTCAAAACTTTGGAAAAGTTAATTGAAATAAAAAATCAGGATTTAAACGAAAAGTATGGAAAGACTAAAGCCCGGAATTACTTACCATATTTTCAACCATGCAAACGGGTTTGAAAATGTGTTTCGCGAGGAGGAAAACTACCGTTATTTTCTCGAAAAATACAGGTTTTATATTTCGCCTGTCGCCGAAACCTATGCATACTGTCTTATGCCAAACCATTTTCACCTGGTAATCCGAATCCGCAGGCGTGAAATAATAGAAAAATTGATTTCAAATTCCGACAAAACTAAAAACTTACCAGATTTTAACTTTTCCAAAGTTCAGAACTTTGGAAAAGCTGATAAAACCGGCGAAATTGAAAAATATGTTTCAAAACAATTTGCCAACCTTTTTAGCTGTTATACCCAATCGTACAATAAAAGTTATTCCAGGAAAGGATCATTGTTTATCAAAAATTTCAAACGTGAGCAAATAGATAACAAAGTACAATTCTGCCGGACTGTAATCTATACACACCGCAACCCTGTGCATCATGGTTTTACAAATCGAATGGAAGAATGGCCATATAGTTCTTACAACATAACAATAAACAGTGAACCTGATTTTACTGAAACAGAAAAACTGTTAGCGGTTTTCGGAGGAATAGAAAAATTCAGACAGTTACATGAAAAATCTCTGGAAATCCTGACCCCCGGAATTTTTGAAATACCCTAAAATAAACAGCTATGATAAAAAGAACCCTCTATTTTGGCAATCCGGCCTACCTGCACAAAAATCTTGAGCAATTAAAGGTGATTAAACCCGACGATAATTCAGAAACCGCTTCAATCCCGATCGAAGATATAGGTGTCATCCTTCTGGATAATCCGCAAATCACCTTTACCCATGCATTAATGGCTGCGTTGTTGGAACGTAATGTAGCCATTATCAGTTGCGATGCAAAACATTTACCTGTGGGCCTGATGCTGCCACTTGACGGTAATACCCTGCAAACCGAGCGGTTTACAACGCAGATTGAAGCATCGGGACCACTAAAGAAAAACCTTTGGTCGCAAACGGTAAAGGCAAAAATCGAAAACCAGGCTAAAGCGTTGGATTTGGCAGGGATAGACAACAAACGGTTGATGGCGCTTGTACCGCAGGTTCAAAGCGGCGACCCTGACAATATCGAGGGGCGCGCTGCTTCGGTATACTGGAAACTGATGTTCGAAGATATTCCCTTTGTCCGCGAGAGGTTCGGAGACATGCCAAACGCCCATTTAAATTATGGCTATGCCATTCTTAGGGCCATTGTTGCCCGTGCGCTGGTTGGCAGCGGGTTGCTGCCGACTTTGGGAATTCACCACAGCAATAAATACAACGCATATTGCCTGGCCGATGATATAATGGAGCCATATCGCCCTTTTGTCGATTGGATAGTTTTTCAAATGGTAAGGGCAGGGGAGGTCAAAGGGGAGGAAATCACCCGCGAAAACAAGGCGAAATTGCTGGGTTTAGCTTCAGCCGATATTTTAATTGATGGAAAAAAAAGCCCCTTGATGGTTGGAATGCCGCGTACCACCAATTCGCTGTATGAGTGCTACAAAGGGCTGAGGAGAAAAATTATTTATCCGGGATTTTTATAAAAATTCGGGGATTCCTCCTTTGCAGGTGAATTGATATAATGTTTGCTAATAAAGTAAATTGTAATGTCTTTCGAAGCGTTAAATCAATACCGTATTATGTGGGTACTTGTTTTTTTCGATATACCGGTCGAAACCAAAAAACAGCGGAAAATAGCTGCATTGTTCCGAAAACAACTGGTAAAAGATGGTTTTACCATGTTCCAGTTTTCGATTTACATCCGCAACTGCCCGAGCCGCGAGAATGCCGAAGTGCATATAAAAAGGGTAAAAAACATGTTGCCCGAATACGGGCACATCGGGTTACTCACAATAACCGACAAGCAATTTGGTATGATGGAACTTTTTTACAGCAAAAAACCGGTTGAACGTCCTCCTACCGTGCAGCAACTCGAATTGTTTTGAAGTAAAAAACAACATACTGACAAATAAAAAACGGGACTTTTGTCCCGTTTTTTATTTCCTGAGTCTTTGTGCAACATGTTGGTTGATTGTGGATTGCGGCCATGACGTTGTCAAAGACCGATATAAAAATACAAATTGAAAGCAATTCACAACTATTTCAATCTATAATCTAATTACTA
>JBBINB010000118.1:0-9284 GCA_037444065.1 Draconibacterium sp.
CTCAGTGACAGGTTTATAACACTATTCAAAGAACGATCAAACTGTGCAGATCAAAGAGCTAAAGTAGCTATATTTGCCCCCTGTCATTCTCACATTGTGCCCAAATTATTTTTGGGTAAGGACTCAGGGTGACAGTCAGACTGAGCGAAGTCCCTGTCTGCCGACAGGCAGGGATGTCTGTTTTCACTAACTAAACGACATTAATACATAATTTATAATCCTTCAACTATCTTTGGCAAAAAATTAGAAGTAATGATCCGTTTCTCCGAAAACTACTCTTTAAAACATCATAATACGTTTGGAATCGATGCGAAAGCAAAATATTTTTTCGAATTTACCGATTTCGGAGATTTAAAAGTTTTCCTGAATTCAAATAATAGCTTAATAGACGAAAAATTGCTTGTAATAGGCAAAGGAAGTAATATGTTGTTTATTAACGATTTTGAAGGGCTGGTTATTCATCCGAACATCCCGGGAATCCAGTTAGTAAACGAAAACAGGCAAAATATTTGGCTTGAAGTTGGGGCCGGTGAAGTTTGGGACGAATTTGTTCAGTATTCGGTAGATTTTGGTTGGGGCGGAGTTGAAAACCTTTCGTTGATTCCGGGTTCGGTTGGGGCGGCCCCGGTGCAAAATATCGGGGCTTACGGCCAGGAAGCAGGCAGCGTAATTGAAAAAGTAAAGGGATTTGACCTGATAAAAAAAATACCGGCTGAATATTCAACTGATGAATGTGGTTTTGAATACCGGAACAGTATTTTTAAAAGCACGTTGAAAAATAGTTTTATAATTACATCTGTTGTTTTCAGGCTCGAAAAATTCCCGGAGTTTGCTTTAAACTACGGCCAGGTTGAAGAAGCCGCAAAGAAAAAGGGGGAAATAAACCTTTCAACCATCAGGCAGGCTATTATAGAAATCAGGCAGTCGAAATTACCCGATGAAAAAGTACTTGGCAATGGTGGCAGTTTTTTTAAAAATCCCGAGGTGGAAACGGAACTGGCAGGGAAAATCAAAAAAAGTTTTGATACCGTTCCTGTATACCCGGCACCGGAGGGGAAAGTAAAAATTGCCGCTGGTTGGTTAATTGAAATGGCCGGATGGAAAGGAGTGCGCGAAGGCGATGTTGGTGTTCACGAAAAACAGGCGTTGGTTTTGGTAAATTATGGCAATGCAACTGGTAAACAGGTTTTTAATTTTTCGGAAAGAATACGGCTTTCTGTTTTCGAAAAATTTGGAATTGAATTGGAAAGGGAAGTGAATTGCGTGAGCTAAAATTATACCAGGAACTGAAACAAATCCTGGTTTTCGTTCAGGTATTCATAAACAAACCCGTTTTCCTCCATTCGCTGAACCAACCCGTTAAAATCTTCCTTCTGGCGAACTTCAATGCCGATAACTGCAGGCCCTTTTTCCCTGTTGGTTTTTTTTGAGTATTGAAAATGGGTGATGTCGTCAGTCGGGCCAAGCACAACATCGACAAAAGTATGTAAAGCGCCGGCACGTTGCGGAAAGCGAACAATAAAATAGTGTTTCAGCCCTTCGTATAAAAGCGAGCGTTCTTTTATTTCTTCGGTGCGGGTAATGTCGTTATTGCTACCGCTGACAATGCAAACCACATTTTTACCTTTTATTTCGTCCCTGTAAAAATCAAGCGCCGCAATCGACAGGGCCCCGGCTGGTTCCAGAACAATGGCATTTTGGTTGTACAATTCCAGTATTTTTGTACAAATACGCCCCTCGGGTACAATAATAATATGGTCGACCACCTGTTTGCAAATATCAAAGGTCAGTTCGCCAACCTTCTGGACCGCTGCACCATCAACAAATTTGTCGATATTTTTTAATTCAGTTACTTTTCCGGCTTCCATCGATTTTTGCATCGAAGGCGCTCCAGCAGGTTCCACTCCAATTATTTTTGTTTGAGGGCTTACCTGTTTGAAATATGCCCCGACACCGGCAGCCAGGCCCCCGCCACCAATAGGAATAAACACAAAATCAATATGTTCTTTTGTATCCTGCAGAATTTCAAGCCCAATTGTTGCCTGGCCTTCAATTATTTCCGGATCGTCAAACGGATGAATAAATGCCATGCCTGTAACTTTCGAATCTTCAATGGCCTTATTTTGTGCATCGTCAAAAGTATCGCCCGACAATATCACTTCAACATATTCTTTACCAAACATGTAAACCTGTTTAATTTTCTGGAGCGGGGTAGTGGCAGGCATGTAAATTTTTCCCTTAATCCCAAGTTTTTGACATGAATAAGCAATCCCCTGGGCGTGGTTTCCCGCGCTGGCACATACTACTCCGTTTTTAAGTTCATCAGTTGTGAGTTGTGCAATTTTATTATAGGCTCCCCTGAGTTTATAGGAGCGGACTACTTGTAAATCCTCGCGTTTGAGAAATACATTCGCGCCAAATTCATCCGACAGGTTAATGTTTTTTTGAAGCGGGGTGGGAATAATTATATCGTTTAAGGTAATTTTTGCACGTGTAATTTCCTTCAAATGAGGAAAATATTTTTGCTTGTTGCTCATTTTCGGTTTTTTATGCAAAGATAACAAAGTGTGGCTGCAAATCCGGGTTTGTACTACCAATTACAACTTGCACTAGTTGTCTATTGGGTAATATTCTGCACTTCGGGAAGTAAACTTATATGGTTAGCTGGAATTTCGACCGAAAAAATACTGTTAATCTGGGTAAAACGTATAATAAATTTATTTCGGCCCTGTGCCTTAACCAGTTCGCCCCGAAGTCCAATCATCGGGCCTTCGATAACCTCGACCAATTTTCCGGGAGCAAAGTTTTCGCTGGTAACAATTACTTCAAAATCGTATTGTTTTAGCATTTGTTTTAGTGCATCGATTTGTTTTTCGGGAACTATTGCGGCCTTCCCTTCAAACCGAACGTAACCAACAACATTATTGGTTTGCAGCACAATGTCGTATTCTTTGCGTGTGATGTTTACAAAGCAATACCCCGACATAAGGGGCATTTCGACCCATTTTTTACGGTCTTTCCACTGTCGCAGCCGTTTTTGGACCGGCAAAAAGCTTTCGATGTCTTTTATAGTAAGTTCAACCTGTGCCTTTTTTTCAGCCCTCGACCTTGTGTAAATTACATGCCACTGCTTCCCGCTGGTTTCATTTTTTGTGCTCATGTTGTTGTTTCGTGCCAGGTGTTTTTTATTGGTATTACAAATCTAATATTTTTCATTTGCAATAACACTTTTTATTTGAAATGGATTTAATATTTTTGCATTGAAAAATTTAGAAGCGACATGAGCAACTGTCTAAAAAAATGCGCCAGGTATATTCTCATAATTTTTACAATCCTGATAATTCAAAGTTGTAAAACCGACGAATTCAAATTTAATGAAATGAAAATAAAGGATGGTTTTGGGATTAGAATTATAACGCCTTTATATTCCGGAAAAGATAAAGATGGTAAAATTTTGGAATTCAGGGATTTTATACACGACTGGAATAATTGGAACAGCAATGCTTTGCAAGGCAATTCGGGGCCATTTACGGTTCTTCAGTATTCGAAAAACACCTTCCAGACAATTCCAACAAATTACATTTTTGATCCTTCTGTAGTAATTGACAACCTTGAATTTTTAATTCAGGGCGGATATAACCTGACAAATATTGAACTGGATTTTGTGGTTGCCAATAGTTGCCCTTTCCCTTTAAACCTTCAATTACAGTTTTTAGGCAGAAGTGGGCCCAACAATAATGTGCCTTCAATAATACCTCCGGCATTTCCGGGGGCCAATTTTACTAAAAGTTCGGTAAGTCCGGTAAAAACAATTCATAATTTTAAGTTAGATTCAGCCCAGTCGCAAAGTTTTATCGAAGCAAAAAGTATTAAACTAACATCGTGGTACGATTCAAACGAATTTATTATAAAAAACGATACGCTATGGGCGCATTACCCTATAGATGTTTCAATTGTACTTACAGGTACTGTGCATGTTAAGCAATGAAGAAAAAAAGTGCCGGAACCTGTAAATTTCTTGTTGCTTTTCTAATCCTAATTTTGTATTTGAACGAAAAGTGTTATTCGCAAATAAGCGGTTCGTTGTTTATGCTGCCCGATAATTTTTACGCGCAAATGTACAATCCATCGTATATGCGCACCGACAATGCAATAGCGATTTCTGTTGCCGGTATCGGAGGTTTTTCGTTTTTAAACCAGGGAAGTTTTAAGATTTCTGATCTTATTGCCACTCCCGAAGGAAGCCCCTTAATCGATATTAAAAATTTTCATCAAAACATTGGTAATAATAACCATATCGGGCAAGATTTTGCTGTTCCGTTTTTTTATGTGAACATCCCCACATCGACCGGAAATTTTAGTTTTTATCATAAGGAAAACGGCAGTTCGGTTTTGAAATTTAAAAAAGATATTATTGAATTTCTGGTAAATGGAAATATAGAGGAAGGATATAAAAATTTTGATACAAAGGCATTAAAGTTTTTAGGGTCAGGATACAGGGAACTTGCATTTGGCTATGCAAAAAAGAAAAATAATAAACTTGATTTTGGGGTGCACGCAAAACTGCTTTTTGGCGCTGCCTATTTTAACGCCGATAGTTGGAACTACAATATTGAAACTGAAAAAGATGGTAGTTTTATTAATTTCACAACGGGTGGAAAGGGTAAATTGATGTTACCGGTCCCGGTTAAATTAAACCACGACAGTACGTTTTTTGGAATTTACAAAGAAGAAGCGGTCAGGAAATATTTAAACGAATATCGGAACCCTGGATTGGCAATCGATTTGGGGGTAAATTACAGGTTAAATAAAAAAGAACAGTTCTCTGTTAGTTTAAGGGATTTAGGGGCGATTTGGTACAGACACAATGGTATGATTTTAAGCGCCGATCAAAAATATGGCTATGTTGGCTTTGACCTGGTGCAGGCAATTCGTTTTCCTGAAGAACGTGGCTTACACCCAACGTATTTAATTAGTATAATAAAAGATAGCCTGCGAAACGTATGGCTCCCAAGGGCGGTCAGGGAAAGTTTTGTTTCAGGTTTGGCGCCTAAATCGACAATTCATTATCAGCGCGGATTATCTAAGGTTTTGGAATTGGGGGTTACCAATCAATCGGCGTTTTACGGTAGTTTTATCAGGAATAAATTAACTGTAAGCCTGATGCAATCGTGGCCAAATTTCTCACTTTTCGAAAATATTAACTTGCACGGGCTAAACGATTTATCGCTTGGCGGTGGTTTGCAGTATGAAGGAACCTGGGCCCAGATTTTTTTGGCAACCGACAATTTTTTTGCTTTTTATCATCCGGCAAATAATAAAACGTTTTCAATCTCGGGCGGTATATGTATCCTTCTTAATCACAAAAAGTGGAAAGAACCTGATAATTCAAAAGGGGGTATCAGACCAAGGAAAGGAAAATTTTTCCCCGAATTGCCTTTTTACAAACATCTGCGAGTACTAAAAAACTGAATGGGGGAGATTTGTTCAAAAATTGTACACAACTGCTAACCCGTTGTATTGCTTGCTTCTCCATGGGAAAATATCCAGATTTTTAATGTGCCCGTTATCCCATTTATAAAGGTGCGTTAAATACACTATTTCAGTCGAAAGCATCCCAAAACCCGCACCTGCCAAAACATCAGAAATCCAGTGCGCATTTTTTGCCACCCTCATTAAACCTACTGTTGCCGCACACGAATAAGCGCCTACACTGTACCAAATACTTCGTTCGCCAAACTCGTTGTGCATAAATTGAGCAAAAGCAAAAGCCGTTGAGGTGTGCCCCGAAGGAAAAGCACGATAACCACCGCCAGGCCTTTCTTCATTTACCCATTCTTTCAGGTTTGAAACAATAAACTGGTTTAAAATCAGGCTCTTAATAACAATTGCAGTTCGGTTTCCAAAATTGTTTTTTCCTTTTACATGGAAGGCATTTAACGCGTAAACTGCAAGCCCGGGCGCATATTGCAGATAATCGTCAACACTGCCCGAATAAGCATAATTTTCCAGCATCCAGTCTCTGAAATTTTCTTTAGTACGCGGAGAAAAATGCAGAATGGTACCCGAGGCAATTAAAAGGGTAGGGGCAACAAATGGTTTAAATCCTTTTTCCCGGGCGGTATTTTGAAAATTAAATTTTTGTATGTCCAACTCATTTCTGATGTTGTCAAATGTGTAATAATCAATTTTTTTGCTTTTAGTATTAAATGTAATTCGTTTAAATTCAGGTGCTTCAATTGAAATATGTAGTTTTGCATCACCATTTTCCGTTAAAAGTCCGGCTCCGGAAAGTTTCCCGTAATGGAGCGATAGAATAATTATTGCTATGATTCTAATTTTCATCGGGTTTAAAAATATAATTTTGCGCCGAATACCATCGGCAAAAAATCAAAACTAATTGAAATGCTGGTTTGAATTCTGGTAAACTCCTTAATTCAGGACTTTAAAGAAACAATATTTTGAAACAGAAAAAAACGATAACAGAACAAATACCGGTTTACAGTTTACACAATTTTAGTTCGAAGGAACGAGTAAGCCAGCAGTTTCAGGTTGAAGTTTTTGATGCAAACCGGCATTTCGGCGTGAAATACCCACACAGGCACGATTTTTTTGAGGTGCTGTATCTTTCAAAAGGATCGGGCTTTCATATTATCGATGGGAACAAATACACCATTCAGCCCCCTTGTGTTTTTTTTATGTCTCCTGGCCAGGCACATAAAATCGAGTTTTCAAACGATATCGAGGGATTTATTTTCATTTTTACTTCTGAATTTTACCTTTTGAATCAAACAAACCAAAACCGGTTAATCGAGTTTCCTTTCTTTTTTACAGTGAAACAGGACAATCGCCCCTTAATTTTGGAAACAGGTGCAGATATTTTTTTTATTGAAATGCTTTTTAAAAAGGCAATCGATGAATCAGAAAAAGGTGAACGCTTTTCGCTGGACCTGCTCCGGTCGGCGCTTGATTTAATTCTGACTTCGTGTGCTATATTGCATAAGGAAGATGAAAATCAACTTGTTAAGGGTAAAGGACATATGGTGGTAAAGAAATTTTTTCAACTGATCGAGGAGAATTATCGGAATAACCTTACTGTTGCTGAATATGCCGGTTTAATGGCCATTACGCCAAACCATCTTACCCAAACTGTCGTTCAGCTAACAGGTAAAACTTCATCTCAGATAATTAAATCGAAACAGGTGTTGGAAATAAAGCGGTTGCTTGTCCATTCCAACCTGAATATCACTGAAATTGCGGCACGATTAAATTTCCCGGACCAATCGTATTTCACGAAGTTTTTTAAACGGGTAACTGGCATGTCCCCGCTTCAATACAGGTCAAAGGCGATATTATAAATCCAAACTGCAATCTTATAAATTAGCAATCAAAAAGATTGTTTAATTCGCTGAAAATTAAAGTGTATATTTTAAATATAATGATTTTCAATTTATCGTAATCCATGAAAATTACCTAAAATACCATTGTTTTTACTTCTGTTTTTGATTTTAAATTTATTGCTTTGCAACTGATTAGGGATAAAGATTGTTAGATATAGTACTTGAGACAAATAAAAAATACATTAATCGTTTAAAATCATAAAAAATGGCAAATTATTTTAATTCGCTTCCGTTGCGCTTACAGTTGGAGCAGCTCGGAAAATGCGATTTTATGGATGAATCGGAATTCGCTGACGGGGTTAAGAAACTGGTTGGCAAAAAGATAGTTGTACTTGGCTGTGGTGCGCAAGGTCTGGCCCAGGGATTAAACATGCGCGACAGCGGCCTTGATATTTCGTATGCCCTGCGCAAAATTGAAATCGATGAGAAACATATTTCTTTTCAAAACGCTACCGAAAATAAATTTAAGGTAGGCACTTTTGAAGAAATGATTCCAACTGCTGATTTGGTCTTGAACCTGACTCCCGATAAATACCACACCCCGGTTGTAAAGGCAGCCATGCCTTTAATGAAAAAAGGCTCCTGCCTGTCGTATTCCCACGGTTTTAACATTGTTGAAGAAGGGATAGACATACGTGAAGATATTACAGTTATTATGGTAGCACCAAAATCGCCGGCCTCTGAAGTTCGTGCCGAATTTTTGAGAGGATTTGGAGTGCCGACCCTGATTGCCGTTCACCGTGAAAACGACCCGAATGGCGATGGCCTGGAAATTGCAAAAGCATATTGTGCAGGTACCGGAGGTCATAAAGCAGGGGTTTTGCACTCGTCGTTTGTTGCCGAGGTTAAGTCTGATTTAATGGGCGAGCAGACCATTCTTTGCGGTGTTCTGCAAAGCGGTTCGTTGCTTTGTTTCGATAAAATGGTGGAAAAAGGAATCAATCCAGGTTATGCTTCCAAACTGGTGCAATACGGATGGGAGGTAACTACCGAAGCATTAAAACTTGGAGGAATTACGCATATGATGGATCGATTGTCGAACCCTGCAAAAATAGAGGCTTTTAAGCTGGCTGCCGAACTGAAATCAATTATGCGCCCGTTGTTCGAACATCACATGGACAATATTATGTCGGGCGAATTTTCATCGACCATGATGAAAGACTGGGCTGCCGGTGACAAGGATCTGCTCCGCTGGCGTGCTGCAACCGGTGAAACAGCATTTGAAAAAACACCCGCCGGCGATATGGAGATAAAGGAACAGGAGTATTTCGACAATGGAACGTTAATGGTGGCTTTTGTAAAAGCCGGTGTTGAACTTGCGTACGAGGTAATGACTGAAACGGGAATCAAGGGTGAATCGGCTTATTACGAGTCGTTGCACGAAACGCCGCTGATTGCCAATACAATTGCACGTAAAAAATTGTACGAAATGAACCGTGTGATCTCCGATACTGCCGAATACGGATGTTATTTGTTCGACCACGCCTGCCGTCCGCTTCTGGCCGATTTTATGAGCAGGATTGACTCCAATGTTATTGGAAAAAACTTTAATGAAGGGAAAGACGGTCATGTGGATAACCGCGAACTGATTGAAATTAACGACGAAATACGTTATCACGATATTGAAATTGTTGGCGCTGAACTGCGCGAAGCAATGGAATCGATGAAGGCGATAATTTAATGGAATTCGATATTTTCAATTAAAAGCCTGTTAGCTTTCTAAAGATAGTTGACAGGCTTTTATTTTTGATACTTTTTCACTACTGAACGATTAAAAAAATAAAAGTTGGGGTTACTCCCCGAAGGTTTGGCCCCATGTTGTAAGTTTGTTTTGCCAAAAAACTACAACATGGGTAAAAATACAGAAATAAAATTTGTCGGACA
>JBBINB010000119.1:0-9237 GCA_037444065.1 Draconibacterium sp.
TCTCCTTCTCCTTCGCCTCCGCCTTCGCCTCCGCCTTCGCCTCCGCCTTCTCCTCCGCCTTTGCCTTTCTCTTCTCCTCCGCCTATTGTTCCCGCAATCTGCTGTGCAATATGTTCGTAAATTGTCCGCAATTTGTCTTTATCAGAAATATAAAAATCATTGATAACAGGCATAAAAACTTGTTGCACCCATTCGCGCCCCAGTGATTTTGGCGGTTTTTGAAGGTAAAAATCTATGCCGTTTAGCTTATTCAGCAGTTCCTGGTTTACATTTCCTTTCCGTCCCAGGTTTCCATCCCTGTCAAAAGCAAAGCCTTGTTTTTCGGCAAAATGGTTGAGTACAATATTAACCGGACAAATGTCAAAAGCAATCCGTTTCCCGTTTTTTTCAAACGAAATGTTGGCAAAACCGCCCAGGTTCAGGCAATATTCGTATTCAGAAAATAAGAGCCTGTCACCGGCCGGGACCAGCGGGGCGCCTTGTCCTCCCAGCGCCACATCGAGTGTACGAAAGTCGGAAACAGTTGTAATGCCTGTTGTGGCAGCAATGTTTGCACCGTTCCCGACCTGGAAGGTAAAATGGTTTTCGGGTTGATGAAAAACCGTGTGGCCGTGTGAAGCAATTATTGCGGGCGTAAAACCGGTCTTGTTCAGAAAGGTGTTCACCTGTTCGCCAGTAAAAATCCCGTATTCAGTGTGCAGGGCCATTAATTCTTCTCCAGGGAGCAAGGGGGAGTATTGCAGCCTGTTTTTCCATTCATCTGAATACGGAAGGGTTTCGGCGGCAAGAAGCGTAAAATCCCATTTGCCGTTTTCAAACCTGAATTCAACAGCAGCCAAATCAAGCCCGTCGAGCGAAGTTCCCGACATTATGCCCAGGGCGTTTATTTTATTTCCGAAAGGTTGCCTCATATACCGAACTGTTTCCCCGTTTATCGGTAACAGTTAATTTAAACTGGTGCTGTTTATTAAATTCAAATCGCGACTCATCAAAATAATGGGTTATCAGGTTGTTTTTTGCATCGTACTCAAACAAGGCCCAAAGTCCGTCAATTAATCCCTCGTAATCCTGAATGCCGGCCAAATCATCTTTTATTTCGAAGCTGATTCTGTCAGGCTTTACAAGAGTTGTTTTGTTTGTTATATCAAGAGGTAAAATGGTTGGCGGTACGGTATCGACCTGCACTGCATAAGTACCAAATTTGTTGATTTCGGCAATCATCCAGCCATCTTTATATTCACCACCGGCAAAGGTGGTTTTCCCTGTTTCGGAATCTATAGCTGCCAAAAACGTTTTTTGCTGAAGTTTCTCATCGAGGCCTGTGGTTTTAATTCCAATAGTTGCGGGTTTATGTAAGGGTACCGTTTTATTGTGGACCTGATGAATGGAGGAATAGTATCTGCCGTTTTCGTTTTTTGCGTTGTACTGAAATTTTAAATCGCTGTACAATGCACCCCGGGGAAGGTCAATGGTGAAGTCCCCGGTGTTGTATTGGCTGCTTTGGGCACATTGAAAATAAGCAACAGATTCTTTTGCAACAGGTTTCATTTCCCTGTATTTTCCTTCAATAAGAAATTCCAGTACCGAAATATTTCTGTGTGAATCCTGTATTTCGATTTTTACCCTATGTTTCGAACCAATCACCGGGTCAAAAATTCCGTTTTTTTCAGAAAATTCGAAATTAGCAAGTTGGTTGCAGGGTTCAATCCATGTTCTTTGAAACCTTCTGCCCGATTTAACAAATTCTTCGTAATCGGTAAAACTGTTAATATTTTGTGCTTCGCTGAAAGAAAAACGGTTGATAACAAACGACGAAAGTATCACATCGTCGATGGTCAATTCCATTGAAACAATACCTAATTTATTGGCGCTTCCGTTTAAAAAATCAAGGGCTTCAATGGCAAAACCAATTTTATCGAAAACAGGAATTACCGGGTTGTTTTTTAACCGGTACTTTCCATTGCCAAATTCAACCTCGTATATCACTTTGTTTGCGGTATAATTTACATGCGACGATTCGGAAAGCGGTGTAATTTGCAAAGCATAAATTTTTGGCGGAATGGTATCGTTTACAAAAAATCCGAATTTCAATGGGTTTATCGGATCACCGGTTTTTGTATTCCGAAGTTCAAAATGGAGGTGTGGGCCTGCTGAACTGCCTGAATTGCCGCTTAAGGCTATCCGGTCATTTTTTCGTACCGGAAAAACTCCTGGCAAGACCTGGATATCGACCTGGAAGGCCTTTCTTTCGTACTGAATTTGCCTTATGTATTCCTGGATGTCGGGCCTGAACTGGTTCAAATGACCGTAAACAGAGGTTGTTCCGTTATCGTGGTCAATGTAAAGTGCATTTCCGTAACCTGTTGGCGACACTGAAATTCGCGATATATTTCCTTCGGCTGCAGCATAAACCATTTCGTTAATTTTTCCATAGGTTTTTATGTCGATTCCCGAATGAAAATGGGCGGTCCTCAATTCGGCAAAACTGCCGCTGAGAAGCATAGGTATTTTAACAGGTGGCGTGTAATACGGGCCTTGCCCCATTCCCAAAACAGATAATAAAACAAAAGTAAAGCTCAAAAAAATCTTCATCATCAAATTATTTTAAAGTACCAAAGGGGGTAAAATTAAAACTTTCTCAAATACTTAACAGAAGGTTGTTTGTAATATTTCGTTCAATATTTTGCATTTGCTTTTACAATAGCCCAAAAATATTAACTTTGTCGGTGAAATGCAGCTACAATGACTGAGGAGGAATTAGTACTTCTTAATAATTTGAAAATAAATGTCAAGCAGATTTTTAATGAATTTGCAAGCCTCGAAGAGGAAAAAGCGGCACTCCTTAAAAGCGTGCAAAATTTAAAAGGCGAAATTGAATTATTGGAGAAGGAAAAATCGGAGTTGAGTCAAAAAATAGAACAACTGAGGTTAGCAACCCACATTTTGTCGGGTGTCGACGAAAACAGGGAAGCTAAACAAAAAATAAATAAATTAATACGGGAAATTGACAAGTGTATTGCATTACTAAATAAGTAATGGTTAGTGGACAAAAAGAAATTAAGAATAAATATTAAAATTGATGGAAAGGGTTTTCCCCTGACAATCAATTTAGAAGATGAAGAGAGATACCGTTTAGCTGCAAAAAGAGTCAATGAAGTTGTTAACAGGTACCGTGAACAATTTGGTGAGCGCGACCCGGGTGATATTTTGGCAATGACAGCATTTCAGATTGCTTTAAGCAACACCGAATTGCGGCAACAGAACGATAAGTCTCTTTTTCTTGAAGAACTAAAAAATTTAAACGACGATATTTCTGATTTTTTGAAAGAAAAAAAACAGAAGTAGAGAAGGTTTTAACGCGAATATATTTATCGAAGCCCGTATGAAGTTTTGTAATTGTTTGTTACAATGCTTTTTACGGGTTTTTTTATTAATTGATTAAAAACATAAAAATGAATTTGATAGAGTTATTGATTGGAGTAGCCATTGGCGTAGTGGGAGGCGGCGCTTTAGCCTATGTTATTTGGAATAAGGCGCTGAACACAAAAAAAACACGGATTATTTCGGAAGCCCAGGCTGAAGGTGAAGTAATTAAAAAAGACAAAATATTGCAGGCAAAGGAAAAATTCCTGCAGTTAAAAGCCGACCACGAAAAATATATTGTAGAGAAAAGCGCTGATTTAAACGAATTTGAAAACCGCTTAAAACAGAAAGATAACCAACTTAACCAAAGACGCGATGAACTTCAGAAGAAAACCAAGGAATATGAAATTACAAAAAGGGAAGTGGAAATAACAAAGGAAAACCTGACTGTTCAATTGCAAAGGGTTGAAAATAAGACCGAAGAACTTGAAAAAATGCACAGGCAGCAGGTCGACAAACTCGAACAAATATCGGGTTTATCGGCTGAAGAGGCAAAAGCACAGTTGGTTGAATCGTTGCAGGAGGAGGCAAAATCGGAGGCCATTTCGTACATTAATGAAATAATGGAAGAGGCAAAACTCACTGCAAATAAAGAAGCCAAAAAGATAGTGGTGAAATCCATTCAACGGGTTGCTACCGAAACTGCGATTGAAAACGCGGTTACCATCTTTCATATCGAAAGCGACGAAATAAAAGGCCGGATTATTGGGCGCGAAGGTAGAAATATCAGGGCTTTGGAAGCCGCTACAGGCGTTGAAATTGTTGTAGACGACACCCCTGAGGCAATCGTCCTTTCGGCTTTCGATCCCGTACGGCGCGAAATTGCACGGCTTGCCCTGCACCAACTGGTTACCGACGGCAGGATACACCCAGCTCGTATCGAGGAGGTGGTGAGCAAGGTAAAGAAGCAAATTGAGGAGGAAATAATTGAAACCGGAAAACGTACAACCATTGATCTTGGTGTTCATGGGCTGCACCCCGAACTGATTCGACTGATTGGAAAGATGAAATACCGTTCATCATACGGCCAGAACCTGTTGCAGCACTCGCGCGAGGTGGCCAATCTTTCAGCGATTATGGCATCGGAACTGGGATTGAACGTGAAAAAGGCCAAACGTGCCGGCTTGCTCCACGATATTGGAAAAGTACCGGATGATGAGCCCGAATTGCCACACGCCATACTTGGTATGAAGCTTGCCGAGAAATACAAGGAAAAAGCCGATGTTTGCAACGCTATTGGAGCGCACCACGACGAGGTTGAAATGCAAACCCTGCTTGCTCCAATTATCCAGGTTTGCGATGCCATTTCGGGAGCACGTCCCGGGGCACGCCGCGAAATTGTTGAGTCTTATATCAAACGTCTGAAAGACCTCGAAGATTTGGCCCTTTCGTACCCGGGTGTTATGAAAACCTACGCTATACAGGCAGGCCGCGAACTCAGGGTTATAGTCGGAGCTGATAAGCTGAACGATCAGGATACGGAACAACTGTCGTACGACATTTCGAAACGGATTCAGGATGAAATGACCTATCCCGGACAAATAAAAATAACAGTAATCAGGGAAACCCGCGCTGTGAGCTACGCGAAATAGAAAGTAGTGATTTTTAAAGAATATGGCCTTCCTTTCCTAAACGGATTGGAAGGTTTTTTTTGTTTGTAGTTGTTGAAGGCAATAAAACGGAATGAATTATTAACACTTCTGTTCGTCAAATAATCCGAAAATAAGTCATAAAAACTCTGTGGTTCTCAGTGGGAGCCTCCGTGTAGCTCTGTGTAATTTTCTATTTAAATGTTACACAGAGTTATACAGAGTTACACAGAGTAATCTCAGATTCTCACAGAGATTCAAAGAGAACATCAGTATTTTATTGATTTTTAAACAGTGTGGAAGTGGGTGATTCAAATATAATGTAACCGGATTTAACAACTTCAAATTTAATAAATTCCATTGCTAAAAAAGCGAGAGTAAGTGCCGTGCCCTGTTTCTTTTGTCGGTGAAGTTTACCGAAGTGTACGATTTTTCAAGAGTTTCGACAAGTAATTTTATAAAGAAAACATCTGATTTTGGCTCGGTGTAATTTACGAGAGGCTGGTAATTGTTCGACCGTAAATGATATTCAATTTCCTTTAAACTGGTGATTGAACCTTTGTTGGCAGGGTTGATATAAAACAGTACATCGGATTTTGAATCTTTCCCATGGACTTTTCTGGCCAACCTTGCGTCGACGATAGCAACCAGTGGATTTTTAGGAAAGTCGATAAAATACGCCGGTAAATCGAGTTGCCGGGCGACAATGGTATAAAATATGGCCAGCGAAATTGCATTCCCCTTTTTTGTATCGAGCATCTGGTTCAGAAAACAGTTCTGCGGCGAATAAATATTTTTGAAATTAACCGAAAACTCGTTTAAATTAAAAAGAAAGTGGTTTAAAATGGTTGTTTTTTCGAGCAGTGTGAGTGAGTTGTTCAGTTCGAGCCATATCCGTTTTCTGATTCTTTCGATTTTGATACGAATGTTCATCGGGTTTAGATCGGGATATTGAAAACGGTCGATTATCAGAAAACCGGTTAACAGGTCGCGTTCGTCGGAATCGGTAATAAGCCATTGCTCAAGCAAACGGGCGGTTTCCTTAAATTGCAGGTTTTGGATGATGTTTTCGATGCGTTCCTGGCATTCACCATCAAAACTGGTCTCCCACTTCTTCTCCAACTCAGGGATAATCTCGTCGGTTTCCTTGAGCAATTCCTGTTGAACAAGCTCAAAAACGGTTAAGTCGGGGTCGTCGAGCAAACCAATTAAAGCATCCAGTTTTCGATTTGTCATTTTTTAATCCCTTGTTAAGCGTTCAAGAACCAGTGTGATGAGTTTTTTCATCTCGTGGTGGTAGCTTTCGTTTGCTGTTAAAGTAACACGGTTGGCTATAATCAAACAAATGGTTAACGCTTCGTGGCCCAGCATTTTCGATAAACCGTAAATTGCCGAGCTTTCCATTTCGAAGTTGGTAATTTTATGATTGCCAAACCTGAACTCCTCAATCTGCCTGTTCAATTCGGGCACTGCCAGCGGCAGGCGCAAAACCCTTCCCTGCGGGCCGTAAAATCCGGGCGCCGAAATGGTGACACCAGGTTTAAAGATATCATCGTTAAATTTCAATATTAATTTTTCCGATGCATCGGCAACATAAAATGTCGGCAGCGATTTGTTCCATTTGGTATACGATTTAAATGCCTTTTCGAATTCAATATCGCAGTATTCTTCGCGGTTGGCATAAAAATTCAGCATACCGTCGAACCCCATCGATTTTTCGGAAACAACAAACGAGTTTACGGGCAAATCGGGTTGAAGCCCTCCTGATGTTCCAATCCTGACAATAGTTAACGATTTGTGCACAGGTTTAATGGCCCTTTTTTCGAAATCGATGTTTGCCAGTGCATCCAGCTCATTCAATACAATATCGATGTTGTCGGTTCCAATACCGGTCGAAATCACTGTCAGTTTTTTATCGTTGTACCAACCTGTAATGGTTTTGAATTCACGATTTTGAATAGAATATTCAGTTTTGCTAAAGTTCGAAGCAATGGTTTCAACCCTTTTCGGGTCGCCCACAAGGATAATTTGGTCAGATATCTGCCCGGGTTTTAAATGTAAATGGAATATCGAGCCATCTTTATTAATTATAAGTTCGGAATGTTGGATCATTATTTTTGCCTTGATTGCTTCAAAACTATTTAAAAATAGAGGAACTGGCAATTTTAACTTAGAAAAAATATAAACAACCAAAAACGGATTGGAGGACTTTAAAGAGGAAAAATGTTTAAAACTTAAAATCGGTTTAAACCTGGGTAAGTATGTTTTAAACAAAATAACTAAAATTAGAATTTAATGGGTTTAATTTTTATTTTTGAGCAACAATAAAAACTAAACGCAGAATTATGTCATTTAAAATTTTTTCACTTCAACTTACCGGGAGGATAAAACGTGTTGAAACTGTTGAGCAGCAGCGTAAAACACTTTTAGATGATTATAATGAATTTGTAAAAGTTGAGGCTTCAGATGAATTAAAAAAATACCTGGAACTGGAGAAAGAGGTGAATTCTAAAGAGTTTAAAAAGAGGAAAGCTGAGATTGAAGCGCTGCAATTTAAAGGTAGCAGGGAATGCAACCAGTTAAACGAATTTGTGGGATTGCAGAAAAAACGGACATTAAAAAACTACTTTAAAGTTGTAAATTCTCTGGAGCTCAATAGATTTAATAAAATAAAGGAATCGGAAAAATTAGCTGAATATTATAAATTGTTCGAATATGTTAAGGAAGGGCAATTTAATAAAGACAAAAAGGAAATTCTGGAACAGGTTTTCAAAGGTTCGGTTGAAGAAAAACACCTGGACGATTTCAGGAAACTTGGAAAAACTGCAGGGATTAAGGCATTTTTTGAACTAAACAATTCTGAAACATTACGGAGCCATGAGTTATTTACCGATTCGGATACACTGAAAACATTTGTCCAGCTCAGAAACATTCCTGATAAAGACAAACAAAAACAGGCCGGATTAAAACGTTTGAAGCGCGACAAAGAAATTAAAGCTTACTTCAAATTCGAAAATTCGAAAAAACTCAAATTGTACCGCGAAACCGCCAACAGTTCGGTATTAAAACAATTCAACGACTTAAAAACATTTGTCGAAAGTGAAGATTTTAAAAAGCGGGAAGCCTTTTTAAAAGATAAAAGGAAGTTTGAAACCAGCGAAGCCAACCGCAAATGGAAGAGGTTTAAACAGCTTGTAACAGACCAGGATGTAAAATTCTTTCTGAAATATGAAAAGTCGTCGCTGTACAAAAATTATCTCGATGTTGACCAGTCGTTTGATTTGAAACGTTACCATGAATTAAAGGAAATCACAACGTCGAAAGAATTTCTCGGACAGAAAGCCTACCTCGAAGATAAAAAAAAGTGGGAAAAGAGCGATGAATACAGGCGCCAGCACGAATACCTCGAAATGAAAAAGTTGCCCCATCTTGTTAAATACTTTAAATATAAGGGAACGGCAATTTTTAAATTCTTTAACGAGTGGGATTTGGTTTTTGAAGATAATTTTTCAAAACAACAGTTGGATTCTGAAAAATGGTCGGTCAAATCGTACGTTGCAGAAAAACTGTTGGGCGATAATTATTCGCTTGCAGGCGATAACCATGTTTTCACCAATGGCAAAAACCTTGAGATAAAGGGAAGTTTGAAAATTTTGGTCAAAAAGGAAAAGGCCGAAGCTAAAGTATGGCAAATGCCCGCCGGTTTTGTGCCAGCTGAGCTGGAATATACATCCGGAATTATATCATCGTGGAACAGTTTTTGGATTGGGGACGGGATTTTTGAAGCCAAAATTAAATTCAACCCGGTTGAACAGGTAGTTAGCTCGTTTTATCTTTCGGGGGAACAGAATATGCCCCGTGTCAACCTTCTCGAATCAGGAACAAAAAACCGTTTGGGCATTGCAAAATTAAACAGCAAGGGAAAAGCGGATGTAACCGGGCTTGATATTTCGAACCTGAAAAAGGGGTGGTATATTTTCACTGTTGTAAAACAAGGCAGCAATTTTACCTGGAAAATCAACGGGACTGAAACAATAACCCAACAAATCCCGGAAATGAACACAAAGCTGCATTTAAATGCCTCGAGCATTGTAGTTAGCGATATTCCTTCCTCTAAACTGCCTGCCGGATTTGAGATTGACTGGGTGAAATGTTACAGGAAGAAGTAGGGAGTGGGAAGTTGGAAGCGCGAAGTTGGAAGCACGAAGACCGGAGACGGAAGTTG
>JBBINB010000120.1:0-9065 GCA_037444065.1 Draconibacterium sp.
GGTAAAACCGTTTTTTAATTCCCAAATGTTTTTAATATCTTTACTCTGCAGCATGTTTTTTTGTTTTTGTATTCAACCCTAATTTATTAAAAATTAGGATATTAACTTAAAAACCATGCTGCTTTTTCAACTTTAATTTGTTAATTATCAACCATATCTATTGGTGCGAAACATTTGTAATTACAAATCGTTAAATTAGCCAAACATTAAATGAACAATAATTTTAACCAAATCTACCATGGAAAGAAGAAATTTTTTAAGAAGCGCAGTTTTAGGTGGAATTGCATTGTCAGGGATTACGGGTATAAGAAGCGCACTGGCTGCTGAAACAGTTAGTTCGAACACTGCAAAATTTAATATGAAATTTGCCCCTCATTTAGGAATGTTTAAAAACAGCGCCGGCGATGATCCGATTGATCAAATAAAATTTATGGCCGATAATGGTTTTACTGCATTTGAAGATAACGGGATGATGGGCCGTGATGTGGCTTTACAGGAAAAAATTGGCAAAACACTCCTGGATCTGAATATGGCCATGGGAGTATTTGTAATCGATAAAGGCGGGAACATGCAAAATACGCTTGCGGCAGGGAAGTCTGAGTTTATTGAAATTTTTGTGAATGGATGCAGGCGTGCAGTTGACGTTGCAAAACGGGTTAATGCCAAATGGATGACTGTTGTACCGGGTGGTTTCGAAAGAAGATTGCCAACCGGAATTCAGGATGCAAATGTTATAGAAGCTTTGCGAAGGGGAGCCGAAATTTTTGAACCTCATGGACTGGTTATGGTTCTTGAGCCACTGTCTGACTCACCAGACTTGTATTTGCGTACCTCGGAGCAGACCTTTATGATTTGCAAGGCGGTAAACAGCCCGGCCTGTAAAATTCTGTACGATATCTATCATATGCAGAAAAATGAAGGAAATCTGATTACCAACATTGATCTTACCTGGGACGAGATTGACTATATTCAGGTTGGAGATAACCCTGGAAGGAAGGAACCTACAACAGGAGAAATAAACTACAAAAATGTATTTAAACACATCCATAACAAGGGATTTAAAGGAGTTTTGGGGATGGAGCACGGGAATTCGATCCAGGGAGTTGAGGGTGAACAAAGATTGATTCAGGCATACCGCGAAGTAGACATTTCAACAATATAGTTTCAACTGTGTGCATGTATTACCCAACTGATTTTTTAACTAAAGTTTGCAACTTTTGAAAAGTACAAAAGGTTAAAAAATATAAAATATTACTTATCAACTGAAATTGGCATTTTGTTAAACCTAAAACACTTTTTAATGTTGATTAAGAAATTTATACATAAACCTGAATGTTTAAAGACTTTATAATTTATACACCAATGTACATAACCCTTTTTTGGGCGGTTATGTTACTTATTTCGAAAAATGAAAACAACCGGGCTAAATTTTTCCTCGGGATATTCATGATCTTTGCATTCCTTTTGTATTTGTCCCATGCTGTTTTTTTTCAGGAGATAATTTCGGTATATCCGGTTTTCGATTCAATTTACAGCTTGTCTTCGCTATCTGTTTACCCGCTATATTACTGGTATATTAAGTTGCTTACAGTAGAAACCTCCTATCGGTGGTACAATTTGCGTTTATTAATTCCGGCAGTTGTTTTTTTTCTTGCTACTGCAATATTGTATAGTTTGATGAGTGAAAGTGAACGGTTGGATTACATTTATACCTACCTGATCGAAAGCAAAACCAAGGTTACTCATTCGAATATTATGCAATTGCAGAGAATTGTTTATATCGGGAGCAGGCTGGTTTTTACAGGACAGGTTGTTTACTTTTTAATTTTTGGGCGAAAGCTGGTTAAAAACTATCATAAAGAAATTGAGAATTTTTACTCTAACCTCGAAAGCCGTTCAATAATTTGGGTTAACATGCTTTTGTATTCGCTGGTAGTTACCTCTGTAATGAGTTTTACTTTAAATATCCTGGGGCGCGGATTTTTTGTTGAATCTGCCGTGTTGCTTTTTTTTCCATCGCTCATATTCAGTGTGTTGTTGTTTTTTATCGGATATCTTGGGTATCTTCAAAACCACACTGTTGTAGATTTGGAAAGAGAGGGGCAAAACAGTATGGACTACCCTGTGAAAAATAACTTAAACTGGCTGAACAGTAAGCTATTGGAATTGTTCGTGGAAGAGGAAATTTACAAAAACCATGATTTGAAAATTACTCAGATTTCGGAGATGCTCAACACAAACCGGACGTATATTTCGAAACACATTAACACAGAATTTTCATGTACTTTCAGCGATTTTGTTAACAAGTACCGAATTGAAGAGGCAAAAAGGCTTTTATCTGATAAATCGAACAGAAATTATTCGTTGAATTATATTTCAGAAAAATCGGGTTTTGGATCGATGGGTAGCTTTATGCGTGTATTTCGTGATTTTGAGGGAATTACACCCGGTCAGTACAGAGACAAAATCAGGGTGAATGGCAATTAACGGTTAATTTTAATAATAAAAAAAGGGAAGTGAACACTTCCCTTTCAATTCTTTGCCTGGTTTTTGGCAACTTATACCGAGGGTCGGAAATTAAAGGATTTTACTTTCGTACAATCCTGTTTCCATGTATTTTTAAATCTGCTGATTTGCAAGCTTAATTTGTTAAAAAATAACAATACGCCAAAAGTGACATTTCCTTTACAATAATGTGTTACTAAATGGTAAAAACAATTTGCAAATCGTAAAATGTTATGGATTCTTGGGTGTTTATTAAAAGTACTTACACAAATCAAATTTATAGTTGGTTTTTCTCCCTTTTTACCCCTCCACTGTAAAGAGCCAGCAGTAAATCCTCACTATTCCCTTAACCCACTTTGCAGATAATCCGAACGTAAATGGCGTAGTTAAATAAATTGTTGACTTGTCAGCGTGCAAAGCACCTGACAACGCCAAATTGAGAATATCAAATATCAGACTTTGGAATCTCAAATCAATCAGGCGATTCAAGTGGCTGTCATTCTTTCACAAGTTGGTAAGTAATGTGAAATCATTCATATAAATCATCCGGGTCACACTCGGCCATTTCAACAAAGAAACCGGCTATTACAGTAGTCAGGTCGGATAAATATTTTTCCCCTTTTTGGGCTGTTGCTTTTTTTGGGAAGCCCACCCCGGTATCTTCCGTTACCTTGTCCCATTGTCTTGGAATCCAGGCCGATTTATTTAAGACACCTTTCAGCTTTGTGGATTTGAATCCTCCGTTCCCTGCTTCGTCGAGTGGCAATACCAGGTGCGGGAAATAGTGCATAATAACACTTGTTTCCATTTCGCCGGCATGATCGCCTTCTTCCTCAAAATAATCCTTCAGGTTAAGGATTTTGAACCACTCCATAAGGCTAATCAGAATTCCGGGGAATTGAGGCTGAATCTCGCGTATCATGGGTCTAAAATCGTTTCCGCCGTGGCCGTTCATCACGATTAGTTTTCTGATTCCCTGCTTGCCGAGGGCTTTCATTATGTCTTTAAAAATGAGGGTTTGGGTCGAAGGTTTGGTATGTAAACAGAAGGGCAAATCAATCTGACCGGGATTTTGTACTCCCAGCGGAATGGTTGGAAGCACCATGATTTTTGCCCCTTTCTTCCAGGCTTTTGCTGCGGCTTCTTCGCAAATTCGGGCTGTTTCAATCGAATCGGTACCATAAGGAAGATGGTAATTGTGTGGTTCGGTTGCACCCCATGGTAAAACGGCCACTTCGTATTTTTGGCTTTTTACCTGTTTCCAGTTGGTTTGTTCAAGAATGTATGGTTTCATATTAAAAGTTGGTAAGTCCGAATCCGGAAATCCGAAACCGGAAGTTATTTAATTCCAAATGTAGTAAAAACAATTTCTTCATAAGGGCTGAATTTGCTTCCTTCGAATAAAATACCTAATTTCCATGTTTCCCCGTGGTCATCAGAATAAATTACATGCGAAAAATACTTTATGCTCCCGGCTTCAATATGGTCGCAGGGGATTACCAAACGGCCTTTATTTTTGTAATCCTTAAGTTGGATACCATGACACCGGGGCCGGTTGCGTACCATGTCCAGTTGGCATCTTTTACCGAATGGGTTATTTCTCCCGGGACAGCCCAGTTTTCACCTTCATCGGCTGACGAGGTTATAAAAACCTCCCCGTATCCTTGCTCCTTCCTGCAATATATCCCATTCATGGTCTTCGCCGAGGTTCCAGATCATTAACATATGTATTTCGACGGTTTGGCTGCCAACGACCGGGGCCGGGTTTCCGCAAACATTTTCAGCATCGTTCCAGATAACTTTTAGCGGGCTCCACGATTTTCCCCCATCGGCAGAACTTCGCATCACCAAATCAATGTCCCCCGTATAGGAGCTGCTGTTCACGCGACATTCGGCAATGGCAAGTATATTGCACGGATTTGTGGTTACAATCTCCGGAATACGGAAAGAGGAATAACCCTCGGCGCACTTTTAAAAATATAGGTTGAACCTTTATGCCGACGAATAATTTCTTTGATTGGGATGACCTGGAAGACCAGGTTAGCCTGGCTACCCTCGCATAAAATGCCCACAAGCCTGTCTTCGATTTTTTGAAAGAGAAGAGTAGCCGTTCCCGGTTAATTCGTCGATCAAAAAGTGGTATTCCGAAGGCCATGTTTTTGCATCGTCAAAACTGATTTTGAGGGTCATTTTTTCGCGTTTTGTTTTCGAAGCGGGATTGCTGAAAAGGACCACTTTTTGCAGTTTTCCATCGATAATAAACTCCTCATTAATATACTTGCCATGCAGGTTGGTTCAATAAGGGCGCTGTTCGATGTTGGGTGCACCAACCATGTTTCTCCCAAAGCGCTGGTTATCATTATTGCACGTCCATTGCTCCCGTTTTTGTCTTCGACGTTGCGGCTATCGCGCATATTCATCATCAGGCTTCCGTCGTTGAGTTCGATAACCTGTGCTTCCGTGGTTTCGGGTTTGGCCCCGGTTCTGCTGCGCCAGGTTTCGCCGCGGTTTTTACTGTAAATAATTGTTGAATGCGGTATCCCGTTTTCATCCCTAAACTGGCCGGTTTCATGGTGCGAAAGCCCGCTTTCCGATGAGTTCCATGCGCGTTTCCCCGGTTTGCCATGGGTCCTCAAGGCGGAAACCCAGATAGTACCTGTTTGCCTGTCGACTAAAATTGACGGGTCGCCAACTCCATTTTCAAGGTCTGAAAGGCCGCCATATTTGCCCATATCCGTATAATTTTCATGGGTTCCCAGGTTTTCCCCCATCGTTGCTTCTACTCATTCCAACATCAACGTCTTCCTGCAAATCATTCGAATTGTTGTAGCGAACGCCGTAAACGGCAACCAGTGTCCCTTTATTGGTTGTTTCAAGTCCGGGAATCCGGTAAGTATGTTGGCCTTCGTCGCCATGTTTTCGTAGGGCAATCCCGAATTTTTGTGAGATTATCCCCGAATTACCGGCAAGGACCATGTTTTGTCCATCTACTGTTATTGACGTGCAGTTAACTGCAAGTTCATTTAAAATATTGGCGTTTTGTTTTAAGTAGACAGAAACCCAAAAATAATTTTGAGCCTTTTTGTAACCCCAGATTTCCCTGGAAAGCTATTTAGTTGCCAGGCTTCTGCTTGTCGCTAAACGATGGGCCTTCATTAAAATTAGCCTTATCACCCGTAAAGAATATTTTTACTTCGTTAATGTCGTATAGTAATTCCGTTCCCGAAAGGGCCAGTTCAATTCCGGTTAGTATAAATGGTTTTTCGGTGTCCGGAATTTCAATAGTAAGTTGAAAAACAGGATTTGATGTTTTTTCTTTTAGTATGGGAACCTGAAACCTGGTGAAAGTTGCTGAAACTGCGTTAATAGTTTGAGCAAAACCTTTGTGATTGTAAAGAAAAGCAGTCAAAAAAGGACAAGAGGATAAGCCGGCTGGGTTTATTCGTCATATAAAATCATTTTGCAGGCCCGTTAAATTATCAGGTTTCTTATCATTTCAATCTCAGAAACTTTAATCAAAACTGAAGCAGGGTTACCCCTAAAGTAAACGGGGTGAGCACAGGCCCTTTTTCATCTTTAAAAAAAGGGGTAAGCTCGTACATGGCATAGAAATTAATCCAGCGATAACCAGTCCTAAACATAATTCCATGCTTAAAATTTTGCAGAGAAAAATTATCGGTTGTCTTAAGATTATATTTCCGGTCGGTGTGGTATTTAATTTTTGTATTGCTCCCTAAACGGTACGAAAAATATATTCCCGACGAAAAGTAAAGCCTGTTCCGGTAGTTGTTTATCGGTATTTGAATTTCTGCCAGAACCGGAATTGTTGCAGAAAACAGGAAAAGTTTTGATTTCTGGTTTTCGCTGATGTTGAATTCTTTTGGTAAAACCCTGCCATTGCCGCCTCTTTCGATGGTTATACTGTCGTTGAGCTTGTAAAACTGATATTGGACTCCAAGCCCTGTTACCAAACCAAAGTTGTTGCGGTTGCGCTGTAGCCCGATACTTTTCTGGATAAGGTTCAAATGCAATGAGTTGGAGAGCAAAATATCATTCTTCATAAAATTGCGATGGTAACCCTGGTAATCGGGTTCCAGGAACATATTAAACCCCAGGTCGATACCCGACCAGTGGCCAGAAAATTTATCTTTCCAGAAATTAAACCCGTCAGAGTTCAGGTTTAAATTCCGGAGTATTTTTTCTGCATTTTTATTAATGGGGACTATAGTATCTGTTTCCTGAGATAAAGCGTTGATGCTAAATAACATACAGATTAATAACATGATATAGTCCCGTCCCGGGATATCAATGTATTTATTTAATCTATTCGAATTCATGTGGTTATCTGACAGAAAAATGATGAAATAACAAATTTAAGGGATTAGAAATGAATATGGGTAATTTGGCTATAAAAAAGAATGAGTGAAAATTGAAGTTTTGATGACAAATACAATACTTAAATTTAATAAACGGAAGAAAAAAGGCCAAAAGCCTGAAATTCATTTTAAAAGAGTACCTTTGCGCCCGTTATTTTAGAAAAATTTTGATGATATTATTTAATGAAATGGGTCTGAGCGCCGAAATTCAATCGGCAATCGAAGACCTGGGTTTTGTTCAACCCACTCCTGTTCAGGAGAAAGTAGTTCCTTTTTTACTTGAAAGCAAGCAGGACATGGTTGCGCTTGCCCAAACCGGAACAGGAAAAACCGCCGCTTTCGGGCTGCCCATAATACAACAAATCGATTGGCAAAAGAAATCGGTTCAGGCGCTGATTTTAAGCCCTACACGCGAACTTGCAATTCAAATTGGCAATGATCTTGAAAATTACTCGAAGAATTTAGAGAAAGTTAAAATTGCGGTTGTTTACGGTGGTTCCGACATTAAAAAACAGATAACCGATATTGAGAAGGGGGCTCAGATTGTTGTTGGCACTCCGGGAAGGACGCTCGATTTAATTACCCGTAAAAAGCTGAAAGTTAATGAAATACGCTGGGTTGTGCTCGACGAGGCCGATGAAATGCTTTCGATGGGTTTTAAAGAAGACCTCGACGCGATCCTGGAAACTTCGCCTGCCGAAAAACAAACCCTTTTGTTTTCGGCGACAATGCCCCAGGAAATTGTGGCTATTTCGAAAAAGTACATGCACGACATTTTTGAAATTTCTATCGGTAAGAAAAATACCGGAACAGCAAACGTGGAGCACAACTATTATCTGGTACATGCCAAAGATCGCTACCTGGCATTGAAACGTATTGCCGATGTAAACCCAAACATTTACGGCATAATTTTCTGCCGTACCCGTATGGAAACCAAGGAGGTTGCCGATAAATTAATGGAAGACGGGTACAATGCCGATGCTTTGCATGGCGATCTGTCGCAATCGCAGCGCGATTTTGTGATGCAGCGTTTCCGCGGGAAACACCTGCACATGCTGGTTGCAACCGATGTGGCGGCGCGCGGTTTGGATGTCAACGATTTGACCCACGTAATCAACTACAACCTGCCCGATGATCCGGAGGTGTACATTCACCGGAGCGGGCGCACAGGACGCGCCGGGAAAAAGGGTATTTCGGTAACGCTCATTCACATGCGCGAAAAAGGAAAGCTGAGACAGGTTGAACAAACGGTTAACCAGCCTTTTATAAAAAAAATGGTGCCTTCGGGCAAGGAAATCTGCGAAAAACAGTTGTTTAATTTAATCGACAGGGTTGAAAACATTGAGGTTAACAACGACCAGATTGGCGAATTTATGCCCGTTATTTATAAGAAGCTGGCCTGGCTCGATCGCGAGGAACTTATTAAACATTTTGTTTCGGTAGAATTTAACCGCTTCCTGACCTACTACGAAAATGCCCCCGATATTAATGTTGAAGAAAGCCACCATAACGAACGCGGCTTTTCGCGCCGTGGCGAAAAAGGCGAACGCCCCGATGGAAGGGATCGCGGAAGGAGAAAAGACCGCGAAAAGCGGGGTGGCCGTGATGATTTTGGAGAAAAACAGGATCGGGGAGGAAAAGGAAAATACGAATATTCGAGGTTCTTTTTTAACATGGGGAAAAAGAATGGGATTGGTAAGCGCACCATTATCGATATGATAAACCAAAACCTGCCCGGCAAAAATGTGGATATCGGGAATATTGAGGTTTTAAAGGGCTTTTCGTTTTTTGAAATAGAAAAACGCTATGAAAAAGAGGTGTTAAGCGCATTTAAAGATGCCAAATACAAAGGCCAGCGGATTGGCATCGACATTGCCAAGGGGAAGTAGGGAGAAGACCGGTGACCGGTGACCGAAGACCGGAGACCGGAGACCGGAGACGGAAGTAGGAAGTAGGAAGTGGGAAGTGGGAAGCGCGAAGCGGGAAGTTGGAAGTAGGAAGTTGGAAGCGCGAAGTGGGAAGTTGGAAGCAGGAAGTAGGGATCGTCAGAGGAAATCCTGTCCATCCCTGAAATAGGTTGACCAAAATCAGGTCAAAAAATGGGAAAAAAGAAAGTAGAAATTAACTCGAGAAGAGTTTTCAATGAAGAATTCAAGAAGGCTCGTATAAAGGAATATGAAAGTG
>JBBINB010000121.1:0-8965 GCA_037444065.1 Draconibacterium sp.
TCACATTAAATTACGTGAAGTTGAACAATTAAGAGAAACCGCCGTGTGCGAGAGCATGCACGGTGGTGTGAGAGGGCGGGGGAGTAATCCCCCTACCTACTCGATTGAAGAGGACTTTAATTTTGTAAGTTATTAACCTTCAAAACAGACTTTTTGGTCAGCTTCATTTTTCCGGGTTTAAATATGCCAGTTTATCAGTTGCTCTATAAGTTCCTGCTTTCCGCTTATTTGCGCAGGCTCTCCAACTTCGCGGGCTATTTGACAGAGATCTTCAAGCGATAGTTTACCAGCTTCGTATTCGGCGCCCTTGCCTGAGTCGTATGATGCATACCGGTTTTTGCGCATCTTTAAATAGTCTGAATTATTTAATATTTTGTCGGCAATTACCAACGACCTAGCAAAAACATCCATTCCGCCAATGTGGGCAATAAAGATATCTTCCAAATCGGTAGAATTTCTGCGTGTTTTTGCATCGAAATTAATTCCGCCGTGCGTAAATCCACCGGCTTGCAGAATCTCGAGCATGGCTTCAGTTATTTCATAAATATTAGTCGGGAATTCATCGGTATCCCAACCGTTTTGATAATCACCTTTATTGGCGTCTATCGAACCAAGCAATCCTGCGTCGGCTGCCATGCGAAGGTCGTGTGCAAATGTATGGCCGGCAAGCGTGGCATGGTTAACTTCAACATTAAGTTTGAAATCGTTTTCCAAACCATTTGCTTTGAGGAACCCGATTACAGTCTGGGCATCAAAGTCGTATTGGTGTTTTGTTGGCTCCATTGGTTTTGGTTCGATAAGGAAAGTGCCTGTGAATCCCTGTTTGCGGCCGTAGTCGCGGGCTGTGCGGAGGAATTGGCCGAGATGGGCAAGTTCGCGTTTGGTATCGGTATTGTGCAGGCTCATGTAGCCTTCACGGCCTCCCCAGAAAACATATCCCGTTCCGCCAAGTGAAATTGTTGCATCAATTGCATTTTTAATCTGTACGGCTGCATTTGCAAGTACTGCAAAATCGGGATTAGTAGATGCGCCGTTCATATAACGGGGTGCAGAAAAAACGTTGGCAGTTCCCCAAAGTAATTTTACTCCCGAGGCAGTTTGCTTTTGTTTTGCATAATCTACCATTTTCTCCAGCCGTTTTTCGATTTCGAAAACCGAACCATCGCCAACCACATCGGTGTCGTGGAAGCAGTAATACGGAATGTTCATTTTTGTGATAAATTCAAAAGCGGCATCCATTCTTTCTTTTGCAGCATCCATAACATCGGTTGCGCCATCCCATGGAAAAATTTGCGTTCCCGGGCCAAACGGGTCGCCGCCCGTTCCGCAGAATGTATGCCAGTAGGCTACTGCAAAACGCAGGTGGTCTTTCATGGTTTTTCCTGCAACAACACGGTTTTCATCGTACCACTTAAACGACAGTGGATTTCTTGAATCAGGGCCTTCGTATTTGACCTGGCCAATCCCTTTAAAATACTCTTTGTTACCTTTTAAAACTTCCATTTTTGTAATTTTTATGAATGAATATTTAATTCCAATTTTTAAACAACTGCTTTGTCTAATGATTGTTTCCAGTTATCGTATGCATTTTCGTACTCTGCTTTTTTCGAATTGTTTGGTTCAATTGTTTCGAGTTTTTTCAGGTTAGAAAATGCTTCGTTAAACGATTTGTAATAACCCGAACCTACCCCCGCCCCACGTGCAGCTCCTATGGAGCCGTCGGTATTGTATAATTCAATTGCAGCGCCTGTCACTCCGGCCAAAGTATCCCTGAAAACAGGGCTTAAAAACATATTTGCCTTGCCAGCCCTAATTACTGATGCATTTATACCAATGTTTTGCATGATATCCATTCCGTATTTAAACGAAAATACAATTCCCTCCTGTGCTGCGCGTAAAAGATGCCCTTTCTGGTGAATATTAAAATTTATCCCGTTAAAAAACGACCCAATGTTTTTATTGTTCAAAACTCTTTCAGCACCGTTTCCAAAGGGTAAAACTGCCAGGCCATTTGAGCCTATTGGAACACCTGATGCCATCTGGTTCATTTGTTCGTACGACAGATTTTCGCCCAACATCCTTTTTAACCAGGCATTTAAAATACCCGTTCCGTTAATACAAAGGAGAACACCAAGCCTTGGTTTTTCTTTTGAGTGATTAACATGGGCAAAAGTGTTGACACGCGATTGAGGGTCGTATCTGATTTCCTCGCTGACTCCGTAAACCACCCCCGAAGTTCCGGCAGTTGTGGCAATTTCGCCGGGGTTTAAAACGTTAAGCGAAAGGGCGTTGTTCGGTTGATCGCCGGCGCGGTAGCTAATTGTGGTTTTAGGTGAAAGACCCAGTTCCTTTGCAACCTTTTCCGAAATTTTGCCCTGAACCGAAAAGGTTGATACAATTTCGGGAATAATACCGGTTGAAAAACCGTAATTCTCAAACAAAAGGTTGGCCAATGAATTTTCCTTGAAGTCCCACATAATACCTTCCGAAAGGCCACTGACCGTTGTCTGGATTTCGCCCGAGAGTTTCATGGCGATGTAATCGCCCGGCAGCATGATTTTATAAACCTTATTGTACAATTCAGGCTCATTGTCTTTTACCCATTTTAGTTTCGAAGCTGTAAAATTGCCTGGCGAATTTAACAGGTTGGTCAAACACCGCTGGCCCCCGATTTCCCCGAAGGCTTTGTCGCCAATGGTAGCAGCCCTGCTGTCGCACCATATTATCGAAGGCCTGATGACTTCCTGTTTTTTATCGACCATTACTAAACCATGCATTTGGTATGAAATACCAACAGAAAGAATGCTTTCCGGGTCTATCTTCGATTCGCTTAAGACTTCGGATATAGCCAGTTTAAGGTTGAGCCACCATTGTTCAGGTTCCTGTTCAGCCCATCCTGCTTTGTGGGCCGTTATTTTCATCTCTTGTTTCGGGTGAAACGAACTGGCAACACAATTGCCGGTTTCGCCATTAATTAATGAAACTTTTACTGAGGAACTTCCAATATCGAATCCAAGTAAATACATGATTTCCAGTTATTTGTTAAATTATTCAAAATCGAACTGTTCTGTTCTGGTATGCTTTCAAAATTAACCGCATTAAACATTGTTTCAAAGTTGATAAATATGTTATAAAACATATATATCAACAATTTTTACATGACTAAAAAGTGTCATGAACTGTGTTATAAGATTCATATGTATCGAAGGATAATAAAAGCCGTATTTTCGGATTTTGTCCCTGATACCTGATACTTAAAATCTTTCAGCTATTATAACGATGAACGCAGCTTTAAGGTTGTAGGAACTTCAAATTGAACAGGATCTCCGTTAATTACAAATTCAGCGGCTTTTTTCCCCATTAATTCAAAATCTGTTGAAATTACAGTTATCCCATTTTTTACGTATTTCTTCATCGGGGTTTCGTTATACGAAATTACACCAACCTCGCGGCCAGGTTCAAATCCATTTTCCCCGCACTGGTCAAGAAATTCGGCAAGCGTCCTGTCGCTTACCAAAAAATAAAGGCAGCCGTTATGAATTTTAAATTTATCGGGGGTGAAAATCACGCTGTGTTTCATTCCAACTTCTGAGCAGAACTTTTTAAAGTATTCAATGGCAATTTTAGGATGGTAGGTGAATTTCGGGTAATAAAATGTAAACTCCTTATACTTTAGAATTTTATCGGTATTGTCTTTCAGGCACCGGTAAACAGAATTTCCAAAATCCTGATAAACTGTTGATTGTGTGTCGGATGCATTGATTTTCCAATCAATAATCAGGAGTTGTTCCCTGGCAATATTTTTTATTATCCCGGGTACTTTTGGGTGGTCGAAATTCATTATTACATATTTACTGTATTTACCAATGCTGTCGGTAATAATTTTTTCGAAAACATCGATATTGTAATGGTGAAAATGCAAATCAACTCCAATATCTTTTGGAATATTTTTCAGGAACGAACCATACAGAACTTCTTTATACGCTTTGAACGTGTCGAGGAAGAGGAATACTTTAGTAATGTTTTTTATTACAAAATAACCCCGGTTGGGAACCGATTCAACAACTCCCCGGCGTTTTAATTCGGCATAAGCTTTAAAAACAGTATCCCTCGAAAGCTGGCTTTCGCTCATTATCTGGTTTACAGAAGGCAACATATCACCCGAATTCAATTGATCCCGGCTAATTGAATCAATTATTGCATCAACCAGTTGCTGGTATTTTAAAACATTTGAATTGCTGTCGACTGTAAATTTGAAATTCGCCATCTTAATAAAATCTCAAAAGAAATTTGTTCTGATGTTCAAAAATAGAAATAAATTCAAAAGTAACCCTTATCCGGTAAGATGGGTATTCTAAACTTAACCGGTGTACATTGGTTTTTATGCAATCAGATTACGCCATTATATGAATCATGTTAACTGGCTGAAGCCTGTTTTTTGAATAAAACCTGACGAAAGAAGGGTTTTGTCTGATAGTTTAACATTATCCCGAACAAAACTTGTTTTTACGTTTTTGAGGAACAATTTCCGTTTAACTATTTAATTAACCTCGTATAAACAGTGCTTTTATAATATCGGTAGCCATTTTTGGGTTTTCCTTTAGCCTTCGTGTTGAGTATTTAAACCATTGTTTTCCAAAAGGCACGTAAACCCTCATTTTATGTCCTTTATCCAGAATAGACTGGCGTAATTCAGGAGTTACACCATACAACATCTGAAATTCGTACATATTTTTCGGGATATTGTATTTCTCTATTAATCTGTAGGCGTGTTCAACAAGAAACTTGTCGTGTGTTGCAATAGCCGCATACATTTTATTCCTCATCATATAATCCAGGTCATTCACGAAATTGTCCCTTATTTCCTGGTAATCTTTAAATACGATATTCGATGGCTCAACATAAATACCTTTACAAAGCCTGAAATTTAGCGGAAATTCGTTTGTGTCTGTATTGTGAAACCATTCAAGATCTCCCATAGTCCTGAAAAGGTAAGCTTGCAATACAAGACCCACATTTTCAGGAAATTCAGCCCTTAATCTTCTGTAAATTTCAATTTCCATGTCGACACAGCCCGAGTCTTCCATGTCTATCCTAATAAAAGAATTCTTTTTGGCTGCCAGCGCAACAATATCGCGAATGTAACTGCAGCATACTTCTTTATCGATAAGCAGGCCAAACATGGTTGGTTTTAAAGAAAAGTTACATTTTACTTTTTCTTTTGAAAACCGTTCGATGATTTCGAAATAATGGTTACAGTTTTCCACAGCCTCGTCAAGGTTTTTTATAAATTCACCGAGAAGGTCGATAGTTACAAGTATATTTTTTTCGTTTAACAACTTCGATGCAAGTAACCCTTCTTCAATGGTTTCCCCGGCAATGTACCGTTTCGAAAAAACCCAAACCAGTCTTTTGGGCATATGCGGCAGAATATTTGCAATTAACTTATTCAACATTCTTTTATAAATCCTGAAATTTTTTTGTAAAAATACCATTTGGAAGAGGTTTAATTCAATGATGTTTATCAGCAGGGGTATATGATTTTACACAGGTTTTAAGCGTAACCGGTTGACTATTAAAAATCCTGAAAAAAGTGTAAAACGTTTATCAGGTTTAAACTAAAAAATTATCTTTGTGGCAATTTTATAAGTAAATATAAAATAGAATGAAGGGAACATCTTTGATAGTAAGCATTGTACTTTTTGTGGCAGTTGCAATTTTATATGTGTTACACTTTACGGGTGGAAGCAATAATGGAAATGAGTCGGTTTCAGAGCGTTCTGTAATAAACCGCGATGGTTTAAAAATAGCCTACGTTAAAGCCGACTCTGTAGTACTTAATTACCGCCTTTCGGAATTTCTGCACGATGAATTTACGAAGAAACAGCAGGAATATGCCGGGGAATATGCTACAAAGCGCAGGGCTTTCGAAAAAGATGCGACATCTTTCCAGGAGAAATTACAACGTGGAGGTTTTTTGAGTGAAAACAGCGCTGTTAAGGAGCGAAACAGGCTTGCCGGGGTTGAACAGGAAATACTGAAAATGGATCAGGACCTTTCGGCAAAACTTGGTGAAATGCAAAATACAAACAGCCAGCAGGTTCTGGATAGCCTGATGAGTTGTTTGAAACAATTTAATGCAGGTAAAGAATACGATTACATTCTAAACGCGTCAGGCATACTTATTGGCGACGAAGGCGACAATATTACAGCCGAGATACTAAAAATAATGAACGATAAGTACACGGCCGTTACCAAAAAATAATAAGTTAAAACATATAAAAAATCCGGGCAACTTGTCCGGATTTTTTTTGCACTAAATTGTAGATTTGCAGCATGTTTGCCAATAAATATTTACTAAAAAACAACCGGGTCCCGTTAATTGATACTGCACCTCGTAATAACTGCAACATCCGTATCGTAATTCCGTGTTACAACGAAACTTTGCTGTTGCATACGCTTAATTCGTTGAAAGAGTGTGAATTGCCCGAAACTGAAACCGAGGTAATTGTATTGATTAACCATTCTGAAGTGGCTTCTGAAGAAATAAAACAAGCCAACTTAAGGACAAAAACGGATGCCGAAAATTGGATTAAATTAAATCGGGTAAGAGGAATAAGTTTTTTTGTCCTTGGTCCCATCGAACTTCCAAGAAAATGGGCAGGGGTTGGACTTGCGCGAAAGACCGGGCTGGATGAGGCCGTGTTACGGTTTAATTTTTTTAATATGAGGGATGGTATTATTGTTTCTCTTGATGCCGATTCACTGGTTGGATCAAATTATCTGGTTGAAATTGAAAGGTATTTCAAATTAAATCCAAAACAGGTGGGGGCTACCATCAAGGTTGAACATCAAAAAGTGGGTTTGTCGGAAAAACAAAAACGTGGAATTGAACTGTACGAGCGGTATTTGGTTTATTACAAGGAAGTGCTTGAGTTTACTGGTTATCCGCAGGCCATGATTACTATTGGGTCGGCTTTTGCAGTTACCGCCGAAGCTTATGTAAAACGTGGTGGCATGAACCGCCGGCAGGCAGGTGAAGATTTCTATTTTCTGCAAAACCTCGCGCAATTAGGTACGGTTGGCGAAATAACAACAACGCGGGTTTATCCCTCGGCCCGGTTATCTGACAGGGTGCCGTTTGGCACGGGTGCTGCCATCCAAAAATGGATGAACGGAGCCGATGATCTTAACCTTGTATATAATTTCTCAGCGTTTTCAGATTTGAAAGTATTTTTTGATGCTAAGGAAAGATTGTTTCAAACCGGTATAACGGAATACGAAAAACTGATTTCTGCATTGGCTCTACCCGTAAGGCAGTTTCTATTAAAAGATAATTTTTGGACCGATATTCAGGATTTAAATCAGAACTGCTCAACACTGAAATCGTTTCAAACGAGGTTTTATCAAAAGTTCAATGCGTTTAAAGTAATGAAATTCATGAATTTCGCGCATGAGGATTATTATGAAAAGGCCAGTCTGGATGTGCAATGCGGGCTTTTAGATAAACAAAAAACGAAATGACCTCCTTTTATGCTTTTAGTCCATTGGCCAGCATGTAATATACCTCGTTCCAGCGGAGCTCCTTTTTAAACTCATTAAGGCAGGTATTTTTATCGATTACAACAAATTCCACATCGGCAAATTCAGCAAACGTTTCGATATAATCGGGTGTTAATGCCAGCGTGAAAGCAGAGTGGTGGGTCCCGCCTGCGTAAATCCAGGCAGCAGCGCCATCGGCGAGGTTTGGCAATGTTTTCCAGAAGGCGGATGCTACCGGGAGTTTTGGCATTTTTTCAAGCGGTTCAATTACTTCAAGGGTATTAACAATAATCCTGAACCTGTTGCCCATATCTATAAGGGTCACGTTCATGGCATCACTCGTGGCGCTTTCAAAGATTAAACGTGCCGGAGCATCTTTTCCTCCAATTCCCAGTGGCTGAACTTCAAGGCGTGGTTTTTTTGCTGCAATCGATGGGCAGATTTCCAGCATGTGCGCTCCTAAAACAGCTTCATTGGCTGGATCGAGGTGATACGTATAGTCTTCCATAAACGAACTGCCTCCATTCATTCCAGCCGACATGGTTTTAAGTATGCGCAACATTGCCGCCTGTTTCCAGTCGCCTTCGGCGCCAAAACCATAACCTGAAGCCATTAACCGCTGCGAAGCCAGTCCGGGAAGCTGGGCCAGTCCGGTAAGGTTTTCAAAATTGGTTGTAAAGGCTTTAAAATTACCGGATTCCATAAATCGTTTCATTCCAATTTCGTAACGGGCCTGTACGCGTACATTTTCATGGTAGAACTGGCCAGGTTTGCAATCGGCTGCCACTTCGTATTCTTTTTCATATTCTTTGTAGAGTGCATCAACTTCTTCTTCGGTTACTTTATCGATGTAGGAAATCAAATCGCCCAACCCAAATGCGGAAATCTGCCAGCCAAATTTTATCTGGGCTTCAACCTTGTCGCCTTCGGTAACGGCTACTTCGCGCATGTTATCGCCAAAACGGGCCACTTTCAGTCCCTGCGAATCGGCCCAGCCAATTGCTGTGCGACACCATTTTGCAACTTCACCCTGTACTTTTTCATCCTTCCAGTGGCCAACAACCACCTTGCGGTTTTTGCGCATCCTTGCGTTAATAAATCCATATTCGCGGTCGCCATGGGCGCTTTGGTGAAGGTTCATATAATCCATGTCGATTTCGCTCCAGGGAAGGTCGCGGTTAAACTGGGTATGCAGGTGCATACAGGGTTTGCCCAAAGCTTTCAGGCCGCCAATCCACATTTTTGCCGGCGAAAATGTGTGCATCCAGGTAATTATCCCGATGCAATTCTTGTCGGCGCTTGCCTGGACACAAATATCAAGTATTTCACCCGGTGTTTTTACCACTGGTTTGAATACGATTTTTACAGGCATCTTGCCCGAATTGTTCAAACCATCGACAATTGCCGAAGAATCAACATCGAC
>JBBINB010000122.1:0-8724 GCA_037444065.1 Draconibacterium sp.
AAATGGTGGATCCCCGCCTTTTCTTCCGGATCAACCGCAATTACCTTGTAAATATTAACCGCATCGACGAAATCACCAGCTATTCAACCAACCGTTTAAAGCTTAAAATAGGCAAAACCGAACAAATTGTAAGCCGCGATAAAGTGTCGGATTTTAAACAATGGATGGACAGGTAAGAACAAATACGTTTAATTGAGCCTGATATTAACAATCTGCCACCAACATTCGTTTAGCAAAACCGGGTTTAAATATTTCATCAAATCTAAATTAGCTTTACTACTTGTTTATTAAAAAACTGTTTTTAATTTGCTGCATTAAAGACAAAAATATGCTTAATTTTTTCGACAATAATAATTTAACCGCATGTACAAATTAATTAAAAGGCCCCTGAAAACCAATAACAGAAAGTCAGGATAAATCTATTTTACAACCAGTTTTTTCGATCCGGTTTTGGAGTTGGCATACCCGATATAATAGTGATAAACACCACTTTTAAACCCCGAAACATCTAACATTAAGAAATCGGTGTGATTGTCGATAATAAATTGATTTATCTGCCGGCCCGTATTATCGATAAGATGCAAGGTTGCCTGTTTTACGTTATCAGGTAATTCATAGTTTACTTTTATTGCATGGGTTGCCGGATTTGGAAATGCATTCAACAGAATTTCGGGTACTTTTTCGCCTAAATAACTGGCAGAAACCACTGTCCCCGGCACATTATAAATGTTTGTCCAAACGCTTTCGGGACTAACTGAAAAATCATAACAATAGGAAAACAACTTGTAGGTATTTTCGCCGGTTTTATTGACAAAATTATACAATGCCCCATCGATAAAGGTTATCTGCGAACCATCTTCATTAATTATTTTACTGTCGTACTCATAATAATCTTTCGATGAATTGTATTTGTAATAAGTACAGAGAAGTTCAATTCCGGTGTCGGTATCAAAAAGTTTTTCTGAGATATATTTGATATCCGAGAGATAAAATCCCCCCGGAATATTGCAATTCACAGTTTTGAACAATGAATGGTCGGTGTTGTAAATCCGGCATTGTCCGGTGGGGACATCCATTAAATAGTATTTGTACCCCAGTGTTTCAAGTTTTACAACCGACGCGGAAAAATTGTACGAACGTTCGAGTGTTACCTGGGTAAAAACCGATGTAACTAAAAGCGCCAGGATTCCTGTAATAAATAGTTTTTTCATGGCTTTGAATAATTTTTTGAATGTATTAGATATTTTATTTTATCAGTTGCAGCCCTTCGTTTGCCGAAGCATCGTTCGGATTATAAAGTTTTACCTTATTGAAAAGCACTTTGGCCTGGCTGTAATTTCCAAGGAAACAGGAAGTCCAGCCCAGCATTAACAACCCGTCGTATCCAAACGGATAAAGATCCACAACTTTTTTAAATAACTGACTGGCCTTTGCATAATCTTTCCGGCCATAATAAACCAAACCCAGGCGATATAAGGCTACCGAGTTGTTCGGACTTATTTCGAGAATTTTGTCGTACAAATCAATTACCTCGTTCCAACGGCCCAGCGCGGCCAAAGGTAATATTAAACCAAAGCGCGCCTCCTCGGAATAGGGTTTCAGCTTTTGCGCATTTCCATAAAAAATAACCGATTCGTCGAATAAACCTGCGTTGTAATTCAACCAACCCAACCTTAAATTCATTTCGTAAGAGTTTTCATCAAAAACCTTTTTTAACACGTCCATTGCTGCCGAAAAGTCTCCCGATTTTTCATGCTGATAGCTTTTGCCAAACGCTGCTTCAAGTGATTCCTGATTTGCCTGTCCGGATGCCACAAAAGAGGTTAGGGAAAATACGGTTATTAAAAACCTGATTCTTAAAAATTCCATGATATTCCTGTTGTTATACTATGTTTATTGTATTTGTATTCGAGTGAATTTGACGGTACTTTATTGATGTATACCTTATACTCCTCTATGATATCCTGGTTTACATAGCGAACTACTAACTGGTATTTCTTACCGAAGGGGTAATAAATGCTTGTCATCAGTTTTTGCTCCGATCGGCCGGGGAAATTTGAAACCACATAACCGGCAGGTTCAATAAAATTTTCCATTTCGCCTTTCAGGTATTGCCCGTAAAAATGAACAGGCCCAAGTTGAACGCCGCCCGAAATTCCAAAGGTGTTAAAACCCAATCCGTTTTCACCATCACTTTTAAAATACGCCCGGGGTGTTATATAGAAATTTGTATTCGATAGCGGATAGAAAGTAAGCCAGCCCGAAAATTGTGTAAATTCTTTATCGTAAATATTGGCCCTGTTTATTTCGGCGCCCGGCGAAAAATTTCCAAAATGGGCCCAGGTGGAAGCCGAAAAAATAAAATCGGAATATTTTTTTGAAGTGGAATAAAAGGTATTTGGCTCGGGATTTCCAAGCATTAAATCAGAATTTCCCCAAACCATGGTTGCCGAGGGAGAAAAGTACCATTTCTTACCAAGCACAAACCAAGGATTTATAAAATACTGGTACTGTCTTATTTTTATTGGGAATGAATTGCGCGAACCCCAGAAAACCTGTTCCTCGCGCGAAATTCCCAGATAAGTGAAATTATGGTTTAGCCCGGCGCCCGGGGCAACCTGGTGGCTGAAATCGACAGATTCGAAATGGTAATTTTTAAAAAAAAATGCTTCGCCGTAATTGATCCCGACATTCAGCTCTTCTTCAAATGCCCTGTTGCTTTGTTTACTGAAATCAGGGTTAAACGTGTATCCCGTTTCAAACGCGGCCGTCAGGGGTTTCATTTTCCTGTAACCGGTTTTCTGTTTCATCGGTCCGGAAAAATCACCGGCAATTTTTGATGCTTCGGCAAACCTGCCGCTGTTAATTAAACTGAAATACAGGTATTCCTGCAGCCATTCAAATTCCCTGTCGTTTTCCCAGGCTTTCAAAAACCATTCTGATGATTTCCTGTATTTTTTCAGGTTGTAATACGCGATTCCCGTCCTGGCTTGCAGGTAAAAATAATCGATGCCCTGTTCACTGGCCTGTTTTGCAAGTTCTATCAGTTCGGCCCATTTTTGTTGCTGGTACAATTCATACGAATGTACATCTACTTCGGCATAATTCCGGTTTTTCTGAGCCGGAACCGTAATAATAATGAAGAATAAGAGGAATATTATTCCAATTCGTTTTGACATGTTATTTTAATTTTTGCCTCTTTAAATGTTATTTCCAGGTCAATAATTCCTTCGTGGCTGATTTTTATTCCGGAAACAATACTGGCTGTTTGTTTACCGGCTATTTTTTTGCTGATTTTTGCTTCCATTTCAATTTCTCCGGACGATAAAATATCTCCCGGCTTTTTCATTGTTAACCCGTAATCTGCTTTTAAAAACAGGTAAACAGGAGCAATAAAATCCTGGAGGAGTTTTAACGCGCCCCCAAACATCATATTTACAGGAAGAGTGTCGGTAATTTTGCTGTCGGGCAGAAATCCAAAAGGTATTTTAAACATTGAAATAAAAAACCAGTACAAAGCCGAATCTTTTGTCCCGGTGAAATTGGTAAAAAAGTGAAGATCCCCATTGTTGTAAATATAAGCCAGTCCGCCATCTTCATCACATCTTAAGTAAGTTGTGTTGTATAGATCGGTTTCGATTATCCAGTTAAACCTGCCTGCGATTTTTTGCCATTTTTTATTTTCCGATTCCACTTTAACATCCACCTTGATTCGCTGCCCCGGAACAAGGTGAAGCGCTTTTTCAAGCGCCTCATTTTTTACTGGATTAACTACCTGTTGATTGATTGTAGGAAATTCAAAATTTTTCAGAGAATACCCGGTTTCATTTTTAAAAAGATAATGGCTAAACGGATAATCGAACGTAACCGAACCTATATGGGGTGTTAACTGGAACTGAAAATGAAGGTGCGGATAGGGCGAACGGCCCGAGTTTCCACAACGGGCAAGCATTTGGCCTTTTTTTACCATGTCGCCGGTTTTTACCTCCAGCGAGTGGTATTTAAGGTGACTGAGTTTTGCATACAAATAATCGTTGTACTTTACAATAACCGTATTGCCCCAGTTATTTTTTGTGTTTACAACGCCAATAGAATTATCCTGTATTGTGTTAACTGCTCCAATAACAGTCCCGTCGAAGGGGGCAAGGACAGCTTTTCCGAAACAGTAATACTCTTCGTGTAAATCGCCAGTTCCTTTAAACTGCTTTCCATTTCGGTCAATAATCACAAAATCCCAGGCATGCCGCCAGGCCCCCTTGTGTGTGAATTCCCCGTTGTGCCCCTGGCTGACCGTCCATTCGCCATAAAACGGTAATGATGCAGAAACCGGGTATGCCGCCGGAAAACGTTTCATGTTCCCTGAATACAGGTAGAGGTTTTCTTCCGGGTTCCCGAGTTGGACCGGTGTTTCAATCAATTTCCCGGGCCGTTGTTCGCGCAGTTTCAGGGCATATAAAAACATTAAAACAACCACGTTAAATGGCAATGAATAAGGTGAAACTTTAATTATCAGGAAGATTTGCTGTGTGCTTATGGTTATTAAAACTACCGTTGGAAGCAACAAAATAATCCATCCGTAACTAACCCTTCCGGGAACCAGGTAGTAACCACCAAGCGCAATGGCAGTGAGAATATAATTGAAACCTATAAAAGTGTAGCCCAGCGAGGTAAATTCGATTCCTGTAATTTTATAAAACAACCAGGCAACCGAATACCCTAAAACAGAGAGGACAAACGTAATCCGGGAGTAAATTAACAATCCGGCAGCTATAATAATTCCTGCAAGAAGGTGGGCCTGAAAAAAGATGGCCCCCAACGAGTGAAAGTAGATTTTTACAAACGAAGAGCTTATTCTGCTTTCAAGAAATTCATAAAAATCGACAAAAGGTTTTCCACCAATTGCATACAATTCGTTAAAAGTGAATATTCCCCTTTCGCTGATGTGGAGGGCTGTCAATTCACTTCTTGAGAGCGCTACAATCCAGATTGCAAATAAAAAAGGAACACTCAGAAACGGCAGGCCATACTTTCCAAGAACGCCCTGAAAAACAACCGTCAGGAAAAAAGTGATAACCGAAGCAATGGCAATTAACAGAAAAACCTCGACCGATGGCTGGTAATACAACCCTACTCCCAAACCAACTAAAAGCGCGTTAAAACCATACATCCCCGCGCCTATCAGGTATTTGTTGTAGCCCAGGTACCAGGCCATGGTGTTGGCTACAAGCACCGCAAGCAATCCGCCCAAACCTGCGCCGTAATCGAAAAAGCTAATTAACATTAAAAATCCGGCAAGTAATTTCGAAGATGAAAAAAACACCTGCGAATAGCTGTTCAGTATCGAATTTGTTATTTCCTTTCCGCCCGGAATATTGATTTTCATCTTATATCATTTTTTGGGATTTAGCTCAAAACTTTGCAGCGAATCGAGCTCTTCCTTTTTCCTTATAATATGTGCTTTACCTTCCAAATCAATTAAAACCACATTTGGCCGGTACGTTATAAACTGCATCCACTGTGTCATGTTGTATGCCCCTACCCTTTCAATTACCAACTGGTCGCCGGGTTTTACCTGCGGGAAATTAATTGCATCGCGTATAACATCGATATTCATACATAAAGGGCCGTAAATGGTGCTTTCTTCTGAATGGGTTGATGCTTCTTTTGAGGGATATATTCCAAGATTATACCAGAAAGAAGTAAACAAAAGGTTTACGCCTGCATCAATTACCATTGTTCTGCGTCCATGGACAGAACGCTTGTTTGCCAAAACCGTTGTAAGCAGATAACCCGCATCGTCGATTAAGGCGCGGCCGGTTTCGAGGAATAATACGGGCAGGTTTTCGTGAGGTATTTCGGAGGAGATAATGGCGTTTGAAATGGCCTCGGCGTATTCGTCAAACGTCGGGCAGGTTTCTGAACCCGGCATGTAGGCCCCCTTCAACGTATTTTTCGATGCAAAACCACCGCCCAGGTCGATGTATTTAAGCCAGTGGTCGAATTTACGGTGTGTGGCAACATACAGGTTCGACAATTTTGCTGCGGCAATTGCGTAGGCAGAAGTAGCCATGATGTAGGTCCCGATATGTGTATGCAAACCAATCAGTTCGAGGTTTTCGGCCAGCATAATACGGTTAATGGCATTCCACGCCTCGCCGTTTTCGTAATTAAAACCGAACCTGTCCCAAATGGGATAAATACCTGCATCGAGATTGATACGGATAGCAACCCGTGCTTTTTTATTGAGTTTCCGGGTAATTTTTATGAGTAAATACAATTCGTCGAAATGATCGATGTGGATACTCGCATTATTGTTGATTGCCAGGGTTAAATCCTTTTCTGATTTCTCGGGTCCGTTATAAATAATATTCGAACCTTTTACTCCCAGCGAAAGCGCTTTTTCAAACTCGAATCCCGAAACTACTTCGGCCCATGAGCCTTCCTGGTGGAAAACAGTGCAAACCGCATCGAGATAATTTGTTTTGTACGACCATGCAAACTGAACCTTTGGGTAGCGGGTCTCAAAAGCCTGGCGCGCCTCTGCGAATGTGTCGCGAATTGTTTTTTCTGAAATCACAAACAGGGGCGAACCGAATTTTTCCATTAAATCAGAAACAGAATGCCCGTCGATTTCGTTAATTATTTTCTGTTTTGTGGGCAACCCAAATTTATTAGGTACCCCGGCTGTAATTTTACTGATTACCGGTTTTTCATATTTTAGTTTTTCCATTATTGATATTCTTAAATTTTTACTTTTTCACCACAGGGGCGCAAAGTCGCAGATTATTCTATTTGCGTATCTCCGTCTTAGCTGTTAGATCGATCAGATTTCCTTATTCATCGAGATAGCTGCAAATTTTTCCAAATCCACGATCATGTCGTAGGAGTAGCGCACAAACATTTTCCCAATCTTATAAGTTGTCATTGGTTCCACATCCCGGCCAAGCGCCAGTTTTATCAGCGCATCGGGAATATTCTGCCCGGCCCCTACTGCCAGGTAAACCCATGCCGGTATGCGCGGATTTATTTCAATTAAAAAATACCCGCCATCGCCGGTTTTTATCAATTCCAGCTCCATTCCGCCCTTCCACTTTGTTTTCTGGATAATCATGCGGGTCAGATCCATCATTTTGTCATCGGCAAGTGTTATCCCTCCCCAGGCTTTTCCCTTATCGGTAATGTATTGTTTTCGCATGGGCACTGCTGCAATGGTGTTTCCTTTACCATCGCCCAGTGCAATTACATTTACTTCGGTACCTTTTACAAATTCCTGTAAAATAACCGGATACCCCCACTTTGCCGCGACTTTATAAAATGCCTGTTTTACCTGTTCCTTGTTGTTGGCTATGTAAGCATCGTAAAACTGGCCTTTTACCATAAGGGGGTAATCAAGTTTCTTTTCCAGACCGTCAATCTGGGCAACCGACCCAATATTAAAACTTCCCGGGACTTTTACACCGTATTTTTTCCCGAATTCGGGGAGTTTATCCTTATCGCGTTCCTGGAATTGTTTTATCGAGGGTAAAAAAGTGTGGATTCCTTTGTTTAGCAAACGCTGTTCGTTTTTCATAAACGAAAATAGTTCGGCATCGAAATTTGGGATGAGCACATCAATTTTTTCCTGTTGATGAATATTTTCAACCCGTTCGATTAATTCGTCGGATCCTGATGATGGGTAAGGGATTTGAAAGATACGGTCGCACAATCCTTCCATGTAAATGCCGGGTTCTAAATTTTCGTAGACCAGTCCAATTACACGCACCTCGAAATCGGCCGATTCTTTTGCGCCGCGTATCACGGGAACTCCGGGCCCCGGATTATCGGTATTGTTTAACCCGGTAACCGCCAGGGTAATTTTCTGTTTTTGCATAAATCCCTTTTTTATCTGAAAGTTATGGAATCGTCCTGGCTAATAATCTGGTGGTGTTTTAACAAGGCGCAAAATTCGTAATAATCTTTTTCGAGGGTCAGGTCGTCCACCTCATATTTTTCCAGTAACCCCTTGTTAAAGGTTTCGAAATCCTTTCCTTCCTGAATTTTTTTTATTAATTCCAACCCAAAGGGATTCAACGTAAATGAATCGCCTGTTTTCGAGTTAAAGACAAAACCATTGTCGCTGATTTTTATTTCTTCGGTAATTTTCATTTTACAATTCTTTATAACGAACCAAAGTTTCAATTTTTTTTGAATTTGACACACATTTGCAAAAGAAACTTGTGTTTAATTAAACAAGCTGAAAAAAGGTTTTTGTTCCGGTGTTTTATCTGATTTTAAAATTACAAAATCAAACAATACAAAAACGCTGCTACCGGTTAGTTTATAAATTTTGGTTCAACAAACCAGAATTTTTCGGTTTTGGCATTCCATCAAACAATAATGTTTAAAATATGAGTATACTCCGAAAAGTCAATAACCCCTAGCCCGATAGCTATCGGGCCCCTAAAGGGGACTTTGAAGAGTTCATTGATTTTCAGCGAGTTCCCCTTCAGGGGTAAGGGGTAAAAGAGTTGAAAATCAATGAACTCGGACTTTTCGGAGTGGACTCAAATATAAAATAACGTTTGGCATTAAAGTTGTTTAATATTTAATTATTAACACAATACTTCGTTAAAAACAATGTTAAATAATTGATAATCAATAAAATAAGTTAGAAATAAATTTGTTTAAGTCTCTGATAATCAGTAAATTAACAGGATTTACCAAAATCTAAGTTAATATGAGAAC
>JBBINB010000123.1:0-8664 GCA_037444065.1 Draconibacterium sp.
AAGTAAAAGACAAATATAGGGGAAGACTATATTTTCGTGAAGACAAAATCATTTTAAACGCCTGTGGCTTGCACAACCTGAAGATAAAAGTGAAAAATCAAATAATAACTAATTCGATATAAACTCTAATACCGATTAAAAAAAGATAAATATTTTGAAACATATTCAAAATATTTATCTACTTAAAATCAAACGGTTAAAAAAACACAAATATGATTTTTTAACAAACATTAATATTTTTTTAAGAATCGTTTACAATTCATTTGAATTTATAGTATATTCGTCAATCGATATTTAACAAAGAATTAAAATTTAAAATATTTAAACGCCTTTTCTCTATTAGACCAGTAGATTCTGTCTAACTAAACTAAACTATGAACAATGGGTTATCAGATTTAACGATAACCCTTTTTTTATGCCCGTTTTTTAAGAATATACCTAAATCGCAGGTAGAACAGAATCCCAGCTGCTCCTAACCCGGCTAAATATCCAAACCAGATTCCCTGTGGGCCCATCATTAACTTAAAGGTCAGAAAATAACTGATAGGTATTCCTAACGCCAGGTAAGCTAAAAATGCGATAAACATGGGTAAGCGCACATCGGCCATACCCCTGAGGGTGCTTAACATAACCACCTGTAACCCATCGAAAATTTGAAAAATTGCCGCAATAATCAGCAAAGCGGAAGCAATATTTATTACTTCAATGTCTTTGGTGAACAAAAACGGAAGAAAGCCCCTTGATAAAATGAAGACAATCCCCATTAACGACATAAAAACAAGTACAAGGTGGGTTGAGGCAAAAGCAGCCATTTTTAGCGCCTTATAATCTTTAACACCCATTTGATGGCTGACCCTGATTGTATTTGCCTGCGAAACCCCAAGTGAAATCATATAGGTAAACGAAGCCAGGCCTATTGCCACCTGGTGCGCTGCCAACTGTACCTCGCCAAGCCAGCCCATCATTATTGCCCCAATACTAAAAGCAATTATTTCGACAATAATCTGGAAGGCTATTGGCACACCGATTTTTAACAATTCTGCTATTTTTTGATTACTGAATGCTTCGCGATGAGCCAAAACAAAATATCTCTTTAAGCCGGGTATTTTTACAATGTAAATAAAAAATAAAACAGGCATTACCACCCTTGATATAAGGGTACCCAAACCCGCACCATTTAACCCCATTTCGGGGAAACCAAATTTTCCGAAAATGAAAAGATAATTAAAGACAATATTTACAACGTTTGAAATGATTGTTATACGCATTGCAATCTTGGTATTTCCAATACCCTCTAAAAATTGTTTAACCGAAAAAAACAACATAAACGGAATATACGAAAGGCAAAGAAGCAGATAATAGGGCCTGGCAAGTTCGCACACATTTTCTGACTGCCCCATAAACGGAAGTAGAAAATAAACGCCTGTCATTATTAAGCTTAAACCGATAGCTGCTGAAAAATGGGTTAACATCCCGTTTTTCAGCCAGATTACAACTTCGTTTAGTTTCTTGTTACCAAATGCGCTGCCGGCAAGGGGTGTAATTCCGAATGTTATTCCCATCCCGAACAACATCCCTATCAGAAAAACATTATTTGCAAACGAAGCGGCAGCCAGTTCAACGGTGCCAACATGGCCAACCATCATGTTGTCGACCAGGGAAACGCTTACCTGGCCTATTTGAGAAATAACCACAGGCAAAGCCAAAGCAATGTTTCTTTTATAAAAAGGAATATAATCAGCCAGTTTCACGGCGTCAAAGATAGATATTTAGCCTATAACGAAAACCAATAGCTGAATTTTATCAAAAATGCATTCTGAGCCTTAACATCAGAAATATTTGTAAAACTTTTGACAATTGAAGGATTGTATATGTTTTCATAGTGGGAACTTGCATTTGTCCAGACAAAATAAAGTGTCGAGCCCGTTTTGTACTCCCACCTTAGCACAAAATTTGACCTGAATTCCTGGAAGTTAAAATCCGGATTGTCAGTTGTAAAATCGAGTAACGTTTTATCTTCACTATTTACCAAATAGTTGCCTTTAATATGCAATGGTGAATACCTTGTACTCAGGTCTTTCGATTTTGATTCGTTAACTTTTCGGAACGAATCGTATTTACCGGTTGAAGCATACGGGCTTCCGTAATACTGTAGCGAAAACTCAGGAGTAATAAAATACTCAAGCCGCAAAGTTGAGTACAACGTTTCCCTGTCGATTTTTCCGACAATATATTCTTTTTTATTGTCGATAGTTTTTTGCCTGACATACTGGCTGTTATTTATTTCCCTTGCAAACCCGGAAACCGATGAAATTGAAAAATTGTTATTAATAAGCCAGGTCAAACTAAAATCGTACTTGTTTCTGCTTGTTATTTTATCTTCGTTCCTGGTAAAATACATTCGGGTGGCAAAAATCACATCTTTACTGCTGTTTGTCTGAAAAATAATTCCCGTATTACTGTAATTATCAATCCGAAGCGAAGGGCCGCCCCTTAATTGTCTTGTGTCAATTTCTTTAAATGTTTTATTGTAATCTAAAGTTAAATTCCAGTAATTTTTAAAGGTAAATCGTGTTAAAGCTTTAAACTTGTCTTCCAGATTTTCGCCACCAAAACTCCACTCGTGCGATTGTTTTAACTGCAAATAATATTTAAGAAAGATACCCGAGGGTTTGTTAACATAGTAAAGCAAATGTGCCTGTTGCAAAACATAATCCGCCTGGCGCATATAACCCATATCGTTTAAGTCGACACCCGGCGAACGCCAGTTAAGTTCGCCGATTAAACGGAGTTTACCGCTTCGTTTTCCACCGCTTATTTCGCCGCCCCAACCATCGAGCGTAGTCAATTTGTTGTTAAATTCAAGGTGCTTTGCATCTTCGCGCTGGTAAAGGTGTTGTGCTGATCTTTGCAATCGGGTAACAGATGTCTCGCTTCCGTTTATCTTTGAATAAAAACTTTTACCATTGATATAATATTTCCTGTTTTTCCAGTTATGCTCGTAATCATAACCTACAACCGTTGAACTATTTGCAAGAAATTCAAGATTATCGTCGCCAATATTTCGTAAAGTGGAGTTTACAAATCCACCCATTGTTGATTTGCCTTCGTTAAAATCCTTTTTAAGTCTGCCAACAAAATAGTTTGTAAGGGGCTCAACTGCAATTTTTCGACTGGAGTTTTCCGATGACAAAGTCGCAAACTCTTTTGAAGTAATACTGTTCATAATCCCAATCGAAAGGCCCTTTTTGTTCTTTCCTGTGAGCTTAAGGGCATTTAAAATTGAAGTGTTATCCGGAAAAGTAAGGCTTTCATTTTCTTCCACGTTTGGATAATAACTTGGGGCATGGCCAATTCTGCGGGAATAAAAGAGCATGTCGTTATTTGAATTGAATTCCAGAATGTTTTTACCTTCCAGAAAAAAAGGTCTTTTTTCATCATAAAAAACTTCGTATGAAGTCAAATTTAAAATTGACGGATCTGCTTCAACCTGACCGAAATCGGGATTAATTGTATAATCGAGGGTTAAGTTCGACGAAATTCCTATTTTACCGTCAATTCCGGCCCCAAAATGCTCGTTGCTCTCCGAATCGGTAATGTATTTGCCTTTTGCATATGGCATTATTTCGAAATTTCTTTTATACGGAATATCGCTTATGCCTCTCAGTTCCCCGAAAATATATACCATAGCCGGGGCATCAACCGGGATCAGTTTCCACTGCGATTCTTCCTGGAAACGGTTTATCCATCGCCAGATATGCATCCCCCATACCTGTTCTTTTTCTTTAGAAAACCTTATTTGGGTAAACGGTATTCTCATTTCGGCATACCAGGCAGAGTCACCAATCGATGTTTTGCCATCCCACACAGCGTTCCATTCAAAATCCCAGCCGTATTCTCCCATATGCATCAGATCAATTTTTTGCCCGGCTGCGGTTAAATTAAATTCAAATGCTGTTTGTTTGTCGTTGTACGAATCAAGGGCTATGCCTGTAATATCGCCATTAATCTCATCGCGCCTGCCTAAAATCGGATCCATTTTTTCGGGCTCGTTATCGTAACAGACGGCTCCAAAATAAAGATATTTGTCGTCGTAAAGAATTTTAATTTCGGTTTTTTGTGAAGGCCGAGCTGCCTGATGCGGCTGTTGCTGGATAAAACCTCCATCCCATGTCCCTGTATTCATCCAGCAGTCATCATCCAATACGCCGTCAATCTTAGGTTTTTCATCTGTCCGTGCCGCATAGTAAACCCGCTTAATACTGGCATACTTGTTTACAAGCGAATCATCGGAGAGGGTGTAATTTAGGTTCTGGGCCACTAACGATGACAAGAAAAAACATAGCATCAATAGCGAAAGGAGAGTTCGAATCATAGTTTTAATTAATCAGCATAGCAAAAATATCTTTTTCCGGCAGAAAAAAAAATATTATGATCAATTTTAACTTTAGACTATAAGTTTTACTAATTCAAAAAACAGTTGTATAAAAACAATGCACTTTTTACATTTTACATTTATTAACACATTAAAATTTGTGCATTAAACTTGTTCGGGTATTTTCAGCACTCGAAATTCAAACTAAACAATTTGAACAAAACTTAGTTATTTGCAGAATAATATTATACTTGTAACAATTCTTATTGTTCTTAAACCTGAGTATGACAAAAATTAAAAAAATCTTAATCGCTAACCGGGGCGAAATTGCGATTCGCATAATGCGCACTTGCCGTGAAATGAGTATTGAAACCGTTGCAGTTTACTCTGAAGCCGACAGGACTTCATTGCATGTACGTTATGCACACGAGGCCTATTGCATAGGCAAAGCTCCTTCGAGCGAGAGTTACCTGAATATTGAAAAAATAGTAGAAGTTGCCAAAAACTGTGGTGCCGATGCAATTCACCCTGGGTATGGATTTCTTTCTGAAAATGCAACCTTTTCAAGGCGGTGTACCGAAGAAGGTATAATATTTATTGGCCCCTCGCCTGAGGTTATTATTCAAATGGGCGATAAAATTATGGCCCGCGAAGCTATGACAAAAGCTGGAATACCTGTGGTTCCAGGAACAAATGGCTGTGTAAAAGACGAAAATGAAGTTTTACGCGTTATCCAGGAAATTGAACTCCCAATCATGTTAAAAGCATCTGCGGGCGGCGGAGGAAAAGGTATGCGCCTTATTAAAAAAGAATCGGAGGTGGTTTCGGCAGTGCGTGCCGCCCGGTCGGAAGCGTTGGCTGCATTTGGCGACGATTCGGTTTATATAGAAAAATACATTACATCACCCCATCATATCGAATTTCAAATACTTGCCGATGAACATGGAAATGTTGTCCATCTTTTCGAGCGGGAATGCTCGATACAAAGGCGCCACCAAAAAATGATAGAAGAAACGCCTTCGCCCCTTTTAACTCCCGGATTAAGGGCTAAAATGGGCAAATCGGCGGTAGAGGCGGCAAAAGCAGTAAATTACACCGGGGCCGGTACCATTGAGTTTTTGGTCGACAACAACCTGAACTACTATTTCCTTGAAATGAATACCCGTTTACAGGTAGAACATCCGATTACCGAAAGGGTAACCGGCATCGACCTCGTAAAACAGCAGATTAAAATTGCTGAAGGCGAAGTTTTAGAGTTTAAACAGGAAGATCTGCACCAGAAAGGGCATTCGATCGAGTGCAGGATTTATGCCGAAGATCCCGACAATAATTTTATGCCCAGTCCGGGGAAGATTTATAAAATTTCGGAACCATTCGGACTTGGGGTGAGAACAGACGGATATGTTTACGAAGGGTATGAAATACCCATTCATTATGACCCCATGATTTCGAAACTGGTAATTTGGGGTAAAAACCGCGAAGAGTCGATAAACCGCATGAGGAGGGCCCTGTACGAATATAAAATCACCGGGATTAAAACTTCCATCAAATTTCTTGAAAGAATTATGGTGAACGAAAACTTCATAAAGGGAAATTACGACACCCATTTTATTGAAAACAACCTGGATCAATTAATGGACAAGTCAAATTGTGCGGAATGCACCGATATGGTAATTATCGCGGCATTTATAGATTATCTTCAGAAAATAACCAATACACAGCAATCTGCCAGGGATTTTGCTTTGCCTCAAAGTCGGTGGAAGAATATACCGTATATCAATCATTTCTAAATATTTATTATGGCTATTGAAGTAAAAATAGGTAACAGGATTGCGTGGGTTGATCTGCGTGGTCAGGATGGAAATATGCTCGAAATTGAAGTGGATGGAAAAATTATGAAAGTTGATGTAATGCATACCGCCGATGGTACATTCTCAATAATTGAAGGTGGCCATTCATACAACATTGAGCTTGTTCCGCGTAACCAACCTAAAAAATACACAGCATACACGCTGTACCAGGAATTTGAAGTTGAAATTATCGATGCAGAGGCAAGGTATCTTCTCAACCGGGGAGAGAACGCTTTTGCCTCGGCCGAAAAAAAGATATCGTCGCCAATGCCGGGCAAGGTCGTTAAAGTTTTTGTTAACGAAGGCGATGAAGTTGTTGAAGGAGATACTGCAATAATTATTTCTGCCATGAAAATGGAAAGCGAATATAAGATTCCAATGAATGGCAAAATAAAAAAGGTGAATGTAAAAAGCGGCGACACGATTGAAGGAAACCAGATTTTAATTGAACTTGAATAAAATAAAAGCAAATGAATTTAAAAGAAAAATACGACCTTCTGGATGAATTAAATAAAAAAGCCGAGTTAGGCGGGGGCAAGGAAAGAATCAAAAAACAACATGCCGCAGGCAAAAAGTCAGCCCGCGAACGCATCCTGCAGTTGCTCGATCCTGGGACTTTTACCGAAATAGACAGATTGGTTACACACCGGAGTAACGATTTTGGAATGGAAGCCAACAAAATTTTTGGCGATGGTGTTATTTCGGGGTACGGGAAAGTAAAAGGCCGGTTGGTTTACGTTTTTGCACAGGATTTTACCGTACTTGGCGGTTCGTTAAGCCGCGCAAATGCCGATAAAATTGTAAAAATCCAGAAGCTTGCGCTTCAAATGGGGGCGCCAGTTATTGGATTGAACGACTCGGGAGGCGCCCGAATTCAGGAAGGTGTGGAAAGTTTGGCAGGGTATGCCGATATTTTTTACAACAACGTTATCTCGTCGGGAGTAATTCCGCAAATATCGGCAATACTTGGCCCATGTGCCGGCGGTGCTGTGTACTCCCCTGCCCTTACCGATTTTATATTTATGGTAAACGAAAAAAGCCACATGTTTGTAACCGGTCCCGATGTGATAAAAACAGTAACCCACGAAGAAGTTACAAAAGAAGAACTTGGCGGGGCTTTAACACATAACAGCAAAAGCGGTGTTGCCCATTTCAACGGAAAAGATGAAGACCAGACAATAATGATGATCAGGGAGTTGTTAAGTTTCCTTCCATCAAACAATTTGGAGGATCCACCCATAAAAACCACCATCGATCCTTCAGACAGGGTTGAAGAAAGTTTACAGGACATTGTACCTGCCGATCCAAACAAACCCTACGATATGCAAGAAATTATTCAGAAGGTGATCGACAATAACCACTTTCTGGAAGTGCAAGCCCTTTACGCCCCAAACATTATTGTTGGCTTTGCCCGTTTTGGGGGCAAACCAGTTGGTATTGTTGCAAACCAGCCTGCGCACCTTGCCGGGGTATTAGACATCAACTCTTCGGTAAAAGCCGCGCGTTTTGTAAGGTTCTGCGATTCGTTCAACATTCCGCTGGTAACTTTTGTCGATGTTCCGGGCTTTTTACCCGGTACAAGCCAGGAGTACGGTGGCATTATTAAGCACGGTGCAAAACTGTTGTATGCATTTGCCGAAGCCACGGTCCCAAAAATTACGATTATTACCCGTAAAGCATACGGTGGCGCTTACGATGTAATGTCGAGCAAACACATTGGCGGCGATTTAAATTTTGCATATCCAACTTCTGAAATTGCAGTAATGGGGCCCGAAGGAGCAATAAATATCATTCACAAAAATAGTTTTACCGAAGAAGAAAGGGCAGCCAAAGTGCAGGATTACCGCGACAAATTTGCCAACCCGTACAAAGCTGCTTCGCTGGGGTACATAGACGAAATAATTTACCCCCGCGACACGCGCAAAAAAATAATTGGCGCTTTGGATATGACCCAAACCAAACGGAAATCGAACCCACCCAAGAAACACGGGAATATTCCGTTGTAGTATTGTTTCTTATTCCGTATTTAACGTTAAATCAAAAAAAATAGCAGAATAAAAAATTTTAAATCAAAGCCGGGCTTATAACAAGTCCGGCTTTTTTATTGGGTGACGCGGTTTCCGAACCGCGTAATTGTTTTTGGCAATTTGTAAACCGCCTTACCCGAACCGGGTCATTAATAATCCTGTTGGCACTAATTTGTAAATTGCACCTTGCCCATCGGGAAATAATTTTGCTTTTGCAAAATGAGAAATGGATCATAGATCCTCAGCTTCCACACTATTGTACCTAAAATCCGCATGTCGATTTTGAATGAGTAATTCTCGACAAAGAATTGCGTTTTTGGTGCAAGTTTTAGGTCATTTTAGTTGCAATTCAAAGTTTTCGGGCTTGTTTTCTGTCTTATTAGCTGACATTTTTATGTTTACACACAAAGTT
>JBBINB010000124.1:0-8036 GCA_037444065.1 Draconibacterium sp.
CCAACACCCTTCGACTCCGCTCAGGGTGACAGTCAGACTGAGCGAAGTCCCTGTCTGCCGACAGGCAGGGAAGTCTGTTTTCACTAACTAAACGACATTTAAAGTAGATTATTAATTTAGCCTGCAGAATTCGTATAAGATATTATTGATTGACAGAAAAACATGGAAACTCATATCCTGAAGAGTATTGAGACAGTTATTGTTATTGCAGTTTTAATTGCAATGCACATTGTAACAAGGCGGGGCATAAACAACATGCTTAAAAAGTTTCATTTTCCGCTGCAACGCCGTAAACTGACATTGAGAATGATAAATATTTTGCTTACCATAATTGCCATCGTATTTATTTCGGCAATCTGGGGTGTGAAGCAAGCCGATGTTGTGGTATTCATCTCATCGATAATGGCAATTCTGGGTATTGCCTTTGTTGCCCAGTGGTCGCTGCTTTCAAACATCACGGCCGGTTTAATCCTGTTTTTTAATCATCCCCTTAAAATTGGCGATAACATTAAAATTATTGAGAAAGATTTTATAATCGAAGGAATAGTGAACGACATCACATTTTTCTTTATTCATATAAAAACAGCCAGCAAAGAAAAAATTACCATATCAAACACCGTGATACTGCAAAAAACCATCTCCATTGTTCCTTCGAATGATGAGGGAAATTCAAAAAAGTAAAATTCAGAAATTCAGAGATTGTTTTGATATTAAATTCCCGGATTTTTATAATAAATGAATGTTGTTCTCTTAAGTTTAATACACTTTCAGGTCTTGCGACGCTGAAAGGTATGGTTCTCATAACCTGACAGAGTCCGAAGGTCCTGTAAGGTTTAATTAGTGCCAACAACAAAAATCTCAATAATAGAAAATCAAAACAAAGTGTCAGTTTTCTATCATTCAAGCAAATTGTTCAGCAGCCCGCCGCGGGATTCTTTCCGCGCGTTTGGCCCCGATGTTGAAAGTTGGGCAATCAGTTTCCTGATTGGCATGCTTTGCAGCCATACTTTTCCCCTGCCACGCAAGGTTGCCAGGAAAATTCCCTCGCCTCCGAAAAACATGGAACGTAATCCGCCTGCCTGTTCAATGCTGTATTCGATTGATGGCTCAAAACCTACAATACAACCGGTATCGACCCTTAAAACATCGTTGTTCAAAACCCGTTCAATAACTGTTCCCCCCGCGTGTACAAATGCTTTCCCGTCGCCCTGCAGTTGCTCGAGAATAAATCCTTCGCCCCCGAAAAAACCGGAGCCCAGTCTGCGGTTAAATGTTATCGATATTTTTGTTCCCAGCGCCGCGCATAAAAATGCATCGCGCTGAACGATAACCCTCCCCCCAATTTGAGCCAGATCCATCGGTATAATTGTTCCAGGGTAAGGCGCTGCAAAAGCCACATTTTTTCTGCCCCAGCCCTGGTTGGTAAAATGGGTCAGAAATAACGACTCGCCAGTAATAATGCGTGAACCGGCCGACAGTAATTTGTCAAATAACCCGGCGGAAGGATTTGAGCCGTCGCCCATTTTTGCGCTGAATGTTATCCCGTCTTCCATGTACAACATAGCGCCGGCTTCGGCAATTACTGTTTCTCCCGGGTCAAGCCCTACTTCAACCAGTTGCACATCGTGCCCAATAATTTTGTAGTCAATTTTGTGTGATTGCATATGAATTGATCCTAATTTTTTAAGATGAATAAAGATAAACAATTGCATTTGAAGGGTGTGGATTTTTAAACCAGAATTTTTCCGACCTTTGCAAAAAATTAATGATACAATGAAACAGGAATACAATAAAAGAAAACCCGTTGAAAAAAGTGGAAAGCGGATTGGTAAAAGTTTGGCCACAAAAACAGCCGGTTTTGACAAAAGAAAACAGGCAGCGCCAAAAAAAGCATCCGATGATCAAAAACCAAAAGCTTTTGAGAAAAAAAGGGTATTCAAAAAACCTAATCCTGAAAGCGTAAAAAATATACCTAAAAAACAGAACCCAACGGGCGAAATGCGCTTAAACCGCTTTATTTCAAATGCGGGGGTTTGCTCGCGCCGCGAAGCTGATACCTACATTTCGGCCGGAATGGTTTCGGTTAATGGCAAAATTGTTACCGAACTGGGGACGAAAGTATTGCCAACCGACGAAATCAGGTTCGACGGGACCAAACTGAACGCCGAGAAAAAAGTGTATTTGCTGTTAAATAAACCCAAGGATTTTGTGACCACCACCGACGATCCGCATGCCGATAAAATTGTAATGGACCTTATAAAAGATGCCTGCACGGAAAGGATTTACCCGGTTGGGCGATTGGATAGAAATACAACCGGATTGCTGCTTTTTACCAACGATGGCGATCTTTCGAAACGGCTGACCCACCCAAGCCACAGAATGAAAAAAGTATACCAGGTTTCGCTCGACAAGCCCTTAAACATGGAACATATGCAGCAGATTGCCTACGGGATTGAGCTTGAAGACGGCCCAATCGCAGCCGATGCTATCAGTTACATCAGCAACGAAGAAAAAAATGAAATAGGGATTGAAATCCATACCGGGAGAAACCGTATTGTAAGGCGCATTTTCGAGCACTTTGGCTATAAGGTTAAAAAACTCGACAGGGTTTTGTTTGCGGGCCTGACAAAAAAGAACCTCCCCCGCGGAAAGTACCGATTTCTTAACGAAAAGGAAATCCAGTTTTTAAAAATGCAATAGGTTAAGTCCACTCCGAAAAGTCCGAGTTCATTGATTTTCATCTCTTTTAACCCCGACCCTAAAGGGGAATTCGCTGAAAATCAACGAACTCTTCAAAGTCCCCTATAGGGGATTTAGGGGTTTTTGACTTTTCGGAGTAAACTCAAAATTGAAATTTGGTTTTGTTTCTTGTTTGAGTTGTGGTTTTTATTTGATATTTGAATATTGTTTTTTGGCGCTTCTGGTTTTCCCTTGTAATTTTATCTTCAATCTGCGACTAATATTTCAGTTTTGGAAAAGGAATTCTTGATAATAATTAAGCAAAACCAAGGTATTATACACAAAGTGTGTAACATCTACTGCGACGAACAGGAAGATCGGAATGATCTGTTCCAGGAGATTGTCGCGCAACTTTGGAAATCATTCCCTTCATTCCGCGAAGAATCGAAGTTCTCGACATGGATGTACCGTGTGGCGCTGAATACGGCAATAACTTCTTTCAAGAAAATAAAACGGCGTCCCGACCAAAGCCGGTTAACCTGCGAAAATTTCAAGGTTAAAGATGAAAACTACGACATGGAAACCGAAGAAGAGATTAAAAACCTGCACAAGGCTGTGGCCCAACTTACTGGAGTTGAAAAATCGATTGTGCTGTTGTTTCTTGAAGATAAAAAATACGAAGAGATTGCTGAAATTACGGGGATTACCCAGAATTATGTCAGGGTAAAAATGAACCGGATTAAGAAAAAGCTTAAAAAGTTCATGGAAACTGAAGAATAAAAAAAATGGACTTAGAAAATTTAAAAACAACCTGGGGAAAACTTCAGCCCGAAAATCAACTGGATGAAATTCAGTTGAAAAAAATGCTGGGTAAGCAAACAAAAAGTTTAATTGATTGCATCGACAGGAACATTAAAATCGGGTTTGCGATACTTTTTGTATTGATAGCCATTTTTGTACTCGATGAGTATTTTTTACCGGGGTTAATAACCAGAAAACTCGACCAATCCATTAATATCCCCCAATGGCTGACATTTCTTGGCGTGTTTAGCGACATGCTGATTTTTACCACATTTATCTATTTTGTTATTAAATATTACCGCGTGAAAAAAAGCTGCGATACAGTTTGCAACCTTAAAGAAACCCTTACAAAAATTATTGCAACATTAAGAATTTATCAGACCCTGTTTTATCTGGCTTTGGCCATCCTCCTTTTAGCAATAGGAACCGGTTTTATAAGCGGCATGTACAAGGCCTTTTTTGATAAAGTCAGTGAAACCGGAATTCCCCTTGATGAAATTCAGACGAACGAAATCATTGTTTTTGTTTTAATTGGTTTGTTAATTTTAGTCGCTTGTACAGGAGCGCTATTTGTATTTCTGAGGTGGGGATTTAACAAACTTTATGGAAACTATATCACAAAGCTAAAACTTACCTTGCAGGAGTTGGAGGAAATCGAAAACTGATTTAACAGTAAACATATTTCCATTCTCAAACGTCGTATTATCTTTGCGTTTCATCATAAAAATCAGAAAATGACATTAATAAAATCCATTTCAGGAATTCGCGGCACTATTGGGGGAAAACCGGGCGAAGGCTTAAGCCCCCTTGATGTGGTGAAATTTACTGCCTCGTTTGCAACGTGGGCCAGGCAAAAATCGGGAAAAAACAGGATTAAAATTGTGGTTGGGCGCGATGCCCGGATTTCAGGCCCTATGGTAAGTCCGATTGTTATTTCAACGCTAACCGGAATGGGTTGCGATGTGGTAAATATTGGCCTGGCAACAACGCCCACAACCGAACTGGCCGTTACTGCCGAAAAGGCCGATGGCGGAATTATCCTGACTGCAAGCCACAATCCCAAACAATGGAACGCGCTTAAACTCCTGGGGGCCAACGGCGAATTTTTAAATGCTGCCGAAGGTGAAAAAATCCTGCATGTTGCCGATTCCGAAGATTTCAACTTTGCCGGAGTAGATGATTTGGGAAGTGTAACTGATAAAGATTATACCGGTTACCATGTTCAGCATGTTTTGGGTTTGGAACTGGTCGACAGGGCTGCGATTGAGAAAGCCGGTTTTTCTGTTGCCGTTGACGCTGTGAATTCGGTAGGGGGAATTGCCATGCCCGCCCTTTTAAAAGGGCTGGGCATAAAAAATATAGTCGAAATCAATTGCGAACCCACAGGTCATTTTGCACACACGCCAGAACCTCTTCCCGAAAACCTTGGCGAGGTTTCAAACTTAGTGAAAAACAGTAAGGTTGATGTTTGTTTTGTGGTTGATCCTGATGTAGACAGGCTGGTGATTATTAACGAAGACGGTACAATGTTTAACGAAGAGTATACCCTGGTAGCGGTTTCGGATTATGTTCTGGGAAACACGCCGGGAAGCGCGGTTTCAAATCTTTCGTCGAGCCGGGCGCTGCGCGATGTTACTGAAACGCACGGATGCACATACTACGCGGCAGCCGTTGGCGAAGTAAATGTGGTTGCAAAAATGAAGGAAACCGGCGCTGTAATTGGCGGCGAGGGCAATGGCGGCATAATTTATCCGGCAAGCCACAACGGACGCGATGCGCTGGTAGGGGCTGCGCTGTTTTTAACCCACCTTGCTAAAAAAGGTTTAAAATGTTCCGAACTCCGCAAAACTTACCCCGACTATTTTATTTCGAAAAATAAAATTGAGTTGACCCCCGAAATCGATGTCGATGCGATACTTGCCAAAATGAAGGAAAAATATTCAAACGAGCAGGTTACCGATATCGACGGGGTGAAAATTGATTTTGCCGATTCGTGGGTACACCTCCGTAAATCGAACACTGAGCCAATTATCCGTATTTATGCCGAAGCAAAATCAATGAAAAACGCCGGCGAACTCGCCAATTCGATAATGGAGGTGATAAAGTCGCTCGCCGGGTAATTATTTCAATTGCCTGATTGTCAGCCTGGCGTAGTCGAATGCTGTTACTATCATATTTTGCCATATTGCAATCAGGATTGCTTGGTCAAAACTTACTTTAACTTAGATTTGTATCAATTTGAGCTATTAATTTTTCATTCTTTAATACAAAGTGAATGGCGAAGACTTTGGTAGGGGACACGCACAATTATTTTGAGTTTGAACAGAAAGCCCAAAATACCCACTTTGATTTATTTATGCCAAAACCCTACCGTAATGGGGGAAATTATAACATCGGGGGGGATGTTACAGGTTTTAAAAGCTCTGTTTTTGTCGATGGTTCAATTAATAATCCGGAGGGCGCCGACAGTAAATGGATATTGGAAATGGCATTCCCTTTTTCTTCCCTGCAAAACAGCAACAATTACAATGTGCCTGTAAATGGAGATACCTGGGGAATTAATTTTTCGAGGGTACAGTGGAAAACGGAGATTGTTGACGGCAAATACCAAAAACTGAAAGACCCGGTAACCGGCCGTTATTTAAACGAGGACAACTGGGTTTGGGGCCAGCAGGGAGTTATAAACATGCACTTTCCCGAAAGAGGGGGGTTTGCTTATTTCACGGCTTTACCGGTCGGTGGAAATAAAGTAGCATTTGAAATTCCTGAAGAACAGATTTTAAGAAAATACCTTTGGCTGATATATTATAAACAGCAGGAATACAGGAGGATAAATGGAAAGTTTGCTTCTTCGCTTTCAGATCTTGGCCTTAATGAAAAATTAGAAAGGGGAAAAAGTATCCCTTTATCTTAAGGAAGGTGAAAAAGGATTTTCAGCTTTCCTTGTAACTGAAAGCGACATAAAACTTTCTATCGACCAGGATGGATTATTTCAAAAGAAAACTGAATAAGTTTAATTGTGAATTAAATTAAATCGGAAAATCTGTTCAAATGATTCTATATAAACAATAAATACAACTTTTATGAATAAGCGTGAATTTTTAAAATCAGCAGTGTTGGGAGGTGTTGGCGTTGCAGTATTAAATCCCGCGATTGCTGCGGCAGACACAAAAAAGCCGAAAGCACAGGCGTTAAAACATTGGGTTTGGGAAAATCCAAACCATAACGAAACAGATGAAACATTACAGAAGAAATACAATGATTTCTTTCTTGCCGGGATAAGGGGGATGTTTTTCGAAAACGACAGCGAACGGCATTTTAGAATTGCCAAACAGGCCGGACTGGAGGCCCACCGCTGGATGTGGACCATGAACCGCGGCGAAAAGGAATTGCTTGCAAATCATCCTGAATGGTACGCAGTTAGTCGCAACGGAAAATCGTGTGCGACAGATCCGCCATATGTAAATTATTACCGGTGGCTTTGCCCTACGAAACCCGAAGTACTCGATTACCTCAAAAAACAGGTGGAAAACATTCTTGCCAAAGATTATATCGACGGCATCCATCTCGATTATATTCGCTACTGCGACGTTATTTTACCCGTTAATTTGTGGGATAAATACAAAATCGAACAAAAAAGTGAACTCCCCGATTACGATTTTTGCTATTGCGAAACCTGTCGCGATTCGTTTAAAAAACAGACCGGAATTGATCCACTGGAACTTGAATACCCCGATCAAAGCCCGTCGTGGAGAAAGTTTCGCTACGAACGGATAAACCATGTGGTAAACAGCTTGTCTGAAATTGCCCACAAAAAGGAAAAACCAATTACAGCTGCGGTTTTTCCGACACCCGAGATTGCGCGCCGCATTGTTCGGCAGGACTGGACAAACTGGAAAATAAACGGTATTTGCCCGATGATTTATCATGGTTTTTACCGCGAGCAGGTAGAATGGATTGGCGATGCAGTGGAAGAAGGCATCCATTTTCTTTGCGGGAAATTCCCGGTTTACGCGGGCCTGTTTCTTCCCGATTTTAAATCGATGGATGAATTGAAAAAAGGAATTCGGGTGGCTATTGAAAATGGCGCTTCTGGTATTTCGTTTTTTGGAAAGGTGGATGAAAATGTGTTGGATGTTCTAAGGAATTTCAATAAATAATTTTCCCACACTATCCCTCGTTTGCAACAAGTGATAAGTTGTTTGTTGTTTAAAACTAGGTAACCCGGCTGGCGCAGTCCCGATAGCTATTGGGATGCTAAACAGTATCTTGCTTTTAAGGTATAAGTTTTGGACCTTTTGGGCCAGGCACAAAGACCAATTTATATCAGTTGGGGGATTTGCGGAAATAGCGGGTGGAGATTTTAAAATAGTAGGGTTAGGTATGTTTTAACCGCGCGATGCCACCTAAAATCCGCATGTCGATTTTGAATGAGTAATTCTCGACAAAGAATTGCGTTTTTGGTGCAAGTTTTAGGTCATTTTAGTTGCAATTCAAAGTTTTCGGGCTTGTTTTCTGTCTTATTAGCTGACATTTTTATGTTTACACACAAAGTT
>JBBINB010000125.1:0-7665 GCA_037444065.1 Draconibacterium sp.
CAGATAAACAACCAAGATTATTGGCACGTGAAAAATGGCGGTGTAAACCAGGTCGATTTGTTTTACTCCGGCAGAAACTTTTAACAGGTAGGTTAGAATTAAAAACGATAAACCCCAAAACAGGATATGCTGAAATATTCTGTTCTTCATAACACCTTTAAGAATTTACAAAACCAATTAATCATTTATTTACGGGTTAAAACAACTTCAATCCCATCTTTAAAAGCTTCTTTCGGACCGGCATATTTTGTCACAAATTTTTGCAAATGTATGCACCGGAATAATATGGAACGACGCCAAATCTGGTTCCTGTTTACCAAAAAAATCCTCAAGATAAAAATCAAGAAAATAATGGCCGCCCAATTTAATAATATGCACACTAAATTCCGACTCCTTATTTTCCTTGTCTTTCAGAATTAAAACATACGATGTGCTGTTGATTTTCTCACTACCCTTTTTACCTGTTATGGTATGTTTAAAACTCCAGCTTGTACTGTCGTCATCAATTTGCATGAAATATTGCAGAAACTGCAATAAAAAAAGCTCTTCCAAAGTTGAAAAACTATGGAAAAGCTAAAAGCAAAAAAAAAATTACCCAACTATTTTAACAGCGCACTATAAACCGTTTTGTAAAATTCATCGGCATATTTATAATCGCTGGGCATTAACTGCGTACAAATAATAGTAATCATCTCGTTTTCAGGGTCGATCCAGAATTTTGTAGAAGCAGCGCCTGCCCACCCGTAAACGCCGGTTTCGGGATTTACATCGCCTGCAAGACCATGCCATTTGCCATTGCTGTATGTTACTCCTTCGGGTAATTGGTTGGTCATTACCAGCTGGGTTGTGGCTTCGTTCAAAATCCTGACACCATCGAGCTCACCACCATTAATTAACATTTTGCAAAAACTGAGGTAATCGTTAACAGTCGAAACCAGACCGCCACCACCCGAAAACAGGGTCACCGGGCTTTTAAAAGCGTCTTTCATTCCCCCTTCGGCTTGCATTAACGTATCGTTCCGTAAGAAATATAATTCTGAAAAGCGTCCAAGTTTCTCCACGGGTACAAAAAAGCCCGTGTCGAACATTTTTAAAGGATCAAAAATTCTCTCTTTCATGTAAATATCAAGAGGCATGCCCGATAACACTTCAACCAGATATCCGGCTACATCAATCGAAAGACCGTATTCCCATTTAGTTCCGGGTTGGTTTTTTAAGGGAAGTTTAGCCATAATTTTCACTTTTTCGCCAATTGTTCCATCCCAGCCACCTGCGCCGGTTGCACGGTACAACGAATCGACATGCGCATTTCTATCCCATCCATACGGAATTCCGGATGTATGTGTCAAAAGTTGTCTGATGGTAAGTTCATTTACCTGAGGTTCGAGAGTTTTTGTTTCGGCATTATAAACCATTGCACCTTTGAATTCAGGAATGTATTTCGAAACTTTATCATCGAGCAAAAACTTTCCCTCATCAAACAATGTCATTAACGCAACGGCAGTCACCGGTTTTGTCATAGAATAAATCCTGAATATTGTGCTGTCGCCAATGGGTTTGTTTTTGCTTATTTCCGAATACCCAAAGTGTTCGCGAAAAACCACTTCGCCGTTTTTATACACCAGTGCCGAAATACCTGCCAGCTTTCCGCTGTCGGTATAAAGTTTTAGATTCGAAGCTGCAAGTTGCAATGTATCGCCTGAAAGGCCGAATTTTTCGGGAGTTATTTTGTTTGCCTGGCTGCAGGAGCCAAAGATAACGACAATAACAAATAGAAGCGAATGAACCAAATAATTATGTTTCATTTCAATTTAATTATTTAAAAGGTTACACAACTGGGTTTAATCCATTAAAACAAGTAATTCAGACCGATATAAATACCCGAATCCCCATCGCGTTTATCTGCCGCCATACCGTAGTCTACAGCTATTACAAAGTTCTGGTTCATAACAATCCGTAAACCTGCCCCATAAGAAAAGTGCAATTTCTCGGCCCCATTGTCGAAGTAATTTTTTGCTTCGGAAGCTGACAATAAACCCGAAGGAACTTTTGTTTCTATTTTTTTGGTAACCTTCCCAAAATCGGTAAATGCATTTAAACCCAGGTAAAAGTTGTTTTTTATAAATTGAAAACGTGCAAATTTCCACCGTGCTTCAACGTTTCCATAAAAAATACCATCTCCTACAATCCGGTTACGACTTATTCCCCTGAGGTTTTTTGCACCTCCAAGCCCTTCTGAGAGATAACTTTTTAATTCAGAAGTAATAACCTGGCTTTGGTAATAAAATGGCACATCGCCGGTAATTGTTGTCTGATAAGCTAAACGGTAAGCCAGCGAAAGATCTTCCGGAATGATTGTAAAATACTGGCGGTGCGTTAAGCTTAGCTTTGCAAACGAACTTTCGGCGCCTAAAAATTCGGGTGCGCCTTCGAGCACTGCTTCTGTCCAGATTCCTTTCATCGGGTTTGGCCGGTTATCTCTCGAATCATACACAAGGCCGGCTTTCAACGCCGGGACAAACCCACCGTTTGCTTCGTCTTTGCCAATTATTCCCCAGGCTTGGTATTTTTCAAATAACCCATCTATTGCAGGTAATAATTCGTCGCCCTCCTTCCCTTTGTTCAGTTTATTGATATCGACCGATGCCACTTTAAAATTCAGAAGGTTCAGGCCACTAATCCATTTTATATGTTCTCCCGAAAGTTTACCCCGTAAATCGACTTTAAACCTGAACATTTTACGGTCGTATTTATAAAACATACGGGTTTTATACACAGATGCGGGTTTTGTTTCATCAATCCAGTCAAAGTTTGCCACTGCATCGTAACCGTTAAATCCAAAGAAATCGTAGGCCTGGTCTGATAAATAACTTAAATCGACCGATGTTTGCAAACCTTTGATTAGCTTGTCCGAATCGTAATAAAACCGGTTTATGCCGCTGCCTTTTGTAAACCTTGAAACTTCGAAATACAGCGAATGGTTATAATTCGGATATCCGCTCCCATCGCCATAATCATATAAATTCACCAGGGCCCCGTACTGAAATCCCATGTCGGTATCGAAAGTAATGGTTGGCAATGCCCCAAAATTCCAACCATCTTTAGTAACCTCTTTTTTACCGGTTTCATTCTGAGCCAGTACAACGGCTGAAATACATACCAACAAAAATAAAAACGATGTCTTTTTCATTTGTTTACATTTTTGATTATTACTATTCTATTTATTAACAATGCGAATCAAGAGTTGAACACTGGATTACAAATCAAACGTTAAACTTTAAGGGTGAACTTATTTACCTGATACAATTTGAATAAAATCTTCCCTGTTGTTTCCTTCTCCGTCGATTAAACCAAAACTTCCGCTCTTATAATTCCAGTTGGCATAGCCAATCCCGCTTTCTTCAAACAAATCAATCATGTCCTGGTACCAGCGCAACATATCACCCTTCTCAGGACCGGTAATTATTCCAAACTCGCCACAGTATAATGGCAAACCAAGTTCTTTTGCCTTTTTAACAGGTTTTTGCCATTGCTCAAGAATCCACTCTTTATTAAATTCTTTGTTCACCCAATGAGTGGCAGGTTCTTTCATTTCTTCCGGAAGTGCATCAAATTCTTCTTGAGAAAGAATGACCCCGGGATAATGAACTGGCCCTGCATAATTTTTCAGGTTAGTCCAGCTGGCCCGCCAATGGGTTAATAAAAACGGTTCATAAAAATGAAAACTCAATAAAATATTGGGGTCGTTCCCGGGTACTTTCAATTCATCGAAAGTACCTGCCGACTGCCATTTATTTGAACCTATTACAATTGTTCTTGAAGGTTCGACAGCCCTTATTGTTTGAACGGCAGTAGCAACAAGGTTATTCCATAATTCGGGATCATCGGCAACAGCCTCGTTCAGTAACTCGTACGCCACTTGACTGTTTGGGTATTTTATAAGAGCTTTTGAAAGATCGAGCCACAGGTTATAAAATTTTTCCTGTTCTTTTGGATCGGTCCACAATGGTTTTTCTAAGGCGTTAAAATGGTGTGAACGTAAAATATGTAAATCAACAATTACCCGAAGGTTTAATTCGGCACACCAGTCGATACAATTTGTCATTAACCGAAAGGCATCTTCATGCCGGTTTCCGTTTTCATCCCACATTTGTTCTTCATCAATGGGCAGGCGAATATGGTCGAATCCCATTGCCGCAATTGACCCGACATCGGTTTTGGTAAAAAAACTGTCGCGTTTGGCGCCACGCGCATTACTTTGCGAAAGCCAATGGGCAATATTAGTTCCCCTGAAAACTTCGAATTTTTCTATATTTTGGGCTGGCCTGGGCTTACAAGAAACAATAATTATTAAAGCAAGGAGGATTAAGAGATTTTTCATAGCAGATTAGTTTAGTTAAATATTGCGCTAAATGTAATTATTGATTGAATACAAAGCAACTTTACAGGGCTAATTCTGAAACTGCAAGGTGCAATTTTATGTAAAGCATTTTTCACGAATCAATGCCGGAAAAACATGCAGAAACAGATTTTTTCAAACATTCTGTTTAATTATTTCAAATAGCTCACAGAGAAATCACCAGGATTCACTGTACAACATCAGAATTTCTTTCCCGGTTTATAGAATTTATCAGCAAATTTCCAATTAAATGAATGAGCATCCAGCATTCCCTTCTGCCGAAAAAAAAACCTCTGAGCAGAAATCCGCCCAACGGTTTTTAATTCTAATTAAACTAAACTAAATTCTATTTCGGCCCTGCACCATAGCCGGGGTTGTTTTTATCGAACCACAACCGTTCAGCGCCTAATATCGCAGGACTGTTATCGCCTGTTGTAAATCCGGCTGCTTTAAAATAACTGGTCCAGCTTTCATAATCCAAATCCGATTGTTCATGTGAACTAATCAAAACCCTGCGTGGTATATGTGTAACACCGAATTCTTCCCAGTCCAGGTACGAACTGTTCTTTTTCGGAACACCACTTCTTCTGACAGTTGTCCCAAGGTCACCGGGGGTGTTAATCAAATGCACATACTGTTGGATATAGACTTTTTCGAGGTCGCCTGCGCTACCATCGAGATAATAAGCCGGTTTTGTAAACAGAGTCGCCAATTCGCCGCTTTTTAGCCTGGTTGAGCCAACAGCAGGAACTTTTAACACAGGATCTTCATTAGAATTGGGCAGGGCAAGCATTTGCGCCATTTTATCCATACGCTCCACCGATAATGAAACACCTCTCTGGAAATACTCGTTTGCCGATTTTGGCAGATTTGCACCCAAAAGCTTAAATTCGGCCAGGTAAAGATTTGTTTCGGCTGTGCTTCCCAGTAAAACGTACAATGGTGCTTCATTTCCCCTAACCTGGTAACCCGGGCCACCGGGTTTGGTCGGGTAAGTATAGGTAAGTGCAGTTCTCTGGTTTTTTTCTTCCAGGATTGAAGACCAGGAATGCGTTTTTCTGCCTGAACCTGCGGCTGTTGTAGCAAAATAACGGTTCGACTGCCAGAAATACTCTGCATTTGAGCTTGCATTGGTAGATACCGGCACACCCCAGTAACGACCCCAGGGTCCTTCGAAACCGGTTTTCCAACTGTCGAATTTACCTTCGGCATTCAAATTAACAATTTCATTAATTTTTGTTGGCAACGAATTGAAACCATTGGTTTGTATCATTTCGTCAATTACTTCAGGATTAAAATCATTTTTTCTGAATAAGGCCTTTTCTCGTTATAAAGTTTTCCTTATTTTACCCATATTCCTTTTCTTTATAAAAAAATTGTACCATTTTAGAAGTAATTTCAAAAAAACTATTTCATGAACCGAAAATTAACCAGCTTAATTTTATTGATTTTAGCAGTAATTGCATTACCGGGTTGCAACCTGTTCCGTAAACAACCTTCTCAAAAACCAAACATTATTTATATTATGAGTGACGACCATGCCTACCAGGCAATCAGTGCGTATGGGCATGGATTAAATGAAACGCCGAACATTGACAGGCTTGCGACTGAAGGGGCTATTTTTTCGAGGGCAACTGTAACAAACTCAATTTGCGCGCCAAGCAGGGCGGTTATGCTCACCGGCAAACACAGCTTTGTTAACGGAAAAGTAGATAATGTATTACCCTTCGACTGGAACCAGGAAAATTTTCCAAAAATACTCCAGGCAAATGGCTATCAAACCGCCATGATAGGTAAAATACACCTCGATGGCGTACCACAAGGATTCGATTTTTCGATGGTACTGCCCGGCCAGGGGCAGTATTATAACCCCGATTTCCTAATTGACGGGAAAACCGTCCGGAAAGAGGGTTACTGCACCGAAATAATTACAGAAACCACTCTCGACTGGCTAAAAAACAAACGCGACCCAAACAAACCATTCTGTGTTCTTTATCACCAGAAGGCCCCTCACAGAAACTGGCTGCCAGCTCCAAAATATGTGAACCTGTATGATGATGTAACATTCGATCCGCCCGCAAATTTCTTTGACAGTTACGAAGGGCGCGGAAGGGCCGCCAAAGAACAGGAAATGCAGATTGACGGGCATGCAATGTGGGGGCATGATTTTAAGTTAATTGTCGACCCGGATGGCGATACAACCAACTTCATAGGCGACCTCAAAAGAATGGACCCGGAACAACGCGAAAACTGGATGGCTGCCTACGAAAGCGAGAACCAGGAGTTTCTTGCCAATAATTTAACCGGAAAAGAACTTGCTATATGGAAATACAACAGGTACATTAAAGATTACCTGCGTTGCATTAAATCGGTTGACGATGGTGTTGGTGAACTTCTCGATTACTTAAAGGAATCGGGGTTGGATAAGAATACTATTGTAATTTACACATCCGACCAGGGCTTTTATTTGGGAGAACACGGCTGGTTCGACAAGCGTTTTATGTACGAAGAGTCGTTCAGTACCCCGCTCCTGATGCGCTATCCAAAAGAAATTAAACCCGGCACCAAAATCGACAAGCTGGTTCAAAACCTCGATTTTGCCCCTACTTTGCTCGATTATGCAGGCCTGGAAATTCCGTCCGGTATGCAGGGCGAGTCATTTAGAAAACTTGTAAGCGGCGAAACAAGCGAATGGCGCGATGCCGTTTATTACACCTATTACGAATATCCTTCGGTTCACATGGTAAAACGTCATTACGGGGTAGCTACCGAGCGTTACAAACTGATGCATTTTTATTATGACATTGACGAATGGGAAATGTACGACCTGCAAACCGACCCTTCTGAAATGAAAAACATATACAATGATCCAGCATACGCCGGCGTTCAAAAAATGATGCACGAAAAATTATCCGAAATAAGGGCAATATATGGCGACAGTGACGAGAACGACCAGAAATTCCTGAAAATATACCTCGACGCCCAGGAAAAGCAACGTCAGGCGCAATTAGCCCGGCAAGCGAAAAATAAATAGCAGGATATGCAAGAACAATTTTATATTTACGAGTGATAGCCAGGCTGAATTATGAACCGGATTTTTTCAATTTTTCTTTTGGGCTTTTTCCTGATTTCGTGTGCACCCGGAAAACAGCAGCAATTACCGAACATAGTAATAATTCTTACCGACGACCAGGGATGGGGCGATTTAAGTGTCAGCGGAAATACCAATCTGGAAACACCCAACATCGATAAGCTGGCAGAAACCG
>JBBINB010000126.1:0-7565 GCA_037444065.1 Draconibacterium sp.
TTTGCTAATGACTTCTTTCAGATTTGCAGTCGCCTGCAACACCCTTGTCAATCGCTAATGTTTCCTATCAACTCGGCACATACAGGAACTTGCATCCTGTTAGCTTAATATCATGCCCGACATACAAATCAATTTCGTACCGTATTGAAGACGGACGAAATGTGGAAATCGCTTTCACAAAAGTTGCTGATAAAATAATAGTTGCTGAATCGTTTGAAACTGAAAAAATCAACCCTGAGGAGCTTCAAAGGGCCGGATGGCAGGCCATTCTGGATAATTTTAAAAACTACGCTGAATCTGTCTGGAATAAACTTTCTAACCAATAGACTGTTTTTAAAAAATATTTTGAATTTGTAAGGATACTTTTACTGAGAGTTTTTGTGATTTATTGTTTTTGTGGCAGATTTTTTTTGCCACTAAAGCTCAAAAACACTAAAATTAACTACAATTTCGCTGGCAAAATTCTTTTAATAAAAATTCAAAACAGTCTCTTCTATGTTGTCGATGCAATTGACGGGAAGCTGAACATGTTTTAATTTTAGTTGTTAGCTTTGCATCATCCATTTCCGCTATAAAATTAAATTTTATGCAAGAGAAAACGAATAACCGTCCTCCGTTTTTAAGCGCTTTATGTATCCTTACATTTTTTGGGAGCGGAGCCGGTTTTATCGGGTATTTCCTGGCTTCGTTGTTTTTCGAAGAAACTTCGGAACTGATTATCAAATATTCAAACTGGCACTCGGTGGAAGCCATTTCACCCCTCTATTTTACCCTGTTTATGATGTTATCGGCAATTTCGCTGGTAGGCGCAATCAGGATGTGGAAACTCCACCGCGACGGTTTTTATGTTTATACTTTAGCGCAAATTGTACTTTTGGGGTTGCCACTGGTCTGGATTGGCTGGCATGCATTCTCCTCAACCGCAGTTATTTTCACGCTGGTTTTTACCGGCGGTTACGCTTTTAATTTAAAACACCTGAAATAGCCGCTACCAACCCATCACCTCTTTATAAAAAGGGACAAGCAAACCGGCCATTTTTTGGTGGTCTTCCCTGTCGGGGTGCGAATCGCAACCGTGAGGCGGCAAATCCTTAAAGAAATAGAGCGCGATTTCCTTCCTACCGGGTTTCGTTTCCTTAAAATGTTTTTTAACCGCTGTCAGGCAGCTTTCGAAATGAATTGCCTTTTCGCCCGATACCATAGGGCTTGTTAGCAGGCAAACCTGGGTTTCGGGGTAATGCGAAAAGATGGTTTCAACAAAACCGATGTACGAAGAAACATATTTTACCGAATCAAATGGTTCGCGGTTGTAACTCCCGTCGCCGTCCGAGAAATCGTTTGTACCCAGGCAAATACTGACCAAATCGGGGGTATAGGTTGTAAAATCCCATGGTTTCGAATTATCGGTATTCAGGTACTTGTTTTCATAAACCTCGGGCATTGCCGGGCCCGGGCTGTTCCAGTTCCGGTATATTCCGATTCCTGAAACCGAACTCAGCATAAATTGCGCTCCTAACTCCTTTGCAGCAAGCGGCCCATAAGCGAAATAGGCGTTGTGCTGGTCGTACCATGCGCCGGTATGACAGGGAATTTCTTTCCATTCGATACCCATTCCGCAGGTAATTGAGTTGCCGATAAATTCAATTTTCCTTTCAGGCAGCGAAGACAATTCCATCAATCCAATACATTTTACACCGCCAAATGCTATAGCCCCGTTGCTGGCTTCGGTCGATTTATAAATTCTCAGTGTATGGCTTTTATTTCCCTGAGGTACCGATAATTCGTAACCGGCCATTCCTTCCTTATCGAGTTTTATCCTGCCATGGAATTGGTCATCAATCTCAATGGAAACAAAATTGTATTCACCGGCGGGATTTAATTTTTGAAGCAAAACAATGCAGGAGTCGCCAACAAATTTCACTTCTGCAAATGACGCAGACCCTATTAAAACAGGTTCTCTTTCATTGCTGAAATCTATTCTCCCACTAAACCGGATTGAACCGGAATCGGCAGTAAATAAATGAGTTGCGCCTTGTTTACATGCCGAAATCAGGAAGGGAAAAACAAGAAGAAAAAAAAGTTGTTTAATTTTCATTTAATTGGGTTTTATGTGTTGATTTTACCTCATTATTTTAGATTAAAGGCCAGACTTCAAACAATACATGCATTGCACAGATTCCGAAATTACACAAAAAAGGAACAATTCCCCGAAAAAGAATTATTCCCTTTTAGTTATTATTTCAGCCAAACAGGCTAAGGTTTTGTCAATTCATTCCAATCATATTCCCAGTAATAATTCGCCTGCATCTTTCCCGGCAGTCAACATCCGTTCCGGGTTTTCGAGCAATTCCTTTACCTTAACAAGGAACCCAACCGAATCTTTTCCATCGATAACCCGATGGTCGTATGAAAGCGCAATGTACATCATTGGGCGGATAACCACCTGTCCGTTAACGGCAACCGGGCGATCCTGAATATTATGCATGCCAAGGATTGCCGATTGGGGCGGATTAATAATCGGTGTTGAAAGCAACGAACCAAAAACTCCGCCATTAGTTATGGTAAATGTTCCACCAGTGAGCTCTTCGACTGAAATTTTTTTAGTTCGCGCTTTTTCAGCCAGTTCCTTAATTTCCATTTCGATTTGCGGAATGGTTTTACTTTCGGCATTTCTCACAACCGGCACCATTAAACCTTTGGGCGTGGAAACCGCGATCCCGACATCGACAAACCGCGGCAACACAAATTCATCGCCATCCAGTTGGGCATTCACCATAGGGTGAAAATCCATGGCCGTTGCAACGGCTTTTGTAAAGAACGACATAAAGCCCACTTTCAGTCCGTATTTTTTAACAAACTGATCCTGGTATTTACCCCGCATATCCATTACAAAACTCATATCAACCTCGTTGAAAGTAGTGAGCATGGCTGTTTCGTTTTTCACCGAAACCAAACGCTCGCTTAATTTGCGACGGAGGCTCGACAAGCGTTCGCGATCGACCTCCCGCGACGCCTCCTTCCGGGGTATAACCATAGAAGGGGTTACAACTTCCGGGAGGTTGGCAACAGCTTCCACTTCTTTTTTTCCAATCCGTTTTAATCCGCTTATTATATCTTCGACCGAAAGGCCGAGATCTTTCATCATTTCTTTTGCCACCGATGTTACCTTAACCTGATCCAATACGGGCATATCTTTCACCTCTTTTTCAGATTCAGCAAATTCCTGTTTCGCTTCAGCTTTAATTTCTTCGGGAACGGCTTCTTCCTTCTTTGCTGGTTTGGTGGCAAAACTCGTATCGATAGTGCAAACCACCGAGCCAACAGCAATAGCGGCCCCCTCTGCGGCTTTTATGCTTATTTTTCCACCTTCGCCGGCTATAATGGTAAGGGTGGCCTTATCGGACTCAACTTCAGCGATTTCCTGGTTTTTTTCAACAATATCGCCATCTGCAACGAGCCAGTTGCCAATTTCAACTTCGGTTATCGATTCTCCCGGACTGGGAACTTTAATTTCTACGATCATCCTTTTATCCTTTCAAGAATTATTTGTGATTTGATTTAACGTTATTTATCGCTTCAAGAACCTCTGCATTACCTGTTCTAAAAACAGAATAAAGAATTTCATCGAGGCCTTTTTTATGTTTTTCCATTAAACCAACAGCAGGGCTTGCGCTTTCTTTTCGCGATACCACTTTAAATCCCAAATAGCCCAGTTTTCTGTTGATAAATGGCCATGCCCCCATGTTCTCAGGTTCATCCTGGGCCCAAACCAGTTGTTTCGAATTTTTATACTTCTTTAAAATCTGATTGATTTGTTTGAGCGGGATCGGGTAAATTTGTTCCATGCGCACAATGGCCACATTGGTTTTCCCGTTTTCCACCTGGTATTTTTCCAAATCGTAGTACAACCTGCCCGAAGTAAATACAACACTCTCAACCAGTTCTAATAATGCAAGCGGGTCGTCGATAATTTCGTTAAACCCTCCCTTTTCAAATTCAGAAATTTTTGAAATTACCATAGGGTGGCGAAGCAAACTTTTTGGGGTAAACACAACAAGCGGTAACCGTGTTTTCATCAAAACCTGCCTGCGTAGTAAATGGAACATATTTGCCGGCGTTGAAGGCACAACCACCTGGATATTATTGTTTGCCGACAATTCAAGAAACCGTTCGATACGCCCGCTTGAATGCTCAGGCCCCTGACCTTCGAATCCATGTGGCAGGAAAAGGACCAGTCCGTTCATTAATCCCCATTTTTCGAAGGCCGAAGCAATGTACTGGTCGACGATAACCTGGGCAACGTTATGAAAATCGCCAAATTGGGCTTCCCATATGGTTAATCCACCGGGTTGTGCAAGTGAGTAACCATATTCAAAACCTAAAACTGCATATTCCGACAACAGTGAGTTGTACACATGAAAAGGAGCCTGATTTTCGGAAACATACTTCAGTGGAAAATATTTCTGATCGGTACCTTCAACTACAAATGCTGCATGCCTGTGGGCAAAAGTACCTCGTTCACTGTCCTGACCGCTTAAACGTACCCGGTGCCCTTCGTTAACAAGGGTCCCATACGCCAGCAATTCTGCCATAGCCCAGTCCAGGCGCCCTTCGTGCATCATCATTTGCCGGTCTGCCAGAATCCTGTCAACTTTTTTAAAAAAGATCAAATCTTCGGGCAGGTGATTTATTTTGCCTGCTATTTCAAACAAAATATTTGATGGGACTGCAGTATTAACATCAAGGTTAAACTCCTTTTTTTGAGGCATTTCGAATTTTTCGTACTCATTTATGAGAAACTTTCTGATTTTCACCTTGTCAATTTTTTCAGAGTCCCGGTATTTTTGCTCTAAAAACTGGTCGAATTCTTTAATTTCCTTTTTTGACTCTTCAAGCGACATTATCCCTAGGTTGTTCAGTTTTTCGGAATAAATGTCGCGGGGATTCGGGTGCGATGCAATTGCCTTGTAAAGCATGGGCTGGGTAAAACGTGGTTCGTCCCCTTCGTTATGTCCGTATTTTCTGTAACAAAGAATATCAATAAACACATCGGCCTGAAATGTCTGACGAAATTCCATTGCCAGTTCAATTGTGTAAATCAAAGCTTCCACGTCGTCGCCATTTACATGAAACACGGGCGAGCGGGTAACTTTTGCCACATCGGTGCAATACGTACTCGAACGGGCTTCGAGATAATTGGTTGTAAAACCAATTTGGTTATTGATAACCAGATGAATTGTCCCACCTGTTTTGTAACCGTCGAGCTGCGACATCTGTATGGTTTCGTAAACCACACCCTGTGTGGCAATTGCAGCATCGCCATGGATAATAATAGCAGCAGCCTTTTCAAAATTCTTGTCGTAAACCGAGTCAATACGCGAACGGACTACTCCTTCTACTATTGGCCCCACAGTTTCGAGATGCGAAGGATTGGGAACAAGTTTCAGTTTAACTTTTTTCCCATAATCGGTTATAACCTCGTTTTCGTACCCAAGGTGGTATTTTACATCTCCCTGCGAAATCTCGTCTTCGTATTCTTTTCCGGTATATTCCTTAAAAATATTTTCGTATGGTTTTTCCAGAATGTTGGCCAGTACATTTAACCTGCCGCGGTGTGCCATTCCAATCACAAATTCTTCGATACCCAATTCGGATCCTCTTTCAATAATCGCATCAAGCGAAGGAATTAATGCCTCGGCGCCTTCGAGCGAAAACCGCTTTTGACCTACAAATTTTTTATGGATAAAATTTTCGAACCCTACTGCAAGTTTTAAATGGTAGAAGAAATGCTTTCTGTCCTCGCCGGAATACTGCTTTGAATTTCCCGTACCTTCCATTTTATTTTTGAGCCATTGCACCACTTCGGGATTTCGCATGTACATAAATTCGACACCCACCGAACGGCAATAAGTATCGTTCAGGCGCTGAACGATGTCTTTCAGTTTTGCCGGGCCAATCCCGATTTCATTTCCAGCCTGGAAAACGGTTTCAAGATCGTTTTTCCCAAGCCCGAAATTTTCAATATCCAGTGTCGGCGAATAAGTCCTCCGGCTGCGCACAGGATTTGTTTTGGTAAACAAATGGCCGCGCATCCGGTATCCGTGAATCAGGTTCAGAACTGCGAATTCTTTGTCGATATTTCCCGGTTTCGACAGCCCGGGTATTTGCTGGTAATTAGTCCGTGCAAGTTCAAAACCGGCAAAAAACTGCTGCCAGCTTTTATCCAAACTTCCGGGATTATTTAGATAGGATTGGTATAATTCCTCTATTGCTGAAAGCTCCTGGTTGCCCACTGAAGAAAATTTATCCATTGTTGACTTTTGTTAAAGTATAAAATTCGAATAGACTAACAAAATACGGATTCTATTGTTTATATCATTTCCATTTTCAATAAACAAAGTTAGATTATAAAATCGTTTATCGGACAGAGCATTATAAATCAATTCAAAATTTTTCGACAACTGCTTTTAAATGATAGTTTATTCCAGGTTTTGCATATCTCAAAACAGGTTTTAATGCAAACCATAACCAATGTTTCCGTGTAAAAGAAATTATTTGCAAATTTCTGTCCGAAAATTTAATTTAGATGAAATAAAAAACCAAACCATTTCGCTTGTCATGAACATAATCAAATTGTTTTCATCGCTTAATTCGTTACTGATTAAGGAAATCGTGGACAGTTGCCAGGCAGTTGACATCGAAAAAAACACCGAGGTGATGCGCGAAGGCCAATATGTAAAAATGATACCATTAGTTACAAAAGGCCTTGTTAAAGTGTTTATGCGTTACCACGACAAAGAACTTCTGCTATATTATATACAACCCGGCGAAACTTGTATCATGTCGTTCGATGCCTGCCTGCAAAACAAACCCAGCAGAATTTATGCCGTAACAGAAGAAGATTCGACTGTTTTATTATTGCCTGCTGAGAATGTATTTAGATGGATGAAAAAATACCCCGATATGAATTCGATGTTTTTCTCGCAGTATAACAGTCGTTACAACGAATTGATTCACATGATCAGCGATATTCTTTTCGAAAATATGGATTCAAGACTTCAGAAATACCTGAAAACCAAAACTGAAGTTCTGAAAAAAAACCCTTTAAAGATTTCGCACAAACAAATTGCGAATGATCTGGGGACAGCACGTGAAGTAATAAGCCGGGTTGTTAAAAAACTGGAGAATGAAGGAAAATTAAGACAATTAACCAACGGGATTGAAGTTTTTTAACCCGGTAACCAAAGTTACCGTTTATTAACATTATCTCAAATTATACTTGTAACAATTCTAAATAAGAATTGTAACCAATACTTATTCAAGAGGATACAATTAATTTATTTGAATTAGGCATTTAAACAATAAACTTTGTAAGGTAACGGATCTGCCTTTACCATCCTGCGTAGAAGGTTATCAAAGATGCCATCCTTCATATTGTTTCGGTTGAAACGGTAACTGTATTCATCAATATAGGCTTGTAGGTTCTCCACTCGATGGTGCATCCCCCGAAGCCAGCCCTTAAATCCCATAATCACGCGGTGCAGGTCGGGAAAATTATCTCCTTT
>JBBINB010000127.1:0-7540 GCA_037444065.1 Draconibacterium sp.
AAATTTTAAGGTTCAAAATCGCATGAACTTATAAAATAGAATCGAATTTAGACCCAAATCAATAAAAAATCCCTCCCGATAAAAGACCCCGAAAGGAAAAATCATTTTTTTAGCGAAATTGCCTACGAACCATGGATTACAATATACAACGGATAAGAGGGGTCAACTATCTTGTTTTACTTCAATTTTGAGTTTTAAAGTTTTGATAATTGGGAGTTATTGGATTAAAGTTTAATAAGTTTATTAAAGTAATTGTCTGTTCCGGTTGCCAATTTCAATAAATAAGTCCCCGGTGGCAGGGCGCTAACATCCAGTAGCTCAATGGAGGATTCTGCATTCCTGACGATTTTTTGATTACCGACCATATCTGTAAGTATTATTTTTGAATCAGTTTCAAGGGGTAATGAAAATTTAATGGTCAAAAGATCATTTGCAGGATTAGGATAAATACTAAATGTTAACGAAATATTTGTGTCCGGTTCGAGACTGTTTTTTTTGACTAACTGAGCAAACACGCTACCTTGTTTTTGGTATTTCATTTCTCCTTTTATGGCGTTTGTAAGGAGAAGAAATTCCTTGTTTGTGCTTTTTTGCCATGTACGGAGCGTAATCTTATTTCCTTCCGTAAATCCTTTTGAAATTTCTTTATAGGAAGCAGAAGCATTTATGCTTGCAATATTTTGAACAGAATTGGTTTCTGTCAGTTTAACAGCGCCAACACAGTGTTCACCATCATAGGCTGCAATTTCATCTCCTGCCTGTAAATTCATCCCGGTAAGGCCACTGATATTAATATTCATATGGCTATAACCATTCCCTTCGAAAATGGGCATATAATGTTCATTTTCTGCCACATCTGTTTTGATTAACCCGGATTTCCCGTATTCTCCTGAAAAGGGTAAAACGCTTTGCCTGTTAACTAAAACCCAATAGCCCTCTCCTGGATTAAAATTACCTATACCATTGAACCAACCTATTTTACTGTCCCAATATTCAATCGAATGTCCACGTTCATCCTGAACTTTTTCAAGAATTCCTTCCTTTCTCAAAGGATCCATGACTTCCATTGCATCCAGATTTCTGTTATATGGGAATGAAATTATATTCCAGCCAGCTCTAAGCGGTATTGAAAAGGGTAATCTGACAGGTTGACCTTTGATTTCCAATTCAGCAGAAGAATTCAGCATGATTTTATATCCTTCCGATTCCTGCATCAACCCTATGTTATTGATCCAAACCTTCCCTTCTGCAAAATAGGTTTTCCCGTTTTCATCCAAAACTTTGATCAATTGGCCTTGCATGTTAAGGTTTCCAAAAACATCATCAAAATCAGGTTGCAAAGGAATGAGGTGCGAAGAAAAAATATTCCATCCTTTTTCAAGATTTATGATTTGAATGTATGGCTCAATAACAGTTAAATTTGTAACTACTAAACTGTCACAGCCGTTTACAGAAATCAGTTTTTGATAATATGTGCCTTTATTCGTCCAACCCATATAATTGCTTCCTGCTGTTATTGCAATGTCTTTGGTTGTATGATAAACCGGATTAACGGTAAGGTTCAAAAGAACAATTGAATCACATCCCTGAATTGATTTAAATGTTTCTGTATACTCGCCACTTTCAAATAGCTTTTTGCTATCAAACAGAAAGGTATCTCCTTCACAAATTTCAACATCCTTCATTAAATTATAGGATGGGTAAACCAGTAAATTTGTAATTATGATACTGTCTGCACCAGAAGCAGAAGTTAATTTTCGTTCAAGTATCCTGGAATACTTACCCGGCTCTGTCAATCCCAAATAGTCTTCACCCTCACAAATTGAAATAAATTCGAGCGATGTAACTTTATTTAATATTTTATTTATTGAATGAAATAATTTACTTATTGACGTTGCATCCAAAGCAAAATTGTAAATCCGCACCTCATCCATATTCCCTTTAAAATACAGGGTATCGTTTTGGATTATTTTAGTACCCAGATACAAGTTGTTCCAATATCCGGGGATAATGTTGCCAGTAGCTTTGGTTTTTGAAATGATTTTATTATCCAGATAAATTATTTTTTCATTTCCATTATAAGTTACTGCCAAATGATGCCACTTGCCATCCCATAGTTCATTTACATTTTGAATAACCAGATGGGATGCTGATGTTCCGTTTGTAATGAATGCAATACTGGCTGAGCCAGCGTTAAGGTACAATTCAAATGTGTTATTGAAGGGGCCCCCGTGTGTAATTACTGGTAGATCAGAATTGGTGATCCCGGGTTTAATCCACGTACTTAGGGTAATTTGGTCTTTTACATTTTCTGAATAGCTTTTTCCCAGGTTGACATATCCTGTGCCAGTAAAATTAAGTCCGCTGGATAAAACACCGGTGCTTCTTTCTATTTCACCAATAATTTCCCCATCAAAACTACTATTCGAATCAGTTATTTTCAAACCTGAAATTTCTTCAAAAAGATACTCGGAGTAAATTAATGACGTATCTGGAAAAGTTACGTTTACGGTGGCAGAAACCGGGCCTGTTATCCAATTGGCTGAATCCAGTGCCCAGGCATAGAGGATAACCTGTCCTTCGCCAGGGCTGCGATATAATGAAGGAAAAGCGGTTTTCCAATTCGTGTCATTTACCTTTGGAATTTCGGGAGTTTCTGTTATCAAATACCCTTTTATTCCCCAATTATCAATGGCAGAGAAGGAATTTACAGGAATGTAAAAGGAGGTAATTTTAGATGGAACAGAAAAAGAAGTAATTTCGGGGGGGGAAGAATCAGTCCCTTCTATGAAAATGGTAATTGCCGCACTGTCGGATAATGAATTTACAGAATTATCTTTAACGAGCACTTGTAATTCTATCGTCAGGTTTTTTATCGTTGAGAAATTATTTTGAACATATAATTTACCGTTAGTGGAATCGATGGAGAACCAGCCCTTTTCATCTGTATTATAAATAAAATAGCTTAGCACCTGACTGGTATCAGGATCATAAGCAAAAACCTGTCCGACTTTATCATTTTTAAATTTTGGTGATTTTAAATGGTAAGACTGTTCTGAGATAGAAGGTTTTAGGTTAATTTTTTCAAAGTTTTTACCAATAAGTATTATTGCTGTAAAGGATTCGAGTGTAAATGAGCCGGAAACACTATTCCCTTCTATGTCCTTAAAAGTTGCATTTCCAAGATTGTAGGTCCTGGCTTGTTTTGTGTTATTATATAAAAGTTGTATATCGTTCACCGATTTTATCGAAACCGGAGAAGTTTTGGAATTGATGTCTTTCCCTGAATACGACTGCCATCCTGAAAGCGAATAACGTGGCCTTGAATAAGCCGGGTTTCTAATGATAAAATTTGTTATTTTGGATTCATCAATTGGCCGTGACAGATAATTACTGTCAGAAACCAAATGAGATATTATCCGTTCCATATAATCCCCGTCAATAACGTTTTGGCTTAATGATTTTGCTATTACTTTATTTGATTTGAAATTAACGTTGTTAAACGGCACATCAACTAAATTATTGACCATATGCAGCCCGATGCTATTGTCAAAGAAAGTGTTGCCCCTGACGTTTACATTATAATTATTGTGAAGGTAAATGCCTATTGCACAGCCAAAAACAACATTATTATATACAGAAACACCGTTTGCTGCGTCATCGATATAAATTCCTTTTTCAGTTGTACCGCCGCTTACAATATTATTATGGACCTCTATCCCTGAACGTGAAATTACATTTGGGAACGGGGGGTCATAGTTCCATGTATATATCCCGCCACCATCCTTGTTTACCTTACAAAAATCAACTATATGATTGTACCTTACCATTGTATTGCCGCTCTTAAAAGCTATCCCGATATACCCGGTATCTGATATTTTGTTGTGTTCAATAACAGAGCCATATCCGGGAGCATTAATTGCAACAAGCGCCCCGGTACTATTGGTGCTGGCAACTCTTGTACGATTTGCACCGTAAATCATCCCTGTATTGGCAATGATGTTGTTTTTAATTGTAGCGTTGGTAAATGAATTGATTATACCAATAGCATTATCATTGATGTTTGAAAAGCTGCAATTCGACACTGTTAAATAGTTACTTGAAGAAACATTAGTTCTCATAGAAGTGAAATGACCTCCATATATCCCATTTTGTCCGATATTTGAAAAACTACAATTGTCGACAGTCAGGTTATTTGCAGTTGAAACCCACATCGCTTTGCGGTTAGACCCCTCGAAAGCTATATTCCTGATAGTTATGTTGTTCCTGTTTTCGACCAGCATCAAATCAGAAACTGTAGATACCCTTACCCCTGTTGGTTGCGTTGTACTGAATATCCTGATTTTTTTTGTTGATTTGCTGAAAAACCACTCATTCTGTTGGTCTAAAGTCCTTATATCGTTCTGGATTATAAAGTTATAGTTACCCCTGAAAGTAAATGTCTCAGGCCGGGTAAAGGTAAGCGTGCCGCCCGATTGTGCAATAATGGGGCATCGTTTGGTTTCCCATTGCGAAGGGTTCAATGCAAGTTCCGCCCCTGTCCAGTTGGGCGTTCCTGTCAGGTTGTTGCTTGTAATCTGGTTGCTCCCGTTATTGCTTTGAAAAAAATAATACCCTGCGTTTGGTTCCCGCCCCATTGGCGTATTCACGCCGTTAATAGTTACTATATTAATAATGGTATCAGAGGTAACAGCATTGACGCTTTCCCAGATATTGCCGCCTAAGTTGGTCCATGCTGTAACAGAGGCAAATCCTGAGATAACCGGATTTGCACCTGTCCCATAAGCCCCATAAGTAACCGGACTGCTCGCTGTACCGAAACCTTTCACAATAATGCCACCAATCCAGGTATCACCCCGTTTAAATAAAATCTGGTCGCCGGGTTTGGGTGTAAAACTGTTAACTTTTGTAAGGGTTTTCCAGGCATGGGCTTCACTTGTTCCGTTGTTTGAGTCATTTCCGGTTGAAGAACTTACATAGTACGTTGTTGCTTTCAATGAATAGCTACAAAGAATTATAAATAAAATTAAGAAAGGCTGATAAATTTTTATATAATATTTAAAATTCAATGAATTAATTAATTTACCAGTTAAAAAAATTGAATTTTTAAATTGATAATATTGATAAATAACTGAATTCACTTATAATGATTAATTTATCCTGGTATATTTAATATTTGCAATTTACTCAATGTTTTAATAATTGCAAAATTGAGTATAATCTGAAAATGTTTTTTTTGAGAATGGGATTCCAATTTAGAGTATATTTTCAAATATCCAGGCCTTAATGTTATGGTTTGGAAAAAACTCATTGATTACCAGGGTTTAAGCTCACTCCTTTAATTTAAGGGACTTTTCAAAACCGGCACGAAATTTAATTTCAAATTCCCCTTTAATTGGGCTGCAAGTATTAAATAATTATCTTTGAATTTCTTTAATGACACATTTTACATGATTACAAACCGTTACAAATAAATTTCAGTATCTATACAAGTTATACTTTACATTTGTATTGGAAATTATAATAACTTGTGTCCTAAATTACTTCTGGAAATTTTTCTCTTTATACTTAATTGCTAATAATAAATTTTTTAGTTTGTGTGCCCTTTTGATTAATTGATTTAAGATAATATATCCCTGACTGAAATTGACTTACGTCTATTATTACGGAATTAGATTCAATCCCGTTATTTAATATTGTTTTTCCGTTACTGTCGATAATTATTATCCTTGTTTCAATCTCGGGCAGATATGTATAGATTATATTTATAAAAGATTTTGCAGGATTTGGAAATAGTCTCAAATCTAATTCTTCCGAAATTTGAACAGGATTTTCTAATACTAAATTTTTTGATCCTTTATTTAATTCATTGATTGAAATCGGGGAAAATTCGATTTTTTCATTCTCTTTAATTATAGCATCCTTTAGTATGGTGCTTATAGTATAGTTACAATACACTGAGAATTTAAAATTGGTATCCCAGACAGCACCAAATGATGAAGGCAATCCGGAAGACCATGTACTGCCAACAATAGCTACGCTCTCTGAAGTAGCAGTGGGTTGATACCTTACATACGAAATATTTTCAAATATCCAGGCCAGCCAGACTTTTTGCCCTGCGTTAACATTTACAGGAGTTGTTAGTAAAATAGTTTGCCAACCCTCTGTGTTTCTGACTGCAGTTGAAGGTGTCACCCCCAGCAGTGAAGATGGCCTGCCGGCCAGGTCAGAATAAACGCCCAATAATACATTCCCAGTACCAGCGTTGTGATAGACAGAAATACTCTGTATTTGTCCTGCCTCATTAAAAGTTACGGGCACTGCCCTTCGCACACTGGATGCTGTTGCAAAAGCAAAAACTTCTGTATTTCCCAGGGTTGATAAGGGCAATGTAATCGTTACCTGTTTGCTGACACTTGCCGAAACATTCCCTGCCTCGTCTTTGGCCCATGCATAGAGTGTTTTTGTCCCTTCGGAGGAGAAAGTATAAGAAGTTTGTGCAGTTGTATTCCACCCGGAATCTCCGGCATTAGGTTCAGTAGGTGATTCAGTGATTTTGAAACCGGTAACAGATTTGTTGTCTGTAGCGGTAAAACTGCTCACAGGAATAACCAGAGATGCAGAAGTAGCCGGAATGGTGAAAGCTGTAACTATGGGTTTGGTGATATCATTGGTTGTAAATGAACAATACACTGAGAATTTAAAATTGGTACCCCAGGCAGCACCAAATGTTGAAGGCAATCCTGAAGACCATGTACTGCCAACAATAGCTACGCTCTCTGAAGTAGCAGTGGGTTGATACCTTACATACGAAATATTTTCAAATATCCAGGCCAGCCAGACTTTTTGTCCTGCAGTCACATTTACAGGGGTTGTAAGGGAAATAGTCTGCCAGCCCATTGTACTCCTGACAGCAGTGGGGGGTGTTACCCCCAGCAAAGAAGATGGACGGCCAGCCGCGTCAGAATAAACGCCCAATAACACATTCCCTGTACCAGCGTTGTGAAATACAGAAATACTCTGAATAAGTCCTGCCTCATTAAAAGTTACGGGCATTGCCCTTCGTACACTGGATGCTGTAGCAAAAGCAAAAACTTCTGTATTTCCCAGGGTACTGTTGGTAGTTGAGGGCAGGGTAATCGTTACTAGTTTGCTGACACTTGCTGAAACATTCCCGGCTTCGTCTTTGGCCCATGCATAGAGTGTTTTTGTCCCTTCGGAGTTAAACGAGAACGAAACCGGTACGGAGGCCGACCAGGCCGGGTTTCCAGCCAAAGGTGCTGTGGCCGATTCAGTAAGCAGATACCCGGTTACACCCTTATTGTCCGAGGCAGTGAAACTGCTGACCGGAACGATAAGGGAAGTTGAAGTTGCCGGAATGGTAAAAGCAGTAATAACCGGAGCGTTCAAATCGGGCAATGTAATCGTTACCTGTTTGCTGACACTTGCCGAAACATTCCCTGCCTCGTCTTTGGCCCATGCATAGAGTGTTTTTGTCCCTTCGGAGGAGAAAGTATAAGAAGTTTGTGCAGTTGTATTC
>JBBINB010000128.1:0-7424 GCA_037444065.1 Draconibacterium sp.
CAGGTTACTGCTCGAAAGATTTATTGACGTGTTCGGCGTAAATGCATACTCTGCTAAAAATCGAAATCTTGTCAATGAACTTATATATTATGGCACTATTGCCGCTTAATTTTTTAACGAAGTATTGGAACAAACACATTGTCCAATAAACAAAATTTTAAAAATGATAAAGATCGACTATTACCTAAAGCCCGAAGACCTAAAAAAGAAACTCACGCTGTTCTGGGATCTTTCGGGCGAAAAAATAAAAAATATCGATAAAAACTACGATCCTTCCAAAGGATCGCCGGTTTTTACGGTAAACGGTGCATATTCAACACGTGGCTGGACAGAGTGGACCCAGGGATTCCAGTTTGGCTCGTCAATTCTGCAATTCGATGCAACCGGGGATAACTATTTCCTTGAATCGGGAAGAAAAAACACCCTCGAAAAAATGGCCCCGCATATCAGCCATATTGGCGTACACGACCATGGTTTTAACAACCTTAGCACTTATGGAAATTTACTTCGCCTAATGAACGAGGGGAAAATACCCTTCAATGAGTGGGAAAAGAATTTTTACGAACTGGCTGTAAAGATCTCCGGTTCGGTGCAGGCTGCCAGGTGGACAAAAATCAGGGATGGGGGATTTATCTATTCTTTTAACGGACCTCATTCTTTATTTGTCGACACAATCCGTTCGTGCCGGATTTTAATGTTGGCCCACCGGTTAAACCATGTATTCCAGGGCGAAGGCGACATTAAAATTTCACTTTTGGAAAGGGCAGTCAGGCACATTGAGGCAACCGCCAGGTACTCTGTTTTTTATGGCGAAGGCCGCGACAGTTACGATGTCTGGGGGCGTACCGCCCACGAATCGGTATTCAACACCAACGATGGAAATTTCCGTTGCCCCAATTCACAGCAGGGCTATACCGGGTTTTCGACCTGGACCCGAGGACTCGCCTGGGCAATGCTCGGTTTTGCCGAAGAACTGGAATTTTTGAAAACCTTTGCTGATGACAGTTGGAAGCTTCCAGAGGAAAAATCTAAAATTGAAAAAACAATGCTCAAAGCGGCAAAAGCTACCTGCGATTTTTATATCGAAAACACTCCCTTCGACGGAATTCCGTATTGGGATACAGGCGCCCCAAACCTGCACCAACTGGGCGATTACCTTAACAATCCGGCAAATCCGTTTAACGAATGGGAACCTGTTGACAGTTCGGCAGCAGCAATCGGGGGCCAGGGTTTGTTACGGCTGGGGAAATACCTGGTGGAAAACGGGGAAAACGAACAGGGGGAAAAATACTGGCAGGCAGGATTAACTGTATTAAACACGCTGCTCGATTACCCTTATTTAAGCACCAACCCTAATCACCAGGGTTTAATATTGCACAGCATTTACCACAGGCCTAACGGCTGGGACAACGTTCCTGCACGACAAAAAATCCCATGCAACGAATCGTCGATGTGGGGCGATTACCATGCTCGCGAAGTTGCTTTGTACCTGCAAAGAATTATTGATAAGGGGAAATATTACACCTTTTTTGGAAACCTTATATAGTGGTTTGGTAACTCTATAAAACCATTTCACTTGAATTCAGAATAAGTTTTGATTAAATTTGTTCAAAATTGATTGTCATGAATATTCAAACGGAGAAATTAAATTTGATTGAATGGATTTCTAAACTGAATGACGCTTCTGTCATTGAAAAGATTAAGGAGATCAGGAATAATTACATCCGCTCAAAAGACTGGGGGATACACTAAATCAGGAAGAAATAGGTTCCATTGAAGAAGGGTTGGAGGATTTGGAAGAAGGTAGGTTGCATTCGCATGAAACAGCCAAAAAAATCTATGAAAAATACCTGTAAAATTATTTGGACAAATCGGGCTTTGTCCGGTTTTAAAAAAAATGCAGCCTATTTGGAAGAAAACTGGACTAAAAAAGAAATTCAAAAATTTGCCCGACTTCTTGACCTTCAACTTAACCGTTTAAACATAATCCTTTTCTTTTCCCTGAATCGATCAGGTACAAAAAACTGAACAAAATCTGATGGCAACTAAACTTACCGATTTTTCAAAACTTTGCGTTCATACCCTCACTACAAAACCCTGGAATTTAAGGCAATGCGTCGAGAATTTCAGTGCTGCCGGAATTCATGGAATAACCGTTTGGCGAAATGTGATTGAAAATCAAAATTTAAAAGAGGCCCGTCAACTTCTTGACGAGTTTGGAATGAAAACGGTTTCTGTTGCGCGAGGCGGCTTTTTCCCTTCAATCGATAAAGAAAAAAGAGAACAGGCTATCCAAGACAATTTATTATGCATCGAACAGGCAGCCGCACTTGGTGCCCCCCTAATAGTGCTGGTTTGTGGCGCCGATGGCCGCCAGTCGCTCCAAAAATCGCGGGAGCAAATTAGCGAGGGAATTGTGAAAATTCTACCAAGGGCAAAGGCTGCAGGGGTAAAACTTGCCATCGAGCCCCTTCACCCCATGTATGCCGGCGACAGGTCGGCAATAAACACGCTGGCACAGGCCAATCAAATGGCCGAGGAAATCAACTCTGATTTTGTGGGAATTGCAGTAGATGTTTACCACCTGTGGTGGGACAATAACCTTCAAGCCGAAATAAAAAGGTGTGGCAGAAACGGTAATTTATATGCTTTTCATATTTGCGACTGGAATGTGCCAACAACCGATTTTTTAAACGACAGGGGTCTGATGGGCGACGGTTGTATCAATGTGAAGGAAATCAGGGGGTGGGTTGAAGATGCCGGATTTACGGGGTACAACGAAGTTGAAATTTTTTCGGACAAATATTGGTCGATAAATCAAAATCACTATCTTGAAAAAATTAAAAATGCATATATCAACTTTACCTAAACTACGGTATATGAAACAGATAACCTTACTCGCAGCAACTGTTTTTCTCTTTGGTTTGTCGTTTGCACAGGTTAATGAGAAAATCGACAGGGGTGTTATAGCTCTTGCCAAAAGCCAAAAATCGGTTTATGTTGGGTGGCGTTTGTTCAAAACCGATCCGGCAGACATTTCTTTCAATATTTACCGGCAGAACATTGGATACGGTGGATTTGAAAAAATAAATAAGGAATTTTATCGGACAAAAAGAAAACATGCCTGATGCAAAACCATTTATACCGCATGGCTGTAGCCGATGCAACTATGGGCTATTACAATGTACCACAGGTAGGGTTTAAATAGAAGCCCCCCCATCCTCCCCAAAGGTGAGGAGATAAGAAAAAATGAACGAATTTGAAATGATACTTTAAAATAAGTTAACATCGCGCTATCTTGACTCCTTCCCCCCTGGGGAAGGCTGGGATGGGGCTTTTCATTAGAATATGTTACACAGGATTGGAATAATTATGAACGGCGTTACCGGCCGGATGGGGACAAACCAGCACCTGATGCGTTCGATTGTCGCTATAATAAAACAAGGAGGGGTGCAGGTCGGTCCTTCGGAATTTATTATGCCCGACCCGGTTTTGGTAGGCAGAAACGAAGTCAAACTAAAAAAACTAGCCGAAATGTCGGGTGTGGAAAAGTGGACAACCGACCTGGATTCGGTTATGAACAACCCCGGCTACCAAATCTATTTCGATGCACAGACCACTGGCCGTCGCGCCGAAGCGGTAATCCAGGCAGCGAAAGCCGGGAAACATGTTTATTGCGAAAAACCGGTTGCAACCGACACAGCCACAGCTCTCGAATTGTACCGAACCTGCGAAGAAGCAGGCGTAAAACACGGCGTTGTGCAGGATAAACTCTGGCTCCCGGGTTTGCTAAAACTGAAACGGTTGATGGAAAACGATTTCTTTGGAAAAATCCTTTCGGTGCGCGGCGAATTCGGCTACTGGGTTTTTGAAGGCCATTCGGTTCCGGCCCAACGGCCAAGTTGGAACTACCGTAAAGAAGACGATGGCGGGATAATTATCGATATGCTATGTCACTGGCGTTATGTTCTGGATAACCTATTTGGCGAGGTAAAAGGAGTTTTTTGCCTGGGTGCTACCCATATCCCCGAACGCATCGATGAACAGGGAAAGCCCTATAATTGCACAGCCGACGACGCAGCCTATGCCACTTTTGAGCTTGAAAGTGGCGTAATTGCACATTTTAACTCAAGCTGGGTAACCCGGGTTCGTCGCGATGATTTGCTCACTTTGCATGTCGATGGTACAAAAGGCTCGGCAGTTGCCGGATTGCGCGAATGCTGGACCCAGCATTACGGGAACACACCAAAACCGGTCTGGAACCCCGATATTCCAAACCCAATCAATTTTTATGAGGGTTGGGGCAAAGTCCCAGAACAGGAGTTTTTCGACAATGCCTTTAAAGCACAATGGGAACTGTTTCTGAAACACGTGGTAAAAAACGGACCTTTCAGGTGGAATCTGTTCGAAGGTGCAAAAGGTGTTCAACTGGCTGAAAAAGGCATGGAAAGCTGGGCTAAAAAGACGTGGGTGAAGGTAAATCCACTTAGCCCCTCTCTGCCCGACTTCGTCATTCAGGCGGGCTAACCTCCCCGAAGGGGAGGCAAAGAAATACAATTGCCAACCTTCTCAAGGTTTTGACTATATTATGAAAATATAATTCAATGCATATGGAAAACAAAAAGTCTCCCCTTCGGGGAGATTCAGAGGGGCTTAAGTCTCCCCTTCGGGGAGATTTAGAGGGGCCCGGACGTCCTTCCGCACTTATTACCGGCGGTTCGCGCGGGATAGGGCTTGGAATTGCGACCGAACTTGCAAAAGCACGGTTTAACCTGGCTATTAACGGCATACGTCCACAAGAGTCGGTTCAGCCTATTCTCGATGGGTTGAAAATGTTTGGTGTAAAAGTGGTTTATGCACAGGGAAATATCGCTAAAAAAGAAGACAGGCAGAAAGTATTTAATACTGTAATTTCAGAATTCGGACAATTAAATATTTTGGTTAATAATGCCGGGATAGCCCCCCGCGAAAGGCTCGATATTCTTGAAGGCGCTGAAGATATTTTTGACGAAGTGCTCCAAACCAACCTGAAAGGCCCCTATTTTCTGACGCAGCTTTTTGCAAACCACATGGTTGAAATAAAAAAGAAAAATTCTGATTTTACAGGTTGTATAATCAATGTATCTTCGGTCTCGGCAACAGTTGCTTCTGTTAACCGCGGCGAATACTGCATTTCGAAAGCGGGAATTGCTATGGCTACCAAACTCTGGGCTGCCCGGCTGGGCGAATTTGATATCCCTGTTTACGAGATTCAGCCCGGGGTAATTAAAACCGATATGACAGCAGGGGTTACCGAAAAATACGACCGGCTGTTTGAACAGGGGATCAGCATACAAAAACGCTGGGGAACGCCAGCTGATGTTGGTAAAGTAGCGGCTGCCATGGCTACCGGGATGATGCCTTATTCTACGGGACAGGTTGTTGTGGCGGATGGGGGGATGACGATACAAAGATTGTAATACCGCTTTTTTAAGCTTCATTATAAAATAACTTTAAACAGGTATAAATGAAAAATCTGACTGGAAAAAAACGAAAAACTTACTGGAGAATAACTGCTGGTCTTGCCCTTTTATTAATCCTTATTTCATTCACGCCGCTTGTGATGCCGGAAGGCAAAATCAACCCTACACTATTTTCGATGCCTTATACTTTGTGGATGAGTATATTAATTACCATTGTTTTAGTAGTGCTGACTTATATAGGCGGTCGAGTTCATTTATTAGAAAAAATTGAATAAATCCATTGTGATTTGCCGCACTTTCCCTGTGGTAAAATTTTCAGCGCAAAGAATATAAATTTTTTCAGCAAGGAGTAAAAACAATAACATTAAAAAATAAAAATATGCTTAAGTGGCTTTTAATAGTAGGAACAATTTACGTTGCAATTCTTTTTTACCTTTCATGGCGGTCGAGGCGGATGATAAAATCGAACGAAGATTTTATGATGGCAGGCTCAAACATTGGCCTTATTTTAGGTTTTATGACCTTTGCCGCCACGCTGTTTAGTACATTCACATTAATGGGAATGCCCGATTTTACTCGCACCCACGGTATTGGCGCCTGGATATTTCTTGCGTTTTCCGATGCAGGTATGGTTTTCCTGATTGTCTGGTTTGGTTATCACCTGCGGAAACAGGTTTCAATGAAAGGATTTAAGGGAATGTCGGGATTGCTTCAAAATTGCTACCGTAATAAATGGGCCGGATACATCTATTTTCTGGCGGTTTTTATCTTTCTGGTCCCATATGTGGCAATCCAAATCAGGGGGGTTGCAATTTTCCTTGAGCAGGCGTTTCCCAGCGCACTTCCGGCCTGGGGCTGGTCGTTAATGATTGTAGTCATTATGCTTTTGTATTCTGAATTTGGCGGATTAAAAGCCATAATTTATGCCGATTTTATGCAGGGAACCATGCTGCTAATTGTAGTATGGGTAATTGCATTTACCTGTTTGAATTATCTGGGCGGTTGGGCCGAAATGTTTTCACAGCTTGAAGTTGCCAATTCTGCGCTACTTTCAACTCCAGGTCCAAAAGGATTGTTGAATGCACAGTTCCTGATAGCATCTTTCCTGGCCATTTTAATGATTCCGGTCACACAACCACAACTTTCCACACGGCTTGTGATAATGAAGGATTTCAGGGCAATGCGCCGCATGGCAGTTGCGGTTGGTACTTTTGCGATGCTGGTTATTTTCCCTACGCTGATAATTGGATTTTACGGGGCAATTCGCTATCCCGATGCCTCTGTTGCCGATTTCCTGGGACGCGTATTGCTGCATGATCAACCCGGGTTTATTGCGGCAGCTTCAATTATTGGGTTACTTGCGGCCGCAATGTCAACATCCGACTCGCAGCTTTTTGCTATGGGAAACGAATTGCGCGGACTGATAGGCAAAAAGGGATCCGAATCACTGGCCCCAATCAAGATTGCAATTGTAAGTTTTGCACTTGCCGCCCTGGTTTTTTCACTTTTAAGTTCCGATCAATTGGTGCTGCTGGCCAGGATTAGTTTCGCCGGGACCGCAATGATGGGGCCGCTTGTAATTTTGGGTATTCTTTCAGATAAACCGATGGGGTGGTTTATGATTGTGATGTCAGGATTGGGCCTTGTTGCCTTTATACTGTCGCAGGTTGGAGTTTTACCCGGAATGGTTGGACCTTTGCGGATTGACCTGTTTTTAATGATTGCTCTGTCAATGTGTGCTTTTGGAAATTATCTGGCGAAAAAGTAAACGTCCGATTGAGGTAATTCTGTAAGCACTTTTTAGTCAAAAAAATAAATGCTCAGTTATAAAATCCTTTTGATCTGAAAATTTTATAAAATACGCATTAATGTCGTTTAGTTAAGAACTAAGATGAAAAAATCTGAAAGGCCAACACCCTTCGACTCCGCTCAGGGTGACAGTCAGACTGAGCGAAGTCCCTG
>JBBINB010000129.1:0-6958 GCA_037444065.1 Draconibacterium sp.
AGTAAAGCTCTTTGTCGTGGTGTGGAGAAAACAGGTTGATCCTTGATATATTTTCCCCGAAATTGATTACTTTAGCCATAGTTGAAAAAAAGAATTACCCCGAATTTACTCGTTTTGACGGTACTTTTGGGGTTTTTATTTATCCTTTTATCAACTTAATGTGTTGATATCTAATATCCTGGTTAATTAGCGAAACTCCCTAACTAAACGACATTAAAATACGCATAAAAAATTTGCACACTTCGTTTTTGGAAACCTGAAATGTTTAGGTATATTTGCCCCGCTTAATACTAAAGAGGTGGTTATCAAAAGAAAAATATCGAAAAAACTGGTTTTCAGGCTTGCAGTTTTTGCCGTTATTATCGGTATTGCATTTGTATTTGATATTTTTAACAAAAAAAACAATTTCGATTTTGTTACAAAACAAAACAACTCTTCGAAGGAAGAAAAAAGCAAGGATTCGAATGTCCTGTTAAGCCAGTCGGCCGATTTTATGGCAAAAATCCCTGCCTCAAAATCCATTAACAGAAAAATACAGGTTAAACAGCACGACAGGTATATTCAAAAATATTACCAGTTGCGGAACTACCAGGCGCTGAAAGCCGGGGTGCAAAACCAAACCGCACCACTTATTAATTCTTATCACTATCTGGCTTTCAAGATGCATTTTTTTGCAGTCCCCGACGATGTCCCTTTGATTTCGTAAAATACCTGTACATTTTTTGTACAGGCAAGGAGAAATTTCATTCTCCTTTATGCCAGTTTCAGACAGGCATAAAAATTTCAGAACAAAATTATCACAGAATTATAAACATGTTTAAACAAATGTAAAATGCAAAACAAAGGCGTAATTACTACATTCGCTATTCTTTTAGCCGCAGTTTGTCTTTACCAGTTGACTTTTACCTGGAAATCGAAGCAAATTGAAAAAAAGGCAGTTGAATATGCTGCAGGCGATCCTGCAAAAGAGTATCATTATCTGGATTCAGTTTCGGGAGAGGTGGTATATAACTTTCTAGGCCTGAAAAAATTTACGTACAAAGACGTTAAGGAATTAGAAATAAACCTTGGTCTTGACCTGAAGGGCGGGATGAACGTTACTTTGGAAATTTCGGTAATCGACCTGATTAAATCGTTATCAAATTACAACAACGATTCTACCTTCAATGCTGCTTTATCACGTGCTACAGAATTACAGCGCAACAGCACTAGGGATTTTGTTACCCTGTTCGGACAGGCTTACGAGGAAATTGATCCGAATGCCAAAATGGCTTCGGTATTTAATACAATTGAATTGCGCGACAGGATCAATTTTAATTCGACCAATGCTCAGGTACTCGATGTAATTAGGGAAGAAACGGATGCAGCAATCGACAATTCGTTCAATATCTTACGTACCCGTATCGACCGTTTCGGAGTAGCTCAGCCCAATATTCAGCAATTACAAACCAAAGGCCGTATTCTGGTTGAACTCCCAGGTGTAAAAGATCAGGCAAGGGTGCGCAACCTGTTACAGGGGACAGCAATGCTCGAATTTTGGGAAACCTACGAAAACAGTGAGGTTTACCAGTATATGCTTGCGGCCAACCAGAAAATAAAAGAAATGCAGGGAACTGCCGCCCCAACTGCCGAAACCGATTCTGTTGGATCAACAGGCAGTTCTGCAGCAGCCGACAGTTTAAAAAGCGAAAGCTCTTTGCTTGCCGAGATGACAGATAGCACAGGGATTAGTTCCAATCCCTCAGACGATCTTGCCAGCTTCAGAAAAGACTATCCGCTTTTTGCCCTGTTAAATCCAAGTTCCGATCAGCAAGGACAGTTATTCCCCGGACCAGTGGTAGGTTCGGCACATTTTAAAGACACTGTTCAGATTCATGCCTACCTGAACAATCCTCAAATTAAAAATATTTTTCCGCAGAACATGATGTTCCGCTGGTCGGCTAAACCGGTTGACGAAGCAGGTAATTACTTCCGCTTGGTGGCATTAAAAGTAACATCACGCGATGGCCGTCCGCCTCTCGATGGCGATGTAATTACAGATGCCCGTCAGGATTTCGACCAACTGGGCGCCAGACCAGAAGTAGCCATGAGCATGAACAGCGAAGGCGCAAAAACCTGGCAACGTATGACTAAAGAAAATATTGGCAAATCTATTGCGATAGTACTCGATAACTATGTCCGTTCTTTCCCAACCGTACAGAATGAAATTTCGGGTGGCCGTTCAAGCATTACGGGTTTGGAAGATATAGAAGAAGCACAGGACCTTGCCAATGTTTTAAAATCGGGTAAAATGCCTGCCCCGGCGCGGATAGTGGAAGAAGAGATTGTTGGCCCATCGCTTGGAAAAGAATCAATCCGTGCGGGATTATATTCTTTTGCGGTTGCGTTTGTTATGGTTTTGGTTTACATGTTGTTTTTTTACAGCAAAAAGGCCGGCCTATCGGCAAATATTGCCCTTTTGGCAAACTTGTTTTTCCTGATGGGAATTCTGGCTTCACTGGGTGCAGTTCTTACTTTGCCCGGGATTGCCGGTATTGTGCTTACCATGGGTATGGCGGTTGATGCCAACGTTATTATATACGAACGAATACAGGAAGAAATCAGGGCCGGGAAGGGCATTAGCCTGGCTATTTCCGACGGTTATAAAAATGCCTATTCGGCTATTATCGACGGACAGGTTACCACGTTTATAACAGGTATTGTACTTTATTCGTTTGGTTCGGGCCCGATAAAAGGTTTCGCCACCACTTTAATGGTAGGTATTGTAACCTCGCTGTTCACGGCAATTTTCCTGACACGGTTAATTTTCGAATGGCAAATGAAACATGGACGCAAAATTACCTTTACGGCAAAAGTAACAGCAAACTGGCTGGTAAACCCAAAAATTAAGTTTATTGATAAAAGAAAGATTGCCTACATAATTTCGGGCTCAATGGTTGTTATTTCAATTATTTCTTTTGCAGTGCGCGGTTTCGACCTTGGTGTTGATTTCAAGGGAGGCCGTACATACACGGTCAGATTTGACCAGGATGTTAAGGTTGGGGACGTTCAAAAAGCCTTAACGGCTGAATTTGGCGCTGCCCCTGAAGTAAAAACTTTTGGATCGGACAACCAGGTCCGGATTACCACAAAATACAAAATCGACGATTTGGGGGAAAATATTGACAACGAAGTGGAACAAGCCCTTTATAACGGACTGAAAGAGGGTGGCTTTATCGGAAATGTTTCGTACGAAGATTTTACAAATAATTACCGGAAAAGCTCACAGAAAGTAGGCCCCACAATTTCTGATGATATTAAAAGAGATGCCATGATTGCAATTACCATTGCTTTACTTGCCATTTTCCTTTATGTTATGGTCAGGTTTAATAACTGGAAATATGGAATGGGTGGTATTGTTTCTCTGGTGCACGATACGATAACAGTTCTTGGCTTTTACTCGCTATTTCACGGGGTGCTGCCCTTTTCAATCGAAATCGACCAGGCATTTATCGCTGCAATCCTCACGGTAATAGGTTATTCGATTAACGACACTGTTATTATTTACGACCGAATCAGGGAATACATGCATATTCATCCAAAACGCGATTTACAAACCAATATGGACAATGCCATGAACCATACGCTCCGTCGCACGATGAACACAACGTTAACCACGTGGCTGGTATTATTGGTAATCTTTATTTTTGGTGGACCAAACATTCGCGGATTTATTTTCGCGTTGCTCGTTGGTATCGGAGTAGGTACATATTCTTCTGTTTTTGTTGCCACTCCGTTTGTTTACGATGCGTCAACAAGGTTTAAAAAATTGGTTGCGAAAGCAGTGTAATCAATCAATAAATAATAATAATATTAAGGGCTGTCACTGTTAAGGTGCAGCCCTTTTTAATTCGACCCGGTGGCATCGCCCCTGGTAAATCCGTGTACGGCAAATTAAGACAACCTGTTGGGGCTACTTAATATAGTTCATTTGATTAAATCAATCTAAAACTCAGGTTAATTCACTTTTTTAAATCTTATTTTTTTAAAATATCAACTTCTCAATTTGTATATTTGTCGCATTAAATATTAGCAATGACAAACTATTTTTTATTTGTAAGTGGGGGGGAACTTGTTTTGGTAATGCTCCTGGCGCTCCTGTTTTTTGGGTCAAAGGCCATACCCGATATTGCCAAAACACTCGGAAAGGGAATGCGAGAATTCAAAAAAGCTACAAACGAAATCCAACGCGAAATAAACGAGTATACGACTGATATTAAAAAGGATATAAACGAAGTTTCCGATACCGTTAAAAATCAGTCAAACGATATACAAAAGAGCATGGATGATGTAACTTCAACTGTTACAGAAGATACAAATGAAATTAAGAAAGAAATTAACAACAATTTTCAGGACTAGTTTCAACTCCAGAAATACTGTTTACATATTAATCGGGCTTCTATTTATTACCAATCCACATTCTTTTGATTAAGGTTGAAAACATAAAAAAATCATTCGGCGCTTTGCAGGTCCTTAAAGGAATCAACCTGGAAATACCAAAGGGGAAAATCTATTCGATTGTAGGGGCAAGCGGCGCCGGAAAAACAACCTTGCTGCAAATTCTCGGCACTTTAAGTAAACCCGACAGTGGTAAAATTTATTACAACAACCGGAATGTTTCGGCTTTTTCTGAAAAAGAAATTTCAACTTTTCGAAACAGGGAAATAGGTTTCGTTTTTCAGTTTCATCATCTTTTACCCGAGTTTACGGCCCTCGAAAATGTTTGCATACCGGCATTTATTGGCGGGAGGTCGAAAAGCGAAGCTGAAAAAAAGGCAAATGAGTTATTAAAATACCTGGGCCTGACCAATCGAAAAGATCATAAACCTTCAGAACTTTCGGGAGGCGAAAAACAACGGGTTGCAGTTGCCCGTGCTTTAATTAATAATCCAACTGTGGTGCTTGCCGATGAACCTTCCGGAAATTTAGACTCATCAAACCGCGATGATTTGCACGATTTGCTTTTTAAGCTCCGCGATGATTTCGGACAGACTTTTATTATTGTAACCCACGATGACAGCTTTGCCGAACGTTCAGACAAGATTATTCATATAAAAGACGGGGTTATTGCTTAATTAGTGAATATAAGAATGAGTGATTTATAAATGAAGTAATATAAAAACAGTATCAAGTATTATTAAAAAGCCAATATCCACTATCCTGAAGCCAATATCCAGAATCCAGAATCCAGCGCCAAATAGCCGACCACCAATAACCGTTTTAAAGGAATTCCTCGATGAGAAAGTAACCCAATACAACCGGCCTTTTTTCATTGAAACCGATCCCATCCAGGTCCCAAAAAAATTTTCAGAAAAAGAGAATATCGAAGTTGCAGCATTTTTAACAGCAACAATCTCATGGGGAAACCGCTTAACGATAATAAAAAATGCTATCAGGCTGATTAATTTGATGGAAAACCAGCCCCATGATTTCGTATTAAATTATTCGCCTACAGAACTTAACAAACTTGAAAACTTTGTTCACCGCACATTTAGTGGTAACGATTGTATTTATTTTATCCGATCGCTGCGAAATATCTACAAAAATCATGGCGGGCTACAGAATGTTTTTGAAACAGGATTCAGAAAAGAGAATCAAATAAAATCGGCATTGACAGATTTCTACTCCCTGTTTTTTGAACTAGGGGGTGAAAGAAGCCGCAAACACATATCGAATGTTGAGAAAGGCGCTTCGGCCAAGCGGCTAAACATGTTTCTGCGCTGGATGGTACGCAACGATAAATGCAATGTGGATTTTGGCTTGTGGAAAGGGATTCCACAATCGGCACTGATGCTGCCGCTCGATGTCCACACAGGAAATGTAGCGCGTAAACTCGGGCTGTTGGGGCGCAAATCAAACGATTGGAAAGCAGTTGAAGAAGTAACTCAAAGTCTGCGTGAGTTTGATCCTGAAGACCCCGTAAAATACGACTTTGCACTTTTTGGTCTGGGAGTGTTTGAGAAATTTTAATGATTATGCGAATGAGGAATCTGCGTTTTAGAATAAAATTCCTACGTTTAACTTTTCCAAAGTTTTAAAACTTTGGAAAAGTTCTCAACCCGAATTATTATTATATGTAGAAAGGATTTTTCATGTTATGAGCCACAATTTATGGTTTGAATTTAAACAGTTTAAAATCCTCCAGGAAAAATCGGCAATGCGCGTGAATACCGACGGAGTGTTACTGGGGGCCTGGGCCAGCCTGAACGGCATAAAAACCGTGCTTGATGTTGGCACCGGCACAGGTTTAATTTCGCTAATGGTTGCCCAGCGATGCGATGCTGTAATTATCGGTGTTGAAATTGAAAAACAGGCTGCTGATGAGGCAATTCAAAATGTTCAAAATTCAAAATGGGGTAACCGCATTACGATTCAACACTGCTCGTTTCAGCAATTTGCAGAATCAACAAGCGGACATTTCGATTTAATAATTACAAATCCCCCTTTTTTTTCAAACGGTATAAAAAACAAAAATCCCCAATTATCGGTGGCACGTCACAACGACCAGTTGCCTTTTAACGATTTAATCGGGGGATCAAAAAAATTGCTTTCCGAAAACGGAATTCTTTCAGTAATCATGCCTTCTATTTCAGCGCCTCAATTTATTGCCGCCTCGCAACAAAAAGCATTGTACTTAAAGCGATTTACCGAGGTAAAACCTTTTCCTGGCAAAGAACCCAACCGTTGTTTAATGGAATTTGGGAAGATGCAGATTATTTTGAATAAAGATCAACTGTCGGTTTTCGATGAATCGGGAACTGCTTATTCGAAAGAATTCAGGCTTCTGGCAAAAGATTTTTACTTAAAATTATAAACCTGATTTTTTATAAAAACCAATCCTTTGTTTAATAAAAATCCTTTGAAACTGAACAATCGCATTAAAAATGGGTTAATTATCGCGAAAAGACTGTAAATAAAA
>JBBINB010000130.1:0-6719 GCA_037444065.1 Draconibacterium sp.
TCCAGGAACTGGCCATAAATTGCCCGGAATTTTTTCTCGTTTAGCATGTCGATTGTCTTTAAAATCAAACCACCAAAATTAAAGACCGACTAAAAGATTTAAAACACGGTGTTCAGCGAATGCTTACTTTTATTGTAGGACAAGTTGCTTTTGCAACGATGATTTTGGGTGAAAGACGATAGCTGAAATGCTACACTGTGAAGAGCCGTGTGAATCGAGAGGTTCAAGCACGGTTCTGAGGGAGGTTTAGGGGTGAAATTCCCCTTTACCTACCCGATTTTATTAATTTTCCGTCTCTTTAAATTTTAATAGAGAATTTGGGTCAATTACGGGTAATATGAAATTTTCTAGTCCAGTTCCTCTTAATCTTGAAAATAGAATTCCCCTTGAAGTAGAATAAGTTATTGAAGCGAGCGCGTTGCCAAGATTTCCATTTAGTTCAATTTCTTTGTTTTTATCTGGTATCGCTAATTCTAATAAGTTTTCAACTTGAAAAATATAAACGAAATGAAAATTCCCTTCTGCTTCTTTTTCTATTTCGCCTTTACTTGAGGTTTTAACATCAAGCTCAAAATCAGCCTTAACCAATAAATCATCCAAATTAAATCCAAGGTTGAAGTCTAAATTAAAATCATATTTATCAACCTGTTTAGAATCAAATCCAAAAGGACATTCAATACTGCATTTTTCTATTTGAGTATCAATTATATGTATTTTTTCCGGATGTAAAATCCCTGATGTTTTAGCTGACATTTGCCAATTTATTATTAGTACCTTATCTTTCAAATTGATGTATTTTTTGTCATAATATTCAATAGCAATATGCTGGAACCAGCACCAGTTCTTTAATTTTTTGAACCATAATAATGGTTTCTTTTCCGATTTTAGTGAGGTAATATTTATACGAATCGGTGGCCTTTTTTATTAATCCATGTACCCTGAGCCGTTTAATCAACCTGCTAATTTTGCCGCCATTAAATCCCAGTAGTTTTTGCAGGTTTTTATTTCTAAACCCGTTAATGTTGAATTCACCACGAAGAATGGTCAATAAAACAGCTAAATCGAAAGTGTTAAAGAAGTTGAAGCCTTTGTAGTTCCGGTTATTTTCACTTTTTGATGAAGTGACATTTTCAAGCCTTTTTCTGCCAACTTCTTTGTTGTCGAAAGCCGAGATAAACTCCAGGTATCTTTTGTTTGAAGCTTTTAGGTTGTCTTTTAGAAACGAAAGTCCGTAGATGTTTTTCTTGAGCGGCGCCATTTCGTACGACGTTGTCCCGTCACGGTGTACTACCTCGCGGAAGTGTTTGAAAAAACTTATATCGTTTGTTGTTGTTTCAATTCGCAATATTTTACTGAACTTGTCGTACATTTTTATCGATACCGAACCCATCGTGTGTTTTATGCGGCTGCCTTCGATGCGTACATTGTAATTGTTGCCCATTTCTCCCTGATACCGGGGGTCAAGTTTGTGCCCCAAAAAGGTTGCAATGTTTTCAGGTTTGACTGTATGTATGGCAGTGGCCACAAGTTCACTGTAGATTTGTTGCAACCCTTGCTGTTTTTTAAATACAATGTCGGTGGCATATTCGGCCTGCGTCACACTCCAATGGTATCTCAGGTTAAAGTCTTTATAAACCGGGCAGAATCGCCAGGCAAACTCATCTAATTTGCGGTGAAGTTTCTCAATACTGATATTGTCCGAAAGTTCCTGCGCCTTACCGGCATCTTCGAGGCTGTCAAAAGCATTGTCTGTCATGGTATATTTTATCCCTGCTTTTTTCAGTTCTGTAGCCAGTAAACTGTGACCGTTAATATAAACCTGCAACCGAAAGGGGACCCAGGTGGGTACGCGAACATATCCCAAACCAACTTGCTCGTCAATGAAATAAAAATAGTAATGCAAACATTTGCTGGTGTCCGGCTTTAAAAATGTTTTCCCTGTTGTTTTGTCGTGCCAGGGTTTATAAGTATTGCAGGCTTCCATTACTGATATAATATGGACAATGCCCGGATGGCTGCCTCGTTTTGCAACCTTCTCGGAAATAATGGATTCTTTCCTGATACCAGTTTTGCGGATGAACTCGATTTCAATGCCATGTTCTTTGGCTATCCGTTCGGCATTTGACCGGATGGTTTCTTTAAATGGTTCGGCAAATTTAGGATAGTCAAATATCCTGATTTCATTTTGATACATATATTTTGTCATGCCCTGGCTGTATGATATCTCTGGAATTGTTCCACTGATAATTAATCTGTCGAAACAAGAAAGTTCACAGGCTATCTCATTTTTGTATGTTTCTGTTAAAAGTTCCATTCAGTAAAGTTAAATCTTTTACCTGTTTGGTTCTGGCTTGTCCAGGTTAGGTTTTACAAAAGTTTCTTTAAATTTTGTAAAGTCAACGGTAGTATTTGCCCATGTACTGCGATGAACAGTAAAAGAAGTTTTTACTAACCCCGCAGATTTAAAAGTTTTTGTTTTTGGAATGTACAATATAGGTTCACCAAGTTCTGCTTCGAGTTTTGCAAGAGAGCGAAGTGTGAAATTATGGTCACCTTTTAACCATTTATTGATTTCAGAAGGTTTTTTACCAAGAGATTCAGCTAATTTTCTTTGAGAATAATTTTTCTCTTTCAATATACTATTAATACGAATAACCAAATCTCCATAAAGTCTGGCAAAAATTTCAACATCTTTTGGAGTGTTGGCTAATATTCTTTCCGCTATATTGCTTTTCATCGTATTTGTTTTTATAAGATTATCTCACCACTTCCATCGTAGTTTATTAATCTTCTATTTCTTTTGTCAATGTGAATTTCCTTGTTTTTTAAAGCTTCTAAGATTCTTCGAGCATAATTACAAGCATCAAGCCATTTTATATTTAAACTGCTTGTTTGATTTGTTGGACCATCTTTAGTTCCTCCATTAAATAGAATGACGATTTCATCTGTAATTTTTAAGGCATATAATCGTAAAGAAAAACTTGGGTAATGATAAGTAAATTCCCCCAAACTGATTTTACCTTTTGATGGTAAACCTGTAACTTCGTTTTCGTGTCTATTAAAAAGTGCATCATTAGCTCCGTGTTCGTCTCCAATGGAATAAATTATAAAGGAAAGCAAAGATTGTAAGTCCTCAATAAATTCGGGCTCATTTTCGTATTTCAACAAAAATTTATCTGTCTCATTAAATTCCTCAGAGTCGTTTTGAACTGTATAAAAAGTACATCTTTGTCTTTCGTCATTCCATATTTTGAGTTCAAATATATTCACTTTTAAGTTAATTTCAAATAAATATTCACTTTTAAGTTAATTTTTTAACTTTTATTTTATTATTAATCTAAAAAATTCAGAGTTGGAATAAAAATAGTTATTAATAACATTATTAGTTTTACAATTCATTCTAATTTATTAACATTTAATTCTTTCAGCCTTGTTGCTAACGGTCACTTGTATGTGGTCGGGCGGGATTTCGAAAAGAAATCCTGTCAGACCCGCAGAAGAGTGGGCACGAGGTCTGACTTGTCAGACCGCTAAAACCCCCGCCTGCCATATACAATTTGTTAGCGTTTCGTGCTTTTTTCTTCAATCTGTCAGCGCTGGAAGAGTAAACTCTTTTGCAATTTTAGATTTGTGTGTCGGCTTGTGCGAATTGCAAATGTGTTTGCTCTTGCGTTGGGTACTTTTATTGCTTTTTATATTTTTCTTTCGGTTCTGCCGCAATATCTAATCTGTGACCAGATTCGTTTATAACATCTTCGTTCACAATTCTGATTGCTTCTTGCTCCTTAATATGAGCTTCATATCTTAATTCATTGGCTTTTAAAACCAAATCATTTATTTCAGATTGTTTTTTCTCATTTTTTAGTAATGGTATTTTCACAGTAGCCATGTGTCTGTGGTCTATTTCATCAACAACAGAACCGTAAACATTTCGAACAATTAAGTTGTAACCATAATCAGAGTTTAGCCAACAATAAATATAACCAGCAAGACTTCTATCTTTTGCCACAATTCTCATTACATGCTGATTCAAAGTCCAATTTTCCCAGTGTTTTGGTATAATATTTACCTTACCAATTGTTCCACTGCATGTAATGGCAATCATATTTTCTTTAAGGAATAATTGTTCAGAGATTCTATTTCCGTGATGAGATGCTGACAGATATTTGATATTGCTTGGATTTAATTCAAGTAACTGTTTACCCCCAAAAAATGGAACTCCATTTTCTTTACTTACATAAACTCGTTTAAATCTGCCTGGTAAAATGATTCTTTTTGATATTGATTTGTCGCCAATTGTTTTAACTTCTTTACTTGTTTTCTCTATTAATTTTTCTATTGATTTAACAATTGGGATGTGATAGCTACCATCGAGTCTAAAATCCAAATTACTTAGTTTTGTTTGATAATTTCGAATATCTTTTGAATTATCAAAATATTCTAATTGCAATATTTCAATTGGAGGCAGTTGTAATTCTTGGTAAAGAATTTCTTCTGCAGACGCAATTAATTCATTAGAAAGGTCCCTTAACTCAGAAGACTTAACAATTAAATCGTTAATTTCTTTCTTAATAATTTCTGGAGCGTTAGGAATAATTACATTTTCAAGATGTTCAGGTTCTATATGCTGGACTACTGCACCATAATTGTTTGATTGAAGAATATTTAAGCCTGTATCAGTTTGAAAAAATGCATAAATATATCCAGAATCAAAATCTCCTTTTCCGATAATTCTTAAAAGGTCATGACTAAAAATTTTATTTTCTAAAGATTTGCCAACAAAACAGCTTTTTCCGATTGTGCCAGAAACTGTCAACAAAACCATTCCCTTTTTAACTCTTAAGTCATTAATATTTGTCGGGGTTTTTTCAGAAATGTATTTTAATGGTTTTGGATAAACTTCTGTAATTTGGGATGGCTGATAAATTGGAAAATCTGATTTTTCCAAATAAATTCTTTTAAAACGTGGACGATGATATGCTTCTGCTATTAAACCTTTATCGCTCCATAAATTGACAGAACCATATTTGCTGGATTTTACTAAATTGATTGCAACCTTTGAATCTAAACTAAATGCGCCAGCTTCAAATCGATAATTATTATTTACAATATCAAGTAAGGAAACCGTTGTATATTTTGGTTTGTCAGGTAAAAAAGTATAATCCTTTTCTAACTGTTTATCCTTAAACTGTACTTTATGTGCTAAATTGCCTGTTACCATGATATTCCTTCCTGAATTTTCCATTTAGCAAATATTTCTGCGACATGCACAGTTTGGTCGTTAACAATTTTTTCCTGCTCAACTTCCTTTCTGTAAATTAAATTGCCTTCAGCATCTTTCTCTTTGATTGTGTTTTCTTTTTCAATAAGAAGAATATTTCCTTCATCATCTCTTTTGAAGATTTTACCACCACGTTTGTCATGACCAATATTGTCAATCATTGTCATGAAAACGTTATAATCAATAATTTCTCTGGTTTTTTCTTCTTCTGCAATTTCCTTTTCAGTTTTCTTTTGTAAAATTAATATAGATGTTTGAGTACCATTTCTTGGTTGAAAAGTATCAGCATGCAAATCAACACTGGCAATTATTTTTGTTTTCTTTATTAACCAATATCTAATATACTCTAAGCCGGGTGCATCTAAAATGCTATCTGGTAAAACTATTGCTGTTCTCCCACCAGGTTTTAAAAGTTGCAATATTCGTTCAATAAAAAGTTGTTCGGGTGGAACACTACTTTGCAAACGAGGAGTTTTAATCCAATTACCATCATCTTCTTTTTGCCAAATGTGAGCAATATCGAATTGTTCTAAAATTTGTTGGTCTTTTATTGGAATTTTTGAGCCAAATGGAGGATTTGTTACGATGACATCAAAATAGTCAAGACTTTTGTGATTTCTTATTTGTGTGTGATTTATTCCAAGTGATACTGCAAGTTGTTTTTTTGTTGATTCATCCCATTCTTGGGGTGGTAATAAACTATTAAGTTTAATAATATTCCCGCTTCCATCGTTGTTCATTACCATATTCATTTTGGTTGCTTTAACCAAATCGGGATTTATATCGAAACCAAAAAAGTTCTGTTTTGCTGTATCTGAAATTGTGTCATTAAATAATTTTTGAATGTCTGGTTTCCAAGTTTCTTTATCTCCAAATTTTTCTTCAAGTTGTTTTGTTAGCCTGTTAATTACTGTATTCATTGAGGTTACAAGAAACCCGCCAGTTCCGCAACTGCTGTCAAGTACTTTTTCATTGTTTTGAGGATTAATCATATCTACAGCCATGTGCATTACATTTCTTGGAGTGAAAAATTCTCCACGGTCGCCACGCAAATTAGCTCCTACTAATTCTTCGTAAGCTTTTCCTTTAATATCAATATCAGTTGAAAGTAAAGCGTATTTTTGAAGTTCGGCAACCAAGTAGGTTAAGGTTCTTGGGGTTAATTTAATTTCGTCATTCTCGTCAAAAATTTGAGAATGTTTTTTCTTTACTTCTTGAAATATTTTAGAGATTCTATTATAGACGCTCGCTTGTCCGTCTTTATAATTTCTTTCTTTTGAAGTTGTATAAAATTCAATTGGGTTTAGAATGTGTCAAGTCCTAAAATACGGCTACAGGTTAAACATTGAGTTAAGCTACATTTTGAAACACCGAATTTGGTGTTTTATATCCTAAAGATACATGAAGCCTTTTGTTATTATATAGTTTAATAGCATTT
>JBBINB010000131.1:0-6583 GCA_037444065.1 Draconibacterium sp.
TTTTCAAATTCTTTCAGACAAGAACAGATGAAGAAATGATAGAATTGATGTTTTTCAGGCACTTACGAAGACAAAACGATATTAACCGATATTATAAAGAAGAATTTATAAATGTGTCAAAGTAGAAATAAAATTACCTGAATAAAAATCTTCAATAGCCTGCCTTTCATCTTTTATAATAATTTCAGGAATAAATGCCCATAACAACGACAGAATCCGTTGCATCCTGATAAATCTGGGATCGTTATTCTTTTGCCTTTTAAATGACCAGTCCTCCTGATCAGGAGTCAATTGTGTGAATTCAATAATAGTATCAAGTAAATCGCCAGCAGTGTATTTATATGCGTTCTTCATCGAAAAAGGATATGTTTTTTCAAACTTTGGAGTAGAAAAACCTTATCCAAAGCCGGTTGATAATTTATTTCCAATCAGGTTTTATCACCCGGGTTTAACCATGCCACCTTTTGCTCCGGTTTATGTTCCATTGAAATAATGTCGCCGTATAATTCGGGCCGGCGGGCCTGTAAATACCTGTAACCGCCTGCAAGGTTAAGTTTTTCAGGAGTTAGGGTGGCCGTAACAAAACTGTCGTTAAACGACCGGCATTCATCCAGAATATCGCCAAATGGATCGATAATCATCGAACAGCCATTTTTTAGCTGGTCGTCGTCCATACCAATTGGATTCGAAAAAACCACATAAACAGCATTGTCGTAAGCCCTTGAAGGCAACCATTTCATCAGCCAGGCGCGTCCTTTCGTTCCATCAAATTCCATTCGCAGTGAAGTTGGGTCGGCTTCGCGGTTTTCCCATAGTTTCGGATCAACAAAACCCGCTCCCGGCCGGGTTGACGGTGTACACATGGTTACGTGCGGCATAAAAATGATATCTGCCCCCAGCAACTTTGTGGCCCGCACATTTTCGATGATGTTATTATCGTAGCAAATCAGGATTCCGCACTTCCAGCCAAACAAATCGAAAATACAGTAACTGTCGCCCGGCGTAATATACGGATTGATAAACGGGTGCAGTTTCCTGTATTTTGCAATCAGGCCGTCTTTTCCAACACAAACGTATGCCTTGTATAATTTTTCATTTTTATCCTTTTCGAAAAGCCCGGCCAAAACCACAATGTCAAACTTTTCGGCAATTTCAGTTAGTTTTGTAAGGCTTTCCCCTTCGGGAATAAATTCCGCAAGATCGAGCATCTGTTTTTTGTCGAGGTGCCGGGCAAATGTATAACCGGTAACCGAACATTCGTGAAAAGCGATTACTTTTGAGCCTTCTTCTGCCGCTTTCCCGGCTAGTTTTTCGATTACCGATAAGTTGTACTTTTTATCGCCGCTGCAGTTCTCGAATTGCGCGGTTGCTACCTGAATTTTCTCCATTTAACCTTACATTTCAAGCAGAAATTTTGCGCTTGGACCAAAGGTTTCAGGATCCATTTCGACAAAGAAATTTTGAACGCCACCCGTTTTCGCAGCTTCAAAAAAGTCTTTCCAATCCACTTCGCCCTGCCCTATTGGAACCTGCTTTTTTAACTCGGTTGAATAATCGGCAAGGTGCGCCGAAAGGAAGCGACCAGGATAAGCACGGAAATAATCGGCTGCCTTGTAACCAATGTCCACCACTGCCACCTGGAACTGCATTTTCACCAGGCCGGGATCGAGCACCTTAAGCATTTCATCGTAGATCAGTTCTTCTCCCCGTTTTTCAAATTCCATGTGGTGGTTGTGGAAAACCATCTGAATCCCGGCAGCCTTTGTTTTTTCGCCAATCCCGTTGAGTTCATCACATGATTTCCGGTAATCGTCAACCGATGCATCCTTTGGCAACCAGAAACTGGCGGCCACCATTTGTTTCATCCCTAGTTGGGTGGCCCATTCAATGCGGTTATCGAGGCTTTCGCGCAATTCGCCCATTCCGTAGTGCGAACTTGTACAGGTTAATCCCGAATCATCGATTATTTTTTTCATTTCGGTACCGCTCATGCTGTTCAGCGGTTCGAAACCAGCATTGGAATAACCCAGCGGCGAACACATTTCGACCTGTTTATAACCCAATGCAGCCATTTCCTTTAATGTTTCTGCAAAATTTGGAACCAGTTTTTCGCGGATAGTCCAAACCTGGAACCCAAATTCCATTGGTTTTGGCCCTGAACAACTTGTAATGCCAAGCGGGACAGAACCCATCAGGGCAGCCGTTCCAATTGCTGCACCGGTTGTTTTGATAAATTTTCTTCTGTTAGTTTTCATAAATTCAGTTTATTGATATACTGGTTAAATCGAATAACATTTTGTTTCGGCGTAATGACATTTAAATTTCAATCCTTTTAAATTTTTCTGCAAACCCTGTTTCAATGCTTACTCCTTCCCCCAGGGGAGGGTTTGGATAGCGCTTCTTCGATTGCGAAGTATTTTTAAACTTCTTCAAGCCCCCATCCTTTCCGGTATTTTCGATCGAGGTACTCGTTAGCTTTTTCGTCGTTGGTAATTTTCATTTTGTCAGCATCGTACAACAACGTTTTATGCGAACGCATTGCGGCAGCATATAAATTAACAGCCTCGGTTATTGGCCATGCCTGCCTGAAATTTCCATCGATTTGTGTACCTGCTTTTACCCCGTCGATAAACCGTTTGATGCCTGGAATCCTGACTGCGCCCGCAGCTGCCGAAACCTCTTCAGTTTTATTTACGCCTCTCGACAAAAGATACGGATTATTGGTATGGAAACCACGGGTCAGAATAATATCTTTATCTCCGACAAACATCATTCCCTCAGCCGGAAATTCGACTCCTTGTTCATAAAATTCACTGAGTACCGGAGGGCGCATCCCACCATCGTACCAAACCAAATCAATGGCAGGGCGCCCTTCTGCCGCAGGGTATTTAAACCGGCATGAACATGCATACGGAAAACTGTAATCGTTGTTGATTTTAAATGCAGAACCCTTATCGTTTATATCGCACACATGACTGAAATTGGGTTCGATAATGGTTGGTTTTCCCAGTTTTAGATGCTCAAAAACTGTCCACAAACTGTAGTGGCCCATATCGGCCATTGAACCGCCGCCAAAATCGTACCACCCCCTGAACACCATATTTGTATAATGCGGATGATACGGGCGAACAGCTTCGGGGCCCAGCCACAAGTCCCATTCAAACCCTTCAGGAACTTTTGGCGTATCGGCGGGTATTTTCGCATATTGCGGCCAAACCGGCCGGAACGACCAATTATGAACCTCTTTGAGTTTACCAATAGCGCCACGGTTAATCATCTCCATAATTTTAGGCATGTCCTTGCCGTTTGAGTCCCAGGGCAACAGGTGTGTGGTAGCTTTTGATTTTAAGGCCATATCAACCACTTTTTTCCCTTCCAGCAAGCGGTTGGAAAGTGGTTTATGCGTCGAGATTGCAATGTTGCGTTTTAAGGCTGCCACTGCAATTATCCCGTGCAAATGATCTGGGGTCATTACCTGGACTGCATCCAGATCTTTTTCTTTTTCAAATAATTCACGGAAATCGGTATAGGCCTTGCATTTATAATTGCTGCCTTTTTTGACATAAAAGGCATCAACAATTTCTTTTCCATTATCAAGGCCACCTGGAATTGTGTTATTACCTCCGGTATTCCAATTCGGGTTACCAATTAATTTTCTCATTTGATCGCGCAGGCCGGTGGGGCTCCAATCATAAAAACCGATGGCTTTTCGCTGAGGATCGCAAACTGCAGTAACTTGTACCTCCGGAAGCTCAATGATGTCGGGCAACTGGCGCAAACCCTGAGTACCAAGCCCGATGTAGGCAACGTTGATTTTATCATTCGGGGCAACAAAACCGTTACCTCCCAAAACATGGCGTGGAACCACTGTCAATCCGGCTGCCACGGAGGCCACACCGCCAATAAACTCTCTGCGATTGATGTTTTTTGTTGATTTTTCAGATTTCATTTTTAAATGGTTTAGTTTGTTTTTGAATGCCTAAATTTAGCTTTCATTTTTGAAAAACCGGCACCTGTAACAGCAAAAAAAACTTGCCGGCAGCGAAGTTTTTTTGATCAAAAAATTTGAATTCCCCATGATTTCAACTAACCATTCCAACGATTAACTAACTGTGAATTGTTTTCCTCTCTTTACCCCGGCCCTAAAGGGACCAGTGTCAATCAATTCGCTCCCTTTAGGGATGGGGTAAACGAATTGATATTCAGGAAAATAATTAACACAGGAAGTTAATTTGTCCTTTCAGGACGTTTAATTCATGCTGTTCATTAGACCCAACACGTCACTTTGTTTTGTGTTGGGATAAAATAATCTGGGCTTTCAGCCCGGAAACTTTACTTTTTGCAATCATCCATAAAAACCGAGAGAGGCCATCAACCGACAACCTCTCCCTGAATCAATATTTTAAATTAACTATTTCAACTTTCCAACCGCTTCGCCCGCAGCTTTCAAAATGGCTTCGTTCGAAAGCGGCGAACCTACTGCCTGTTTCATCCATTCGTTGGGTGTGAGCTGGCCCAGCGCAAAAATGCGCAATACTTCAGGTGCCAGTTCGCGTGTTTTAAAATGCTCTTCCAACTGAAAATGAATGAGATGTCCAAACGCATAATTCGGCAGGTACATCGGCGAATTTATCATGTGCGAGTAGATTCCTAAAATAGTCTGGTCTTTCTGCCCGAAAACCGGTGCGTAGTAGCTGTTCCAAACATCTTTGCTTATTTGAATCACAGCATCGCGCAACTCAACAGCCGTGGCATTCGGATTGGCGTACAACCACTGCCACATTTTCATATCAACCAGCGAAACACCCATTATTTCGTACAGCGACCAGAAAATATCGAGTGTTTTCAGGTACTCTTTCTGTGGGTCGGTGTTGTTCATGTTCAGCAGGAAAAGGTCGCGTTCCTGGAAAACAAATGCCAGCGCTTCGGTAAAAGCAGTGTTTGGCACTCCATTGATCATGTAATTCGGCACATCATTCAGCGAAATAGTCTGCTCCACATTGTGGCCAAACTCGTGAACTGCAATGTTGTAGCCTTTGTAGTTCATGCCCGTTGCCGGAATACGTGTGCGGAGGTGTGCTTTTTCGCTTTTCATTTGTGCACCCCAGGCATGGCCCGAACCACGGGCAGGGTCAACCGCAATGCGCGAGGCAATAAATTCAGCTTTGTCTTTCGGAAAACCCAATTTCAGCAACATGTTTTGCATGTCGGCTTCAAAAGCTTTCGGATTGGGATATTTTTTTTGTGTAATGGCGTTCAGGTTTTCTTCGTTCATTGAACTGCGTGCCTTAAAACCATCGTACCAGATATCCCATGGCTGCATGTCGCGGCCAAGGCGGGTTTTGATGATGGCAGCCACTTCGGCTACCTGCGGCGAACTCAGAAACTCGGTAAACAATTTTTCCACTTCTGGCTGCGGAATCTGCATTCCGGCTGAGAAAGAACGCTGAATTGCCGTTGGCATCGCCGGGTTATATTTGTCGTAATCCTGATATACGTGGAAATTATCGAGAATCTGCTGGTAACGCGCGTCGGTTTCAGGTTGCATTTCGGTTTTAGTGCCGTTTACAAAAACCTCGTTGGTTTCTGGATTCCAGTTCTGTTTGTCCGAGTTAATCACATCTTTCGGTATCGACTGGTTGATGATGCGCTGCATCACGGCGTAAATCATTCCCTGCTTTTCGAGACCGTTTTCCTTGTTGGCGTAGTTGGCTTTTATTTCGTCGCGCAGGTTCCAGTGGCTCAGCAAAACCATTTCTGCGGGGAAGAGTTTCTGTCCGTCCTTGTTCAGCAAATGGCCCATGTAAATGTTGTAGTCGGCAATGTACGCTTCGCCCGCAGCCGAAACCTGTCCGGCTTTCAGGTTGAGTTCTGCCTGGACCCGCGAGGTAAACATGTCGCCTAAACGTGCATAGCCCCACTGGAGCGGTGTCCATGAAGCACCGGATTCGTTTTTTTCTTCGGTTGAATAATACGGGAAGTTGAGCGCCACCACAAACGCTATTTTGTTGTCGTAAAAATCGCTGGCTAAGTGGGCGCCCGGACTGTAGGCGGCAAACAGCGGGTCAATGTCCAGAACCTCGCCTTTCATCAGCTGCATGTTTTCCTTCAGGTCGAGTGTAATTTTGTTGAAATGGCCGTACAGCGATTCAAAATATTCGCAAAACCTGTAAAATGAGGCTTCTTTCTTTGCAGGGTCAGCAATAAAATTATCGGTGCAAAACTTTGTAAAATCTTCGGCTGTGCCATCGGTAGCACGCCACAAGGAAGCTGCATGTTTAACACCTTTAATCAGCATCGCTGATTCTGGTATCTTATACTTTTCAGTCACCTGTTTTACTGCTTCTGTTATTGTTTCGTGACTGATTGCTTCAGCCACAGAGCTTTCCTTTTGTGCGGGTTGCTGACAAGCTGTAATCATGAGGATGGTTGTTAGGATAAACGCGATTTTTCTGATCATAATAGTTGATTCTGAATTTGATGGTGAAAAATAAAGCCAATTCCGGTTTTAAAGAATGATAATTAGCAGGAAGGTAAGAAAATACTAATGGCTTAATCAACGGTTTTGCAGTTTGAAACGTTT
>JBBINB010000132.1:0-6422 GCA_037444065.1 Draconibacterium sp.
AGTAAAGCTCTTTGTCGTGGTGTGGAGAAAACAGGTTGATCCTTGATATATTTTCCCCGAAATTGATTACTTTAGCCATAGTTGAAAAAAAGAATTACCCCGAATTTACTCGTTTTGACGGTACTTTCGGGGTTTTTATTTATCCTTTTATCAACTTAATGTATTGATATCTAATATCCTGGTTAATTAGCGAAACTCCCTTTTTAATTTGAGCCGACACCTGACCAATTTCGAGTTCACCGTTTTCCAAATAGCCCTCGAACATTCCTTTCTTTGCGCGGCCTTTTCCTAATAATTCGCGAAGTTCATTAGCCGATGCCCCATTTTTGTCCGGCTTTTTCAACAAGGTAATAAAATTGGTTTTTCACCAATCTAACCGGAGCCAGTTTTTTCAATGAAAGTTGGGTTCCACCTTCTTTTATTCCGGTTACCAGTTTTCCTCCCTGTATTACCGGATATTCAATTCCAAATAAAAAACATATCCTATTCTAATGTCGTTTAGTTAAGGATGAAATAAAAGAAAAGATATATCACTCACCCTTCGACTTCGCTCAGGGTGACAGTCAGACTGAGCGAAGTCCCTGTCTGCCGACAGGCAGGGAAGTCTGTTTTCACTAACTAAACGACATTAAATCCTATTCATTGATTTTAATTTTCCTACCTCAAAATAAACCGTAAAATAACCGTTCCGCGTTATGATACGCATAATACCGATTTTGGAATTTAATGAGCTGGCTAATGTTAAATACCTTCAAATCAGAATTTTTTAATAATTTCCTCAGATTAAGTTAATCTGCAGCCTCAATATTTTCTTCGAGAAGTGATGCTAACTTGTCTTTTGACAAACGTGATTTTATTGTGCCTTCCCTGGCAAACGAAATGGTACCGCGCTCTTCTGAAATTATAATGCAAACTGCATCGCTGTTTTCTGTTATCCCAATGGCAGCGCGGTGCCGTAGCCCCAGGTTTTTATCGATTTCTTTTTGGGTTAACGGCAAAATACAGCCGGCAGCAGCTATCCGGTTGCCACGCACAATTACAGCGCCGTCGTGCAAGGGTGTATTTTTAAAAAAAATAGTCCTTAATAACGAAGAAGAAATTTTTGCATTGAGCTTTTCACCAGTATTAACCTGCTCGTTTAATTCAGATGTGCGTGTAATTACAATTAATGCACCGGTAAACGACTTTGACATTGAAATACAGGCATCGACAAGAATGTCAATCTGCTCCTGGTTAATCGGTTTTTTCTTACTAAATCCCATTAACATATCGAGGCCAGGAACTTTATTTAAATTGTAATGGGTACCGATAAAAACCAGAAACTTTCTGATTTCGGGGTGAAAAACAATTATAAGGGCCAAAACACCAACCCCGATAAACTGCCCCATTATTGCCTCAATCAGTTCCATGTTGAGCAACCTGACAAACAGCCATAACAGATATAGCGAAAAAAGGCCGATAATAATTTTAAAAGCTACAGTCCCTTTTAATAGCCGGTGCAACTGATAAAGCAGCAACGCCACTAAAAATATATCAAGGATATCGAGGATCCGGATGGTTATAAATGCCATCATTTTTTAATTGTTGCTTTAATTTCACAAAATAACCTGACAGCCTCAATAGCTTCTTTTACATCGTGTACCCTTAAAATATCAGCGCCCCCCAATAATGCCATTGTATTTGCAACGCTGGTGCCATTAAGGGCTGATTCGGGTGTGTTGCCAAGAGCCTTCCAAATCATCGACTTGCGGCTTAAACCAACCATAACAGGCAATTGAAAAACTTTGAAAGCATCAAACCGGTTAAGCAATTCGTAATTATGATCAAGGTTTTTACCAAACCCAAAACCCGGATCCAGGATAATATCTTCTACGCCAAACTTGGTCAGCCGTTTAATATTTTCGCTGAAATACGATGATATCTCCCGAACAACATCGCTGTACTGCGGATTATCCTGCATAGTTGCCGGCGTACCCTGAATATGGCATAATATATACGGAACCTTAAGTTTGCCAATGGTTTCGAACATGTTTGTATCGAGTGATCCTCCCGAAATATCGTTCACAATAATTGGCCCTATTTCGTTAATAATCCTTACAGCTACCCACGAGCGAAAGGTGTCGATTGATATGGGGATACGGGGGAAATTTTTTCTGATACTTCTAACGGCAGGAATTATACGTTCAAGCTCAACTTTGGTCGAAACCAACTTGGAGCCCGGCCTTGTAGAGGCCCCGCCAATATCGAGAATATTTACACCCTCGCCGACCATTTTTTCAACTGTGGCAAGAAGCGCTTTTTCATCGCTCATCTTTCCACCATCGTAAAACGAATCGGGAGTGACATTAACAATGCCCATAACAAGCGGAATTGTTATATCAATCTCTTCTTCACCAAGAATGATTTTACTTTTCCGTTTTAGGAATTTGCCCGCTGACTGGCTAATCAACATGCTTATTTTGCTTCTAAATTAGACAACTGAAAGAACACAAATGTAAAACAAAACGCTCAAATTTCTCATTTTTTAATACTTTTATGGCTCATTTTAAAAATCGGATGGAAAAAACAAACCAGCAATACGACAAGGTTATCGCAATCTGCCGCGACTTGTTTTCGCGAAAAATGACAGATTATGGAACTGCATGGCGTATTCTGCGCCCTGTTTCGGTTACCGACCAGATTTATATTAAAGCCCAGCGAATCAGAAGTATTGAAGAAAAAGGGGTTACAAAAGTTGACGAAGGTATCAGGCCCGAATTCATTGGCATAATTAATTATGCAATTATGGGGTTAATTCAGCTCGAACTTGGCCCTTCTGAGACCCATTTAAGCAACAATGAAACCCTGGGTTTGTACGACAGGTATTTCGAAATGGCTAAAAAGCTGATGAAGGACAAAAACCACGATTATGGCGAAGCATGGCGAAATATGAGAATTAGTTCGTACACCGATCTGATTTTAATGAAACTGAAACGTACCAAACAGATTGAAGACAACAAAGGTAAAACTCTTGATTCGGAAGGGATTGACGCAAATTATCTCGACATGATCAATTATGCAGTTTTTGCATTGATTAAGATTGAATTTGAAAAAAACTAATCTTCTTTTTATGAAAACAGTTAAAAACATTATACGGATTTTACTTGGGTTAACCTTTGTTTTTTCGGGATTTGTAAAGGGAATCGATCCCTGGGGCTCGGCCTACAAATTTACCGACTATTTTAATGCAATGGGGTTGGAATGGATGGTTTGGTTGGCCTTCCCGCTGGGAGTTTTACTTGCTTTTGCCGAGTTTCTAATCGGGATAACGCTCATTTTCAATATGTTTATCAGGTTTTTTTCGTGGCTCGCGCTGCTTTTCATGGCTTTCTTCCTGCCACTAACGCTTTGGGTGGCAATTAAAAACCCGGTTACCGATTGCGGCTGTTTTGGCGATGCCCTGGTTATATCGAATTGGGAAACCTTTTATAAAAACATAGCGCTTACCCTGTTTGCCCTGATAGCAGTTAAATACCAAAAAGATATGACCTGTTTTTTAGGTAAAAAAACAGGTTACTATTTAGGCTACGCAGGTATCGCAGCCTATATTTCAGTGGTTGTGTACTCGTACAACCACGAACCTGTTATTGATTTCAGGCCCTATAAAGTTGGTGTAAATATTCCCGAAGCAATGACAATTCCGGAAAACGCCCAAAAGGAAGTATACGAAAATACCTTTTATTACAAAAACAAAAATACGGGTGAAATTAAGCAGTTTACTGAACAAAATTACCCCTGGCAGGATACTGCAAACTGGGTTTACGAAAACATGGAATCGAAACTGGTACAGGAAGGTTATAAACCCCCGATTCACGATTTTATCATTCAATCGGCCGAGGGCGATAATGTTATCGACTTTTTTATATACGATAAAAATTTTGTTTTTATTGTTGTTGCACACAATCTCGAAAAATCGAGTAAAAAACCCCAGGAAAAAATCAATAAGTTGGCCAACTGGGCAAAAGAAAACAAGTTCTTATTTATCTGCCTTACTTCTTCATTACCCCAACAATCGGCGCTATTTGCCGAAGAAACAGGCGCCCCGTACAATTTTTTTACCTGCGATGAAATAACCTTAAAAACCATGATTCGTTCAAACCCGGGATTAATTGTAATTAAAGACGGTACCATTATCGGGAAATGCCATTACAACGATATTCCTACACCCGATGAGTTTAAGAAAGAGTTTTTAATGGAGTAAAGCAGAAAATGCAGGAATGCAGGAATGCAAAAAAGGGAAAACCGGGAAATGGGTGAACAAATAGTTAATTGTTTGGGGCATTGTTTTGCCAATTCATTCATTACCGCCGGAACTGTTAATTTTGTGGCAGATTAAATATCTAATAAACTATAATTCAACAAAATGAGACAAAAAATAGTAGCAGGGAACTGGAAATGCAATACTACCTTACAGGAAGGTATTGAACTGGCAAAAGCGGTTGACACCCTGGTTGCCAACGAAGGGGCAGCCGATGTTGTGGTGGTATTGGGAACACCATTTACGCACATCACAAAAATAGTTGAAACAGTAAACGGAAAAAGAACCGGCGTTGCCGCCCAAAATTGTGCCGCCGAAGCCAAAGGAGCTTTCACAGGCGAAGTTTCGGCCCAAATGATAAAATCTACGGGCGCAGGTTATGTAATTCTGGGACACTCCGAAAGGCGCGAATATTACAGCGAAACCAGCGATATTTTAAATAAAAAACTGGCTTTGGCTCTTGAAAACGGGTTGACACCCATCTTTTGCTGCGGCGAAGCATTGGCAATCCGCAATGCCGGAACCCACAACGAATTTGTTAAACAACAATTGGTTGAAACAATTTTTAACCTTCCGTCCGAAGATTTCAAAAAAATAGTTATTGCCTACGAACCCATCTGGGCAATTGGGACCGGGGTTACAGCAAGTTCAGGGCAGGCGCAGGATATGCACGCAAACATCCGTGCGGCTATTAACGAAAAATTTGGCGCTGAAATAGCCGAAGGAACTTCAATTTTATACGGCGGGAGCTGTAATGCCAAAAATGCAAAGGAACTTTTTGCAAATAAAGATGTCGACGGAGGGCTGATCGGTGGCGCATCATTGAAAGCTGAAGATTTTATTCAGATTATCAATGGATTTTAATCGGGACCAATTCAGTTTGATCATTAAATAAAGGCATTTAAAAAGCCATTCGTCATAATGCGGATGGCTATTTTTTTCTGGCAAAAAAGGAAAACGATGGATTATTATAAAGTCAAAATAAATATTATCCCGCTTGAAGACTGGCTGCGCGATGTGCTAACCGCACAATTGGGTGAAATCGGGTTCGACAGTTTTCTTGAAACCGGATCAGGTTTAGAAGCTTTTATCCCTGCTGTAAACTTTAACGGCAGCGATTTGGAATTTGTACTGAATGCGTTCCAGGACGATTTTATGTTTTCGACAGAAAAGGAGCTGATTGCCAGCCAGAACTGGAACGAAGTTTGGGAAAAAAATTACTTCAAACCTTTGGTAATTAACGATGAATGCGTTATCAGGGCGCCTTTTCATACCGATTTCCCGGCGGCAAAATTTGAAATCATTATCGAGCCCAACATGGCGTTTGGAACCGGGAACCACGAAACCACATCGATGATGCTGGAATACATCCTGGAAACCGGCTGTGATGGAGAAACTGTCCTGGATATGGGTTGCGGAACCGGTATTTTAGGCATTCTGGCTTCGATGAAAGGGGCAAAAAAAGTAACTGCCATCGATATTGACGAGTGGTCGTTTAACGGGACAAAGGAAAATGCTGACCTGAACAAAATCAAAAATATTGATGTAAAACAGGGTGATGCATCGCTTTTGGGCAATGAAAAATACGACATCATTTTTGCCAATATCCAGCGAAATGTCCTGCTTAACGATTTACCTGCTTATTTTAAGGCGTTGAAATCATCAGGCAAACTGATTATGAGCGGGTTTTACACCGAAGATATCGCTGCCATCAAACCGAAAGCTGAAGGATTGGGGTTAAAAGATGGTGGTTATAAAACAAAAAATAACTGGGTAGCACATTTGTATTATAAACCGGAACAATAAAAATCCCCGGTGAAAGGTGAGATTTTCTATCTTTAATTACCCACATTTTTAAATTGTCTCACTTTACCTAACATGTTTTTCGACTTTTGGTTCCCGGTGATTGTTTATTACCTGACTCAAACTTACGGGTGCAATTTCAATATCTTGGGCAAAGAAACTTCTCTTCGGATATATGATGTCTATATATAATTTCACTATTATCCGACTAATCTGCAAACCTGAGTAAAATGCTCAATAATTGTCTGATAGTCAATTATTATTATTTTTATTTCAAAAGTCACCTCTATCAAAAAGCAAGTTTTGTTTGCAACGATGAAGC
>JBBINB010000133.1:0-6147 GCA_037444065.1 Draconibacterium sp.
GTGTTCGGCGTAAATGCATACTCTGCTAAAAATCGAAATCTTGTCAATGAACTTATATATTATGGCACTATTGCCGCTTAATTTTTTAACGAAGTATTGTAATAACATCAATTATATTAAGAAAAAGTATCCTGAATTTTTCAAAGATAAGGTAAACTTCCTCTCCGTGTTTCATGATAAAAGTCATCACAAAAATATAAATGAATATTTCAACAATTATTTCAACAAGAATACAACTTTTTCTGAATTGAATCCATTACTAAATGACTCACTTTTAAAAATTTATAAGAATATACTTGAAAATGTTGAATATAATAAGCTACTTGAAGATGGAGACTTAAAAGTACTTCCTGATTTGAAAAGTAAAATAGCGTTTTTATCACTTTTATCAAAGTGTAGATATGAATCATATCATGATTTATCAGTAGATATTAAGTACAAAAAGTTCTTACCGACAGGAGCTTGTTTGCCTTTTTCAAACAAAATATTCATTACAGCAAATGGAAAAATTTTACCTTGCGAAACTATTCCCCATAAGTATTCATTAGGTGAAATAAAAAAAGATGTAGTTTCTTTAGATTTTTCTGAGATTTCAGATTTATATAATTGTTATTATCAGAAAGTAATTGAACAGTGTAGTATTTGTTACAATTATATTAATTGTAAAGTTTGTATTTTTATTGATATTAGAGAGAATAATAAATGCCCTAAATTTTTAAATTCATTTTTATTTGCTAATTATTTAACCAAAAATATTGAATTCTTTGAGAACCATCCTGTTCAATATTCAAACTTAATAAATAACATTTATAATGGATAAAAAATCCTTTTGGTTTTATCTTGAACCATACACATTACTCTTTTTGATGGGTAGAAATATCTTAATATATAATGAATTAAATCATAAGTACTTAGAGTATCTTGATATTAATAGTGAAAACCTTTTACATTTAGTAAAATTGTTAATTGATGACAAAAACAATTATTGTATCCAGATAGACGAAAACATTTTGCAAGAAAATGATGTTATTAATTTTATTAATATTGTAAGGTCTTCTTTTTCTGGTGATTTAGTGGAACGTACATCCGAAATTAAACCTTTAATTACTAAACCACAAATTATTTTGAATAACTCAAGAGAATATTTAAAATTAGACAGCAATTATTCTATCGGCTATAAATCCAAATTATTACTTCGGGAAATTACCATTTCAACTGGTGCATACACTTCTAAAATTAAATGCAATAATATATTTTTTAGTAATAATCCTAATTCTAATGATTTTTTAATTTATCACTATCTGGATAAGATATCCTTCGAGTTGCAGAGTTTTCCTCATATGGAAGTAGTAAATTTAATTTGCTATCCAAATTCCAATTATGAACAAATTATTAGGTTTAATGAAAAGAATAAAAATATTTTTAAAACCATTAACCATATTGAAATAGAAACCTTTATTAAGTATCATTCAATTTTTGAAGATGATATTAACTTAAAAATATACATTAAACCACCGATAAGTACACAACTCAGAGATTACTTAAAAATTATAGAAAAAAATAATATTTCATTTTGCTGTTTTGTCTCAAATGAACAAGAGCTTTCTGAAGCCTCTGAATTACAGAAAACTTTAAATTTAAACCTCGATTTTTATCCTTTGCTTAGTTCAAATCTTGAGTTTTTTGAAAAAAACGTTTTTTTTAATAAGGAAGATATACAACACCAAAAATTGTCAGTAAAAGAAATACTATCGAAGAAACTGTTCAATTCTAACTTTTTTGGCAGAATTGTTTTAGATGAGAATGGAAGCATTACACCTTATTTTAATTATACCTCAAATTTAAATATTTCTAATTATTGCCTAATTGATTCAATAATACAGGAGTTAGAACAAGGAAAATTTTGGTTTTTAACACGAAATTCCGTTAACCCATGTAAAAATTGTATCTATTGTTTATTTTGTCCTCCTATTTCAGAGTTTGAAATTGAATTGGGAAAATATGATTTATGTAATATTTAACATTCTGAATATCAAAGTTATTGTTTATTATAAACTGATTAATTATTTGAAATAAAACCAAATTATTATCTTTCGCCATCAAAACTTGACTATGCCAAAATTTCCACATTATCTTCAACCCGATGCCATGGACTGCGGACCAACCTGTCTGCGCATTGTGGCAAAGCATTTCGGGAGGCATTATAACCTGGAAACTTTGCGCAACCTTACCTGGAAAACACGCGAAGGAGTTTCACTTTTAACCATCAGCGATGCTGCAGAAAAAATAGGATTCCGCTCACAGGGAGCCCGGTTAACAATTGACAAACTTTCTGAAATTCCCCTGCCGGCAATTCTTCATTGGAACCAGTATCATTTTGTTGTTCTTTACAAAATAAAAAAGAAAAAGTCTTTATCTTTCTCCTCACCCTTCGGGGGAGGTCGGGAGGGGGCTACTTATTTTATTTCCGATCCTGCTCACGGTTTGGTTTCATATAATAAAGAGGAGTTTTTAAAATGCTGGGCTTCAATTGAACAAAAAGGCATTCCGGCCGGAATTGCACTGCTTTTGGAACCAACATCGGAGTTTTATAAAGACGAAGGGGAAAAAGTAAACAAAACAGGTTTTCGTTATTTGTTTTCCTATTTAAAACCTTACAAAAAACTAATCCACCAGTTACTGCTTGGATTTTTCACCGGCAGTATTCTCAGCTTACTTTTTCCCTTTTTAACACAAGCCATTGTCGATGTTGGTATTACCACCAATAATTTAAGTTTTATCGTTCTTGTTTTGGTGGCGCAGCTGGTTTTAACTGCAAGTCAAACCGCTGTTGGTTTTATACGAAGCTGGATAATGTTGCACACAAGCACGCGCATTAGCATTTCCCTTATTTCCGATTTTCTTATAAAACTGATGAAATTGCCAATCCGTTTTTTCGATACAAAGCAAATCGGCGATCTTCGCCAGCGAATTGACGATAACGAGCGGGTTCAGACTTTTTTAACAGGTAGCCTGGTCAGCATGTCATTCGGAATCTTTACATTTATTATATACAGTTTTGTAATGGCATATTACGACTGGTCGATTTTATTGATTTTTTATTTTGGAAGTGCATTGTATGTTTTGTGGATTGTAATGTTTTTAAAGAAGAGAAAGGAACTCGATTACAAGTATTTTAATGTTGCTGCTGCCAACCAAAGCAACGTTTACCAGTTGATTACAGGGATGCAGGAGATAAAACTCAACAACTGCGAAAAACAGAAACGATGGGAGTGGGAACGCATCCAGGCACAACTATTTAAAGTGAATGTAAAAGGTTTAATGCTGAACCAAAACCAGCAGGCGGGTTCGCTTTTTATCAACCAGGTAAAAAACATCCTCATTTCGTTTATTGCCGCCAAAGCAGTTATCGATGGCAGCATGACCCTTGGGATGATGATGGCGGTACAATATATTATAGGCCAGTTAAACGGGCCGGTGAATGAATTTATCGGGTTTATGCATAAAGGGCAGGATGCCAAGATTAGTCTCGAACGGTTGGGCGAAATCCATAACAACGACGACGAAGAGGAAATCAACCTGTTCAAAAACTATGAATTGCCCGAAAACCGTGATATTTCGGTTCAGAAACTTTCCTTTCACTACGAAGGGCCAAGATCGCCAAGGGTTTTGAATGATATCAATCTTGTAATTCCTCATAATAAAATTACGGCAATTGTGGGATCAAGCGGAAGCGGAAAGACAACACTGATTAAAATGTTGCTTGGTTTCTATCCGCCCTACGAAGGTAAAGTTGAAATCGGCGGGATTAACCTGAACCAGTTCAGTATGGAAATGTGGCGGAGCAACTGCGGTGTGGTCATGCAGGACGGGTTTATTTTTTCTGATACAATTGCCAGTAATATTGCCGTTGGCGAGGATCATCCCGACAGGGAGAAACTGTTCAAGGCCGTTAAAATGGCCAATATCCTCGATTATATCGAAGGCCTCCCGCTGCGTTACAATACCAAAATAGGGCAGGAGGGCGCCGGTTTAAGCCAGGGGCAAAAACAGCGGATTTTAATTGCCCGCGCCATCTATAAAAATCCGGCCTACCTGTTTTTCGATGAGGCAACCAATTCGCTCGATGCTAACAACGAAAAAGTTATTGTCGAAAACCTGAACGAATTTTATAAAGGCAAAACGGTGGTAACCGTTGCACACCGGCTAAGCACGGTAAAAGACGCCGACCAGATTGTTGTACTTGAAAAGGGCGAAATTGTAGAACTGGGTTCACATTCTGAACTGGCTGCAAAAAAAGGATTTTATTATAACCTGGTGAAAAACCAGTTGGAACTGGGTAGTTAAAAAAGCCCCTCTTGCTCCCCCGAGGGGGAGAAAATGATTTTAAAAATTAAAACCTGACAGCGTCCTCCGACCTGTCAGTGTTAAGGAGAAACAAAATATTGGATTTTATAAATTTGATTAAATAGATAATTGAAGTTTAAAAACTGCTCAGCGTTTATGATGAGAAATAAGAGTAATTAATTAGAGTGCCAGGCGAAGAAAAAAATATCAACAAAGTCCAGGTTCCCCCCAAGGGGGGAAATCAGCCACCTGTCGGGAAAGGGGGCTCCATAGAAATCCGCTCCGATGAAGTCCAGGAGATCATGGGAACTCCGCCTAAGTGGATTATCCGTAGAGGAACAGTGATTATCTCACTGGTTGTTTTGGTTTTGCTGGCCGGTAGTTATTTTTACAAATACCCCGATATTATTGATGCCCGCGTTGTCATTGTCTCCGAAAACCCGCCTATATCGGTTGTTGCCCGTTCTGATGGCAAGCTTGATAAAATTTTTATTGCCGACAAGCAAAAAGTCGAAGCCAATACCCTTCTGGGAATAATCGAAAACCCGGCAAACTATGAAGACGCGTATGATTTAATATCGTTTCTCGATTCGATTCAAGCTTTTTTCGACCAACCCGAAATGTTCAATGCGTTACAGTTCGAGAAAGAATACAGCCTGGGGCAAAACCAATCGTTTCTTTCATCTTTAGTCAGCCAGTTGCGCGATTATCAGACCTCGGTGAACTACAACACTTTTGAGCAACGCATCAAATCACTCGAAAAACAGGTAACCGATTATGCCAACTATTACGAAAAGCTCAGGCAGCAAATTGCAGTTTTAAACCAGGATTATATACTGGCTTCAAACCAGTTTCACCGCGATTCAGCCCTTCATGCAAAAAAAGTTATGTCAGATGTCGACTACGAAAAGTCGCAGGCAGCCATGTTAAAGCAAAAATATGCCTACCAGAATGCAATGACAGAGCTGGCCAGCACGCAAATTACAATGAACCAGTTAAAAGAGCAGATTGCGGAACAAAAAGTGCTGAAATCGGAAACTGAAAATAAACTGCTTACGGCATTAAAAGAAAAATACGACAATCTTGCTAACCAGTTAAAAGCCTGGGAGCAGGCCTTTGTTTTAAAAACTCCCATTGCCGGGCAGGTGACATTTACCAATTTCTGGAGCGTAAACCAGTTTGTATCTGCCGGAAACGTTGTTTTCAACGTAGTACCCGACAACAGGCAGCGGATAATCGGTAAAGCCACGGTTGCGCTGGCAGGAGTTGGAAAAGTGGAAGTGGGCCAAAGGGTAAATATCAAACTCGACAATTACCCACACATGGAATTTGGTTTGCTCGAAGGCAGAATTATAAATCTCTCTATGGTGCCTGTTGCATCAGATAAAGGAGGATATTACACGGCTGAAATCGAACTTGCCAATAACCTGGTTACCAATTACAGGAAAGAACTTCCCTTTAACCAGGAAATGCAGGGTAATGCTGAAATAATAACCAAAGACCGCCGCCTGATTCAACGTTTGGTCGAACCCCTGGTTTCGGTTTTCAGGGAAAAAATTTGAGGAGGTTGCAGGTTCCAATTCCAAATTCCAAATTCCAAATTTCCAATTTCCAATTCCCGGTTCCTGGTTTCCAGTATCCAATCAATCTCCAAAAATCTCCATCAATCTATTGTAAGCATTCGCTGAACACCGTGTTTTAAATCTTTTAGTCGGTCTTTAATTTTGGTGGTTTGATTTTAAAGACAATCGACATGCTAAACGAGAAAAAATTCCGGGCAATTTATGGCCAGTTCCTGGA
>JBBINB010000134.1:0-5994 GCA_037444065.1 Draconibacterium sp.
CTCAGTGACAGGTTTATAACACTATTCAAAGAACGATCAAACTGTGCAGATCAAAGAGCTAAAGTAGCTATATTTGCCCCCTGTCATTCTCACATTGTGCCCAAATTATTTTTGGGTAAGGACTCAGGGTGACAGTCAGACTGAGCGAAGTCCCTGTCTGCCGACAGGCAGGGAAGTCTGTTTTCACTAACTAAACGACATTAACATATGATTTTAAATTCTGAGCTTACTCCGAAAAGTCACAAAACCCCTAAATCCCCTAAAGGGGACTTTGAAGAGTTCATTGATTTTCAGCGGGTTCCCCTTTAGGGGTCAGGGGTAAAAGAGTTGAAAATCAATGAACTCGGACTTTTCGGAGTGGACTCAATTCTACCTTTTCAAAAAAGTAGTTTTTGAACATAAAATTGCAATTTTGATATTTTTTAGTTTGTATTTTATAACGCATTAGCCTAATTTTGGGGATGAATTATCAATCAAAAACAAAAACATGCATCACCTGGCCTTTTTGAGTACCCCCGAAATAAGTGTGATTATTCATCCCCCAATTGAATTTATAAATCCATTTGCAGATTAAAATCTGTTATTCGCAGATAAGTTAAGGTGGTTTACAGAAATTATTTCCCAAATTTCAATCATTTACATAACTTGGTAAGCAATTTTTAAAAGTACTAAAGCCTGAAAACGAAACAACAATGAAAACAATCATTTTTTTTTCTTCACTATTTTATCTTCTGGGATTAAAAATAGGACATCAAATTGAATTGTTTAAAAATTACAACCCTATTGAAAAAATTACGACCGGAACCAAAACTGTAAAAGAAGCGGCTAAAGCAGTTTACTTTAAAGATGAAATTACGCCGGTAACCAAAACCGACTCAATTAAAAACGACAGTTCGGTTTATAAAATAACCCATGAGAAAAAAAAATCTGATAACAAAACTTAATCCGGCGAAACTCTATTCAGAAAGAGGTTCTTCCATTTTCCATTTCTAATAAACAATGGAAATTAACATTTTTGGGGCTGACTAAAAAGTATTTTTTATCGTTCTGCCACGAAATCACTAAAACACGAAAGAACACAAAACATTGAATTTCAGTAATATAAATTTTAGTGCAAATTTTGTGTTTTTGAGTTTTAGTGGCGATTTTAGACGTTTTATTCAGCCCCTTACCTTTTCATTTGAATTACCCTTACAAAGTATCGAGCCCAGCAGAAAAAATAAATGCAAAAACACCGTACCATATAAACAAAAAGTACAGGTTTAAAAGGCGTATTCAACTTAAATCAGTTAATTTTGTTACTATTATAAATAATCTGACAATAACCAGGGAAACTTTAATAATCGAAATATGGAAAATTTAAAAATGAACCGCCGGAAATTTGTGAGCGCGTTAGGATTGGGAACAGCTCACATATTATTTGCAAATCCACTTTTTGCTTCACCATCGGGCCGCTTTCCATCCAGTAACCCGGTACAAATTATCAAATTAGGCAAATCGGGTATCCAAACCACGCTGCTTGGAGTTGGAACAGGTGTTCATGCCGGCAACCGCAATTCTTTCCTTACGAGGCAGGAAAGGCAAAAAAGTGTAGCGTTGATCCAACATGCTTACGATCGTGGCATCCGGAATTTTGATTGTGCCGACACTTATGGAACGCATGATTTGGTTTCTGAAGCTTTAGCGAAAAAGAACAGGGCAGACTATACGCTGACTTCAAAAATATGGGTCCGCGGCGGGGGAATCCCTGAAACTGAGCGCCCCAACGCCGATGTAGTAATTGAGCGGTTCAGAAAAGAGTTAAAAACCGATTATATCGATTTGGTGCAAATTCATTGTATGGTTGACGAAAACTGGACAGAAACACAAAAAAAACAAATGGATATTCTTGAAAACCTGAAAGCAAAAGGTATTATACGGGCGCACGGTGTTTCGGTGCATTCCCTGGATGCAATGAAAAATGCAGTAAAAAGCCCATGGGTTGATGTTTTGCACGCACGCATTAATCCATACGGAATGGCAATGGACAAGCCCAATCCGAAAGAAGTGGTTGAGGTAATCCAGCAACTTCACAAATCAAACATAGGTATTATCGGGATGAAACTCGTTGGGGATGGGAAATTAAGGGATGATAGCAAAAAGATTGACGATTCGCTTAGGTTTGTCCTGGGTTTGGGTTGTGTCGACATGATGATTGTTGGTTTCGAGGATAAGGAGCAAATTGACAATTACCTTGGCAGGATTGAAAAATCGTTAAAAGAAATAAACAGGGGATAAAATGCAAGCGCCGTCAATCCTTCAAATCAGAAAATTAGGATTTCCGCGGATAAAATTTGTTACGCCAACTTACAAAATGCTTTGGTCTGAATCTATTCCTTAAATCAAAGAAACCGATGGATCTTTGAATAATGTTGATATTGAGCTGGCAGCCGGGAAATACAAGAACCATTCAGCGCCTGAACCGGCGCCCGAATCGTGGGCTGCAAATCCTGCTAACGATGAGAACATCTGGCATATTAATTAAGCGGTGAAGCGGCTTGGGAAATCCCTCCGGCTGCAAGGGAAGTAAACCGCCCGGTCTGTTTTTTTTTAAGGTGATATGATTGAATTTGAAGGCAGTAAAGTAATGGTAAACCATGCCTTCGAAAATTAATGCAGACAGGGTAATCAGTGTTTGGAACGGTATTAAACCGGCACGTTTGCTGTTACTTCAGGGAAAACCAATCAATGAACCGGTTGAACGGTACGGCCCGTTTGTAATGAACAATATGGGCGAAATACGACAGGTTTTTCGGATTTTCAAAAAACCCGGTTTGACGGTTGGCCATGGCAAAGGACTGATATGGTACACTGAAACGGGAAAGGAAGTTTTGCCAGTTTTGACGATGGTACTGAAATATTAATTGACTGACAAAACAGTTTTATTTATTAATTTGTTTTATATACTATAATGATATACTTTTGGCATATCTAAAGTATAAATTATGAAAACAGTATCATTAAAAATTGACGATTCAATATTCGGAGAAACCGAAAAAATTCTTTCAGAAATTAAAAAACCCAGAAACAGGTATATTAACGACGCAATTGATTATTACAATCGGATTCAAAAGCGGGCGCTTTTAGAAAAAAAATTAAAGAAAGAATCGGATTTAGTTAAAGCAGATTCAATGGATGTATTAAAAGATTTTGAGGAGATTGAATATGTCGATTAAACAATTTGAAATCTGGATTGCAGATTTAAATCCACAAATAGGGACAGAACCCGGAAAAACAAGGCCTGTACTCATAATTCAGACAAATCTTCTTAATCAAATCCCGCATCCATCGACAATAATCTGCCCAATAACCACCAATGTTAAAAAGGACTCCGATATTTTGAGGGTGCATATAAAAAAGGGAGAAGCAAATTTGCAACAAGACAGCGATGTAATGGTTGACCAAATAAGAGCAATTGATAATAATCGGTTAATAAATAAAGTTGGGGATTTGCCGAAAAACCTAATTGAAAATGTAAAGGAAAACTTAATGATAATAGTCGATTTGGATTAAAATAAATAAAAAAGACAAAAACGGTTGACCTGGAAATTAAAACACGATGCCATAACTCAGAAATAAAGCATCATTTTTTCAGCTATCGTTACCTTATATTTAAGGATTAAAAACAAGGGAGACAGTTTCTTACGACGTATCTTTGATGTGTTGGATTAAAAATATAGTTCAGAAGATGATTAGATGTTCTATTCAAAATTGATTTACAAACCCATTGGACTGCTTTTAATAGATATAAAATCCTGGTAATTACCGGGATTTTATATTTAATTTAGGTTAAACTTATTATTATTGCTGTAAATACGATTTACCATGTTGCAAAAAAATTCATTCTATTAAGTTTTTTACCCCGGTTTTGGGTTCAAAGTTTTTTCGACATCCATAAACAATGGGTTGCTATTAATGGCAATAAACAATTGGATTATTACTAACAGCTAACATATTTTGAAAGAACAATGGCAAAAATTCTATTAATCGACGATATAAATGATAATCTTATTGCCCTGAAAGCTTTAATCAGCGAATTATTCCCCGAAATCACCACTTATTCGGCGTGCAGCGGCCCTGAGGGCATTGAACTGGCAAAAATTCATGACCCCGATATTATACTTCTCGATTTTCTTATGCCTGGCATTGATGGTTTTTCAACTTGTAAAATAATAAAAGCCGATAATTTGCTAAAAGATATACCCGTTGTATTTGTTACAGAACCGAATGAAACCAGGGAAAACAAAATAAAGGCGCTTGAATCCGGCGCTGAAGGGTTCCTTACCAAACCTGTTGAGGAAACCGAACTTACGGTTCAAATAAATGCCATGCTGAAAATTTCGGCGTCAAATAAGGAAAAACTAAAGGAAAAAGACGAGCTCCTGCGTAAAATTACAGAAAATATGACGGATGTGTTGTGGACAACAGACCTGGGCCTGCACATTACCTATGTTAGCCCATCGATAAAAAAATTACTGGGATTTACGCCCGATGAGTATATTAAAAGAAGTGTCTATAAAAGATTTTCCCATAGCGAGATAGTGAAGGTAACCTCATTGCTGAAGGAAGAACTGGACAATGAAAAACTGCCCGGAATAAACAAGGACAGGAACAGGATTGTTGAGTTCAGGGAATACAATTCAAATGGGGAACTGGTCGAGATTTCGGTAAACCTAAAATTCCTTCGGGACGAGAATGGAAATGTTAACGGTATAATAGGTTTATCACGCGATATTACTGAGAAACAGAAAATCCAGAAAGAACTCAACGAAAGCCAGCGTCAGCTCTCAACACTTATGGGCAACCTTCCGGGTATTGCGTACCGGTGTGCGTATGACAAAGACTGGACAATGGAATACATCAGCCAGGGGTGCATCGATTTAACCGGGTATCGGCCCGAAGATTTTATTCAAAATAAAAAGCTCTCGTTTAACGACATTATCCTTCCCGAATACAAAAATTATCTGTACAATAAATGGACTGAAATTTTACATGAAAGGGAGATATTCAGGGAAGAATTTCAGATTAAAACAAAGGACGGGAAGTTAAAATGGGTCTGGGAACAGGGATGCGGAATTTATAATGAAAAAGGCGAAGTTGTTGCCCTCGAAGGTTTTATTACCGACATTACCGAACGCAAAACGGCCGAACAGGAATACGCACACAGCGAAATGCGGTTTAAAACCCTTTTTGAAGATCTTCCGACTGCAACTTACATGTTCGACAAAGACGGACAGATTCATTTGTGGAACAAGGCCTGCGAAAACCTTCACGGATGGACAAAAGAACAGGCTGTGGGCAAAACTATTTTCGAGTTAATGGTTCTCCCCGAAAATGCCGAAAGGGCGAAAAAAAACATTGCCTCAGTTTTTAATGGAAAATCGGGATCCAACCTTGAATTTGAAGATGTTGGGGCCGATGGAAAAAAACGTTTTGTCCTTCTCAACGAATACCCGCTCCGCGATGCGTCGGGGGAAGTGGCATTTGGCCTGTGTGCCCAAATTGATATTACCGACAGGAAAACTACAGAAAAGAAACTTTTAGCCAGCGAAAAAAGGTTCAGGACTATGTTTGAGGAATTGCCGGCAGCGTCGTTTACCTTCGACAGAGAGGCAAGGATCCAGCTTTGGAACAAGGCCTGCGAAAATCTGTACGGATGGACTTCGGAACAAGCCATAGGCAAAACAATGTTCGAACTTATGGTTCAGGAAAAAAATGCTGAAATTACAAGGAAAAACATTGAAAAAATATTTAACAATCAGTCTCTTTATAATCTCGAATTTGAGGACACAAGCACCGATGGCTCAAAACGATATGTTATTGCGCACGAATACCCCGTAAGCGACTCAAAAGGGGACGTAAAATTCGGCCTGTGTTCGCAGATTGATATCACCGACAGGAAAAAAGCCGAGGAAAAGCTAATAGAGGCTGCCAACAACTGGACCAAAACATTTG
>JBBINB010000135.1:0-5978 GCA_037444065.1 Draconibacterium sp.
TTCTCATATTAACTTAGATTTTGGTAAATCCTGTTAATTTACTGATTATCAGAGACTTAAACAAATTTATTTCTAACTTATTTTATTGATTATCAATTATTTAACATTGTTTTTAACGAAGTATTGTGTTCAATACTAATTGTAATATTGGCATATGTAGTTTATTCTTCATTAGATTCGTTTTCAAATAATTCATGCAATTTTTGTTTTAAAAGTTTCTTGTCAGGAAGTTGGGTTTTATATTCTGAAACCATAGTAGGTGAAAGGCTTCTGCTTAACGCATATTCGACGACTTCGCTATCCTTGTCTTTGTATAGCAAAATTCCAATGCTTGGATTTTCGTTTTTTTTTCTTACATCACGATCTAAAGCTTCTAAGTAAAAGTTTAGTTGTCCCAGGTGGTCAGGTTTAAATCTGTCTGCTTTAAGTTCAAAGGCTATCAAACATTGAAGTCCACGGTGATAGAAAAGAAGGTCAATGTAAAAATCGCTGTTTCCTACTTGTAATTTGTATTCTTCACCCATGAACAAAAAGTCTTTTCCAATTTCAAGTATAAAGTTTTTCATTTGCTTTACAAGTCCACGCTGCAATTCTCTTTCGCTGTGTGGGTCAGAAATGCTCAGAAATTCAAAAACGTAACTGTCTTTAAACGCATTTGTCAGGTTTTGATTATTTTCTCTCAAAGCTGTTGAGAGTTTTGTGTTAGTAATCATTGTCCGCTCGAAAAGACTTGCGGATATTTGCCTGTCAAGTTCCCTAAAGCTATAACTCTCCTGTTTCGCTAGTTTTAGGTAAAATTCTCTCTCTTCGACAGACTTACACCTTGAAAATATTGCCAAATTATGAGACCAACTTAATTCTCTCAACATTGTTGAGAGTTTTGGTAAATCCTTGTAAGTTTCGTAAAACTGTTTCATTCTCCAGATATTCTTATCCGAGAATCCTTTTATTTCAGGTTCGTTTTGCTTAATATGTTTTGCCAATTCCATTACAACAGAATCACCCCATTCTGCCGTATCAATTTTATTGCTTATGTATTTGCCAATATTCCAATAGAGGTCAATAAGTTCAGCATTAATCGCCCGAAATGCATTTGAGCGTGATTGCTTGATAAGATTGATTATATCCGAAAATTCTTTGTCCATTTTTTTTTAAAATACCAATTTGAAATATGAAACATACCAAATATTATCTGGTATAAGTCACAAATTTAGTCAAATATCACTCTTTTTTTGCCCTAAGTATTTTGTTGGATATCTGCGAAGTATGTGTTATTATCATTACTGTCGGCAGTTTAATAAATTCGGCCTTGAAATAATAAAAATGGATAATAATGATTTAGTGGAAAGCCCATTACTTCTGTTTTATTTAATGTCCCCCACCCTTAAAATCATTGAACCATCCTTACAATTTTCAAGTAATTGTAAGGTTGTAAGACGGAATAGGGGGTGTTTCACACCGGGGGCAATTTCGTTTAACGGCACAAGAACAAACTTGCGCTGATGCATTCGGGGGTGCGGAATGGTAAGGTCGTCGGTTTCCATAAAAAGGTTATCGATATATAAAATATCGATATCCATTTCGCGTGAGTTGTATTTTCCAATGTCCCGCTTGCGTTCGAAATGATCCTCAATATCAAGTATTTTTTCGATTAGTTCGAAGGGAGATAAGGAAGTTTCCAAAATAATTACCTGGTTCCAAAAGTTTTCTTCGGCCTTAAAACCCCAGGGAGGCGACTCATATACCGATGATTTTTTTGTTATCACGCCAAGTTCATTTTCAATTAAAAAGTAAACTTTTTGAAAATTATCATGCTTATTTCCAATATTTCCGCCAATACCCAAAAAAACCTTATGCATTGAAGCTTATATTTGTAATTTTAAAAGAAAGTTGCTACCGATATTTTTGAAATTATAAATGTAAATAAATATAAATATAATACAGTATGAAAGAGTTTTTTAAATATGTTTTGGCCACGGTAGTCGGAATTATTGCCGTTTCGATAATAGGAATGGTTTTGTTTATCATGGTTATAGGCGCGATAATTTCTTCGGCCGAAAAACAGGTTGCTGTTGAAAACAATTCGATGCTTGTGCTGGATATGAGCCGACAGATTGTTGACAGGGCGCCCATTGACCCGTTTGAGAACATTGAAATCCCCGGATTTTCTCAGATTAAAACCCTTGGGCTCGATGACATATCCACATCTTTGGAAAATGCTGTGAACGATGACCGGATAAAGGTTGTTTACCTTAAATTATCGATGGCTAATGCGGGTATGGCTTCAATTGAAGAAATCAGGAATGCGTTAATCGATTTTAAAAGTAAATGCGATAAACCTGTTTATGCGCATGCCGAACAATATATGCTCGATCAGCCTTCATACTATTTGGCAACAGTTGCCGATAAAATTGTGATTCACCCCGAAGTTGCAGTAGATTTCAGGGGTTTGGGAGGAGAAATGGTATTTTTTAAAAGAGCGCTTGATAAACTGGGCGTTGAAATGCAGATAGTCAGGCATGGGAAATTCAAGGCTGCCGTTGAACCTTTTATGCTCGATAAAATGAGTGAGGAAAACCGCGAGCAGCAACTTACCTATATGGGGAGTTTATGGAACCACATGCTAAAAGGGATTTCGGAGAAGAGAAATATTCCGGTTGAAAAATTAAACCTGCTGGCCGATGAGGTTCAAACTTTTAAAAAAGGCAAAAAAGCTGTTGAGTCGGGCCTGGTTGATGAGGTGAAATATAAAGACGAAGCTTTGGATGATTTAAGAAAAATAATCGGGATTGAAGGTACAAAAGGCATTCCGGTTATCGGCGCATCAGATTATGCCGATGTGCCGGCAAAGGATAAAAAGTTTAAAATGAATAAAATTGCTGTAATTTATGCCAGCGGAGAAATTGGTCCATCGTTTGGCGGAGATAATATTGATGGTGATAAACTTTCGAGGGAAATACGCAAAGTACGTCAGGACAGCAGCTATAAAGCCATCGTTTTACGGGTTGATTCACCCGGTGGGACCAGTTTTGATTCTGAAACCATCTGGCGCGAAGTAAAACTGGCAGCCGAAGAAAAAACACTGGTAGTTTCGTTTGGAGATGTGGCTGCATCTGGCGGCTATTACCTTGCCTGCGCCGCCGACAGAATTGTGGCCAGTCCAAATACTATTACCGGTTCAATCGGGGTTTTTGGCACAATACCAAATATGGGGGAGCTTTTAAACGACAAGCTCGGAATTACCACCGATGTGGTCAAAACCAATAAAAATTCCAATTTACTCTCTATTACCCGCCCTATGACCGGTTTTGAAGAACAAATGATGCAATCAATGATCGAGGAAATTTACGACACATTTGTTTCGCATGTTGCCGAAGGTAGAAGAATGACAAAAGCGCAGGTCGATTCAATTGGCCAGGGACGTGTATGGAGCGGCGAAAATGCCCTGGAAATTGGATTGATTGATGAATTCGGAGGACTTAATAAAGCCGTTCAGCTTGCTGCAGAAATTGCCGGCGTGGAAGAATACCGCACCGTTTCGCTTCCCGTGTTGCCCGACCCGTTTGCAGAATTATTTAAAGCAGGGACCGACAATATCAGGTTACGTTTTATCAAAAACGAACTGGGTGAAAATTACCGTTACTTCGAAAATTTGAAAAAAATGACGGGTATGAAAGGTGTTTATGCCCGGATGCCTTATGAAATTTATATAAACTAGTTTTTATCTTTTAAAAAGTTTTGACAGGTATTGAGGGTTTCACTCAAAGTGAAGCCTTCACTATTTGAATGCCGCACTCAAAGTGAAATCCTAAATATAACCCACTTATTAATTTTCTTATCTTAGCCCGATAAATTCCGGGTAAATTATGAAGAACTTTTTTTTATACCCGCTCTCCTGGATGTATGGTTTCGTAGTTTATTTAAGAAACCAGATGTACGATTTGGGTTTTTTCCGTTCAACCGAATTTGATGTTCCGGTAATTTCTATCGGCAATATCACCGTTGGCGGAACAGGTAAAACTCCCCAGGTGGAGTACCTTGTTGATTTGCTGCACGACAAATACGAGGTGGCAACATTAAGCAGGGGCTACAAACGAAAAACCAGGGGGTTCAGGATAGTAGAAAGCAATTCCACAGTTCCTCAGGTGGGCGACGAACCTTTACAAATAAAACACAAGTTTCAGGGTATTACTGTTGCTGTATGCGAAAACCGGGTAGTGGGTGTCGAAAAACTTCTCGAACCCGGAAATAACCCGGTACCGGATGTGGTTTTGCTCGACGATGCATTTCAACACCGGAAAATAACACCCGGGATAAATATTTTACTAATTGATTATAACCGGCAGTTAAAGAAAGATTACTTATTGCCGGCAGGCCGGATGCGGGAGGGGATTTCGCAGATGCGGAGGGCAAATATTATTATTTTTACAAAATGCCCCAACGAAGTAACACCTATAATGAGGCGGATCCTGCAAAAAGATGTCAGGTTAAAACCTTATCAAAGCCTTTTCTTTAGTGCTTTGGTTTATAATGAATTAAAGCCTGTTTTTTCAGCGCCTGAACCGGGGAAATTATTTAATTCTGAAAAAAACCATTCATTGCTGGTTTTAACCGGGATTGCTTCTCCGGGTCAATTGCACAACCATTTAAAACAATTCTCGAAGCATTTGGAAGTATTATCATTTTCAGATCACCATTACTATACCGAAGCCGATTTGAAATTGGTTTTAAAGAAGTTCGAGGAGATAAAATCGGATAAAAAACTGATCGTTACTACCGAAAAAGATGCTATTCGGCTAAAGGATATTGAAAATATTCCCGATGAAATTAAAGCTAACCTTTACTATTTGTCGGTAAGCGTTAAATTCCTCGACGAGGGTGAAAATGAGTTCAATAAAAAAATTTTAAATTATGTTGGAGAAAATAAGAGCAACCGCGAACTTCATAAAAGAAAGAATAAAAGCTGAACCCGAAATCGGGATCATTTTAGGGACAGGCCTGGGAGGTTTGGTTAAAGAAATCGAAATCATCGATTCAATCCCATACAGCGAAATACCTAATTTCCCGGTTTCAACAGTTCAGGGCCACGCGGGCAGGTTAATTTACGGTAAACTTGGCAATAAAGAAGTGCTTGCAATGCAGGGGCGTTTTCATTATTACGAAGGTTATTCGATGAAAGAAGTTACCTTTCCGGTAAGGGTTTTGAAATTGGTTGGAATTACACACCTGTTTGTGTCGAATGCAAGCGGCGGGTTAAACCCGGCATGGCAGGTAGGCGAGATTGTTATTATTACCGACCACATCAACTTTTTCCCTGAACACCCGTTGCGTGGGAAAAACGAAGAAGAACTTGGCCCACGGTTCCCCGATATGAGCAAGTGTTATGACGAACGTTTGCGCAACAAAGCCAAACTGATTGCCATTCAGCATAATATTTCTGTAAAGGAAGGCGTTTATGTAGGAGTTTCGGGGCCTACCTTCGAAACCCCTGCCGAATATAAAATGTTTCGGCTTTTGGGAGCCGACAATGTGGGGATGTCGACAGTTCCGGAAGTTATTGTTGCAAGACACATGAACCTGAAAGTTTTTGGGATTTCGATAGTTACCGATAGCGGCGTGCCCGGCGAAATTGTAGAAATTTCGCACGAGGAAGTGCAGGAAGTGGCCATGAAAGCCGAACCCAAAATGACCCTGATTATGAAAGAACTGATTAAGAGTATTTAAGGATTCGGGTTGCAGGTTGTGGGCCAAAAGTAATAAATCTAAAAACGCTATACTGGATACTGGATATTGGTTACTGGATTATATTGGTTATTGATTTTTGATTATTGGTTACTGAATGATAGTTAAACTGTCCATCCCTGAAATAGGTTGACCAAAATCAGGTCAAAAAATGGGAAAAAAGAAAGTAGAAATTAACTCGAGAAGAGTTTTCAATGAAGAATTCAAGAAGGCTCGTATAAAGGAATATGAAAGTG
>JBBINB010000136.1:0-5818 GCA_037444065.1 Draconibacterium sp.
AGGGAATTAAGCATCGGTATATAGCAGATCCGGAAGGCGACAGCGGCGGATTTTTAAAAATGATTTTTGATTCGGTGGAAACCTCTTTCAAATTCAGGGATGCTTTGCTCGAAAACGGGATAAAAGTCAGGCCGGGCGGTTATTACCCGGTGCACATGACCGACTGGGGCATGCACATGTATTACAACATACCGTCGCTGGTCCAAAAAAAATCAATGTGTGGCCACCATTCGGTTTGGGAATTACATGAAAATTCGTTTGCAAAAGATTATTCGTATAAAAAAGGAACCCTGCCGGCTTTGGATGACTACGTGGAGAGGACCGTGCTTTTTTGCATCGCTTCGAAATTGTCGGATGAACAGAAATCCCTGATAAAAAATGCTTTTGAATTATCCTGCCGGCAACTGTTAAAAGTGAAGAAATAAACGAAAGAGACTTATGTGAATTTAAATTCTGACTCTGTGGATCTCTGTGAAGGCTCTGTGATCCTCTGTGTACCCAAAATTTTGAAATTACACAGAGTTACACAAAGATGGCACAGAGCTCCACGGAGAAAATTTAACTCTTTATTTGTGTGTTTTTTAATTCTGATTTAAAAGAAGTTTAACTTTTTTCAAACTTGCAAAATGAGCCAGCAAATAATAAAAGAGTAAAAATGAATCATGATTTTAAACCTGCATTAAACTAAACCATTATGAGAAAAATATTTTTAATGATTCTGTGTTGTTTTCTCCTTGCAAATCAATCCTATTCTCAATCGTACGATCAGGGAATTACCGTCAAAAAGAACGATTTCAAATGGCCCGAAGGCAAAAAAATGGCGCTGAGCCTGACTTTCGACGATGCCCGTTTGAGCCAGATAGACAAGGGAATTCCGGTTCTCGATAAATACAATGTAAAGGGCACGTTTTATGTTTCGCCCGATAACCTGGGGCAACGGTTGGAAGGCTGGAAGAAAGCCGTAAAAAACGGGCACGAAATTGGCAACCATTCGCTCGTTCACCCCTGTTCAGGCAATTTCCCGTGGGCGAGGAGCAAGGCAATCGAAGATTACACGCTTCAAAGCATGTTTGCTGAACTGGATTCAGCTTCGAAAGTCATCGAAAAACTGCTTGGGGTTACACCGGTTTCCTACGGTTATCCATGCGGGCAAACCTTTATTGGTAGGGCAACCGGAACAAAAAGCCTTGTTCCGCTGATTTCGGCAATGTTCGAATCGGGGAGGACCTGGATGAATGAAGCCCCCAACGACCCGTTATATTCCGATATGGCCCAGATTACCGGGGTGGAACTCGACGGTAAAAGTTTTGAGCAGGTAAAAGTAATTATTGACCAGGCTAAGGAAAACGGAAATTGGCTGGTTCTGGCCGGTCACGAAATGGATGAGGGAGGAAGACAGACTTCAATCCTGAATACAATTGAAGCTATTTGCAAATATGCCACCGACCCTGCCAATGAAATCTGGATTGATAATGTTCATGCCATCGCGAAATATGTCAGGGGAAAAAGGGGCGACCTGCCATTTTCAGGTATGCTTCCCTACCAGAACCCTGCGCTGCCTGTAAAAAGCAGGATTGACGATTTGATGTCGAGAATGACACTGGCGGAAAAAATCGGCCAGTTGAATATGCCGTGCGGATATTTCAGCGAGTTGGGAAATACCCCCCGGGAAAAGCAGGAAAAAGGAAGAAGTTTTGTTGAAGGGACTTTTCAGAAGGGAATTGGCCCCGGCGGCGGGTTTTTTACCCTGCCAAATACAGCGCTGCACGAAGGGCCGGCGCAACAGGCATCTTATTTTAACGAGCTTCAGAAAATTGCATTGGAAAAAACAAGGCTGAAAATTCCACTGTTACAAACCGAAGAGGGCACACACGGCCTGATGTGTTCGGGCGGGACGATATTCCCGGAAGGCCCGGCGCTGGGAAGTACCTGGAACATGGATTTAATCGACAGGGTGTATCAAACTGCTGCCAAAGAGGCCCGGGCTGTGGGAATCCACCAATTGTTTACGCTTGTTATCGAACCGATACGCGATCCACGGCTGGGCAGGAACCAGGAAGGCTACAGCGAGGACCCGTTTTTGTGTTCACAATTTGCCGCAACCATTGTTAAAGCGGTTCAGGGCGACGATGTTTCTGCCGGCGATAAAGTGGTGGCCGGATTATGTCATTATCCCGGTCAAAGCGAGCCGGTAAGCGGGTTGGAACGAGGCGCCATGGAGATTTCGGAACGGATACTGCGCGAGGTTTTTCTTCCACCGTGGGAAGCCGGGATTAAAGAAAACGGCGCTTTGGGAGTGATGGCAACCTATCCTGCCATCGACGGGATACCGGGGCATAGTTCATCTAAAATCCTAACCGATATTTTACGGGGTGAACTCGGTTTCGAAGGGCTTGTATTAAGCGAAGGGAACGGCGTAAACACATTGATTTATGAAGGACTTGCTGCTACTGAAAAAGAAGCTGCGGCAATGGTTGCCAAAGCCGGAATGGACGTAAGCATTTCGTTTGGACAGGGTTATTTGAACGAAATGATTGAAAACGTAAACGAGGGAAAAGTTTCGATGGAAATCATTGACCGTTCGGTGAGACGTGTGCTTGAGCAAAAATTCAGGCTGGGGCTTTTTGAAAACCCTTTTGTCGATGTGGAAAAAGCAGTTAAAATTTCCCATACCGAAGAACACCAGAAACTGGCGCTGGAAGCTGCCCGCGAAGGGATTGTTTTATTGAAAAACAGACCAATTACCGGAATAAACAAGAAAATCCTTCCGTTAAATAAAAATATTAAAACCATTGCAGTGATTGGCCCGAATGCCGATGACGAAAAAAACCAGTTGGGAGATTATACTTCCAATGTTGTACTTCAGGATATTATCACTGTTCTTGAAGGAATTCAAAATAAAATTGGAAAATCAAAAGTAAAATATGAAAAGGGTTGCGAAGTTATCGGCGATGAAGGGAATGAAATTGAAAAGGCGGTAAAAATCGCAAAACAATCGGATATTGCGGTTGTGGTAGTGGGTGAAAACGAATGGCAAAAAGAAGGCAAAAAAGGCACGGTGGGCGAAGGTTATGATGTGGCAACACTGGAATTAACCGGTCATCAGCTGGAACTGGTTAAAAAAGTGCATGCTACCGGAACTCCGACTGTTGTTGTTTTAATTAACGGACGGGCGCTGGCAATTCCATGGATTGACGAAAATATTCCCGGGATCATTGAAGCCTGGAACCCCGGGGAAAAGGGCGGCGATGCGGTTGCCGATATTTTGTTTGGCGACGTTAACCCCTCCGGGAAATTACCGGTTACCTTTCCCCGTCATGCCGGGCAACTGCCGGTTTACTACAACCACAAGCCCTCGAAAAGCTACTGGCTGGAAAAAGGCTGGGGAAATTCGTATGCCGATTTAAAAAAATCGGGGCCTTTGTATGAATTTGGGTTCGGCCTTAGTTATACCAATTTCGAATACGGAAAACTCGGATTCTCTGTAAAAAACATTCTGAAATACGGGAAAACAATTGTTTCGTGCGAAGTCAAAAACACAGGCGAAATGGCTGGCGCAGAGATAGTACAGCTTTACATACGCGATAAAATAAGCAGTGTTGTTCGGCCTGTAAAAGAACTAAAAGGGTTTGAAAAAATTAAACTTGAACCCGGTCAATCCCGTAAAGTTTCGTTTGAAATCGGCCATAACGAACTAAAAATGCTCGATAAAAATCTGGACTGGGTGGTTGAACCCGGCGAATTTGAAATTATGATTGGAAGTTCATCGGCAGACATCAGGTTGAGGGATATTTTAACTGTAACCAACTAACCCGGAATGAAATCGGGCAAACAACAGATTTTTATCTGGTGGCTTACCTTAACGGCATCGCTCGGCGGGTTGCTTTTTGGTTACGACACTGCCGTTATTTCCGGAACGCTTTCAATGGTTAAAGCCCAGTTTGGGTTGAATGCGGCGCTGGAGGGCTGGTATGTAAGTTCGGCGCTGGTTGGCTGCATTATCGGGGTTTCATTTGCCGGTTGGCTCAGCGACCGGTACGGGCGTAAAAAAGTGTTGCTGGTTGCTGCCATACTTTTCAGCATTTCGGCTGTTGGGTGCGCTTTGGTTTCTTCGTTTTCGGCGCTGGCAATTTACCGCCTGATAGGTGGCATGGGCGTGGGAATTGCTTCCATGCTGTCTCCCATGTACATTTCCGAAATATCGCCGGCAGCGGTCAGGGGCAGGTTTGTTGCGCTTTACCAGTTGGCAATTACTATAGGTATTCTGGCATCCTATTTAATCAATGCGCGGTTATTGGACCAGTCGGCGGCAGGAGAATTTTTTGTAACTGAAAAACTGACACTGGTTTTTAAAACCGAAGTCTGGCGGGGGATGCTGGGTATGGAAGCCATTCCGGCCATCCTGTTTTTTATCCTCCTGATTTTTGTACCCGAAAGTCCGCGCTGGCTCGTTACTAAGGGGAAAACCGAACTGGCAAAATCAATCCTGTTAAAATCATCCGGGGAAAGTGAGACGGAAACGGAAATCAATGAAATACGGGAATCGATGGAAAGCGAACGGAAAACGAAAAACCTGGCGCTGGAACCCGGCATAAAACTGGCTGTTTTTTTGGGTGTTTCGCTTGCGGTATTACAGCAGTTTACAGGGATTGACGCCATTATTTATTACGGCCCGCGTATTATGGGACAGGCAGGTTTTGGATTAAGCGATGCACTGGGGAGCCAGGTGGTTTTCGGTACAATAAACATGGTTTTTACTTTGCTGGCCATCTGGCAAATCGATAAGTTTGGAAGAAAACCGCTGTTGCTTGCCGGTACGCTTGGAATGCTGGCCTCACTGATTATTATAGGATTCTTATTCATTACCAATCAAACCGGCGGAATTTTACTGTTGATTTTAATTCTGGTTTTTATTGCCTCGTTTGCTTTTTCGCTTGGCCCGGTGGTATGGGTGATTTTATCCGAAATTTACCCCACGCGGATCAGGGGAAGGGCAATGTCGGTGGCAACTATGGCAGTATGGGTTGGAACGGCAATAATCGGGCAATTGATTCCGCTGTCACTCGATAATCTGGGTCCGGCAGTTACTTTTTGGGTATTTGCCTTTTTCTGCATCCCCACCATCTGGATTGGCTGGAAAATAATGCCCGAAACCAAAGGGAAGTCGCTCGAAAATATCGAAAAATACTGGCTGGGTTACAGAAAACGGGGATAAAGGCAGTCGTATTCAATTATTCCCTTGCTTTTACCCATTAATTCCATTGAAATACAAATCAATCGTCACGCTTCATTTAATAAATTAATAGAACCAGGCAGGTCGAACAAAACCTTTATATGAACATCAAATGAAATGAATTCAACACAATTAAATCAAAGTTTGCGAATCATTTCGAGCAGTTTGTTTTCCAATGGTTTTTCAGCGCCGGGCATCAGGCGGGTGACCATAACCTCGTAACCTCCTTCAGGGAAAGCATTGTCGGTACAGATGTAACCACTGGAACCGTTGCAGTGCGTAACAATTAACGTTCCTGTATAAGGCGATTGATTTTTGATTACCATTCCGATTTCGTTCATCACTTCCCCTGAAATTCCGGCAAGGACCAGGTTCCCTATTTTGAAAGTTATTAAATTGATTTCCACATCCGGGCCTGGTTCGAAGGTTTTTGGGGGGAAGCGGTCGTTCCCCCTTTTTTGTATGTCGGGCATGATATTAAGCTAACAGGATGCAAGTTCCTGTATGTGCCGAGTTGATAGGAAACATTAGCGATTGACAAGGGTGTTGCAGGCGACTGCAAATCTGAAAGAAGTCATTAGCAAA
>JBBINB010000137.1:0-5479 GCA_037444065.1 Draconibacterium sp.
CACATTAAATTACGTGAAGTTGAACAATTAAGAGAAACCGCCGTGTGCGAGAGCATGCACGGTGGTGTGAGAGGGCGGGGGAGTAATCCCCCTACCTACTCGATTGTGCAAAGCTTATGTCTCTTTACTTTCCGAGCTTTCTGTAAACGATAACAAAAGAAAATTGAATCTGTTAAACAGAAACCAAATATGAATATAAATCGTTATTTTTGTAGAAAGCATAATAGTAATGGGAGTACAAAAATTAAGAGAAGAACTACACGACTACATCAACCGGGCAGATGAACGGTTTTTAAAAATGGTTTATGCTATGAGCAAGGAATATAAAAATTCGGAAATAGCCGGATATAATATTGATGGCTCGCCAATAACAAAAGAAAACCTTTTGAAAAGGGTAAAAACTGCATCTCAAAGAGTAAAATCAGGAGATTTTATTTCTCAGGAAGAAGTGGAAAGGGAAATTGAAAATTGGTAAAAATGAAGAAACTCCCCATACATTGGGACAAATTAGCTAAAAGAAATCTGGATAATATTTATAGTTACATTGCAAAGGATTCGTTGTCAGCAGCCAAAAAAGTTAAAAAAGAACTTATAAAGTTAGCTCATAGCTTGAATAATTTCCCTGAAAAGTTTTCCATTGAGGAATTTTTGGCTGGGGAATCTGAAAATTACCGTTCGGTATCAAAATGGAGCTATAAAATTATTTATGAAGTTACCGAGGAATGCATAATCATTGTTGATTTGTTCCACACCAGCCAGCACCCATCGAAAATTAAAAAGGATTTAGAAACTTCATTAGAATGAAAATCTACTCGCCCTTGTTAATTGTTATTAGAATTGTAGCTTATTCGTTGCTGATTTTTGGCCTTGCCGAAGGTATCTTTTTTGATGCAGCTCATCCGATGGAGGAGGGTTATTTTGGCGAATTGACCTTTACCGAAATTAGCCAGGAAGCCATCCTTTTCATCTTGTTCGTATTTTATCTGTTCCTTGGTTTTAAATGGAAGGAAATTCAGGCGGTTTCAAACCTGGTTTCCCTGTTTTTTCTGATGTCGTTTATCCGCGAATTCAATTTTCTTGCAATTCCATGGATTTACCCTGTTTTGATTGTGTTTGCAGTTTTTATCTGGCTCATTATCCGCGATTACAAAAAGATTAAAGAAGCCGGCATCCGTTTTTTTAGCATCCCGGCATCGTCGTGGTTTTTGTCGGGCTTTTTGGTAACCTATATTTTTAGCCGCTTATTGGGCCGTTCGAAATTCTGGAAACTGTTGTACAGCGACGAAAGTTATCGCCTGGCCAAAGCGGCCAGCGAAGAAGGTGTCGAGTTACTGGGGAATGCGATTATGCTGATTGGTGCAATCGAGTTTTGTATATATTACCGGTTTGAAGTACGAAAAAAAATTGAATAAATGTTGTTTGGAAAATATCTTATGTCTAATCGAAGACTTCCTTGTTTCGGTCTTCTGTCTTCCGTCTTCAGGCTCCGGTCTTCCAACTTCCAGCTTTTCCTGAAATGAAAGTCTGCGGTTTTACCTTTATCAGAAATGCCGAAAAATTTGATTTTCCGGTTGAAGAGGCAATAACATCCGTACTTCCAATTTGCGATAGTTTTGTAGTCGCTGTGGGCAATTCAGAGGATAATACACGGCAAATCATTCAAAATATTTCTCCTGAAAAGATTAAAATTGTTGATACAGTTTGGGATGAATCGCTTAAAATGGGTGGGGCCGTGTATGCCGATGAAACCAATAAGGCTTTTGATGCAATTCCCGAAGAATTCGACTGGTGTTTTTATATCCAGGGCGATGAAATTTTGCACGAAAAGTATTTAAACGTAGTTCAGGCTGCGTTGCACGAAAATGTTGACAATAAAGGAGTTGACGGATTGCTGTTTGGTTTTAGCCACTTCTACGGAAGTTACGATTATGTTGGCGATTGCAGGCACTGGTACCGGAATGAAATCAGGGTAATAAGAAATGACAAGTCTATTCGTTCGTACCGCGATGCACAGGGATTCAGAAAAAACGGAAAGAAACTAAATGTGGTTCCAGTGAAGGCAGAAATGTACCACTACGGCTGGGTGCGCCACCCCCGATTTATGCAGGGGAAAGTGGAAGCTGTAAAACAGTTTTACAATGGAATTACTGAACAGGAAACTCCTCAAAAAGCAGGTGATAAGGAGTTTGATTACGGTCGCGGTTACGATGCGCTCAAACGTTTTACCGGCACCCATCCAAAAGTAATGAACAAAAGAATCGGGCGTTTAAACTGGAATTTCGAACCCGATCTGAAAAAGGTGAACATGAAACTGAAGTACCGCATTTTATACAAAATTGAAAAGAGGTTTGGGATTAGGTTGTTTGAGTACAGGAATTATAAAATATACTAACTAAACATTCTCCTTGCTTCCTCCAGCTGTTCAGGTTTTCCTACATCCAGCCAGACTTTGGAATTATCAAAATACCCTTTTATTGATTTGGTTTTTGACAGTTCAAGGTAAAAATCGGTAACCGAAAACCTGTCTGTATCGGGCATCAACGAAAAAATTTCAGGATTTACGATATGGATACCGCTGTAGGCCATCTCAATCGAGCTTTCAAAATTTTCGGGCCGCGAGATTTTTGTTTCCCCGGTTTTCTTATTTATCCAGCCAACAAGCTGTTTGTTTTTGTCGAATTTTAAGTAACGCTGGGTTTCCCTGTTTCTGACTGCAAGTGTGACCAGAGCATTTGAACTCAGGTGTTCTTTCAGCAATTGCTGCACATTCAGGCTTGCGAGAATATCAACATTATATACCAGTATGGGCTCTTTGGTTTTGAAAAAATGTGCAGCTTTTTTAAGTCCGCCACCGGTATCGAGCAGTTTATCGGTTTCATCCGAAATATGTACAGGTATTCCAAAGTTATTTTTTTCCAGGAAGGAAACCACAAGTGAAGAAAAGTGATGTACATTGACAACTATCTCTGTAATCCCTTCAGATTTCAGCTTTTCAATTGCATGTTGCAGCAAGGGTTTTACGCCAACCTCAACCAGGGCTTTGGGTTTGGTTAAAGTTTCAGGTTTCAGGCGGGTACCTAACCCGGCGGCAAAAATCATGGCTTTCATGCAATTGTTTTTTGCAGTTATTTATCTGCTTTCACTTTTCTATAATATAAACTGTAATACATGAGCATTAAAGAATTACGATCTTGTTGCTCCATACCGATTTTTCAGTTTGGATTCGAATGTAATACATTCCTTTTTTCAAGTTCGAAACTTCAATTTCTGTTTTCGCCAGATTTGGTTTTACCGTTTTTACAATTCTTCCCTGCAAGTCAATCAATTCAATTGTTTTTACCGGGTTTGCCATACCAGTTTCAACAACAAATTTGCCGGTTGTTACCGGGTTTGGATAAACCGAAATATCCTGGAATACAGGTTCAGGGTTTATCGAAGTAGTGGTGTTTTTCCCGAACGGGTATCCAACATCGGGCAAGCCGGCCATAAACGATTTTAACCAGGTCATTGCCGAACGTTCGGAACCGTTGCTATTCAGAATTCCGGTTCCGGTTCTCCAGGTCTGGCCTTCGACATAGCCCCATAGCGTGATGCCGGCGACTGCGGGGTGGTTCCAGTAAACCGGGAATGAGGTTTTATAGCTGTTTGCCTGGTTTACTTCCGATTCGGGACTTCCTTTTAAATCGAGTTCGGTAACATAAATGGGCACACCCGATTTTGCCATGTTGTTCAATGCATTTTGCAGATTTGAAGCAGAAATTCCGTCAACATTGAAATAGTGGGCCTGTGTACCAATCCCGTCAATCAATCCCCTGTCGCGTAAGACCTTAATTGCGGCAAGCATTTCGTTTAACCCGGCCATGTTTGTTTCCAGTTCATAATCATTCATTACCAGTTTCGAATTGGGAAAATAGAACCGGGCCTTTTCGAAAAGCCAAATCATCCAGTCGTAACCTGTTGCACCCGGTCCGCCCATGCCGGCCCTGAAATAAGGCGTACCTGCGGCATGTTCCTGTTTATTATAGGTATTAATGTACATGTTTTCGTTTAATACATCAATCTGGTCAATTAACGGGTAGCGTTTTGCAATTGCTGCCATGTACTCTTCAATTTCCTTTTGAAAATCAGCAGGGCTTAAAGTGGTTATCCATGAAGGGTACTGGCTTCCCCATGCAATGGCATGATAGCGAAAACTTAAATTATGGTTTTTGGCATGATTGTAAGCATTGTCGGCAACTGACCAGTACATGTAATTGCGCACTCCTTCGACTGACCCCCATTTGCACGAATTTTCGGCTGTCACCCCATTCCAGTACGTGTTGAAATCAGACCTTGCATTGTTGGGAATAATATTGGCCAGGTATTTTCCTTTGCCCGCGCTTAGCCCTCTTGGAATAACTTCTGCCGCACCAACAGTAATAACTACTCCTGCCGAATTGGATACGGCGTTGCCGTTATCGGTAGCTTTCGCCGTTATACGGAAGGTGCCGGCCGGAACGTCCTTCCACAGGAAAGAATAAGTGTTTGATGATGCCGTGCTGGTTTCGCCGAGCTTAACTGTGTCCCTGAAAAATTCAACTTTTACAACGTTTCCGGCAGTGTAAGTCCCACCTAAATCAGTAGAATAAACCCTGATTGTCACGTCGGTTCCCTGTTTAAAATATGCATTGCTGTGCGGCATGGTAATAACACATGAGGGTGGTGTGTTTTGCCCTTTTATTACCAGGGAAAATAAAAATACTGCTATTGCAATCGTGAATTGTTTATACATGTTGTAAAGATTTAACGAGTATACTTTACCGTTATGTGTTGCCACACTTTTTACCTGATTCGGTTCAAACTCCTTACCAAAGCCTCGTCTTTACCAATGGCACGAATGGCCAGGTAGTCGAGAATTATAGCCACAACCGGAAAAACCACCGGTATTTTAAAAGCTACCCTGACACCTTCGAATCCGGCATATGCAAAATAAAAAATAACACCAAAAAGCCCAAGCAAAAGGATAATTGTAAACACCAGGATACGAATTTGCAGTATTCGTTTTTTATACCTGAAAATCACAAATAAATGCAGCAAAACAATAATCCAGGCAGAAATAAAAATTGCTAATCCGTTAAATACTTGGTTGTCAGCATCGTATATTCCTCTGGCAGTAAAAGTGTAAAGCTCGTTGTTTACCTGCAGGTCGGCAAGTTTAAACAGCATCATGGCACCGATTAATATGGCCGATAATAAAAGAAAAACGGTTTGTATTCTTTGAATCATGGTTTTAAAATTTTTGCAAAAATAGTGTTTTTTACGAATGTGGGGTAACCACAGGACATGGACTTTCCAAGTCGATGACTAAGTCGGAGGGGCTGACCAAAAAGTGATTTTGTTTGTTTTTGGTAAAACCCCAGTTGTTTTTTGCAAAAGTTTATAATTTTTTAGTTTTTGGTAGTGTGTGCATTTTCGTACAGTTAAACTTTTGTTTTAAGAC
>JBBINB010000138.1:0-5211 GCA_037444065.1 Draconibacterium sp.
CTCAGTGACAGGTTTATAACACTATTCAAAGAACGATCAAACTGTGCAGATCAAAGAGCTAAAGTAGCTATATTTGCCCCCTGTCATTCTCACATTGTGCCCAAATTATTTTTGGGTAAGGACTCAGGGTGACAGTCAGACTGAGCGAAGTCCCTGTCTGCCGACAGGCAGGGAAGTCTGTTTTCACTAACTAAACGACATTGATTTGCGATTTGGTTTTTATTTGTAATTTGGAGCTTGAGATTTGCGATTTCCTTTCTTGAAAATTGATGGCTGAACATCCAGTATTGGAAAATAATCATATAACTTATTTAAAATGAGCAATCTGATCGAAGATCTTATATCGCCCAAAAGGCCCAAATTGAAAATCGGGTTGTACTTTGGTTCATACAACCCGATTCATATCGGGCACCTGGCAATTGCCAATTACCTGGTCGAATACACCGATATACAGCAACTTTGGTTTATTGTTTCACCGCAGAACCCGTTCAAAAAAAAGGAAAACCTCCTGGCCGACTACCACCGTTTGGAACTGGTTAACCTTGCCATCGAAAACGACGAACGGTTTAAAGCTTCAGATATCGAATTCAATCTTTCCAAACCCAGTTACACTGTCGACACATTGGCCTATTTGCAGGAACGTTACCCGAATTACAGTTTCAAAATACTAATGGGGTCAGACAACCTCGGGAGTTTTCCGAAATGGAAAAATTTTGATGCGATAATTGAAAACTATGGGGTAATTGTTTATCCCCGGCCAGGTTTCGATTTATCGAAAGTACCCGTACATAAAAACATAACTGTTGCCGAGGGTGCGCCTTTAATGGAAGTTTCCTCCTCGTTTATCAGAAATGCAATCAGGGAGGAAAAAGACATAAGGCATTTTGTTCCGCAAAGAGCATGGGAATATATTGATAAAATGAATTTTTACAGGAAATAAGCTCACGTTGGTTTCTTTTGTTTCAGAATAAAAGCGAATGTTAGTTTTGTACAAAAATATTGCAACATACATAATTGTTTCACTCCCGTTTTTTGCCTTTCATGGGTTTTCCCAGAAAAGCATTCGTGCTTTCGAATTAAATATTCCCATTAGGATTGACGGCATTTTTGAACCCGAAAAATGGGTGGAAGCCGACAGCGCCACCAATTTTATTCAAATGGAGCCCCAAACGGGTCAGCATTCATCTGAAAAAACTGTTGTTTATTTTGGGTACGATAAAACCAATATTTACGCGGTATTCCTGTGTTTTCAGGCTACTGCCCCGGTTGCCAAAAACCAAAGCCGCGATGCACTGACCAAAAACGACGATATAATTGCGCTGATTCTCGACACATACAATGACAATCGGAGTGGTTATGCATTTTTTGCCAATCCGCTCGCTACACAAATAGACATAAAAATCAACGACGACGGTAAAAGCATGGACCTTAACTGGGACACCGAATGGAAGTGCGAGTCAAAAACATTCGACTGGGGTTGGTGCGTCGAATTCGAAATTCCGTTTAAAAGCCTGAAATTCAAAAAAGGAATCGAAAATTGGGGGATAAATTTCGGACGTGTCATCCGTTCGAATTTCGAAACTGCATACTGGTCGGGGGTTTTGAGCGAAGATTTCAGGATTTCGCAGGGTGCGGTTTTGAACGGAATTGTAACTCCGCAAAACAAAATGCAGCTTGCCATATTTCCTTACATTTCGGTTTTTAAAACCACAGGGCAAAATGTAAATGCCGATTTAGGCGGGGATGTAAAATGGCAAATCAGCCCAAATGTATCACTCAATGGAACAATCAACCCCGATTTTGCAACAGTCGAAGCCGACCAGCAACAAATAAACCTCACCCGTTACGAACTTAATTACCCCGAAAAACGGCTTTTTTTCCAGGAAGGAAACGACATGTATAATACACGCATAAGGACTTTCTACTCGCGCCGTGTGCAAGACATCGATTTTGGCGAACGCCTGAACGGGAAAATCGGTAAAACCCAGTTTAACATTCTGAACGTTAAAACACCACACCTTTCCGAAGAAAATACCGGAACTTTTTTTACGGCGGCCAGGGCAAAATACGATTTTCTTAAATCTTCGTCAATTGGGATGACTTTGGTCGATAAAAGCTGGGCTGATGGTTATACCCGTTCACTTAGCCTCGATTATGTTATGAATATTGGGGAAAATTACTTTACCGGGCAGTTTGTAGGGAGCGCCCCGGGCGATTTTCTTAGCCACAGCGCCTGGTTTGTGCGGTTTGCCCGCGAAAACAATATTTACCACTATCATCTTCGTTATACCCAAATTGGCGAAAATTTCAGGGACAATGTAAACCAGACAGGATTTATTACCGACGACGACCGGCGCGAACTCGACAGCGACGTAACCTACAAATGGTGGCTTAAAAACAGTGTTTTCGAATACATCAATTTTCAAAGCCTGAACAATATTTTCTGGAGCCTCGAAAAAGGGCGCCTCAGAAGCTGGTACCTCACCGATGGTGTTAATTTTTACTTCAGGAATAAGCTGAATTTCGAATATGCGTACAACAATGAACATAAGCTTTTTGAAAAAGAGTTCCACAATTACAAGCATATTTTTTCGCTGGGTTATAATACAGAAGAATGGAACCACGTTTCGTTAAGTTACACTGACGGAAGAAACTTTGACCGCGATTTTTCGCTGATCAGCGGCGGTGGTCGCATTAAATTGTTTCAAAATCTTTCGCTGTCGTACTCAGCAAATAAACTGAATTTTAAACCCGATCCCACGCAAGGTTCAACTTCTATCAACGTGGTTTCTGCAAACTACAATTTTACCAGGGATTTATGGCTCAAAGTATTTGCTCAAAACAGCACAAATAATGATAATATCTACTTTTACGGATTGTTTGGCTGGCGCTTTAAACCCCCTTTCGGGGCGCTTTACCTGATTTATTCGCACGATGAATTCAGAAATTCAACCGGCTTTTCGCAATCGAACAATTTCTTTTTAAAATTAACTTATCCGATAACTATCCTGTGAGTTTTAAAGGACCGTTCTATTCACAAAGAACGGTTCCCTATTGGTTTGCATCATTCAAAAACCTTATCCAGTTGTTTCCATCCAAGAACTGTTAATGCGCTCCTTTTCTGAAACTCATCTCCTCCGTAAACCAGGTAATTTTCGGCACTTGTCCCTGCAAAAAGCTTGTCAAAATAACCAAAGCCTTCAAAAAATCGGGAAATACAAATTACCTCGTTTTTGTCATGTCCTCATCCACACAAAGCGTAAAATCGGCTTTCCCGGTGTTCTCTTGCAACAGCTTTTTAACTTCGGCTTGCGAAACAGTGTGTATGGTAACAATTTTCAAATCAGGTTTTTCCTGTTTCAGGTACCAGTAAATGCTTTCAAAATTTTCGGAATGGTATGAGCCGTGAAAGTGTAGCAACAATTTCCCTGCCGACCAGTTTTTCAGGATAAAATGCGCCATGGTTGCGTCTTTTATCGCCTGTGCTTTTGGAAAATTGGGTGTAACATGTGCTCCCATTCCTTCCATTTCCATCATGCTTTTGTAACAATTCAATTCGGGATCGTACTTAACAGGAAGCGGGGGCAAAAAAGCTTTTGCTTCACCCGAAAGCTCTTCCAACCCTTCAAATCCCTTCTTATTGACCAGCGAGGCATATCTGCGTGGTATATTGGTAGCGATAAAGAGTACCTTGTTTTTTTTGGCAAACTCCACCAATGGTTTGTAATCGGTTTTGTAATTGGGCCATAGACGGGCTTCCGATTCAAAGCTGCTTTGCGAAATGAAGTCTCCGAAGTATTCGTTTAAAATCACCTGGTTGTCGCTTTCAAACATTTCGGCCCCAAGTACAAGGTTTTCCTTTTTGGTATCAAAAAGTGTTTTTGTAACTTCAAGTTGCAGCCAGTGCGCAATTGCGTTATCATGGCTTTCGCCAAATAAAACCACATCGGCACTTTCCAGATCCTTCATCATCTTCTCATATTTTACAGCCTTTCCTTGTTTATCAAAAAGGTAATAAGCAGGTTTATCAGTTTTAAAAGCAACCAGAACTAAAAACATGACCAAAGCGCTAATTTGAATTTTCTTCATACCCGATATTTTTTTTTATCCTGAACAACAATTTCGATGTAATGCAAGTTCAATATTAATATATATATCAGCCAAATAAAACCAGTGTCCGTAATTTTTATCCATGGTACACAAAACACCGGGTGTTCCATTTCCCTGATATAAATAAACGCGAAAATATACAGCGCTTTTATCGATCCAGTATTGAAACCGCTTAGGGGGAAAGTGGCTTGTTATATCAATAAAGGTGAAAAAGTGATTGACATTGCCTGCGGAACAGGGGCGCTGACTTTTGAAATTGCAGGAAAAGCAAGCCGGGTTGTGGGTATCGATTACTCACATTCAATGCTTGCCGCGGCAATAAAGAATCATCGTAAGAATGGATTTGGCAATCAATGTCGTTTAGTTAGTAAAAACAGACTTCGACTTCGCTCAGTCTGACTGTCACCCTGAGCGGAGTCGAAGGGTGTTGGCCTTTCAGATTTTTTCATCTTAGTTCTTAACTAAACGACATTAATTTGGCAATATTGATTTTATTTTGGCTGATGCAACCCACTTAAACGGTTTTGCAGAAAATGAATTCGATGTTTCAATAATAACACTTGCGCTTCATCAGTTTCCACCCGAAATGTATTCAATGGTTTTATCGGAAATGAAACGCGTTTCAAACCGGTTAATTGTACTTGATTATGCAATCCCGCTTCCCTGGAATTTTACAGGATGGGGAAGCAGATTTGCCGAATTCCTTGCCGGGAGGGAACACCACAGAAACTTTAAAAAATACAGCAATGTGGGCGGACTGAACCCGATTTTAACCTCAAACGGATTAATAATTACTGAATCTGATTTCATGGCAAAAGGGGCTTTTCAACTGGTGGTGGCTTGTGTTCCGGAATTAATACATCCCTAAAATAAATCAGGAAATCATTGTCTTTAACTTCCTTAATGAATTCTTAACAAAAGTTCACTTTCCTTAGTCGAGTAGGCAAGGGGGAATTTCACCCCCGAGCCTCTCCCACCTGCCTGCCGTAGCGGCACGCAGGCAGGGAACCGTGCTTGACAGTCTCCCATCACACGGCTCCTCGAACTCACGCAACCATTTCAGGTTGACAGGCTGAAACAAGCTCATCCCCCGTGTGAACG
>JBBINB010000139.1:0-5171 GCA_037444065.1 Draconibacterium sp.
CTTGAAGGGTTGCCCCCCAGCAGAGCCCTTCTCCGCTTCTCCCGGCAGAATGAAGATATAAAAGAAAGAACAAAAAAGTAAAATGAGTTATTAACATCAAGGTTGTCAGTTTACACTTTTCTGTCACATATATTTATGAAAGGACAAAGGCGGAATCTTAAACATTAAAGATGAAAGTGTGTTTTGGAAGCTTGTTGAATTGAATTCCAAAAAGACTTTTAATGAATTAAAAAGTTGGCAGGATTCTTTAGGTTTTGAAAGTTTCTTTTCTGTTTATGAATCGATTTTTTCAGAATATGAGAAAATTGTTGAAGGTAAAAATCCGATTGTGGAACTTGAACAATTTAGGAATGATTACAAAGATTATATTACAATGGCAACAGGAACTTATGATGGATTACCCGATTACTCAATAAAACCTGTAATTGACATGCTTTACGCTTCTGTTGCCAACGCAAATGGTTTTGTGAAAATAAACGGAAAATTAATTGATGCTAAAAGTATTTCCAGATTAAAATCTGTTGATAGTTGTTATAAATCAACGAGTACAAGAAGAATGTGGATTGATATTAATAGGTTTACAAATGGAAATATTGCCAATGCCTATGTAACACATCAAAAGAAGGTATTATTTGCTTGGGTTTCTTATAAAACACAGTACTTCTGGGAACTTGAAAACCCTCCTTTGGGATATTGGTATACTTACGATGATGTTTCTTCAGGATATACCATTGTTATGCCTTTTGGGGGAACAGTTTATCTTAGAATGTGGAACAGAGGAGTCGGAGAAGAAAACTCATGTACTTTTATAAATTGATAAAAAAAGAAAAGCTTTCCTGTAAGAATAACAATAAAAAAATGATTTGAGACTGTACTCATTTATTAAAAAAAATATAGTAATTAAAATATAATCAGGCTGTTAATATCAAACAGCCTGACTTAATCAGAAAAAAAGATATATTATAAAGTATTTTTACAATTCTATTTTAAAGGATAAATAATTGAGGACATGAAAACAATTTTTAAAACATTGACAGTAGTAATTCTGATATCCCCTTTCAATTATAAAATTTTTGCCCAACCCGCAAAAGGAATAAAGATTGGGGCAAACTATACTATTTATAAGGACTTGAACGGTGTTGAATATTCTCCGAACCCGGGTTTTCAGTTCGGGTATGCGTGGAGTACCAAACTCAATGAAAACCTTGCGTTGTCTATTGAAGGATTATTTACACAAAAATCGGCTAATGTGAAATATGTGAATGAAGACTATTTGGTGAATATTTATGAAAAGCGCCATGCGGGTTACATTTCGCTGCCTTTAGGATTGAATTATTGTCTTCCCAAAATTTATATAGGTGGCGGCTATCAATTTGGTTATTTGATATCAGGAGATCTTCCTGTAAATGAACTTGACCACGCCTTTTTTCTTCAAACCGGCTATAAATTGCGCTTTGTTGATTTGGTTTTGAAATATGCAGGCTCGATTAATAAAGAGGTAGGCGGCACGGTAGTTGGCGGCGGTGATTACATCGGTAATGGCAGTAGTAATTCTCAACAAGCAACTACATATACCCCGAAAGCAAATACCTTTGAGTTTTCACTGATATTCAATTTAGGCTCGAAATAATGGATTAATGAAAAATAGTCTCCATTTGTACAAAGGGCTTTTTCATATATTTTACATTTCAATATTTTTTAATTCTGGCTGTGTTTCAGATTATGATGGTGAATTACAAAGTTCTAAAGCTATTCCCGTATTGAACGGAATTTTGTATGCAGATTCGGCGTTGGCTATAAACCTTACCTGGTCAAACCATCCGCAGGAAAAGCAATTTGAACCCATTCCCGGAGCTGAGTTTATTCTGAAAAAGAATGGCTTGCATTTTTCATCTAAAAACAGCTTTAACAACGATGGAACATATTTTTTCAACGACACATGTTTGAATGGTGATAAATATGAAATTGAAGTCCAGATTCAGGGACAACCAAAACTAATTTGTCAAACAGTAATACCATATAAACCAATTATTTCTATTTTAAAAACTAAAAAAAAGGATAATAATCGACCTGCCGAAGTTTTCGATTTGGAAGTAACCAATATTAGCAAAGAGATAAATGCCCTTTATGTTTTACTTTTCATTCGGGAAACAAATTACAGTGGAAAATCGGATTGGGTGCAGCGAAGTGTTTATTGTGATTCGCCATATGCTGATTCATTCAACAGGTTTTATGATTCTTGGGCTCCTAAAGGTTTTTCCTATGAATATGAATCTTTTGTGCGTGTTCCTGCTGAAAATCTGGTTGATGGTAGTTTGCATACCCGGCTTGCTTTTTTTGCAGAAAATGAAACCATCCGGTTTTATGTGATTGCTGCTACCAAAGAATATGACCTTTATTATAAAGGAGGGTATTTACAGCGCTCTTTCAACCCCGAAGTAAATCTGCCGTTTACTTATCAACCCATTTTTCTTCCAACCAATATTTCAGGAGGAGCAGGAATTTTTGCAGGGGTCGACCTAAGTCTATTTGAGTTTAAAGGGGAAATGTAAAATCAAATTATGCAAAACCGGTTTTATATTTTGATTGTTTGTGTGTTTTTCAATCTTGCGGCATCAGCACAAAATACGGTAAAAGTGTTTGGGATTGTCAGCGATTCCGAAACGGCTGAATTGCTGCAATTGGCGACAATTAAAATTACAACCGGTACACAGGTTGGTGCAATTTCAAATGTTTATGGATATTATTCATTAGACATTCCACAATACGAACCAACTGAAATTCAGGTGTCATTTGTCGGCTACAAGACCCAAAAAATCCTGTTAATGCAAAATGCGGATACTATGCTTAATATTCATTTAATTCCGGGAATTGAACTTGATGAATACACAGTTTCGGCGAACAAAAATACTTACAGCAGTAAAACCCAAATCGGACAGTTGGCTTTAACAGGTGAAGCAATTAAATGGGCTCCCTCATTGGCAGGAGAAAGCAATATAATGTCAGTTTTAAAAACCCTGCCTGGCGTGAGCGCCGGAAAGGAAGGAAGTTCCGAGCTTTTTGTGAGGGGTGGTTCTCACGACCAGAATCTGATATTACTAGATAAATCACCGGTTTACAACCTGAACCATGCTTTTGGTTTATTATCTGTTTTTAACAGCTCCACACTTAAAAGTGTTTCTTTGTACAAAGAAGGTTTTCCTTCTGAATTTGGCGGAAGGCTTTCATCAGTTTTAGATGTTTCAGTCAGGGAAGGAAATCGCAAAACGTATGCCGGTGATTTTACCATTAGTACCGTTGCTGCAACTGTTACTGCTGAAGGCCCAATTGTTAAAGACAAAGCTTCGTTTCTGTTTTCAGCGCGGCGCAGTTGGCCCGATATTTTGATAACAGGTATAACCGCAGGAAATCAAAACGACATGGCAATTGGGTACTATTTTATGGATATCAATGCAAAGACAAATTTTTCGGTAAAAAAGAAACACCATATTTATGTTAGTTATTACACTGGTCAAGACAAGTTATTTGCAAAAAGTGAAACTACCGGACAAAAAAGTAAAATGGAACAGGGATGGGGAAATACCATCGCTTCAGCAAGGTATCAGTCTGTATCTGGAAATGGAGCGTTTAATGATGCCGTGTTGTATTACAGTTCGTTCAATGAGTTTGAAACTAATGGGATGAATTTGCAGGAAAAAACAACAAAACAGCAAAACAAGTCGGATTTAAATGAATTCGGATATAAAGTGAGCAGGGAATTTAGCATCGGAAATTATTTCAAATTTAAGTTTGGTTCGGATGGTTTATTGCGTTCAATTCAGCCGCCGTACAAAATTTCGGAAGATAACGGGAATATTAACGAGATTAAAAATTCTGAAACTGTGCATCAAAAAGAACTGGCAGCCTTTGCATCGACTGAGTATTCAACCAAAAGGTTTAACATTGATTTAGGTTTGCGAACAAACTTGTCTGGAGAGCAATTGTCAGACTATTTCTCTTTGGAACCCCGCTTGTCGGTTTACTATCATTTAACAAATTCCTTTTCAGTTAAGGCAGGGGCAATGCGCAACACCCAATCTGTTTATGCCATGCCCAAAAGCGTACAGGGAATGCCCGGTTATACCTGGCTGCCAACTACCGGAAATCTTAATCCTCAATCATCATGGCAAACTTCTGCTGGTGTTAACTGGCAAAAGGGGAAAATTAATTTTGATGCTGAAGTTTATTATAAATGGATGGAGAATATTGTCGGAAACTATTTGTATCCATCTAATCTATACCAATCAACGCAATGGTACGATATTATTGACCAGGGAACGGGGCGGGCATACGGACTTGACTTTTTAGCGCAGTACAATGCCAATGATTTTCAAATAAATGTAAAATACACTTTAAGTGAAGCAGAGCATTCTTTTCCGTCTATATTAAATGAACAATGGATACCTGCCAATTATGATATACGGCACGATTTTTCTTTGGATGGGTCATGGACAATTCAGGAAAATGAACAAAAAAAGAAATGGTTCACTGGAAATTTTGCGCTGCATTCAGGAATACTGATTTCTTTGCCAACCCAGTCAATACGGAGCATGAATCCTGTCCTTAAAGAAGAAAACTATCCTTTTGATTTTTCATATCTTGATTATTACAGCCAGCCAAATAATGCGCGGTTAAAACTTTATCACCGCCTTGATTTTGGATTTCACATGCAGAAAAAATTGTCAAGAGGTCACAGAACCTGGTCCGTTGGGGTGATTAATGTTTACAACAGGCAAAACCCATACAGCATTTATAAAGATAGCAATGGCAATTTTAAACAAGTTGTTATGTTTCCAATCATGCCATTTGCTTCATTTAAAAGAAGTTTTTAAAATTGAACTATTCCTCCCAAAACAATTTTCCCAGTTCATTCCTGCATTCCTGCATTCACACATTTCCTAAACCACTTCCATGCGGATTGGATTCCATCCGTATTTACACAGTCGGGATCAGATGGAATCCATCAAAGTTCCGTTTGATACAGCAAAAAATGTTGTTCGAAAACTCCAAAAAGGTAACCTCATTTTTCAAAGTATTTTACATAGTTTCATTATGTTGTATAACATTGCGTTTTTGTTTGTTGTTAATATGTTGAAATAAAGGTAATTATGTAATTATTTGATGGGGGGGGG
>JBBINB010000140.1:0-5104 GCA_037444065.1 Draconibacterium sp.
AAAGGAGATAATTTTCCCGACCTGCACCGCGTGATTATGGGATTTAAGGGCTGGCTTCGGGGGATGCACCATCGAGTGGAGAACCTACAAGCCTATATTGATGAATACAGTTACCGTTTCAACCGAAACAATATGAAGGATGGCATCTTTGATAACCTTCTACGCAGGATGGTAAAGGCAGATCCGTTACCTTACAAAGTTTATTGTTTAAATGCCTAATTCAATATTTTTTTTAATAGTCCCGGCGTTTACCTTAATAAAGTAAAATCGAAAAAAGTGGATTTTATTCTCGACAACACGGACACGGAAAAGAAATTTCAACAGATTTTACGCTTGATAGAATCGCGTAAAAGTGGCGAAGTTGCCGATTTGATGAAACAAAAAGGAATTCGTTATAAAACCAATTGGGGTGTGCCGGTTGTTGAACTTCGGGAAATAGCAAATCAATTTGAACCCGGCCATTTGCTGGCTTTAAAACTATGGAACAAGCAGTGGCGCGAAACAATGATTCTGGCCACATTGATTGACGAGCCCAACCTTGTAACCGAAGAACAAATCGATTTCTGGACAAAGACTTTTGAAAACACAGAAATAGCCGAACAGGCCTCGGCCAATCTCTGGGTAAAAACAAAGTTTGCATTTGTAAAAGCATTGGAATGGTGCCGCGGGAAAAAACATATTTTGCATTTTACCGGAATTCATTTAACCGGGCGGCTTGCGCTGACCGAAAAATCGGCAATCGACGAAATGTTTGAACCGTTTTTTAATGAACTGCCAATACTGGCAAAAGACAAAACGCTAAACCCGGTTCTTTACCGCACAGTCCTGGCATTGGGAAAGCGGTCAGAAAACCTTAACCGGCAGGCCATAGAGCTGTCGCAGAATTTACAGCTAAGCGATTCGGAAAATGCTGTTAAGCTCGGCGTGGAACTTTATGAAGAATTAACCAGCAGTTATTTTCAGGATTTGATTAAAACCTAATCATTATTGAGCTCTTATTTTATTTCATTCAGTTATTTTGTATTTTCGAAACATGGAAGAACAGGGATTTATTGAGTTAAGAATATCAAACAGGATTAATAAACTAACCCTTAAGGATATAGATATAAATGAAGTAAAAGAATTAATATCTGATATCGAATCTTTCCTTTTCCCAAGTAGACAAGAAAAACAAAACCGTCCCCAAATTTCTTATCAAATTGAGGAAGGATCAGTACGGCACAAGTTCTTTTTACCAATTTCAGCGGTTATTTTGTTTAATGGCTTAACAATTGAAATTAGCAAACGCAATAATCTCGATTTTCTGGATTACAACAGGCAATGGATTATCGATAAATTTCAAAAAATAGCATCTAAAGAAAATTATACGATTGAATTTTATAATTCCATTTCAAAGGAATCGACATTAGTTATAGATTATTCAACAAATTATGAAATGATTGCTCCCAGGTTTTACGAGAGTGAATTTTATCTGTATGGCGAAATTTATCAGGAGGGTGGTAAAAGTCCAAACTTACATATAAGCACAAAAAAATATGGAAATCTTACCGTTTCAGCAACAAAAGAGCAAATAATGGATGGTGAGAAGAGAACATATAAACCTTATGGAATTAAGGTTCGAGGGAAAAAAAGTTTTGAAAATGACAATCTTTCAGATTTGATTTTGATTGAGTTTATTCAATATAGGCCTGTATTTAACAAGTCTCTTTTAGATAAAGTAATAGAGAAAGCATCGATTAATTTAAGTAAGATTTCAAATGTCGATGAGTGGCTGGACGATTTAAAAGCCGAAAATATATGAATAAATTAACTAGCGTTCTTTTGGATAGTTCATTCTGTATTCGGTTATTAAAATCAGATGCGGATTTTCATCAAAACGCTAAAGACTATTTTCAATATTTTTTGGAAAATGGCATAGAAATCTATCTTTCGACAATTGTTGTAAGTGAATATGCAGTAGGGGACAATCCTGACAATCTGCTTTCTTTAAACGCTTTTCGCTTATTGGAATTCGATTATAATGATGCAAAAATTGCTGGCAGCTTTTTTTCTTCATTAAAAGGGGATGAAGATTTAAGAGAATCAGAGCAACGAAAGGTAATTATCAACGACATAAAGTTATTTGCACAAATCCACAACCGACAAATTGAAGCGTATATTACAAAAGATCGAAAATCATTGCATAAAATGATAGAACCTCTTGAGAGATCTCATCAGTTAAAATTTAAATTTATCGACCTTTCGATTCCATTAAATGTTATGCTCGGAAAGTTGTTTTAGATAAAAAGCATTATTATAAAAATGAGATTAGGATTTCTTTCACATGTAATCTTGTCAGGTAAACCGTATCGGCAGGTTTTTTGTTTCACTATTTGACTGAATTTATAAATTTTGGTGTTGAACATTTAATTTTAACTGTATGATAAATTTAACAAAATCCTCAAATCCTGTATTAAAGGAAAACGTTTTTCACAAGGATTTCACCGTTTCTTCTGATGCAATGACCGTAAACGGCACGATGAACAAAACCGCGCTGATGTTACTGATTGTAATTGCTTCGGCGATTTTTACATGGAACAAGTTCTTTCAGGCATTAGCGGTAAATCCTGATGGCGCTGCAGCAGCAGTTATGCCCTGGCTAATAGTTGGCGGTATTGGCGGGCTGGTTACAGCGCTGGTTACAGCTTTTCGTCCGCAAAGTTCAGGTATATCTGCACCAATTTACGCAATTTTCGAAGGCCTTCTTCTTGGCGGAATTTCTGCAATTTTTGAAGCCATGTACAGCGGAATTGTAATGCGTGCAGTTGCGCTTACTTTGGCAGTTTTTCTTGCCATGTTGTTTTTGTACCGTTCGGGTATTATTAAAGTAACCGAAAAACTTAAAATGGGCATTTTTGCAGCTACAGCCGGTATTGCCGTGGTTTACCTTGTAAGTTTTATCGGAGGTTTTTTCGGAATGGAATTTTCATTCCTGCACGGTAACAGCAATTTCAGCATTGGTTTCAGTCTGGTGGTGGTTGCCATAGCAGCATTTAACCTGGTTCTCGACTTTTCGTTTATAGAAAATGCTGTTGACTCGGGTGCGCCAAAATATATGGAATGGTATGGAGCTTTTGGATTAATGGTAACCCTTATCTGGTTATATCTCGAAATCTTAAGGCTTTTGTCGAAGCTGGCGAGCCGCAATTAAACTCTTTGGTTTTAACTTTTCCAAAGTTCAAAACTTTGGAAAAGTTAAATAAAATAGGATTCTGTCTGTTAAAAAGCTGGAATCCTTTTTTTATCGCCACATGCAGAAATTATAAATGCAGCCCTGAGTTATAATTATTGATGGTTTTGCTACTTTTGTTTTTAAAAAAGTACAATGTAACGATGCAACTAATCGAAGTAACCGATAAAAAAACACGAAAACTGTTTCACCGCATTCCTCACCTGATTTATAAAAACGACCCCAACTGGGCTTGTCCGCTCGAAGGAATGGTGGAAGATATTTTTAACCCGGCTAAAAACAAAGCATTTAAAAACGGCAAGGCAATCCGCTGGATTCTTTCCGGCGATAAGGGTAATTTGTTGGGCCGTATTGCCGCCTTTATCAACGGTAACACGGCTTACACCTACGATCAGCCTACGGGAGGCTGCGGTTTTTTCGAATGCATTGACGACCAGGAAGCCGCTTACATGCTGTTTAATGCCGCGGTTAAATGGAACAGGGACAACGGAATGGAAGCCATGGACGGCCCTGTAAATTTTGGCGAAAATTACGTTAACTGGGGATTGCTGGTAAATGGTTTTAGGCCGCAGGGTTTTGGCATGCCTTACAATCCGCCCTATTACGAAAAGCTGTTCCGGAATTTTGGTTTCGAAGTTTATTTTGAACAATACTGTTATCACCTCGACTATACCGTCCCATTCCCCGAACGGTTTTGGAAAATTGCCGAATGGATTGCGAAAAAACCCCAATACCAGTTCAGGCACATCAATTTTAAGGAAACCGACAAATTTGTGCAGGATTTTTGCACCATTTACGACGCGGCCTGGTCGTTCCACGAACACTACAAACCGCTTGACCCCGACGACATCCGCGATTTCATTAAAAATTCAAAAGCCATCCTCGATCCCGAAATGATTTGGTTTGCCTATCACGAGGGAAAACCCATCGCTCTATTTGTGATGATACCGGATATCAACCAGGTTCTAAGAAAACTGAACGGCAAAATGGATCTTTGGGGAATACTCAAATTTTTGTGGTATAAAAACACGCGGTTTATGACCCGCACCCGCATTTTCATTATGGGTATCGATCCAAAATACCAGCGTTCGGGTGTTGAGTCGGCAATATTCTGGCATCAGGAGCAGCTAATGAAAAAGAAGCCCCAGTACAAGGAAGTTGAACTTTCGTGGGCGGGCGATTTTAATCCCAAGATTATTGCCATTTACGAGGCCACAGGGGCAAAAAGGGCAAAAACACATTACACCATGCGTTACCTTTTCGATCGCGATAAACCCTTTGCGCGGGCGCCGATTATTGGCCCTGAAGTGTTAAGCGAAAAAGTTAAGTTGAAATCAGATAAAAATTGAACCTTCTTGTTTGGATTATACCGAACAATATTTATCTTTGCAGCCCGATTTAAAAAGGATTAGTAACAATAAGCGGATGGATTGCAGTTTTTAAATGTAACCATTCAATATAAAAAACAGAAAAATGAAAAAAGATATTCATCCAAAAGAATACAGGTTGGTTGCGTTCAGGGATATGTCGAATGGCCATACTTTTATTACGAAATCAACAGTAAACACCAGGGAAACTGAAGTTATCGACGGTGTGGAATACCCCCTTTTTAAAGTTGAGATTTCAAGTACTTCGCATCCGTTTTATACAGGTAAGGTTACACTTGTCGACAGTGCAGGCCGAGTGGATAAGTTCATGAACCGTTACGCGAAGCATATGGAAAACAGGAAAAAGTAAAATTTTGTTGGAAATATACAAAGCTCCGTTTCAGGAGCTTTTTTTTTGTATGTCGGGCATGATATTAAGCTAACAGGATGCAAGTTCCTGTATGTGCCGAGTTGATAGGAAACATTAGCGATTGACAAGGGTGTTGCA
>JBBINB010000141.1:0-4773 GCA_037444065.1 Draconibacterium sp.
CCCGATAGCTATCGGGCCCCTAAAGGGGACTTTGAAGAGTTCATTGATTTTCAGCGAGTTCCCCTTTAGGGGTCAGGGGTAAAAGAGTTGAAAATCAATGAACTCGGACTTTTCGGAGTGGACTCAATATTGAATATTTACTTCAAAAAAAGGGTTGGAAAATGCCCTTCGGCCTGCAACCCGGTTTCCGATAAAAGAACTAATAATTTGTTTCTTTAATCTCGAAATAAGCCTGGGGGTGCTGGCACGCCGGGCACAATGGCGGGGCAACAGTCCCCTCGTGGAGAAATCCGCAGTTGCGGCATTTCCAAACAACTTTTTCGCCGCGTTTAAATACTTTGCCGCCCTCGATGTTATTGTACAGGGTGCGGTACCTTTCTTCGTGGGCTTTCTCCACTTTTGCAATCAGTTTAAAAGCCATTGCAACATCTTTAAAACCTTCTTCCTCTGCAACCTTGGCAAATTCAGGATATAGTCCGGTCCATTCTTCATTTTCGCCATCAGCCGCTGCTTTCAGGTTTTCAAGCGTAGCGCCGATTTTCCCTGCCGGATAGGTTGCTGTAATTTCCACCATACTTCCCTCAAGAAACTTAAAGAACCGTTTGGCATGTTCTTTCTCATTTAAAGCGGTTTCTGCAAAAATTGCCGCAATTTGCTCAAACCCTTCCTTTTTTGCCTGGCTGGTAAAATAGTCGTATCGCATTCGAGCCTGCGTTTCACCTACGAACGCTTTTAAAAGATTCTGTTCGGTTTTTGTACCTGCTAATGAATTCATATCTATTTTTTATTGGTTTTTATCAGATTAAATTTACTAAAAACGGTTTCATGTTTTACATAAACTTAAATTTCAACCTTAATTTTTATTCTTTCTTAATAAGTGTTAACTATTTAGTTGTGTGAATATAATTTTTTTAGAACTTTGCAACCTGCAAAAAAAATAAAATGACCATTGAACAGGTACAGAAAGAAATTATTGACGAGTTTTCGGCTTACTCCGACTGGATGGACAAATACGGGTATTTAATAGAATTAGGCAACGAACTGGTAGAACTGGATCCGAAAGAAAAAACCGATCAGAATTTAATTAAGGGCTGTCAAAGCAGGGTTTGGCTTGTTGCAGAAATAAACGACGGAAAAATATATTTCAGGGGCGAAAGCGATGCAGTAATAGTAAAAGGCCTGGTTGCACTGCTGTTGCGCGTTGTTTCGGGGAGAACCCCTGCTGAGCTGATTGAAAACAATCTTCATTTTATCGACGATTTGGGTTTGAAACAACACCTTTCTCCCACCCGTTCGAATGGTTTGCTGGCTATGGTAAAACAAATCAGGCTGTACGCTGTTGCATATAACAAAATTGGAGGATAAGGAGGGAAGGAGATGGACAAAAGAATTGATTTAATTATAAATAACCTGAAAGAGGTGTATGATCCTGAAATCCCGGTAAACGTGTATGATCTGGGACTGATTTACAATGTCGATATCGATGAAAACAATAATGTAAATATTGTGATGACATTAACTGCTCCAGGGTGCCCGGTTGTAGATGTTCTGATTGACGACATTACCGCAGCAGCCCGCGCTGTCGAAGGTATTGAAAATGTAAATGTTGACCTTACTTTTGATCCTCCGTGGGATAAATCGATGATGAGCGAAGAAGCGCGGCTTGAACTGGGATTTTTTTAACCGGCTTGTCCTGTCAAACATAAATAGACAAACCCGAAGTAAAAATTAACCCTGGTTGTATCATTATGAACTATTGATCGAAGTGACCTATTTATAAAAAATCTGCTTCGCGCTTCCTGCTTCCAACTTCCAACTTCCAACTTCCAACTTTTTTTCACCCTTTTACAATTTCATGCTTTGCAATAAAATCGGGATCTATTTCAATTCCCGATCCCGGACCTGACGGGACTGTAACTATGCCCGAATCACTTTCCAACGAGGATGTCTCACATGTTAAGGGTATTTCTGTGTTAAATCCCTTAAATTCGTGAAACGGCCCCGGATTTTGAATTGCCGACACAAAATGCATCATGTAAAGATATCCAAGCCCTGATCCCGAAATATGAGGTGTGCAGGGCATTTCGAACAATTCGGCCATTTTTGCCACCTTCATGGATCGAATCATTCCGCCAAAATAAAAAATATCGGGTTGAACAATGTCGAGCGCCCGGTTAGCAATCAGCCACCTGAAATTATGCAGACTGGGTTCCTGTTCTCCTCCGGCTATTGGTACATTTAAAGCTTCATTCACTTGTTTGGTTTCTTCGTACCAATCGAATGGAACAGGTTCTTCGTAAAAATCGATTCTGTATTCCTCAAGTATTTTTCCAATTCTTATTGCCTCATCCACCGTATATGAACCATTTGAATCGGCATAAATTGTCATATCATCGCCAAAGGTTTTTCGTACAAGTGGGATTAGCTGTTCAGTTCTTCCTGGCGGGGTATCCTTTGCGTTCATTCTTCCACCCAGTTTGAATTTTATGGCTTTTGCTTTCGATTCTTCCAGTTGTTTTTTAATGTTTTCAATGGTTTGTCCCGAAGGAATTCCCCTGTCGCCATTCGCCTGGTACACTGCAATCCGGGTGTTTTTAACATCCCCAATCAAACCTCCGATCGACTTACCCGAAATCCGGCCAAGCATATCGAGAATGGCAAATTCGATGGTTGCCAGTGGAATCCAAAGTGCAAGGCCTTGCAATTTATAATTGCTTTTGTATACATAAACTTCATTTAAAAGCGATTCCCAATCACGTGCATCCTTTCCGTGAAAAAAAGATTGCAGGCGGTGAATAAAAATCGGGTACAGAGATTTTAACTGGTCGTTATTGCCGACAGAAATTCCTTCAAATCCATCCTTCGATCGGACGCGGCACAAATAATTGTCCTCATAACGTAATAGTTCCAGTGAATCAATGATAACAGGATCAGGAAATAAATCTGTTTTAAGTACAGGCTCATTAATAATCTGGTCCAGCCGGGAATAATCTGTATTTGTTTTTTCAGAAACCGGGTTGCACGAATTCAGGGCAACTATTCCGGCCGACGAAATTGAGGCCGATTTTAAAAAACTCCGACGATTAAGGTTCATTTTGTTTATTGTTTAAGTTCTTTTCAAAACTATAAAAAAAAGGACAAAAAAAAGGCAGCTTCTACAAGCTGCCTCAAAGCCATGAAAACAATTAAACAATGTTCAGAAAACAGAAAACTAGAAACAATTAAATCGTCATAATATCTTTTTCCTTAGCTTTCACTAAGTTATCTACTTTATTACTAAAGTCGTTGGTCATTCTTTGAACTTCATTCTCGGCATCTTTTTCCAAATCTTCCGAAAGTCCATCCTTGAGCAACTTTTTCAAACTTTCATTGGCTTCCTTGCGGACTATCCGTATACTTACTTTGGCATTTTCACCTTCCTGGCTTGATTGTTTTACCAGATTCCTTCTTCTTTCTTCGGTAAGTACCGGAACATTAATGCGGATAATCTCACCATTGTTATCCGGATTAAAACCCAGGTTGGCATTCATAATTGCCTTTTCGATGGTTGGTATCAAACCCTTTTCCCAGGGTTGCACTGCAACAGTTCTTGCATCGGGCGTACTAACATTGGCAACCCGGTTAAGAGGTGTTAAACTGCCATAGTATTCAACCATTACCCCATCCAACATAGCCGGTGAAGCTTTTCCTGCCCTGATGTGTAACAATTCCTTTTCGAGGTGTGCAATTGCAGCATTCATTTTCTCCTCGGTATGCCCTAAAATAAACTCAACTTCTTCTTGCATCAGGATAAGCCTCTTTTCAATTAACTGCTAGCAAATATAGAAAAAAATTAATTAGCTGAAATTTTAAATCCAAAATAATCTAAAAACTGTTAAAAAAAATCAACTGCTGACAATGGTTCCAATGGGTTCGCCAGCCAGAATTCTTTTCAGGTTTCCTTTTTTGTCCATGTTAAACACCAATACAGAAAGATTATTTTCGTTACACATTGTGGTTGCTGTTAAATCCATAATCCTTAAATTCCGTTCGTAAATTTCGTTAAAACTAATCGTTTCAAATTTAGTTGCTAAAGGATCTTTTTCAGGATCGGCAGTGTAAATCCCGTCAACCCGGGTCCCCTTCAGCATGATATCCGCTTCTATTTCAATTCCCCGCAACGCGCTGGCAGTATCAGTTGTAAAATACGGGTTGCCGGTCCCTCCTGAAATGATTACCACTTCGCCATTTACAAGCGATTCAATAGCTTTTTCCTTTGAATAATATTCACCTATTGGTTCCATCCGGGTAGCAGTTAACACCTTCGATTTAACACCATGGTTTTTTAATGCAGAATCGAGGGCAAGACTATTTATAACTGTTGCCAGCATTCCCATCTGGTCGCCTTTCACACGGTCAAATCCTTTAGTCGCCCCGCTTAATCCGCGAAAAATATTTCCCCCTCCGATTACAATCCCAACCTGAACACCCTGGTTAACCAAACTGGCAATTTCTTCGGCATAATCTTTTAAACGGTTTTGATCAATCCCATACTGTTGGTCGCCCATTAATGATTCGCCGCTCAATTTTAATAGTATTCGTTTATATTTAATCATTTATATTAACTTGTTTTAATGACCGATAAAGATACAAGAGTTTTTAATAAACGAGTAGGTAGGGGGATTACTCCCCCGCCCTCTCACACCACCGTGCATGCTCTCGCACACGGCGGTTTCTCTTAATTGTTCAACTTCACGTAATTTAATGTGAGGTTGTACAAACCTACATCGTCAA
>JBBINB010000142.1:0-4695 GCA_037444065.1 Draconibacterium sp.
CTCGCTCTTCCTTTGTTAGCGTCACTTTATACTTTACCATAATAGTTTTTGGTAAAGATACAAATATTACGTCATATTATAATTGACATGACACTAGTTTTAAGGTAAATAATTCCTCATAATAGTATTCCCTCTTTCATCACGTTCCTGTAAAAAGGTGTCGCCCTGTACTTTGTGTTCCATTCTTTCTCAGAATAAACCATCGGGCTGATTACCTCGCCGGTTTCGAATTCAAGGTCAAACAACGAATAGGTAATTTCCCTTTCTTCCTCGGGCGAAACATTTTCTTTACCAAGCAAAATCAAAACATCCCAATCCGAACCGTCCTTTGCAGTCCCGCGCGACCGGGAGCCATACAGATAAATCTTTGCCGAAGGAGCCTTGCCTTTAACAATCTGCTTAATCTGCCTTATTATTTTAGACTCTTCGATATTCATACCTAAAAAGTAATCAAAAATCATTTTCGTATTACAATACACCTGATTTTCTGGTATAAAAAAGTTGCAGGATTTTCTAAAACATTTGATGTATCCGGCATCATGTGGTATTCATTAAATGCATAATTCAAAGCCTGATTTTATAGGACATTTAAACAAAACCATTTTTCCAAACGTTATTAAAGCGTTTAAATATGCCGGAAATTAAAAACCGTGTTTTTAGAAAAATCTGATTTGATTGCAAATACCTTAATTTCAAAAGAAGAAGTCATAAACGATTATTATATTGTTTGTTTAAGCAGACAACTAAGCTTGCTGGGACGCCGTGAAGTGCATAACGGGCGGGCCCATTTCGGAATTTTTGGCGATGGAAAGGAAGTGGCGCAGGTTGCCTATGCCAAAGCTTTCAGAAAAGGCGACTGGCGTTCGGGGTATTACCGCGACCAGACTTTTATGCTTGCGTTGGGACTGCTGCAACCCGAAGAATTTTTTTCGATGATTTATGGCGAAATCAACGAAAAACTTAATCCTTCGACAGTTGGACGAAATTTCAATAACCACTTCAGCACCCAAAACATCGATGAAAACGGTGAAATTAAAGATCTTTTGAACCGGTACAACTCGGCTTCCGACATCTCATCGACCGGGGGCCAGATGCCACGTCTGCTGGGGCTTGCGCAGGCTTCAAAAATTGTACGGCAGAAACCTGATCTGGCTCAACATTTAAAAAACAATGTTTCGGGAAATGAAGTGGCATTTGGAATGATAGGAGATGCAAGTACGTCGGAGGGCGTATTCTGGGAAACAATAAATGCCGCCGGAGTAATGCAGGTCCCGATGGTTGTTGCGGTGTATGACGATGGTTACGGAATCAGTGTGCCGGTTGAACTGCAAACCACAAAATCGAGCATTTCAGGTTCGCTGAAAGGATTTCAGAAGGAGAAAAACACCAACGGAATTGAAATTTATACCTGCATGGGCTGGGACTACCCTGGGCTCATTGAAATGTTTACAACAGGGGTTGAAAGAACACGTAAAACTCACATCCCTGCGGTTTTTCATATTCAGGAGCTCACACAACCCCAGGGCCATTCTACATCAGGTTCACATGAGCGATACAAATCGGCTGAGAGGCTTGAGTGGGAAAGGGAGTTTGATTGCAACCTCAGGTTAAGAAAATGGTTGCTTGAAAATCAAATACTTGATTTAGTTGAAATCGAAGAAATTGAAAAAAAAGCAAAAAAACGGGCAAAGGAAGCCCGTGAAAATGCATGGAATGCATTTAAAGACGGATACAAAAAAGAGCAAAATGATTTAAGAAAGATAGTTGCGAAAATTGAAAATAAAACCACGCTTCAAAGCTACCGTTCAGTCGATTTCGAAAAAATTACAAAAAAAACATTTCTTACCCGCAGGTCGCATTTAAGTTTCGCCAAAGGGCTGTCGATAAAAATCCACCTCAGAAAAGAAGTTCATGATGAACGGATTGAACTCAAGAAATGGATTAAACATTTCGAAGAGAAAAGCGCCTCGGCATACAACGGTCAACTCTATCGGACAGGATTGGATTCGACCCTGAATGTTACCGGTAAACCTGCAATATATGACGATAATTCGCCTGAGGTTAACGGCTCTGAAATCATTAGCCAAAACTTTGACCGGCTTTTTGAAAAATATCCTACGTTGGTAACTTTTGGTCAGGATACTGGCAAGCTTGGCGATGTAAACCAGGGGACAAAAGGGTTGCAGCAAAAATTTGGAGTTGAAAGGGTTTCAGATGCCGGCATCAGGGAAGCTACGATTATCGGGCAGGGAATCGGGTTGGCGCTCTGCGGGTTCAGGCCAATTGCTGAAATTCAATACCTCGATTATGTAATTTACGCTTTGTCGCAGTTGAGCGACGACATTTCGACAATGCAATACCGCACGAAAGGAAAACAGGCTGCACCGCTTATCGTGCGCACGCGAGGGCATCAATTGCAGGGAATCTGGCATGCAGGTTCGCCGATGCAAATGTTACTTGGATCGATAAGGGGGATGTATTTGTGTGTTCCCAGGAACATGACACAGGCAGCAGGTTTTTACAATACTTTACTCGAAGGCAACGATCCGGCTTTGGTAATTGAACCGCTTAAAGGGTACAATGTAAAGGAAAAAATGCCCGCCAATATTGGCAAGTACAAAATACCGCTGGGTGTGCCTGAAATAATGCGACAGGGAACCAACATTACAATCGTTACTTACGGCTGGAATGTACACCATTCGATAAAAGCAGCCCGTTTGCTGGCCAGGTTTAAAGGAATTTCAGCAGAAGTGATTGATGTGCAAACGTTAATGCCTTTCGATATCAATCTCATCATTCTTGAATCGGTTAAAAAGACCAACAAGGTTCTTTTTGTTGATGAAGATTATCCAGGGGGCGCATCTGCTTTCATGATGCAAAAGGTAATTGAAGAACAAAAAGCTTTCGATTATCTTGACACTGCTCCGCGCACACTTTCGGCAATGGAACACCGGCCAGCATACGGGATTGACGGAGAATACTTTTCAAAACCTAACGTTGAAAAGATTTTCAGGAATGCGTACGATATGATGCGTGAAACAGACGGGAAGAGGTTTCCGGAATTATAATACAATACTTTGATTTTCTAAAGGCATCCTTTAGCTTTAACCTTGATTTTATAAAAGTTACTTTTAGTTTTAACCTTGATTTTCTAAAATATTTCATATTTTTGTTAAAAACAAACTAATATGAAACGTGATATTGACGAAAAACTTTTGGAATGGAAATCGAGCCAAATACGCAAGCCTTTGCTAATCAGGGGAGCACGTCAGGTTGGTAAGTCTTTTTCCATCAATGAGTTCTCCAAAAACAATTTTGGAGGGAATTATATATCTTTCAATTTTGAAAAAAACCTGGATTTGCATGGTGTCTTTGAAAAAAACCTGGACACCAACCGTATTATTCCCATGTTGGAACTCTTTTCGGGTATGAGAATAGAACCAGGGAATACTTTAATTTTTTTTGATGAAATACAATCATGCCCTAAAGCCATTGCATCACTTCGATATTTTTATGAGCAAGTACCTGAATTACATATAATTGCTGCTGGGTCTCTTCTGGAATTTGCTTTAAGTGAAATCTCGTTTCCGGTTGGGAGGTTGCAAATGTTCAATATGTACCCAATGACATTTCTGGAGTTCCTTAATGCTACGGGAAAAGAATTGCTTGCCAACTGGCTTAACCAACCTCACGAAGATTATCCTGATACAATTATTGATTTGATTAACAATGAAATGTACACTTATTTCATTGTTGGCGGAATGCCAGAGTGCGTCAGAGTTTACATGAATACAGGTAGTATTATAGATGTAATTCATACTCAAAACGATTTGATTGCAACCTTCAGACAGGATTTTTCGAAATACGCCGGACACACTGACAAAAGGTGTTTAAACGCTGTGTTAACGGCTGTGGCCGCAAAGGTTGGCGAACAAATTAAATATGCGCAACTTTCGGTTGATTTTACCGGGCCTACCATAAAAAAATCGTTTGAAATGATGGAGCAGGCGAGATTATACACAAAAGTGAGGTCGGCCAGTCCTGATGGAATTCCGCTTGGAGCCAATGCCTCAGAGAAAGTGTTTAAATCCGTTTTCCTCGATATTGGTTTATTTTCGGCTATGAATGGTTTTTCGTCAGATGTTCGCGTGCCGAAAAATAAATTGGCCTCGGCATTTAACGGCAAACTGGCAGAACAATTTGTCGGGCAGGAATTACGCGCCAAATATGGCGAAAACCTTTACTACTGGAGCCGCAGCCAGCGGGGAAGCAGTGCTGAAACTGATTATTTAATTGAAAAACAAGGTGAAATATTTCCGGTTGAGGTTAAAAGTGGAAAATCGGGTAAATTGCGCAGTCTGCACCTTCTTTTAAAGGAATATCCAAATGTAAAAAAGGCGATAGTGCTAACTGAAAACAATGCAGGTTCGATTGCTGAACAAAAAATTGATTTTTTACCACTGTTTTGCGCAGGAAATTTATAATAATCAACGCCGGTTTAAAATGATGACAATTGAGCATTAACTTCTGTTCAATTTTATTGAGCAGGTTAAGTTTCCAACTTTGCTCCTGACTTCGTCATTGCGACACCCAAATTACAATTCCAGAATATTTTTCCAGTGCTCGTCTGAAAAAAGCTTGCTTATCTGGTTTTGTTGCTTTGTTAGAATCAGAGTCCGGGATTTTGTTTTGTTT
>JBBINB010000143.1:0-4692 GCA_037444065.1 Draconibacterium sp.
TCTTTTGCTCCTGCATAATTGTTAATTTATAGTCGTTTATATATTAACAAGCAGGAGCTAATTTTGATCAATTTTTTGCAAATCTGCGTAATACCGGATCAACACCCTTAAGTATTAATCTTTTTAACGATTTGAACAAATAATAATCAATGCTTTCAGGTTTACGCATGTCAACATTATAATTGTACAATACAATAAATATATCCTGTATTGAATCTTTAATCAACTCCTCGTCATTGGTTAATTTTGTCCCGAAAACATACAGCCGGTCAATGTATTCTGAATAAATTTCCTGAAAGGCTATGCGGTCGCCAGCATTAAATCCTGACCATTTGGATATCCAATACGCCCTGTCTTTGTATGAGTTATTTTTAAAATTAGTTTTAGTCAATTAATTCAGATTAGTTGAATTTAAATATATAAAAAAAGACACCTAAACAAAAAATATCGGATAAAATAACCTGAAACATTAGATTTAACCTGAATGGAAACGCCATTTTAATTTGATATTTAAATACAGGTGTTTGGAATATTTTAAAGGGGGTTTCCCCTTTCTATATTTTTGTTTTCGCATGGTAAACCGCTGTCATTATTAGCTATTTTTGTTAAACCCCATTTGTTGAGCTTACTCCGAAAAGTCACAAAACCCCTAAATCCCCTAAAGGGGACTTTGAAGAGTTCATTGATTTTCAGCGAGTTCCCCTTTAGGGGTCAGGGGTAAAAGAGTTGAAAATCAATGAACTCGGACTTTTCGGAGTGGACTCTTTGTTTTAATATTAAATTTTTTGCTGAAATGTCATTTGATTTGAAAATCTCGTAAATGCTTGCATCCATTCTAACCGCTATAGCTGTATTACTAAGAATATTTTCCAATCCGCTGGGAAACGTTTTTCAAAAACAATTAACGGCAGAAAATAATCATCCGTTGCTTGTAAATTTTCTCAGCTATTTCATTCTGTCATTGTTATGTATTTCAATAATAGCCGGGGTAAAATTGCCCCCACTTCCCGCTCAATTCTGGATTTTTTCAATTTTAGCAGGAATAATGGGGGGCCTTGGAAATGGATTTTTGGTAAAAGCACTTGAAAGGGGCGATCTATCAGTTTTGGGACCAATAAATTCGTACAAATCTGTTGTAGGGATTATCGGCGCTGTATTTCTACTAAACGAAATACCAAATATTTGGGGAGTGGCAGGTGTTGTATTAATTATTTATGGCAGTTATTTTGTGTTAGATACCACTGCCGAAAGGTTTTCCCTGGCAATACTTAGGAAAACTGAAATACAATACAGGATTTTGGCTATGATATTAACGGCCGTTGAAGCTGTTTTTATAAAGAAAATTATTCTTGTTTCGTCGGTAACTTTGGCATTTGTGAGCTGGTGTTGGTCTGGTGTACTGTTTTCGTTTATCCTGATGTTTGTTTACCGTTTGAATTTTAAGAATGAACTAAAAAAAATACGAAAAACACATATTTCAAAATACGTGGCAGTAATAATTTGTATTGGGACAATGCAGATGTCAACAAATTATGTCTTCGACCATTTACCAATTGGTTATGCCTTATCACTTTTTCAGCTTTCCGTTATCGTGAGCGTAGTGTTAGGGCACCGTTTTTTTAGAGAAAAGGATATTGAAAAAAAATTAATTGGTTCGGCAATAATGGTAATTGGTTCGGTTTTAATAATTCTCTTAAAAAGTAATTGAAACAAATGTTTTTTTTAAAATACTTCGGCCGAAAATTTTTGTTAAATAAAACTTCTTAATTCCTGTTAAAAATTGCTATTAAATCTTGTTTAAAAATCCAAACAGTGAACTTTTCCATATTTTTGAAAATTGAAAATTTTAAAATGAGAATCGTCACCATATCAGGTTTTTTGTTTTTTATACTCGCAACATTTGTGGGCAACGCACAGGACGATACCGATTTGATAGATCCGGTACTGATCAAATTAAGAGGAAGGTTAATAAGCGCTGCCGACAGTTCTGCTGTTCCGTATGCCAATATTATCAATCACCGCACTCATAGCGGTACCATTACCAACACCGGGGGATTTTTTATAATGGAAATGTTAAATATTGACAGTCTTGTTGTTACTTCTGTGGGGTACGAAAAAAAAATAATAAAAGTACCGCATAATTATTCGGGTTATGGCACAATTGATTTTGTTATGTTGCCCTCCAATTATGCACTTGGCGAAATAAAAGTGGAGGGTGAAAAGGCAAAAGTTGATCTTGGCTTCGAAGTTGGGAAAGAGAGTAATATACCCGCTGAATTAAGGGGCGATGCATTTAACGAAGCGCCACCGGTACTTGCAGCATTTTTAAACCCGATTTCGTACTGGCAGTATTATTTAAGCAAAAAGGAGAAACGCAAACGCGAGGTGAGAAAGGAAATGCAGATACAAAAAAACTGGGAAATGCATTCGCAAAATTACAATAAGGAAATGGTAATGATGTTAACAGGCATGAAAGATGCTGAAGCCGACTCATTTATGGTTTGGTTTAACAGCCAGGAGGTTTTGCCCTATCTTTCATCGGAATATCAGGTCAGGTCGACAATTATTGAGTTTTTTCATTACTATATGATTGAGAAAAGAGCCTCGCCCAGCCAACCGGCCTCTCCCCAACCCTCTCCAAACGAGAGGGAGTAAAAAAAGAACTTCATTCAAAATATTCATTCAGTTCTGAAAAGCTTTCGGAGGGATTCGCTAATTCTTTTTTTCCCTTCTTCCATCTTGTTGGGAATAAAGAAGTTTCAAACTTTTGTTGACATAAGTTTGAAACCTCTTCATGCTCCCTCTTCCTGGGAGAGGGTTGGGGAAAGGCTTTTTCCTTTGAAGAGGACCGGGCAGTGGCTTTTTTTAAAGTTCTTTCACTTTTAATTTCCGCCACTTAACTTTAATGCCTCCGCCATCGTGTATTTGCAATGCAATTGCTCCTTTGCCAGCAGCAATTTTATCGTCGGTAATGTCGACCATTTGCTCTCCGTTGAGCCAGGTTGTTACGTGGCCGCCAACCACCTTAATTTTTAATTTATTCCATTTTCCCATTTTCAGGATATTTTCCTTTTCATCCGGAATCTTAACTAACCAGCCGCGGCCATACGATTCGTAGATTCCACCGGTATCGTGGTTTGGTGGTGCTACTTCTACCTGCCAGCCACTTACTTTTGTTCCTTCAAAAGTGGAACGAAAAAATACCCCACTGTTGCCATTGGCTTCCTGCAAAAATTCTACTTCAAGTTCAAAATCATTATAAAACTTTTCGGTTGATAGGTAACCGTATTTTTTATCGGGGCCGCTTTCGCAAACCAAAAGCCCATTCTCGACATACCATTTTTCTGTACCATGTGTTATCCACCCATCGAGGTTTTTGCCATTAAAGATTGATTTACTTTTTTGAGCGCATACAAAATTCGTTACAAAAAAAGCAAGTACAAGTAATAGTGCAAGTTTGTTTTTCATTGTTGAATTATTTGATTTTAAATTTCAGAAAAATACAAAACCACAGATTATATAGCAATAGAAAAGCAAATAAAGTTGTGAAGCTTACCGTTTTTGTACAAAAAACCCTTAAAATTAAAAATACACCTCAACCGTAACATTTTCACGGTCAAATCCTTTGTCCTTAAGAATTTCCATCGAGTCAAAAATCATATCGCTGTTTCCGCATAGGTAAAAACAGGTATTTTTGGCAAAATCAGCTTTTTTAAGGTATTCGGTTAAGCGCCCATTAAAATCGCCTTTTTGATCGCGCGAGGTACAAACTGTAACTTTTTTCCTGTCGTAATCTTCAATTTCATATGCTTCGTTTGCATACCTGACGCCATGAATTAACCTGTAGTTCAAATCGGGGTAGCTTTTAACAATACTGTGGAATGGCGCAACACCTGTGCCACTGGCAATAAAAACATGCTCGTGGGTTTCACGTTTCTTTTCGTCGAGGCCGAATTTTCCGAACGGACCATGCACTTCAACAAAATCGCCGGGTTTTAAATGCTTCAGTTTTGGTGAAAAATACCCGCCTTCAACCTCTTTTACCAGTATTTCAAGGGTTTCACAGTCTTCGGGGCTGTAAATCGAATACTCGCGGCTTTGGTAATCTCCCTTTATCGAAAGCGAAATGTGTTGCCCCGGAACAAATTTAAAGCGGCTTTTGGGTAACGAGAGTATAAACGTGTTCCCGGTAAGTGGTTTAAGTTGTTCAACTTTGTAGTAGTTTGTATCTATTTGCAATTCTGTCTTCATATCAGTATTCATGGTGAATTTTTTTAATCGATGCAAAATTAGCAGATAAAATAAATACAGACTTATTAGTATCTTTTATTTACAGTCTTTTCGCGATAATTAACCCATTTTTAATGCGATTGTTCAGTTTCAAAGGATTTTTATTAAACAAAGGATTGGTTTTTATAAAAAATCAGGTTTATAATTTTAAGTAAAAATCCTTTGCCAGAAGCCTGAATTCTTTCGAATAAGCAGTTCCCGATTCATCGAAAACCGACAGTTGATCTTTATTCAAAATAACCTGCATCTTCCCAAATTCCATTAAACAACGGTTGGGTTCTTTGCCAGGAAAAGGTTTTACCTCGGTTAAACGCTTTAAGTACAATGCTTTTTGTTGCGAGGCGGCAATAAATTGAGGCGCTGAAATAGAAGGCATGATTACTGAAAGAATTCCGTTTTCGG
>JBBINB010000144.1:0-4529 GCA_037444065.1 Draconibacterium sp.
TTGGGCGAAAACATATTTACCATTATTCATAAGACTAATTTTTTAGACTTTGAACTTAGCATTTCAAATCGTCACGCAACAAAAAAGTGCTGTAAACCTTAGATTACAAGTATTTCAAAGAACATGATTAATTTTTTAATAGACATTAATGCTCTCAAACTACTAAAAACGCCTTAACATTACCTTCCCCAATATCAAAAATTATTTTTACGATTATCCGCAAATTAACCTATGCATTCTTTTGACTTGAAAAGTCTCCCGATTTCTATCGGGATTAATAACCGCATGGTCAACGACCTGCGGAAAGCAAATATAAATGAACAACTGCCTGAAGGGCAGGACAACATCAAAAATCAGATTAAAGTGAAAATTAATGAAGTTTTATTGAAAGGGAGATTTATACTATTGCTTGGTTTTTATATTAGTTTTATTAAATCCTGCCTTCCAGGCAGTTTTTGTATCTTGTTCAATAACCCTGGGTCGCCGCCCCAAGGTTATGAAAATAAAACACCTTTGGTGTTTATAGGTATATATCCGGATATTCATTTTATTTTTATTAAAAATTATCCTTTTTTCAACTTGTTTATATTTCTGTATATCAACTTTTTAAAAAATTAATTAAAAATTTTTGTAATAATTATGGTACTATGTGTTGCACAGTACTATTATTTTATTATATATTTGCATTACCAATAACATGGTTAGTTATAGTAGCAGTTAAAAAAAAGTTCTTTGCAAAGTGTAACATTACAAATTAAACAGCGTCATAATCGAAAACCAATTTAGTAAAACAAAGAATTATTATACAGAAACAGAAAAACAATTAATTAAAAAAAGCCATGAAGACAAAAAACAATGTTCAGAAAACAGTATTACGAACAGCAGCAGTAATTGCCAGTTTTGTACTAATTAGCTTAACCGTTACAGCTCAGGATTTTTGGAGAACTGTGCTGGCAAAGAGCAGCTTTAACGAGATTGCCATGGCCATGGCCGAATCTTCGAAAAGGCAAAAAGCGCCTGTTCCACTAACCGAAAACAATTCGGATTATTACTTTTACGAAAACGAAAACGAGAAATCAAAAGAAACTGAAAATTGGATGACCAAAACCAGTTATTTTAAATCTACTGAAATACTCAAGGTTGAACATGAAAATTCCTTGAAAATTGAAAACTGGATGTTTGACGAAAAATTGTTTGATGGTTCAGACGAAACGGAAGAGAAATTGAAATTAGCGAACTGGATGACAAACGACGATATTTGGAATCGCTAATAATGCTCTGTATCCCGGTGTTAAAAAAGTGAATTTTTGAATCTGAAAAAATATTACAATGAAAATAGAAAATGCAAAAGCACAAATGAGGAAAGGAGTTCTGGAATATTGCATTTTGCTTGTTCTCGACGGAAAACCGCTCTACGCGAGCGACATTATTTCCGGGCTGAAGGAAGCAAAAATGATAGTTGTGGAAGGAACCTTATATCCTCTTCTGACCCGGTTAAAAAATACAGGTTTTTTAACCTATCGCTGGGAAGAATCAACGCAGGGACCACCCCGAAAGTATTACGAATTGACAGAAAGTGGCCGGAAATTTCTGGGTGAGCTTGAAGAATCATGGCAAGAGCTGGTTGAAGCAGTTGCAAAAGTCAGGAGAAATAACTTATAACCACCATAAAACGAAAATTTAAAAATTTATTTGAAATGAAAAAGACATTCACCATAAATATTAGCGGAACAGTTTTTCATATTGAAGAAGACGCCTACGATGTGCTGCAAAAATACCTTGTCAACCTGAAAAATCATTTTGGCCCGGGCGAAGAGGGCAAAGAAATTCTTGCCGATATTGAAGCCAGGATTGCCGAAATTTTTATCGAAAAATCAATAAGTGTTCAGAAAGTTGTATCACTTGACATGGTCAACGAAGCCATTGGGATAATGGGTACACCCGAAGATTTTACTGAGCAGGGGGGAGAAGATGAACCGGAGGGAGTTGAAACGGAAGAGGCAAAACGTAAACGCAGGCTTTACCGCGATCCCGACCACAGGGTATTTGGCGGCGTATGCGGCGGGCTGGGCGCCTATTTCAACATGGACCCGGTTATTCTGAGGATCATTTTTGTAGCCTTGCTTTTTATAACCGGGGGCGCTGCATTCATGGCGTATATAATACTTTGGATTGCCGTTCCAAAAGCAAAAAATACTGCCCAGCGCCTCGAAATGAGGGGCCAGGAAGTAACAGTAAAAAACATCGAAAAATCGATAAAGGAAGAGGTGAAAGATATGAAAGAAAGCTATAAAAAGTTTAAGGAATCCGACACCTACTCAAAAGGCAAATCAACGGTAAGCGCCGCCGGAGATGTTACTTACAGCACACTGAAAGTCATTCTTAAAGTTTCTGTTGTAATAATTGGAATTTTACTAATAATTTCAGGGTTTTTAGGCCTTCTCGGATTTATTTCGTCAATGGTTATTGGACACTCCTTTGTTCAGGGATGGCCTATGATTTGGAGCCCCGATGTAGAAGTTCCCGGATTTTTAAACCATTTTGTCAGTCCGGGTACCGTTACCTTTGGTATGATTGCTGTGGGGGTTTTGATAGGAATACCTCTGCTGGCTATGCTTTTTATTGGGACAAAACTGGTATTTCGTTATAAAACAAACAATACAGCAATTGGATTAACCATGGTAGGTGTCTGGTTAATAGCGCTTGTTTCGTTAATCACAGTTTCAGTAAGCCAGTTGGGAAATTTTAAAAGCCAGTCGTCGATAACCGAAACCAAAACTATCCCCTGCGACTTGTGCCAAACATTAACCTTAAAACTTGGTGAAGACAAATACGAAGATTATGCTAAACTTGATTTCGAAATCGACAATGTAAAAATTGCCGTTGTCGACGGTGAAGAAGTTTTGCTGGGACATTCAAGGCTCGATATCGAAAAATCGGGGAACAACGAATTTGTCGTTCTGGTCAAAAAATCATCGCGCGGAAACACCCGCGAAAATGCCAAAGAAAATTCGGAAAATATAATTTACCGGTTTGATCAAAATGATTCAACTATCGTTTTCGACCCCTATTTCATATTGGACAAAGACGCTAAATACCGCGGTCAGGAAGTGAGTATTACCGTAAAAGTGCCCGAAGGAAAAGCTGTTTTTCTAAGCGATAATATGGTAAAAATAATTCATGACATCGACAATGTTTCGAATACCTGGGATGGAGATATGGTGGGTAAAACCTGGATAATGAAACCCGAAGGACTGACATTGAAGTGAGAAGCCTCACCCAGCCCCTCAATGGAGGGGGAGTAATTAAAAGGAAATGAGTGTGTAAAGTTCACCAGCCGACTTGGAGTCGGCTGGTGAATAATACATTGAAGTAGCTTTTCATTGAGCGGGTGACAGGAAGTCACCAGCTCAACTTTTAGAATATGTGAATGAAGAAATAATTGGGTGCGGCGCCCGCCAGACCTGACGGGCAGGGTTTCCGGACCGCTGTTTTCAGGTAAATGTGCAATTCAAAAAGAAAAAATAAATCAATTATGAGAATGAAAACAATTTTGATATTTTTTATGCTTGGAATATTAACCGGCATAACCCACGCACAAAGCAAATCAGACAAAATGTACGACACTTTTGCAGGTAACGAAGGCATAACAAGTTTTACTTTTACAAAGAATATGTTCGACGCTTTTAATATTAACTTAGGTGATGATGGCAGTGAGAAAAATGTTACAGGCGACTTACATAGAATACGTTTTATGTCGTACAACCCCGAAAAAGGGGATCTTTCGGGATATGCCTTTTTAAAAAAAGCAATTGGTTGTTTACCAAAAGTTTCGTACAAAAAATATGAGGGCACGGATGAAGATGATGATGCCGAAATCTGGTTATTAGGCGGAAAAACCAGATTTAGCGAATGCCACATTTTTGTAAAAAATGAAACCGATAATCAATTGCAGTTTGTGGTTTCATTTTATGGCGATTTTGTTGTTAACGATCTGGAAAAACTAAAAAAAACAGGCAGGAATTTTTCGGAGAAGGGAAATAAATAGGGCACATTTATTCTGTTATTTCTGAATCCATTATACCTGAATTTGGTATCGGTTCTGAAATTCCGGTTTGTCAGTATTAAAAACAAACTTCAGCCTTGCACATTATATTTAAATCTAAATCTATATTATTCTCCGGTTAATTACAGGTGCAGGAGATATGGTAGGTAAAATCTGGATAATGAAACCTGAAGGCCTGACACTGAAAGGAGGAGCCTCGCCTAGTCCCTCAAATGAGGGGAGTAATGAAAAGGAAATGAGTGTGTAAAGTTCACCAGCCGACTTGGAGTCGGCTGGTGAATAATACATTGAAGTAGCTTTTCATTGAGCGGGTGACAGGAAGTCACCAGCTCAACTTTGTATGTCGGGCATGATATTAAGCTAACAGGATGCAAGTTCCTGTATGTGCCGAGTTGATAGGAAACATTAGCGATTGACAAGGGTGTTGCAGGCGACTGCAAATCTGAAAGAAGTCATTAGCAAA
>JBBINB010000145.1:0-4241 GCA_037444065.1 Draconibacterium sp.
TGTACAAACATGGAGTAAAAATAGCCCATTTTTAGGCTTGCGACACCCATTTGGGTGTCGCAAAATTTACATCATGCTGATATTTAAATAGTTGAAAAATTGAGAAAATTTAAGTGACGAAGTCAGGTGTCCATCCATTGTTTAAAATCCGACACTTTATCGCGGCTTACAATTTGTTCGGTTTTGCCCATTTTAAGCTTTAAACGGTTGGTTGAATAGCTGGTGATTTCGTCGATGCGGTTAATATTTACAAGGTAATTGCGGTTGATCCGGAAGAAAAGGCGGGGATCCACCATTTTTTGAAGTTGATCGAGAGAATAGTCCAAATCGTAGTTTTTGCTCTCGCCGGTTGAGAGAAAAGTATTGCGTTCTTCTACAAAAAAACCTGTGATACTTTCGACCGGAACAGATTTAAACCTGATTCCCACTTTAATAAAAAACCTGGTTTTGTATGTTGATGGGATTTGTCCGATAATTTTTGCGAGTTTAGTTTCAAAATCGCCGGGTGCGGCATACAGCTTTTTAAATTTTTGAATTGCCGCTTCAAGGGCTGCCTGATCAACAGGTTTTAACAAATAATCGACACTGTTGACCTTAAATGCCCGTATCGCATACTCATTGTACGCAGTAGTAAAAATAACCGGTGCGTCAATTTTTACCGCATCAAAAATTTCAAACGAAATCCCGTCGTCCAGTTGGATGTCCATAAAAATGAGGTCGGGTTTTGGATTATTAGGGAACCAGTTAACAGCATCTTCAACCGATTCGAGTTTTTGCACAATTTCTGCCCCGGATCCGGCCTTTTTTAACAAATCTTCGAGCCGTTTCGAAGCCAGGCGTTCATCTTCAACTATTACAACTTTCATGGTTTTAAGTTTTTATGATTCGGTGCAAAGACAAAATGTTTCAAACAATAAATTCAGGAATTTAATCATGTAAATTTTTTCCCTTTCATTAATTATCCCCTTTTCAGAGGGATTTTAACAACAAACTCGTCTGATGTTTCCTGTATTTCAATTTCGCGGGTTAAAATCAGGCGGCTACGTTCATTCAGGTTTTTCAGCCCAATTTTCGATGAGCCGCTTAACTGCGTTTTCTTTTGCAAATTGTTACGCACTGTAATTTTATCAAGTCCCTCGAAATGAATGGTAATTTCAAGAGGCTGTTTTCGGGTAGCCGAGTTGTGTTTTAATGCGTTTTCAACCAGAAGTTGCAACGAAATGGGTAAAATCCTGATATTTTCAGTTTCATTTATTTCAATTTTCAATTCAATCTTTTCTTCATCGCGTATTTTTTGAAGAAAGAAATAGCTCTTAACAAATTCTATTTCGGTTGAAAGTGGTACAAGTTCCTGGTTTTCGTTACCGAGAATATAACGGTAGATTGCTGACAGTGTTTGAATATATTTTTCCGATAAATCCGGATCTTTACGGATTAAAGAAGACAGCGAGTTCAGGCTGTTAAACAGAAAATGGGGATTCACCTGGCTTTTTAAGGTTTCGTACTGAAATATAAGTTTCTCTTCGTTAAGTTTTTGTTCGCGTTTCAGCGCTTCTGCCCACTGTACGTAGAAAAAAAACAGTGCGCCCAGGGCAAAGCCAATCAGCGTGGCGGAAAGGAACCCTTTCATGTCGTTGTTAAACAGGTTTATAAAAAAGTTGCTGAAATTAATATCGTTTCGATACATGTTGTAGAAATACATCAACAGAAAAAAACAAAAGGCGATAAACAATACCAAAAGATAAAATAGTAATAACCTGATAATAACCTTTTTTTTGAAACCAGGTGTCCCGGTCCTTACCGGACTGAAAAACCAGGTACCCAACCCGATAAATATTTCGAGCTGAATAAATGTAAAAAACAATATCTGAAAGGTTTCGCAGTGAACCAGTTTTAGCCCCATAACAAAACTGAAAAATACGGTAATCAATACCGATCCCGCCAAAACTTTTAGATGCCAAAGCGCTTTTTGGATTATGGATTTATTGGTTAAATGTCGTGTCATTGTTCGTTTTTACTGGTTTTGAATTTAAGAAAAAAGTACGATTAACACCAATCGGAGTTTGGTTTTTTGAAACGAATAATTTATAAAAACCCCGGGGCAATCACTTTAGTATTTTTTGAATCAATAATTTTAAATTTGTTATCGCGACATTGCTTAGTTTTATAATCTTAATTTAATGTCGTTTAGTTAGTGAAAACAGACTTCCCTGCCTGTCGGCAGACAGGGACTTCGCTCAGTCTGACTGTCACCCTGAGCGAAGTCGAAGGGTGAGTGATATATCTTTTCTTTTATTTCATCCTTAACTAAACGACATTAAATCTTAATTTCATATCGGCAATGGAAAATACATTAAGAAAAGCGCTTTTTGAAGCGGGCAAAATAGTGATGGAAAATTTTGGTACATTAAGCGGTTATACCATTAAAGAGAACCAAAACAGCATCGTTACGAAAGCTGATATCGATTCGGAGAAACGGATTGTGGAAGTTATTCTCGAAAGATTCCCTGGTCATAATACTCTTGGGGAAGAAACCGGTTTTTGCGACAGAAATTCGGAATTTACCTGGGTTATTGACCCGCTCGACGGGACATCGAATTTTGCTGCAGGACTACCCTGGTTTGGTGTAATCATTTGTGTTCTGAAGAGGTCGGTTCCGGTGATGGCCGGATGTTATTTACCTGTTCAGAATGATTATTACTTTGCCGAGAAGGGCAAAGGGGCAACACAAAACGGGCAAAGAATAAGTGTTACGGACGAAAGCCAACTTAAAAATATTCTTTTGGCCTATTCCCTCGACTCATCGGATGAACCCGGTAAAACCGAAAAGGAAGTTAAAATTATGGGCCAACTTGTGAAAAATGTGCGAAACCTGCGCAGCACAAATTGTTTACTCGATTTATGCTATACTGCCGAAGGAAAATTCGGAGCCTGTCTGAACCAGACCACAAAAATCTGGGACATCGCCGGACCCAGCCTGATTATTGAGGAAGCGGGTGGAAAAGTGACGGATTTTGCCGGGATCAAACTCGATTTTTCGATTGATTCAACCAGCTACAATCGCAATTTTACTGTGGTTGGTTCGAATGAAATACTTCATAATGAATTAATTAAAATTATAAGGTATGCCTTACAATGAATACTTCGCCGACCGCTTGCGGAAAAGCCTCAGGGAAAATAAAAGCCTTGGCTGATGAAAAGAAAATGTCTGGCGGGCTATGTTTTTTAATTGAAGAGAATTTATGTGTTGGTAATTTTAAAGAGGAGCTGATGGTGGGCCCTGAAGGTATTGATATGGATGAGGACCTCGATAAATGAGTGCTACCTTGCCTTGAATTTAATCAGCGCGCAAAATCATGCAAAAGGAAAAAATACAAAAATGTTTATTAAGAAACGCATCCAGGCGGTTAGTTTAAAATTTCTTTTATCTTCCAGCGTTTAAGCTGTAGTTTTCTGATAATAAGTCCTTCAAGCAAGTACACGTAAACATCAACCCTGGCATTCCATATTGGGCCTTTTTTCTGAGTTACAAATTCGTTTTTATCAATTTCTTTGTTCATTGTTGTAATTTATATTGTTGTTAAGGAATTAGAGTGCAATTTATTTGAAATGGTTGCTTGAACCCATTTTTTTTCTATCAATTAAAGATTTTTGCCGATGAATCACCGTTTTAACCGGAACAAACGAAAAATTATCAATTTGCCCTACTTACATCCCGGGTTTTATTGAATATCCCCTACCTTCAATTGCTTTCCGGATTTTCTCGATATCAACTTTTGAAGGATCAAATGAAACCACTGCATTCGAATCGGTTAAACTTGCTTTTACCGAAACAATTCCTTCAAGTTCTTTAACTCCATTTTCTATTGAAGCAACACACATTTCGCAGTGTATCCCGCTTATATTAATTGTGGCTTCGGCAGTTTGAACCTGGTCGGTTGTGGTATTTCCGGGTTGTGCTTTTTTGTTCCCCGACCGGCACGAAACAAGTGTAACGATAAGGAACAGAAAAAATAGTTTATTCATGGCGTTGAAATTTTATTAAACTAATATTTAGATTTGATGCTTGTTGCAAAGTACGACAAATAACATTCCAATAAAACGGGCCGGAACTAGAGTTTATATCGAATTAGTTATTATTTGATTTTTCACTTTTATCTTCAGGTTGTGCAAGCCACAGGCGTTTAAAATGATTTTGTCTTCACGAAAATATAGTCTTCCCCTATATTTGTCTTTTACTT
>JBBINB010000146.1:0-4097 GCA_037444065.1 Draconibacterium sp.
GTTTTAGGCATCTCCCTAATTGACAAAACCCCTGCAAATGAGCTATTTGAAAAATTAGATTACAATAATGTCAAAGAACCAGAATATAAACAGCTGTCACTCAACTTGTTTTAAGTGGACAGCAATGAGTTAATATTGTTACTGAATTTTTATTTAAACAAATTGTACAGGTATTTCGTCCTTAAATTAGGAAGTACAATAGTTAAGTTTACATGAAAAACGGATTTGAAAATATACGCCTGGTTGCCACCGATTTGGATGGTACGTTTTTGAAAAACGACCGTACCATTAGCCAAGGAAACCTCGATGCTCTTCAAAAATTAGGCAGGAAGAATATTGCAAGGGTTGCAGCAACAGGCCGGAACCTCCAAAAAGTAAAAGATGTTCTCGCTGCCAATGTTCCTTTTGATTTTATTGTCTATTCTTCGGGTGCAGGTATTTTCGACTGGAAAAATCAGAAACAGGTGTATTTTCAAAACATTGGCAAAGCTTCAGTAAAAAAACTTGTTGATTATTTGGTTAGTAAAAACCTGAATTTCCATGCTTTTTTCCCAGCGCCCGAAAACCACCTTCACTGGTTTCACCGTGGTAGCGAAAAATGCGATGAATTTGAGCGCTATTTCACTTTTAACAATGCTTTTGCCACCGAATTATTTCCATTAACATTTCCCGATACCGAGCTTTGCCAGTTGCTTGTAATCATTCCCGAAGTTGAAAGCCACTTCAACCGCTTAAAATCCGAAATTGAAGGCGTGTGCCCCGAAATCAGGGTTATCCGCTCTTCGTCTCCAATTACAAAGGGTTTTATTTGGATCGAGATTTTTCATCATTCAGTTTCAAAAGGTAATGGAGTTAAGCACATTTGTGGTTTGCTCGGAATCAACCAAAACGAAACCCTCGGATTGGGCAACGATTACAACGATTTCGATTTGCTCGAATTTACCGGCCACTCCTTTTTAACCGAAAATGCACCCACCGGAATAAAACATTTGTATCCAAATGTTTCATCAAACGAAAACGATGCTTTTGCCACCGCAATTCAACCAATTGTTGGGTAAATTGTTGTAATTTCAGCCCTTCTGATGATACAGATTCATATTAATAAAAACATAATGTAGAATGAAAATAGTATTGAGTTCGTTACTGCTGTGTATTTCAATGTTTTTGTCTGCACAGGATAATTTTGATTTGAAAAGTGGTATCCCGCAGGATCCAAAAGTCAGTAAAGGCATTCTCGAAAACGGGATGACTTATTATGTGCGTTCCAACGAGAATCCTAAAAACCGCGCAGAACTTTTCCTTGTGGTAAAAGCCGGTTCGGTTGACGAAGACGACGACCAGCAGGGGCTTGCACACTTTTGCGAGCACATGTCGTTTAATGGCACCAAAAATTTTCCCAAACACGAGTTGATTAACTATTTCGAATCGATTGGGATGGAATTCGGGCCCGAAATCAACGCTTACACCAGTTTCGACGAAACCGTTTATATGTTGAAGGTTCCTTTGGATTCTGCCGAATTTATGGAAAAAGGCTTGCAGGTATTATACGACTGGGCCTGCCAGAATACCGATTCAGACGAAGAAATTAACAACGAAAGAGGTGTTATTCTTGAGGAATTAAGAGGGAGAAAAAGTGCCGATGAAAGAATGCGTAAAGAATGGTGGCCCGTTTTTTTACATAAATCGAAATATGCTGACAGATATGTCTCAGGAAAACCCGAAATAATTGAGAATTGTTCTCCCGAAGCTCTTCGCCGTTACCGGAAAGATTGGTACCGCCCCGATTTGCAGGCGGTAATTGTTGTCGGCGATTTTAACCAGGAGGAAATGGTTAAAAAAGTAAAAGAAAAGTTTTCGTCAATCCCGGCTGTAAAAAAACCGCGCGAGAAAAAATATTTTGAAATCCCTGATCACAACGAAACTCTTGTTAAAATAGTTACCGATAAGGAAGCGCAGGTACCGGTTTCTTATTTATTTTACAAACACCCTTTGGAAAAATCGAAAACTGTAGGAGATTATCGTGAATCGATTGTTGAAGGCCTTATTAATGGGATGATTAATAACCGGCTTTCAGAAAAAACACAGTTGGCCGATCCTCCTTTTATAATGGGGCAATCGGCTTACTCTGAATTAATCGGGCCAAAAAGCGCCTATTTATCAATTGTTGTGTCACAAGGCGATAGAATAGAAACAGGAATAAAAGCTGTGCTAATTGAAAATGAACGTGTATTAAAATTTGGCTTTACCGAAACGGAACTGGAACGACAAAAAAAGGCGATGTTAAATTCTATTGAAAAGGTTTATAATGAAAGGAATAACCAGAAATCGATTAATTATGCCGAGGAATACAAACGTAACTTTCTGTTGACCGAAGAGCCTTTTCCGGGAATAGAAAGAGAATTTGAATATTATAAATCGTTTATGCCCGGAATTTCAGTGGATGAGGTTAATGCACTCGTAAAAAAATGGGTAACCGATAATAACAGGGTAGTGATTATAACCGCGCCTGAAAATGAAAAAACAACAGTACCAACGGAAGATCAAATCCTTGCTTTGCTCGGCGAAGAGAAAAATACACCGATCGAACCCTACAAAGATGCTGTTTCGGATGTTCCGCTTGTTGAATATGAACCATCGGGAAGCAAGGTTATTACAGAGAAAAATATTGAAAATGTGGATGCAGTTGAATGGACACTTGAGAATGGTGCAACTGTTGTGGTTAAAAGTACTGATTTTAAGGAGGATGAAATTCTGTTCAATGCCTGGAGCCTTGGTGGAAACTCGTTATACAATTCAGAAGATGAAATTTCTGCGGGGTTGGCAACAGACGTGCTCACCATGAGCGGCATAGCAGGTTTCGATAAAATTACGCTCGATAAAATGCTGGCAGGTAAAGTATTCAGGGTTTCGCCGGGCATAAGCCAGTTGCGCGAAAGCTTTAGCGGAAGTTCGTCGGTTAAGGATGTGGAAACCCTGTTGCAAATGGTTTATCTCTATTTCACCGAACCTCGTTTCGATGCTAACAGTTATCAGTCGATACTGACCCGCATGGCCGGGATACTTGAAAATAAATCGGCCTCGCCCGAATCGGCATTTAGCGATACATTGACCGTTACTATGGCCAATTATAACAAACGTGTCCGCCCGATGACAAAGGAATTGTTACAGGAAGCCGATTTTAAGCGTATTCAGCAAATTGCTAAAGAGAGGTTTAAAAATGCTGCCGATTTCAAATTCTTTTTTGTGGGAAATATAAACCAGGCCGAATTTAAACCACTTGTTGAAAAATATATTGGAGGAATTCCTTCCGTTTCAGAAAGGGAAAACTGGGTCGATTTAAAAATCGAAAAACCTGACGGCGTTGTTGAAAAGGTAGTTAACCGCGGACAGGAAGAAAAAAGTATACAGTACATTGTTTTTCATGGCGATTTCGAATATAATGCCCAAAACCAGGTACAACTCGATGCTGTTGGAAAAATTCTTACCACCCGGCTTCTCGAGGTAATTCGCGAAGACAAAAGCAGTGTGTATTCTATAAGCGCCAATCCTTCATCAACGAAATTCCCAAAAGAAGAATACACCATTTCAATTGTTTATGGCACTTCACCTCAAAAACTCGATGAATTAAAGAAAGCAGTTTTTGATATTATTACTGAATACAAGAAAAACGGCCCAACCGAAGAAGAGCTTGTAAAGGCTAAAGAGAAAATGACCCGCGAACGGGAGGTTGCCCTTCGCGAAAACGGTTTCTGGATGGGGATTCTTAGCAATACCTATTACATAAAAAATGGCGATTTTTCTGAGTTTGGAAACTATAACCAATTGGTTCAGAATCTTTCTGTCGATTCAACCCGGAAAGCCTTTGATAAATATTTCGATTTTGAAGGTTTTATAAGCGTTGCGCTGGCTCCTGAAAAGTAGTTTTAATTGCATTATTGAAAGCCGGAGTTTATTTGAATTCCGGCTTTTTTTGTATGTCGGGCATGATATTAAGCTAACAGGATGCAAGTTCCTGTATGTGCCGAGTTGATAGGAAACATTAGCGATTGACAAGGGTGTTGCAGGCGACTGCAAATCTGAAAGAAGTCATTAGCAAA
>JBBINB010000147.1:0-4014 GCA_037444065.1 Draconibacterium sp.
TGACAATCCGGTAAAAACATAAGACCGGTAGTATTATTTGCTAAACATAAAATACACAGGTAGTTTACTCGGCATGTAACTGAGGGAGCGAAGCCGTGAATATTCAATGGCGCAGTAATTCTTTTTGTTTTTTACCTGGTGCAAACACCCCGGTTAAAACAGGCGTACTGGCTGTGGGACGAGGCAAACACGCTTTACGGAATAAATGCCTTTGCCGAAGCCAATACCAGTTTTGCCGAAGCCCTGCCCGTTTTAAAACACAATGGCCTGTTTTTACAGCAGTATGCCAAAAGCCTGAGTATGGAAAACCGGTACGACGAAGCGATAACCCTGCTAAACCTTGCCGGAAACTATTACAAAGACGAATACAGTTTTATAGCCCTCGGCGATGCTTACAAGGCGTTGGGTGAAACCCAAAAAGCAGAAGAACAATACCAACTGGCAGCCAATATGGTGCCTCATAAGTTTTACCCGCTTTACCTGCTGGCCAAACTATATAACCAAACCGGGCAGTATAAAAAGGCGGTTGCCCTTGCCCGGCAAATTCTAAGCAAGGAAATTAAAGTGCCCTCTCAGGCCATTGAAGAAATAAGGGAGGAGATGAAAGAGATAATTGAGGGTATTGAAAACACAAACGAACCAGCATTTAATCATTTCATAAATATGAGAAACCACATAAAAAGTAGTTCAATGCTCATTAAACTTCAGTTTTGGTAGCTCCCGTGTAGGGGGCAAAATTTATAATGTGAGTAAATATTGATTTAAAAAATTTCATAAAAAATAAATGAATTTAACAATGAAAAAAATAATATTTTTTGGATTTATTATTATAGCGATTATAACAATAAATATTTCACAACTTGTTAATAGTTCAGATGAAAGATTTTCCTTTAATCAACTTATAAATATCGCGTTTGCAGATAATGAAAATGGTGGTGGAGAATGTTTCACCGTATTGGTAAATCAAGGAGGCTATGAAACATTGTGTCCTAACAGTATGTACTATCAAGGTCAATATTGGGAAGAAGTTGCCTGTAGTGGCTCTGGTGGTGGTACTTGCCAATCTGGAATTATAGTTGTTGTTAAGAAATGCGATGGAACCGAGGTTCGAGCTGAACCCGATGATTCTAATTGCCCTCAATAAAAATTTATGCCTCCTTACCAAGGAGGCATTTTTTAAACACTCAAAAATAATGAAATGAATTTTAATAGGATAAGTTGGAAACTTAACATGTATATGCTATGCATTGTATGTATATTTTCAGTAATGTGTCAAAGCAAACATAAAAACCAAAGAAAAATATTGAAGGATGAAGATATTATTACTATAAACATTGACACATTAGAAATATTTGAAGAATTGCATTTTTCTTCTGTTTTCAAAAACATAAGATTAATACCTTTAGAAACAAATGAAAAATGTTTGATAGGAGCTATTTCACAAATTGAAATTTTTGATAATAAAATTTATGTTTTGGATAGTTCAGTTGCAAAATCATTATTCGTATTTGATATTGAAGGGAGGTTTATCAAAAAAGTAGGAATAGTTGGAAAGGGCTCAGGAGAGTACATTCGTCCTGGAATGTTTTCTATCGATTGTTTAGAAAAAAAAATTTACATACTCGATTCTATCCAGAAGAAAATAATAATTTTTTCAATTCAAGGCGAATTAGAAGATGAGTTAAAACTTGATGCTTCACTTTTAATTAATCAGTTTACTGTTTCGAGCAATTACATATACATTGATCAAATTTCAGCAAAACATATTAAGAGTAAGTATTTATTAAATATTTTAAATAATTCAGGTAAAATTATTGCTGAAAATTTTTCTTCTAAAATATATCAAAAGGGCTTTGAACAACCTTACAACATTTCTAATAATTTTTTCAAAAGCGATAAAGGTATAAAATATGTAAAACCATTGTTTGATACTGTATTTTCCATTTCAGAGAAAATCGTTCAGCCTTATTTGGTTGTTTCCACTGAGAACAATGTTAGTTCTAGCGAAGTACAACAATTAAACAAGTATGATATATCTGAATTATCAGAACATTATAAAACGGATTTTGAAGGATTTATGGGAATAACAAATTATATGGAATCTAAAAATATGATAACATTTAATTTTTGGAATAAGCGAAAAAATCATTGTCTTTTTTATTGGCCTCTTTTAAATAAAGCTTTATGTACAACAAGATTAGTTGACGATTTAGTAAAGTTGGAATTTCCTGAAAAATTTTATACGGTTAGTGATAATTATTTTATTAGTTGCGTCCAATCCATAATTCCAGGCCGAATGGAAATATTTATTAATAATTTGAAAAATAATTTAATAAATCTTACAATAAATGAACGTATTAAATTGGAGAATCTTACACCCAATAGCAATCCGGTAATCATTTTTTATGAAAATAAAATTGATTTCGAAACAACAAACTAATTATAAAATCAAATTGAGATATACCTAAATTTTGTCGTAAATGAAAAACACTGTTGTCAAATGGATTAACGCAATTATTATAATACTTCTTTTAATTTTTAATGTTGTCTTTTTTGTTAAAGTTATTGTATTAGAGAAGTTAAATAAAAATGAAAAACTCGCATATGAAAAGAAAAATAAAGAAGAAATGAGATGGTTTATACATAACATGTATTTATCAACTCATGAATTTGTAATAAACCAGGAAATTTTACATGAAATAGAAAATCAAATAGAATTGCCTTGCTTAATATATTCCTATACAAATGCAGAATGTGAGGATTGCATTTTTGAAGATTTAGAATTACTTAAAAAAATGAGTAATGAATTTAATAAGCAAAGAATTCTTATTCTACCAGTTATGAATGATTCAAAACTGGTAAATATAAGATTGAAATCAGAATTACATAGCTTTGTGTACAAAAAATTGGACGAACACCAGATTAACCTCCCAGTTCCCGTTGATGGAAATTCTACTAGGTTTTTTGCGGTATTATCATCCTCAGGTAAGATAATTATTCCGTTCTCCCCATCCTTATTGAATACCCAAAAAACTAATATTTATTTAGAATTTATTTTTTCTCAATATTTTGAAAATTTTTCTCATTAGATATGTTAAAGTTAACAAAGCATATAAAGAGTTTATTTTGTAAAACCACTTATTTAAGGAATTCTGGATATTTAACTTTCCCAAAATTATTAATTGCGGGAAAGTTAAACTTTTGATTTGTAATCTTACTATTCAGCTCTTGTTTCGAATTAGCAATTTATTTTTTTTATTAATGTTTATAAGGTTTTAATTTTGAATTACCGAATTATTTTTATTACCTCTTTCCCCATCATTATGGCAACCCTTGCCCTAATGATTCTGGGTTTGGCTTTATCACCACTTTTAAAGGTAAAGCTGTTGCCCGATCGTGCATTGCCATCGGTAACGGTTTATTACAATTACAGCGGCGCCAATGCCGTAGTTGCCGACAGCATTGCATTTTACCGGGATAAAACTATTGACAATCCGGTAAAAACATAAGACCGGTAGTATTATTTGCTAAACATAAAATACACAGGTAGTTTACTCGGCATGTAACTGAGGGAGCGGAGCCATGAATATTCAATAGTGCAATGATGCTTTTTGCTTTTTACCTGGTGCAAACACCCCGGTTAAAACAGGCTTACTGGTTTTGGGACGAGGCAAACACGCTTTACGGAATAAATGCCTTTACCGAAGCCAATACCAGTTTTGCCGAAGCCCTGCCCGTATTAAAACACAACGGCCTGTTTTTACAACAGTATGCAAAAAGCCTGGCGATGGAAAAACGTTACGAAGAAGCGGTAACCCTGTTAAACCTGGCCGGAAACTATTACAAAGACGAATACAGTTTTATTGCCCTGGGCGATGCGTACAAGGCTCTGGGCGAAACCCAAAAAGCAGAAGAACATTACCAATTAGCAGCCAGCATGGTGCCTCATAAGTTTTACCCGCTTTACCTGCTGGCCAAACTGTATAACGAAACCGGGCAGCATACAAAGGCGCT
>JBBINB010000148.1:0-3983 GCA_037444065.1 Draconibacterium sp.
CTGCCTGTCGGCAGACAGGGACTTCGCTCAGTCTGACTGTCACCCTGAGCGAAGTCGAAGGGTGAGTGATATATCTTTTCTTTTATTTCATCCTTAACTCACATTGAATTAAGATTTACTAATTTATTAAAAGATGTCATCTTTTTGAAGGATGACATCCTTTTTTAAATTCTTACTATTTTTAAAGCCGCCATTTCGCCAAACGATGGCAATCCCAGCTCTTTTATACCTTTTGGTTCGTGCGTAAAAAACCCCTTCTTTAATGTTTTCCCCGAATACGGGCAAACAAACTCGTAACTGTATTTACCTTTGGGTAAATCGAGTTTCACCCAATTGCCGGCAACGCCTGTAAAAACCATAGCGTATTGTTTACCGGGTTCTGAGATACACTGTGCCTGCAACCCGGGGGCATGCAAAACAGTGGTAAAATCGGGTTTTAACCCAATAAAATTAAAACTTTCAATAAAATCGCGAAGGTATTTTAATTGTTTTCTGAAATCAGCGCTTCCGGCGCCGGGTGCATTGTACTCTCCTTTGCCATCTTCGTTTCCAACGTAAAACGAATAATCGAGGTTGTTGAAAATGGCCCCCCCGGCCATCATAAACTGCCAGGCCTGACGGAGGTAAGTACCGGTTTCCATTCCGGCAAAACCCGATTCATCAAAGTTAACCGGGCGGTTCCAGCCATAATTCAGCCAAACAGCTTCGGGCCAGACATAATGAAAATTCAGAATCGAAATATTTGGGTCGACTTTGTCGAGCGAATGAAAAAAGTTGGTGTAATTTTGCGCAATCACGTGTTTTTTAGGAAGCGCTTTTTCAGTATCCACAACGGTTTGGGCCATCAGTTTTTGCCATGCGAGCGAGGCTGAAGAAGCCATTTCGGCCCACTTAAACCAATCACCTTCGCCGGGACTGGGATCGAGAGTGCGTAATGTACGCATCACTTTTTGAGGATCGTCCGACCATGGCTCATTCTGGATTTCGTAAAAAATGTTGTCATAATTATTCAGTTCAGTTACAATCTTTTCAACCAGTTTTTTCTGAAACCTGGTAAGATTTCCATTTTCAAGGGTATTCGATTTTTTCCTGTCCAGATCAGCCTGTATTTGGTTGATGTTATTGCCTGGGTTGAATGGATTTCGTTGCCACTGAGCATCCTGGTAAGTAGAACTAAACAGGGTCACTTCAACAATAATATCCAGTTCGTTTGCTTTTGCAACAAACCGGTGAAGCCTTTCAAAATATTCAGGATTCCAGGATTCCAGGTCAAATTTATTTTCTTCTTCGTAACTTCCCTTTTCATTAGTCCTCATCCAGGGGGCCAGAAAATTACCGGCTTCGGGCGCCAGTGTGTTGTTCCGTATTCCAAAATTTCCGGGTGTTTCAACATACGAACCAGTAAAAATACGCGTGTAATTCATTCCCTCAGCATGCAATGTTTCGAGGTATTTCTCAAAATCGAAAGCCGTATTCAGCACTGCCCCGTAATGTTCGGCAGAAGTTACCAGAACCGTGGGTTTACCCTTGTATAATAAATAATGGGGATTTTTCGGGTGCAAACCAATGGGTTGCGAAAAAACTCCGGAGGTAAGGATCGTTATTAGCAGAAAGGTAAAAAATAGTTTGTTCATGGCAATTGGCTTTTATAAATTAGCCCTAAAAATAAAAAAAGTAAGTTTCTTGCAGTACCTTTTTAAACCATAAAAAATGAATGAAAAAATAAAAATTTACCAGGGCGATATCACCCGACTCAATGTAGATGCTATTGTTAATGCCGCCAACCAAACTTTACTCGGCGGGGGTGGAGTCGATGGAGCAATTCACAGGGCTGCCGGACCGGAATTAATTGCTGAATGCAGGAAATTGAATGGTTGTAATACAGGCGATGCGAAAATTACAGGTGGCTACAACCTTCCTGCCAGGTATGTAATTCACACAGTAGGGCCCGTTTATCGATACGGGGACCCGGGAGGACCGGAAAAACTGGAATCGTGCTACAAACGAAGTCTCGAAGTTGCAATTGAAAACGGTATAAAAACCATTGCTTTCCCTAACATCAGCACAGGTGTTTACGGTTATCCCAAATACGAAGCTGCTGAAATTGCAATTCGTACTGTTAAAGGCGTTTTATCTGTTCATCCCGAAATAGAACAGGTAATTTTTTGTGTTTATGACAATGAAAATCTTGAAATTTATAAAAACCTTGAGGTATGAAATACTTACTTCTCGTACCCGTTTTTCTTGCGCTGGCTTGTTCCACAAGCAATCAAAAACCTTCGGTTGAAGAGCTCTTCGAAGCCGACCGTAATTTTTCGTAAATGGCCGTCGAAAAAGGATTTCCCGATGCATTTACACATTATGCCGGCACCGATGCAATTTTACTGCGCCCAAACAGCATGCCTGTTACAGGTAAAGCTGCCATTGCTGAATTGTACAAAAACTCCGATACAACGGGGGTGAATTTTACATGGGAACCTTTGGCCGGCGATATCGCAGTTTCGGGAGAGTTGGGATACACATACGGAACTTACATTATTACAAAAGACACACTTAAAAAACAGGGAACCTATGTTTCCATATGGAAGAAAGATGAAAACGGAGATTGGAAATATGTTCTGGATACTGGAAACGAAGGGCTTGAAAAGAAATAAATCGCTATGAATTTAGAAATTTCATTGAAATCTTTTGTACTATTTACAGGGTAATAAAACACACGGCTAATCGACCCAAACGTTTAAAAGTGGTTTGAAAACACAAACAATTTTCTATAAAATTCAGATCGAATTTGCATTATTCCCGGAATTTTCTGTTATTACTGAATGTAAAACATTATTTTGGGAAACCGGATTTAAATTGGTACGTACCACACGAAAAACATAAAATAAGAATAATTAATGGGCAGATCGCAGGAAACATTTGGAAAAAAGGAAGTCAGAAAAAAGAAAGAACAAAAGAGAAAAGAAAAAGAGGCTAAAAGGCAGGCACGACGCGACGGGGAAAAATCGAGCCTCGACGACATGATTGCCTATGTCGATGAATTCGGGGTCATCCGCGATGAACCTGTATTGCCCGGAGAAAAAACAGAGATCAACCTCGAAGACATAGAAATCAGCGTCCCGAAATCCACTGAAGCAGAAGTTGATCCAATTAAAAAAGGCACAGTGACTTTTTTTAACGAATCGAAAGGATTTGGTTTTATTAAGGATATTGAAACCAAACAGGATGTTTTTGTGCACATCAACAATGTAATAGGTGAAATCAAAGAAGGAAATCTGGTTACTTTTGAAGTTGAAATGGGGCAACGTGGCCCGTCAGCAATCAATGTTCAAATCAGTAAACAGTGACGAATCGTAAAACATGGATAACAACAAAATTTTACGGCGCACACGTTATGCATTTGATTTTAATGATTCGAAAATAATTGAAATATTTAGCCTGGGTGGAATTACAACAACCCGCGAAGAAGTTAGCCGCTGGTTAAAAAAAGACCTTGATCCCGAATATTTGTACTTACCGGGTTTTCAGCTTGCAACATTCCTAAACGGGTTAATAATACTTATGCGCGGTAAAAAGAGCGAAGTACAACCGATTCCTGAAAAGCAATTAAATAATAATATTATTCTCAGAAAGTATAAAATTGCCCTAAACTTAAAAGACGACGACATTCTTGATTTACTGAAACTTGCCGGAATGGAAATCAGCAAACACGAGTTAAGCGCTTTTTTCAGAAAACCCGGACAAAGCCAGTACCGTGATTGTAAAGACCAGGTAGTGAGAAATTTCCTCACCGGACTTCAGCTGAAATACAGGGAAAATAATTTACAAACGTCAACCGGTAACCAGTAGGCAGTAGGCAGTAGGCAGTAGGCAATATGCAGTGTAAATATTTAGCATCAAGTATCCAGTATCAACCCAACCCGTAACCTGTAACCCGCAACCTGTAACCCGTAACCTGTAACCCGTAACCCGTAACCCGTAAC
>JBBINB010000149.1:0-3867 GCA_037444065.1 Draconibacterium sp.
CTGTACTTACGGTTTGGATTAAGTATTGCTGCATCATACGAAAAATAAATGCCTGCCTGCCAGCTGATTTGGTCGAGTATGGTGTTTATCGATTGGTTTTTCTGGTTAATTGTAACACGGTTTTCGAATACAGAGCCACCCTGTTGCTGTGCTTTTAACGTTGCAGACAGCAAAAGGGTGGCAAGTATTATGAATGATGAGGTTCTGAACATTAAAACAGCTTTTTCAGCTCGAAGGAAGTTTCGTTCTGAATACCATTACGCAAATATTTAACCCGTATTTTTTTGTTTTCCCTGCTTTGGAGCAGAAGATTTATATCGTTTAATTCCAGCTCTTTACCACTGTTGTTATTAAGCGACAAAATCTGGTCGTTCTCCTGTAAACCGGCCAAAAATGCAGGAGAATTTTCGCGAATATTCGAAATTGTAAAAATGGGCAACCCCGGCATTGGATTTATAACCTCCATCCCGCTCATGTTATAGTTAAAATCGTCTTTTATTTTATGATTTGGCCTTAACGTTAACCTGCTGTTTCTGTAATCGATTGTAACATAGAAACGGCGAAGAATTTCAGCGCCAATTGTCCCGTTTCTGTCGTTGGCTGCCATAAGCTGGTCTATTAATTCTGAATTTGGGAAAGCTACAATTGGTTGGGGTAAAATCAGTGGTCCAACCCAAATCCCTTCAATTCGCCCTTTTATACCGTACAAATCGCCACTTAACCCGCGGCCGATAAATGTTTCGATATGTTTTTCGGGGTATTGAATTCTCTCGTCAGATTTTTCAGAAAGCCATAAAGCATCGCTCGCTCCGGTGTCGACTAACAGTTTTACCGGAACATGGGTCGAATCTTCGGTAACAATATTCGTGTTTACATATGGTTTGCCGGCCTCGAAGTTTAAGGGTAAAATAATGTCTTTCCTCCTGTCGCGATATTTGTAATACTCGGGTTTGTGTAAAGTCAAACGTTCGTTAATATAGTCTATTTCAACAATGTAGTCCTTAAAAAGGTTAAAACCTATTAACCCATGCACAGGTACGCCCAAAATATGTGAAATCTGAAAATTTTCGTCGATAATCATTTGTACTTCCTGGTTCCGGGCCGTTAATCCGTCAAGGCTCATGGTATTATTGCCCGATCGGTAGGCGGTAAGCTCCACTCCTTCGCCCAGTCCTTTAACCGGGACCGGTATCATATAATTAAGGTTTAGCTTGTTAATAAAGGGCAACTCGGTAATAAGCGGGTACCTTACACCTGTATCGAGAATAAAGTTCAGCGTATCCGATTCATTTATGGTAACAGGCAGAAAAATAAGGTTACTACTTGTTTTAAATTTAATTGTGGCCGATTTTTTACGCTGGTTGTTAAACAGAAATCCCCTGTTATTTGCATAATATGAACCCGGGAAATCACTGTATTCCATACTTTTATCTAACGGGACATAATCGCGCACCACGAGAATATTATCCTGAATTTCGAAAAGAAGGTAGTAATCCTTCATTAATTTATCGAGAACAAATTTTATGGGTTTGTTTGTTACGTTAATACTGATTTTTTTATAAGCAAGCAATTCGGAGTTGTACTTATAATCGATGTTCAAATATTCGCATATCTTCCTGATAACGTTCGATAACGATTCGTCTTCGACCGAAATAGTGATATTTTGGTCGAGTGCTGCCGGTTTTGTATCCTGTGCAAATTGAATTTTTGGAATAAAAACAAGGATCGCAACTGTTAGCAGGACAGCAATTCTAATTTTGTTTATTATTGTTTTCATGGCTTTGTTATTTATTATTGTTTTGGCTCGAAAATGTGTATTGGTTTTCCTCAACCGACAATTCTAAATTAAATGTGAGCCTTACAACATTTAAGATAAAATCAACAGGTTTTTTGTCGAATTGGGCATTTAATTTTAAATCATTCAAACCCTGATCTGAAACCAGTATAGTTACATGATAGGTTTTTTCCAGACAGTTAAATACTTCAACCAGGGGCATTTCGTTAAAAACAAAATCATGTGTTTTCCACGAAAGATAATTAAGATCGGTGTTTTCCGATTTTTCGAGAATGTTGTCCCGGTTAAAAAGTGTGCCTTTTTCGCCAGGTTCCAAATCAATTTGGTTTACACCCGAATGAGCCGGTATGTTTTTGTTTGTTACCTGAACTTTTCCGGTTTTAACCACAACTTCAACCTTTTCGTTTTCGGGGTATGCGCTTACGGTAAACGAGGTTCCAACCACCTTAACAAGTGCATTCCCGGCATTGATAATGAAAGGTTTTTCGGGATTGGGCATTACATCAAAAAAGGCTTCTCCGTGTATAGTTACTTCCCTGGTTTCGCCTTTGAAATTTTTAGGAAAAACAAGTTTAGAGTTGCTGTTTAATGTAACCACCGATCCGTCGGGGAGCGTGTATTCCTGTAATACCTGGTTTTGGACCGAAATAATTTCACTGTAAACTTCAGTTGTTTTATTTCTGAACCCCAGATAAAAACCTGCAGTGCCAAGCAACACAGCAAACACAATTATTGCAGCGTATTTATAAAAACGAATCAAAACCTCCTTTCTGAATTTTTTGTGCCGAATATATGTCAACTGCTGTTGGCTTGTACGTGTCATTACTTTGTTCCAGGCATCATTCGAATCGTAACTTCTAGTTTTATAGTAAAAATCAATATCGGCAAGCATTTTCCGGGTTTGCCCGAGCTCCTTACGGTTTTCTGCCGATCGGTCCAACCAGGTTTCCACTTCCGATTTTTCAGTTGGATTTACTTCATTGGCCAGGTATTTGGCCAATAACTCACGGTTAAAAATTTCGATGTCCTTCTTTTCTTTCATGATATTTCTATGACAACACAAATTGATTTTACCCTTAATTATCAGTTAAAAAAAAGTGAGAAAGGAATAATAATCTTTTAGTTTTTCGCGTAATGTTTTAATTGCCAGGCTTATCTGGGCCTCAACGGTTTTAATGGAAATATTTAATCTCTCTGCTATTTCAATATATTTTAGTCCCTCTTCGCGGCTTAACCTGAATATTTCCTGCCGTTTTCCGGGTAATGAATTTATACTTTCTTCAATTTTTCGGGCAAGATCAACCTCCTGAAAAATAACGTCTTCAGAATAGTTGTTTTCAATTTCTTCAAGAAAATTTTGGGCGTATTTGGCTTTTGTGTTATTATGTTTAATGTGATTGAGGCATAAATTTTTAACAGAACGGAAGAAATAGTTTTTAACCGATGTTTCTATAAAAATCCGATCACGCTTTTCCCATAATTTCACAAAAAAATCCTGAACAATCTCCTCGGCGGCAATATGGTCATGAATAATTCCGTTGGCAAAAAAACACAGGTAACCATAATATGTATAGAAAAAGATTTCAAAGGCTTTTTTATCGCCATTTTTCAACTTTTCAAAAATGATTTTTTCTTCCGATTTGTTCACCTATCGCATTCAACCAGTTGGTGCTAAGGTATAAAAAAGTAAATCCATGCAAAAATATTCCGGATTATGTTATTGGCCAAAAATTAATTTTGGTTTTACAGATTAGCTTCTATTTTTGCGACCCATGAAATCAGAAAAAGAAGAGTTAAAAAAAATGAAACCTGGAAATTTCCGAAAGCGTTTTGGGTGGCAAACACGGTCGAATTGTTAGAAAGGGCAGCAGATTACGGCGTTTTTATTGTTATAACGCTGTTTTTGTCAGGAATACCTGGATTTAACGATATTGAAGCAGTATTTCAATACTTCGTTAAAAAATTAAGCGGCAATAGTGCCATAATATATAAGTTCATTGACAAGATTTCGATTTTTAGCAGAGTATGCATTTACGCCGAACACGTCAATAAATCTTTCGAGCAGTAACCTG
>JBBINB010000150.1:0-3852 GCA_037444065.1 Draconibacterium sp.
TCTTACCTTTGCCATAGTATGTTTTGTTATGCAATTCAAATATACTATTTGATACCCTTCGTTGGGCAATCCTTCAAGGGTATCTTTTTAACATTCGAATTAACATCCGGACTTTTTGGTCAGCCCCAAAAGGTTGGAATGAGAAAAAGCAAACTTCAATAGTTTGATTGGCGCTGACTAAAAAATCCTTTTCAACGTCATTCTGAGCGTAGTCGAAGAATGTATGACTTTGAAATACAGACGTTTCGGTTTCGTCCAGCATGATAAAAAACCAGGGAAGTTTACTTTTTTGGTCAGCCCCTCCCGCTGGATCTGATGGTGTAGTTCAATAAGGGTTACAATTCACATACTTTATCGATTTCGTTCTGGTTGAGGTACCATAAATACCCTTCAACTTTTACGAAGCCGGTTTCCTTTAATGTTTGAGCATACTTTTCAACCTGCCTGCGATAACTTTCCAATTTTTTCCCGCCGGTCTTATAATCAACCACAATAGCATTTTTCCCGTTGACCATAATTCTGTCGGGGCGAAAAATACGGTCCGCAGAAATCAGGTTACGCTCGTTTAGAACCTTGTAAAAGCCGCTAAACCAATCGGCTATTAGCTTATTTTTTAAACTGGCATTTAGTTTTTCTTCAATTTCAATTAGCTCATTTTCGGTTATTTTTCCATCGGCAAGTGCTTTTTTACAGGCGTTTTTAATATCGCCGGCGGTTTTCACTGTTGCAAGGATTTCGTGGATCATTTTTCCCTTGTTTTTTCCCGATTCGGTTTTTTCTCCCGAAATCAAAAAATTTTCTCCTGAATTGCGCAGTTTAATCTTTTCGCTAAAATCGTTAAAATGATATTTGTTTATGAAAACCGGTTTTGATTGCCCGTTTATTTCTGAATTTGCCTGAATGGAGCCAAATTCAAAAATCGATCTATCCTCATTCCATGATTGGCTAAACGACTCTTTTTCAGAAAGGTTTTCGAGCGACTTATTCAAATAGAAATGAATGGGTTTTGTTGATGTTTCAGAGTTTCGCGAAGGTTCTTTGGGTTTAGGGCAATGAATAATAAGTATAGAAATAGCTCTGGTAAATGCTACATAAGCCATGTTAAAAATATCGATAAACTGGTTGGTTGTTTCTTCGAAATAGTCGTTTTTAAAAAGGCTTTTTTTCAATTGAAGTCCAGCTGAAACGGGAAGGAGTGGGAACCTGTTAAACGGGGCGCTTTCAGGCCTGCACCATAAAATTGGGGTATATTTTCCGGTTTGGCCAATTCTCCAGTCGAAATAGGGCAGAAGTACTGCCTTAAATTCGAGCCCTTTCGATTTATGAACCGTAAGTAATCGTATTGAATCGACCTCTTCATTTACATTCACCGATGTTTTATGGCCTGTTTCGTTCCACCAGAAAAGCAGGTTCGACAGGTCGTTTGAAAAAGTTGATTTTAATTCGCCGGCTTTATCAATGAGCGTCTGAATAAAAGGCAGTTCGGTTTCAATTTCAAATAGCTGGAAAACAGAACAAATCTGAACCAAGGCTTCATCAAGCGAAGTAAGCAGTACTTTTTTCCTGATTTCCTCTATTCCGGGTTGCAACTCATTTTCAAATACCGAATTGAAATTTTCGGTTAAAGCATCATCGTGATTTTGAGCTGTTATAATTTCAGCGTTGTATTTAATTTTAATATCGCGTCTTAGAAGTTCAGGTTTTAACCAGTTTATCCAGTGGTTTACAAGCGCTGCTTTTGTAATCGTGTTACCCGGATTGATTAAAAAGCTTACAATATCGATTACCATCAAAACTCCCTGTGATGAATTCAGAAAAAGCGATTCGTTGGAAAGCACCGATAAATTGTATTTTTCGTTTTCGGGCAGAGCAGCAGCATGCAAAAACGATTCAATAATCGGTGTGCCTTCTTTGTTCCTTCTTACAAGAATGGCAATTTCCGATGCCTGTATTCCTTTGTCCTGTAGTAATTTAACCTGTTCGACAAGTAATTTGGGAGAGTTTTCTATAAACTCTTCTTCATCGAGAAACTGAATTTGAACAAAACCTTTTTTTTCGGGATCGGTTTTTCCTGGTTTTTGCCCAATCGACTGGTATATATTTCTAAGACGTTGAATATAACCTAAGTTGCCCTCAGAAATAATTTGAGCCAGTAACTCCTCAAAAGGAATTTTAAGGTTCTCAAAAAGGTGGTTGTTAAAGTCAATGATGTTTTTGTCGCTTCTCCAGTTTTTATCGAGGGGGAATTCATTAATCTGCAACTCATTAAAATCGGAATAAATTTGTTCTGCCAAAATACGGTAATCGCTGTTTCGCCAGCGGTAAATTGCCTGTTTTACATCGCCCACAAGCAGGTTATTGTGGCCATCGGCCAGCGAATTTGCAACCAGCGGTTTAAAGTTGCGCCACTGCAAACCAGACGTATCCTGAAACTCGTCGAGCATAAAATGATGGTAATAACTTCCAGTTTTTTCGTAAATAAAAGGGGAGTCGCTTTGCCCGATAATTTTGCTTAGCAACAGGTTGGAATCAGAGAACTGAAGCGCCCCTTTTTCGTGAAGAAGCAGCCTGATTTCCTCCTTTAAATCGGTTAAAATCCCGAGCACCCGTAATTGTTTTAAAACAATAAGGGCTGTGTTGTATAGCTCTTCGTTTTTTCTTAAGTAGGAAAGTAGTTCATTCAGAAGGGGCTGTAATTTGTTTTCGACGAGTAAATGAATTTTCTCCACATTGGGGTGTTTGACAGGGTACCAGTTTTCAATGGCGCTTTCTGCCAAAAGCACCCTTTGTCCGGGTTCTTTTATTTCGCCATTGGCAACCTTTTCAAGGTAACCGGCAATACCAGTTTTTTTGTAGAAGAAATCGTCGGCAGTATAGCCACTTTCAGTATAAGTTGTTACGATTTGTTTGGCCAGTTTTTGTAAAGTATTCTCAAAAACCGATTTTATTTTTTGTAGTTCGATCGAAAAATCGTTTAAATTTTCACGGTTATAAACCGATTCGCTGTCGTCGGGGAAAAACAGTTGGAAATTTTCCTTAAACAACTCTTTTCCCAGCGACTTGATATCCTCCTCAATGCGTTGGCTGTAACTTTCCTCAATTTTCTCCCTGCTGAAATCATTCAGCCAGTTCAGAAGGTTTTTGTTTTTATCGATTTTGGCAAGCATCCTGTCTGTTGCTTCTGCCAGTATCATTTCGCTGTCCATTTCGAGGCGGTAATTCGGTGAAATACCCAGTTCGCGGTTAAAGGCCTTAATGGTTCGCTGGGTAAAAGAATCGATGGTGCTCACAGAGAACCGGTTATAATCGTGCAATATATTTCGTAACACCAGCTTAGCATTTTTGCGGACCTGTTCTTCAGTGAGGTTACTTTCATTTTGAATGGCAGAAATATAAGCGCTCGGCTCGTTTTTAGCCAATTGGCTAAGGGTTTCCAGGATCCTCGATTTCATTTCGTTGGTGGCTTTGTTGGTAAACGTCACCGCCAGGATATGTTTGTAGTTGGCAGGATTTCTAAGCAGAAGTTTCAGGTATTCAACAACAAGTTGAAAGGTTTTTCCCGATCCGGCAGAGGCTTTATAAACGGTTAGCATGGAAAGAAGATGTTACAGGTTACAGGTTTCGGGTTACAGGATACTTTCTGACGATCCCTAAATAAGGTTGACAGTTTTTACTAATTATTGACTTTCACATTTAATAAATTTCTATCGGACAATTATGAGCCGGAGTGCCTTCTTTTGGCTTAAAATCAAAGTGGCTCGATGCCACTTTGATTTTATAATTTCCTTCGGCATAAATAATCACCGTCGGCCTCTTTTGGCTGGTTAAATCTAATAAAGATTTTTCAAACTG
>JBBINB010000151.1:0-3757 GCA_037444065.1 Draconibacterium sp.
TTTTTTAAATCTGCAACCTCCTTGTCGCTAAGAACAAGAATTGGTTTTTTGCTTACATTTGCCATCGTAGTTTCTTGCAAAGATAAGCATTTTTATTATTATGTCAATGTTTTATTGAAACGCTATACTAATTTTACTGCCCAAATACAAACTGTATAATATTTGCACCCATTTTTAACGCTTTGAGCCGTGTTTCTTCGGGGTCGCTGTGTACATCAGGGTCTTCCCAGCCGTCGCCCAAATCGCTTTCGTAGGTAAATAAGCAAACCAAACGGCTTTCAATAAAAATTCCAAAAGCCTGGGGTGCGTTGTTGTCGTGCTCGTGAATTTTTGGCAACCCTTCATTAAATTTGTATTTCTGTTGAAAAATGGGGTGGGAAGGGGGCAATTCTATCAAATCTTTTTCGGGAAATACCTTTTTGATTTCCCTTCGGAAATATTCATTCAAACCGTAATTATCGTCGACATGCAGAAAGCCGCCGCCTTCGAGATACGTTCGCAGGTTGTTTGCCTCGCTTTCAGAAAAAATAATATTACCATGGCCAGTAGCATGAATAAAAGGGTAGCTGAATATTTCGGGCGAACTTAACTCAACAGTCGACGGTTCGGGGTAAATATTGGTCCTTAGGTTTTGGTTACAGAATTTTATCAGGTTGGGCAACGAAGTTGGGTTGGCATACCAGTCGCCCCCGCCATTGTACTTTAACAATGCAATTTTTACACCCTGGTTTTGGGCAGAAACAGGGTACACAATTGAAAAAATAAAAATAAAAACAGCAATTCTCATTATATAAATTTTCCGAAAAATACAATGTATTGTCGAATTTGTAACTTATTCGTTGGCTAAATTAACAATATGGCAGGCAACAATCCCGGCAGTTTCGGTCCTTAACCTTGAGTTTCCGAGAGAAACTACGCGGAATCCCCGGGTTTGGGCAAGCTGAACCTCTTCGGGGCTAAAATCCCCTTCAGGGCCAATAAGTATCAATGTATTTTTTTGTTTTGTGTCCAATTCTTTTAAATGGGTTTTATGAATTTTGTCGCAGTAAGCAATAAATTTGTTTTCACTGTTGACGTTGGTTATCAGTTGTTTAAAGCTGGTCAGTGCGTTGAGTTTGGGCAAATAGGCTTTCAGCGATTGTTTCATGGCCGAAACCAGTATTTTTTCCAGTCGTCCCGGGTTTACGCTTTTTCTTTCGGAATGGGATGTTAGAATCGGCGTAATTTCGTCGATTCCGATTTCGGTGGCTTTTTCGAGGAACCACTCCAGCCGGTCGATGTTTTTTGCAGGGGCAATTGCAATGTGAAGGTGAAAATCTCTTTTCCCGAATTGCTGAACAGAATTTACGATTTCGAGCCTGCATTTTTTAGGGTTGGCATCGGTTATTTCGGCGGTGTAAAATCCGCCCTTCCCATCGATAACCTGTACGGCGTTCCCTTTTTGCAGCCGCAGTACGCGTACAGCATGTTTCGATTCGGTTTCATCAAAAATAACTTCGGTTCCCTGAATAGTTGGAATATAAAACAATTGCATACAAAAGCAGTTTAAAGTTTCGGGTTTAAAATTTAAAGTCAAAAGTAAGTTTTTAATTCGGTTTTCTGTCCTCCATCTTCCGTCTCCCGACTTCGGTCTCCCGACTTATTTAAACATTTTCGGAATCAGGTGAAAGGCTTTTTTACCTGTCCTGGCTTCCACGTTTTTCCATTTCTCAACGTTAAAATCGATGGCCACAGTTGAGCAGGTGGGCATATCATCGTAAAAAAAATCGAGCAGGTTATTCACAAAATAATGAAACGAAGGATTATGACCGAAAAAAAAGGCTGTTTTGGCAGTTTCGGGCAATTCTTTAATCAATCCAAGAAATTCGGAAGTAGTTAAACCGTTGTAAATATTTTCCTTTTCAATAATCTGTTTTTTGTTGAATTCAAGGTTTTCAGCAAAAATAAGCGCTGTTTGAATGGCCCGGTTTGCCGGGCTCGAAATCATTGTATCAGGGGTAACTCCCCTGTTTTTAAGCCCTGCACCAATAAGGGCTGCATCGTTAACCCCGCGGTCGGTAAGATCGCGTGTGAAATCTTCGTCGTATCCGTAGGGTACTGCCTTGGCATGTCTTACAATTACTACACGTTTCATAAATTATTTTTTAGGCCGGAAGACCGATGACAAAAGACCGAAGTCAAACGGCTTGCGATACATTAATTAAATTATTAGTTATCTCTGCAATACAAACAAAATTAGCTTATTTTGCGCCTACAATATCAAAGATTTCAGAATTTAAAACAAATAAATATCAGGCAATTCCGGTTCCGTATTTACTCTTTCGGTCATCGGTCGCCGGTCATCGGTCTATAATAATATGAAACGGATTGGGCTTTTATCTGACACACATGGTTACTTCCACCCGCGGTTATTTGTTTTTTACGAAAAGGTGGATGAAATATGGCATGCCGGCGATATTGGTTCGGTTGAAACTTCTGGCGTTCTTGCTGAATTTAAACCGTTAAAAGCGGTTTACGGGAATATCGATGGAACCCAATTACGGGCATTACACCCTTTGCACCAGCGTTTTATGTGCGAAGAAATTGATGTATGGATTACCCACATCGGTGGCTATCCGGACCATTACGAACATTTCGTAAAACCCGCAATATATACCGATCCGCCTGATTTGTTTATTTGCGGCCACTCGCATATTCTGAAAGTAATTTACGATAAAAAGCTTAATTTCCTTCATATCAATCCCGGGGCTGCGGGAAATAAAGGTTTTCACAAAGTCTGCACTGCCATTCGTTTTGTTATCGAAGGAAAAGATATCCGCGATTTGGAGATATGGGAGATGAAACGAAGTGAAATAGTACTTTGAAACACATTAATTTTAAATAAATTGACATCTAAAGGATGTTAAAAACTGTTAGTTTAAAATCACCTTTATCTATTTACATGTCAGTTACACACAATTCTGAAAATTTTCCAATATAAGTAATCTTCTATAGCAAAACTTTACCAAAAGAACGATATTTCTTTGACTGGAAAGTTGAGCGAAATCAAGAAGTATATAAATTACAAATACTAGGTTTTCGTGATATTTTAGGACTTGTTTCATTAGAGAGAATTCCTAATGAATGGAGGATACATATTCGACTTATTACTGTTTCCAAAAAAAATAAAGGAACAGGAAAGAAATATGACAGGATAACGGGAAATTTAATTACATATGTCGGCAAAATTGCAATCCTTGGATTTGGAGAGTTAGCTTGTGTTTCACTTAGACCCAAAAGTCAAATTGCCCAACAATACATTGACACGTACAATATGAATGTAACAGGTAAATCCTTGAGTATAGAAGTTTCTGAAATAATGGATTTAATTAAAATATACGATAATGACTGAAAATAGAAAAAAATGATTGAAGATGCTGAGTATGGAGTCGATTCAAGATATCAATCAAATAAAGAATGTGAGTCTGAAGCCACAGCTTTAATGGAAGCTCGCTTAATGAGAATGAAAAGTTTGTCAAAAGGCCAAATCATTCGAGCTAAGCTTTTGCAACTGAAATTAAGAATGGAAGGATTTATAAAAAAACCAGTGTATGACAACCATAATTTTTTCTCCGAATTCTTAAAATTATATCACTACTGAACGATTAAAAAAATAAAAGTTGGGGTTACTCCCCGAAGGTTTGGCCCCATGTTGTAAGTTTGTTTTGCCAAAAAACTACAACATGGGTAAAAATACAGAAATAAAATTTGTCGGACA
>JBBINB010000152.1:0-3720 GCA_037444065.1 Draconibacterium sp.
CTTGAAGGGTTGCCCCCCAGCAGAGCCCTTCTCCGCTTCTCCCGGCAGAATGAAGATATAAAAGAAAGAACAAAAAAGTAAAATGAGTTATTAACATCAAGGTTGTCAGTTTACACTTTTCTGTCACATATATTTATGAAAGGACAAAGTATCAAGTATCAAGTATCAAGCATCAAGTATCAAGTCCGAATCAGTGTTGATAATTGATATTTTATCTTTAAACCTTCTTATCTGATTACACTGAACATTCTGCCAACCCTGATTTTTGCCGGAAAGTTCTTGTCCTTGTCCATCGACAACCAAATAAATTTTGCTTTTCCAACAACATGATCCTCAGGCACAAAACCCCAGTAGCGCGAGTCTGCCGAATTGTGACGGTTATCTCCCATCATCCAGTAGTAATCCATTTTAAAGGTATAACTTGTTGCAACCGAGCCGTTAATTTTAATTTCGCCGCCGTTTACTTCCAGTTTATTGTTTTCGTAATTGGCAATAATCCTTTTGTAAAGGGGGAGGTTGTCAACCGTTAGCTTTACGGTTGCGCCTTTGGCCGGAATGGTAAGCGGCCCGAAATTATCGACATTCCAGGGGTATTTTTCACTCGAAGGGAAAATATTTGAATCCCATTTGCCCGGCTCCTCAATCATTTCCAGAACCGACTTTACATTGGCAAATTCGTTCATTTTAACCACATTATCACTTGTCAGCGGAAACAAATACTGCTCGCTTGAATAAACATCACGGTCAGCCTCGGCTATTTTCAGTTTATCGAGGGCTTTTGGATTTAATGCAACACCGTTTGTCCTGACACTGTAGTTGTGCTGCAGTCCTTCGATTTTATTCTGTGGTTTGCCATTTACAAAGAGTTGACCGCGTTCGACTTTAATTTCATCGCCCGGAATGGCAACACACCTTTTAATGTAGTTTTCGCGTTTATCGACAGGGCGGGATATAATCTCCCCAAAATTACGGCTGTCGCTCCAAACCCTTTCGCGGCCATACATCCTGACCAACTGGTGATAACTTTGTGCCGGAATATTTAATGCCACTGTATCGCCTTCGGGAAAATGGAAAACAACCACATCGTCGTTCTTTATTTTTCCAAATCCTTTCATCCGGTGGTAAGGTTTTTCAATCCATTGTACATACGATTTCGTACCTTTTGTTAAAGGCAAGGTATTGTGTACAAACGGAAATGCAAGCGGCGTATTCGGCGTTTTTGGCCCATATGCCGTTTTACTGACAAACAGGTAATCGCCAACCAATAACGATTTCTCCATCGACGAAGTCGGGATGGTGTATGCTTCGATAAAAAACATGCGGATAAATGATGCCGCGATAACGGCAAAAATTATTGCATCAATCCATTCAACCACCTTTGTTTGTTTACCGTTTGGCGGGTTTTTCTTTTTCCAGAACGACCAGTGTACCTTTTCGGTAATATAAATATCGAAAATTACGGCAAGTCCAATGAGCCACCAGAAATTTCCGAGCCAGATTACCCAAAGCAGGTACAAACCGCCTATTGCAATAAACTTAAACCATTTGTTCGAAAGTAATTCTTTCATCTTAATATCGAGTTTTTAAATGTTCAGTAAATCTTTCATTGTAAGTATGCCTTTGTGATCCCGGCAATATTCGGCAGCGAGAACTGCGCCAAATGCCAGGCCCTTGCGATCTTTCACTTCGTGCTTAATCTCAATCAAATCCACTTCAGATTCATATTTAATGCTGTGGATTCCGGGAATTTCACCCTTTCTCTCCGATTTTATGTTTAACTGATTTTTATCCGGCTCCAGGTCGTTCACCCAACTGTCTTTTCCGGGTAATCTTTCCAAAATATCTTCGGCCAGACTGATTGCCGTCCCACTCGGCGCATCGAGTTTATGAATATGGTGCACTTCAGTTAATTCAACAGCATATTCGTTATGCCCGGCAACTAATTCAGCCAGTTTTCTGTTGAGTTCGAAGAAAAGGTTCACTCCAATCGAAAAGTTGCTCCCATAAAAAAATGTACCATTCAATTCGTTGCACATATTACAGACTTCCCCCTTCTTTTCGAGCCAGCCAGTGGTGCCGCTGACTACGGCGATACCGGCTTCAAAACATATTTTATAATTATCGACGGCTGTATGTGGTGTGGTAAATTCGATGGCTACGTCGCATTTACTTAGATTTTCGCGTGTTAAATCGTGAGGATTGTTTATATCGACAATAAGATTGATCTGATGTCCGCGGGAAACTGCAATTTTTTCAATTTCCTTCCCCATTTTTCCGTAACCTATAAGCGCTATCTTCATTAAATTTTCCTTCCTGCTAAAATTAAACGCACAAATATAAAATATTAACAAAGAAAGCCACTATTGATAATTATTAAAAAATCTTTCGATAAAAGGGTTGTTTTCCTTGACAAACCGGATAATTCAGGGGCATTTCCCGGATTTTTTTACCAGTTATTTAAAATAAAAAAAGGATGGGCCAACACCCATCCTTTTCATTAACTAAACCAATAAAACTAATCAAACCTAAACTTATGAACTAAAACTTTGCGTCAAAAATAGAGGTTAAAAACTTTACCGACGTTAACTCAATGTTAAAACACCTGCTTTGCAGCATATATTAAACTAATGTTAATTCGGGGATTACTGTTTTGGGCTGACTAAAAAGTCTAAAATCGCCACCAAAACTCAAAAACACAAAATTTGCACTAATTTTATTTTACTGAAATTCAATGCTTTGTGTGATTTCGTGGTTTAGTGATTTCGTGGCAAAACGATTAAAAAATACTTTTTGGTCAGCTCCGGGCTTTTCAGCATTTGCCCCGCTGGCGCAGGTCTGCGAGCAGTGTCTTGCTTTGAAAAAAGCAAAAATAAATGCCCTGATGGGCAAAGCCCGATTGCAAACCGCGCCAGCGGGGGAGTCGGCTTGTTTTGTACGTAAATCACGCATAAAAGCTATCCGTAAATCATGTATATAAAATTGCGTAAATCACGCTTGTTTTCATGTTTTTGAGTATAGTACTTTGATAGCAGATAACGATTTGAATACATGAAAAATTTCAACCTTATCAAGCTACATAATCTTCTCCTTAACAGTGTCTCTTCCTCTCACAAAGTACTTTCAAGAGAATCACGGATTTACAATATACATACCCGATCACCTGACAACACAGTTATGTGACTGTTTTTGCTTTGAAAGGTAAAAAACCATACTCCAGGCCGGCATAACATAAATTATATGAATTTGCAAGTAAGAGAGTATGTAAAAAGCAATCTTTTAAATAGCGCAACTAAAAAAATAATTTTCATAAAACGGGGATTTATAATACCCATCCATTTTAGTTAAAAAAAAATAAAAACATAAGCAATGAAAAAACAATATTTGTATAATCTGCTGGCATTTATTGTCCTGCTATCACTTGCACCCTCCGGGTTTACGCAAGTTGTAAAAGAATACACCTTTAATTATGATAATTCAGGAAACAGGACAATAAGAATGCATGAAACTACTACTCAGAAAATAAGTTTAAAAACAGGTTGGAATATTTTTTCTGCCAATGTTCTGCCCATAGACAGGGATTTACTTTTACCGATTTGAATTATAATATAGTCCAATATTTGTTTGGATTTATTTTTTTTGTATATTTGGACTATAATATAAATCAATTATGTCATCACCAAAAATAATTCATGTTATCCAGAGTTTGGACGAGCTGAAGAA
>JBBINB010000153.1:0-3637 GCA_037444065.1 Draconibacterium sp.
GAAATGTGCAATTTACGTAAATCTGTCATTGGTAGCGGAGTCGAAGGGTGTTGGCCTTTCAGATTTTTTCATCTTAGTTCTTAACTAAACGACATTAATATATAAATATTTAATTTTTCAAACGGTTTCCCTGAAAAAATATGGCTTTTACAATTCCCTGATTTTTATGTTTCTGAACCAAACCGGGGCTCCTGCATGTTTACCCTGGAAACCAATCTTCCCTACCGTTGGCAACTCGGCAAAAGGAGTGCTTAACCAGGACGGAATATCCGACCCATCGGGATTTTTTGTGGCGCTTGTCCATAAACTCATGTCCATTTCGGTAACCGTAACGCCGTTTAATACCACATGAATAATTTTGTCTTTACAAGCTACTGTCATTTTGTTCCATTCGCCCGGTTTTTTCACCCTTCTCTCTTTGGCCGCCAGGTGGCCAAAAATTGCAGCGCATTGCCAGGTTTTGTCGGCTTCGGCCCATTGTTTTGCATAATCGTCGGCTATTTGTATTTCCACCGAATTGGGTATCCAGTTTTTTGTGTCGCTGCAATAAACAATAACTCCGCTGTTTGTACCTTCGGCATTTTTAAACTCAAGCTCAAGAATAAAATTATCGTAATCTTTTTTTGTCCAGATGCACTGATCTTCGGTTGCAGTTAAAATCCCGTCCTCGACTGACCAGACCCCGGCAGGAAAATCGGCATTCGACAAATCGGGGTTAAATAATGGTTGCATTACATTCTCATCTTCCTGTGCTTGTGCACTTAATAAAAAAACAGACATTATAACTGCGTAAACAAATTTGAACTTCATACTTTATTCTTTTTTGGTTAATTTTTACCGAAGATAAGATTTAATTGGTTTTTAAAAGTACCCCGCCGAATTAAATATAAAAACATTGAACAAACCTGCCGTTGTAATTGCTAATTAAATACAAGGTTATTAATTAATAATGAACTTAAAAAAATATATCGGCCTGGTTTTTCTTTTTGCCACCTTTATTGCAATTGCGCAAATTCCCGGTGGAATCCCTTCAGGAAAGCCTGCTCCTATTGAACTTACACCTTTCAACATTATACTTTACATTGTTGCTCCAATATTGATTTTTGTTATCTATTTTCTATACCGAAGGTCGAAAAGAAGGGACAAGGATGGAAATAACTAAGGTCTGCTTTTATCCAGTAAGGATGAAATATTCATTAATGAAGTAGTCTAAAAACAACACTGTGGCTCTCCGTGTTACCTCCGCGACCCTCTGTGTAATTTCCTGTTTAATTGTTTCCGAGAGATTCACTGAGCAAGGTTAGGGCTTCAGCATATCCTACAACCTGACTGCTTCTTGGACTTCTACCAGTTTGCCCTCCATCGAAAAATCGGTTGCCGATATAATTTTCACATCTGCAAACCGTCCAATTAAACTTTCATCTTCAGAAGCAAAGCGAACAATCAGTTTTCCTTCGGTGTGCGACGATAAAAAGCCCTCTTTTCTGTCGGTCCCGCGAACCAAAACACGAACAGTTTTTCCAATCAGACTTTTATTGTAAGGTAAATTGTGTTTGCGCAACTCGTTTGTTAAAACATGTAACCGTCGCTTTTTTTCTTCCATCGGAATATCGTCAACCCAGCGGTGGCTGGTAGCGCCCGGCCGAGGCGAGTAAATTGCCGTGTAACTCATGTTGAATTTAAACTCCTCCATGGCCAGCCGTGTATTTTCGAATTGCTCTTCGGTTTCGTCGGTAAAACCAACAATGATATCAGTAAACAAAGTCGCTTCGGGAATGATTCTGCGGATTGAATGAACCAGGCTGCGGTAACGTTCCATGTTGTGTTTGCGGTTCATGCGCATTAGCACCTTGTCGTCGCCGCTTTGCATGGGCAGGTGGATTTGTTTGCCCAACGCTTTGTATTTTGCAATCACCTCTATCACTTCCTCGTTCATATCGCGCGGGTGGGGCGAGGTAAAATAAACCCAGAATTCCTTTTTTGATTTTTCGCCCAATTCACCTATTTCGGCCAGCAGTTGTGCAAAAGTAAGCTCCTCCCCTTTTTTGTCGAGACCATACGAATTTACATTCTGACCCAGCAGGGTAATCGATTTATACCCCTGCGCCACAAGTAATGCTACCTCGGCAATAATATCCTTCGATGGGCGCGAAACTTCCCTGCCCCTTGTGTACGGAACGGCGCAGAAAGTACAAAACTTATCGCATCCGTTCTGAATGGGGATAAAAGCCTCAAACCCCGATTTATAATTGGGCTGCACATTCCAAAACTCCTCGATATTTTCGTTGTGCGGATCGATACCCGCTTTAAGATACGTGGGAGTTGCAATTCCGTACTGGCTAATCATCTCGGGCAGTTTGGGCAAATCCTTCATTTGAAAGGTAATGTCGAAAAGCTTCAGGAATTTTTCGTGGTCGTTGGGTAAAATGCACCCCGAAAGAAATGTAACCAGCGTTTTGTGGTTCTTCCATTTGTTCCATTTCGAGATGCGCGAATATACCTTGTCGATGGCTTTCTGCCGCACCGAACATGCCAGGATCCCAATCAGTCCTGCTTCCTCCTCATTGTCGGTCCAGGTGTAGCCCGCTTCGTCCAAAACGGAAATTACACGCTCGCTGTCCGACAAATTCATCTGGCACCCCAATGTTATAACATGGTATTTCATATTAAGAAAGTTGGAAGACGGAAGTCGGAAGACCGAAGAATTCTTATTCCAGTCTTGTTTTTATTTCTATAATTACTCTTCTATTTAACTAATTTTTCAATTCTTTTTCCTTTTCTCCCCTTCGGGGAGAGCGAGAGGGGCTTTCCTTAAAAATACACTTCCGAATAGATATTAGAAACCGGCACACCCTTTCCGGTTAAAATATCAAATACTTCAAAAATCATTTCGCTGTTTCCGCATAAAAAACAGTTGGTTTCCCTGTCGATTTTTTGGGTGAATAAATAGTCGGTTACTCTTCCAAAAAAATCGCCACCGTCATCGCCCGACAAACAAAGAACAACTCTTTCTTTTTGATAATCAAAATGTTCATAAGCCTCTTCCTTTACCCGTACTCCATGCACCAGCCGATAATCCAGTTCCGGAAAAGTACGTATAAAACTGTGAAACGGGCTAATTCCGGTCCCGGTTGCTATAAACAGGAACTTTTTGGTTGTAAACTTTTCGGGATTGAACTTGAAAAAACCAAAGGGCCCGTCAACTTCAATCTCGGCACCGGGTTTTAGTTTTTTTAACCGTCCTGAAACTTTTCCATCTTCAATTTCGCGAACCAAAACTTCCAGAAAATCGTCTTTTTCGCTGCTATAAACTGAGTACTCACGGTTTTCCAACGAACCCGGAATTTTCAACATTACAAATTGCCCGGTCTGAAACTGAAAATTCAAACGTTCGAACCTGATTACAAATGCTGATTCGGTTAAATTCCTGACTGATATTACTTTATGCTTTCTCAACTATTCAGATTTATTCTAAATAAAACCGCTGCAAAAATAAAAAATTATTGGGAATGGTCAAGTGGATTTTAATTTGAATTGACCATCTCCCTTTTTTAAAGTTCATAATTTAATGCAAGGCTTAACTGTCCATCGCTTTGGGAGATTTGATGCGAGGGAAGAAAGGCGCTTGGTTTCATGT
>JBBINB010000154.1:0-3636 GCA_037444065.1 Draconibacterium sp.
CCGAAAGGTACATTGAGCGCCAGGTTTGAATGCTGTTGTGGTTTACCCCAACCAGCGCAGCCAAATCCCGTTTGGAAACACCTTTGTCTTCTGATTTCTTTATCTCAATGAGCATCCTAACACGTGGGGCTAAAAAGTCAGAACTTGTCTTTAGCAACTTCTTCAGCTCGTCCAAACTCTGGATAACATGAATTATTTTTGGTAATGACATAATTGATTTATATTATAGTCCAAATATACAAAAAAAATAAATCCAAACAAATATTGGACTATATTATAATTCAATTCGGTATTATTTGTATTTCCGTCTGCATATAAAAATAATAACAATCCAGGCAAGACTGAAATGGTTCTATTTCTTTAGTAAATTATCGGCTGCCAGCGCCAGAAACATAAAATTGGTTGCACCTCCGCCCATAACATACTCGGTTTGTTGCCATAAATAGGGCCACTCTTTTAGTTCCGGAAAATCGGGACGTATAATACCTGTCCCGGAAACAACCCCCCCGGGAATAAAAGAGAAATCGGCACGGTTAACCCCATAAGCAACCGTTACCGAACGCGAGCCTACTCCCGATACAAACGAAGAGGTATTTTCTCCGGGATGATTGCCCAATACAAAATTTAATGCGTTGAATACCAGCGATTTGCCAAAAATACCTGGTAAGTTTTTATGCAAAAAATATTGCTGTAACCCCAATCGCTGAATTCCCCAGCCATCGCCCCATATAGCAATATTATAAGGCACACCAAACGGGTTTTCGGTTTGCCGTTTTTCCAATTGCCCGTTTAATGCACGAAAAACGGTTGTAAGTTCCGATTTAAATTCATTGTTGCCAAACTTGCTCCATATTCTTGAAATTGCAACCCCTGTCTGTGAAAGGCTGTTTACAACATGTTCCCTCAAGTTGTAAATATCGTCAAGGTATTTCGAATCGCCCGTAGTAAGAAATAGTTCGCAGGCGGCGTTAATTTTTCCGGAACTGTTTCTTCCTGTAACCTGGCGCTCAACGTTATAAAGTTCGGTTGCAGCTTTTAAACAACGGCTGGTCAATTCGTCATCATACCCTCTCAGAACCCTGGCGGCGGCGGCCAGTCCCTGAATTGCAGAAAATTCACGGCCGGCATTCTCTTCGGTAAAAACCCAGCGATCATCGTGTTTTCCCGATTCAGTTCCTGTTTTTTCGTTTTTAGCCAAAGCCGGATTATATTTTAACCCGTCGGTCATTGCTGCACCATCGCCAAGCAGTACATATTGCCTCAGGCTGTTACAGATAATACCGCGGTACAATCTTCCCAGGTTTTCATATCCGCCAAGAATGGACAGTACACCATGCTCGATTTGTTGCAAAACATCGGGTTTCCCGTCGGGAAGGTGAATTTCAACCAGGTTATTTTCCTGGTCAACTGTTGTTTGGTCCCACTGGATATCAAATTCTTCGTAAGCCATCGAAAGTGTCCATACTGTCCCGGCCTGCGATTCGACCCTTAGATCGTAATCCCCTGCATCGTGCCAGCCACCCTTGTTCAATCCCGGAACCTGTTCGTATGGTTTGTATTTGGTTAAGGTCGACGGTCCCTGTAAATAACCATCAAAATGGTTGGTATCAACAGGAGCCATTAAGGCATCGTCCATATGGCAGCAGTCGTGCCAAACACGGTACCCTTCGTTAACACGCATATGGCACATCTGAACGGGCAGAAAATATTCGAGCGTGGGTTGCCAGACATGCCGTTTGTACACATCGGCATCAATTTTAAAGGGTTCGGTTTTATAATTGCCATAGTGCACCTGATAAATCCCAGGTTGTTTAACTTCCGAAAAATCGAACTGGTAATAATTGAACCTGAGGTATTTACCCCATTTTTCAGGCTTTTCTTTTTTTACCACATCAAAACCGCCATTTTCCGACATCCTCAGGAGTGAAATTTCATTGATATCAGTTTCCTGCTTATCAAGTTCAACGGTGGCAATTTTTGGTTGGTTGGGGTGATATCCCACCTGGCTGACATGAACCACCGGTTTATGTTTAAATCCCTCAATAACAGTCGGCTCAACTATCCATTCAATTGCATTTGCTGTTGCACCCGCCGGAACTTCTGAACGCACGATAAACCATCCGTTGTTATGATAGAACCTGCCATCGAGCAATTGCAACTCCGATTTCAAGCTAGTAATTTTCAAGGTTTGTTCTTTAACATCGGGAGCCACGGTAAGTTTTTTCCCGGTAGCCATTGGGTATGCCTGCCATTTTTCGCCGGCATCTTTTTGCATCGGGCCGTTTGGCTGTGTTGGAAAAATTCCGGATTTACTGTCCAAGTACCACGATTTTCCAAAAAGTAAACCCGGGAACAATTCGAGGTTAAAACCTACTTTGCCTATCCACTCGGCCGGAAGCGGGTTTTCAAGGTCAACTATTATCCTGAAATTCTTTCCCTCCCCGATTACCCTAACATTGTAACTGAAATTCAAATCGGGATAGAAAACCGGGTTAAATCCTTTGCGGTTGCGGCTTTCGTCGGGGTAAGTACACCTGACGCTTATTTCATTCCTGTCGTTAAAAACCTTACGCTTTTCGGTAACCGGAATTGGCTCCCACTGGCCGGGGGCAGGCTCCAGCCGTATATCGCCATTGGTTGCAACACGTGTCCCGTTTTGAATGATACCGATGGCCCCCTGGTGCCCTTCGGGATAAATATCATAAAATACCATTACATTGAGCCCGGGCATTTCAAAATACTCGTCACTGTTGATAATTAAATTCTGGGCGCTGGCCGGTAACACAATTAACAGCAGCCAACCAAAGATTAATCGGATTTTCATTTTATATCAGGTTTATTTTTTTGAAGGTAAATATAACTTTTTGAAGACCAAAATTGTACGCTGACATGTAAAGATTTCGTGGTTTCCCTGCAAAGTTGTTTCTCTTTTTTTAGTTACCGGATTAAATTCAACCCGAAATAAATTAACTATTTGTATTTTAATGTCGTTTAGTTAAGGATGAAATAAAAGAAAAGACATATCACTCACCCTTCGACTTCGCTCAGGGTGACAGTCAGACTGAGCGAAGTCGAAGTCTGTTTTCACTAACTAAACGACATTAATTTGTATTTTAATTTCTTGCTGGCAACGAGTAATTTATACGTTAATGAGCCGATTTTAAATTCATTTAATAATGCCACCGTCTAACCGGTATGGAGAAAATATTGATTTCCTGCACCGAGGCTTCAGCCTTTAAGCTGCTGATAATTAATGGTTAGCCTTGATCAGATTCTGCCCCTAACCACCGGGTCAAATCCTGTTTAAAAAATGTTGATAACGATGGATGTTAAATCACCATTTTTCAAGCAACTTCGATCCACTATACTTCTTCCGCGACATAATATATTACTGAATTTAACCTACAACATCACCCGTCTTTGGGATTAGTCAATCATTCAGTTAAAAGTATTGTTTTATAAAAATAAAGGAAACTACTGTCATGTCAAGTCAAAATTGACGGATAAAGTTTTTAAGTCTTATCCGTGAATCTTTAGTCGTAAACTGCCAATTTATTTTAGCATCTTTATTATTACGATGGTTTTCCCATGCTTTTGTTTCCGCGATTATTTCTTTCATATTATCAATTCTTCTTT
>JBBINB010000155.1:0-3169 GCA_037444065.1 Draconibacterium sp.
AAATTTGTCTTTTGCTCCTGCATAATTGTTAATTTATAGTCGTTTATATATTAACAAGCAGGAGCTAATTTTGATCAATTTTTTGCAAATCTGCGTAATACCGGATCAACACCCCTAATTTATTATTCTGTTTTTAAAATTTCAATTCAGTTTTACTTAAAATCATTAATTTCGCAGCCTGTAAAAACACTGCCAAAATTAAGGTTATGCAAAAAGTTAAACTTGTTGATAACATATATTTTCTTGGTTTTAATGACCGCCGTACCCATTTGTTCGAAAATATATGGCCAATACCGCATGGGATTTCCTATAACTCCTATTTGCTCGTCGACGAAAAAATTGCGCTGGTTGATACAGTTGAAAGATCGTTCATCGATGAATATCTCGATAATATCGAGGAAATTATTGGCGACCGGCAGGTTGATTATTTGATTATCAACCATATGGAACCCGATCATTCCGGAGCCTTAAAAGCCCTCGTTCAGAAATACCCGGAAATCATCCTGGTCGGAAATAAAAAAACTTTTGGCTTTGTTGAGAGTTTTTACATGAACCCAAAAAATATTTTGATGGTGCATGACGATTATGTTTTGGACTTAGGCAAACTGAAAATACAGTTTCAAACCATTCCGATGGTGCACTGGCCCGAAACGATGGTGGCATACGAGGCGACAAATAAAATCCTTTTTTCGGGCGATGCTTTTGGCAGTTACGGAACGTTGGACGGTGGTATTTTTGATGACGAAATAAACCTCGATTTTTACGAAATTGAAGTGATGAGGTACTTCACCAACATTGTCGGAAAATATTGTCCGCATACGCAGCGTGCAATTAATAAATTGGCGCCCCTCGATATTAAAATGATTGCCGCAACACACGGGCCTGTTTGGCGTAATGATCTCGACTGGATTCTTACCCGCTATAACAAGTGGAGTTCGTACGACTTGGAACAGGGTGTTGTAATAATATATGGCTCGATGTACGGAAATACGCAAAAAATGGCCGAAGTTATCGCCCGGAGGATCGCGGAAAGGGGAATAAAAAACATCAGGGTTTACGATGCATCAAAAACCCACTCATCGTACATTATCAACGATATTTTCAAATACAGGGGATTTATCGTTGGAAGTGCGGCATACAACAACGCGCTTTTCCCGAATGTGGAGATTCTGCTTTCGACAATCGAGCACATGGCGCCTAAAAACCATTATCTGGGTATTTTTGGCAATTACTCGTGGAATGGCGGAGGGGTAAAAAACCTGCAGACATTTGCCGAAAAAATCAAATGGGAGCTTGTATACCAGCCTGTTGAGGAGAAAGGCGCGTTAAAGCCGGATAGCCGCGAAGCGCTTCTTAAGCTGGCTGATGCAATGGCTGATAAGCTTTTACAGTAAGTGAGCCTGAAAAATTAAATAAAACAATACGTTTTTGTTTGGCGGAGTTTATTTTTTTAATTGAAAGGATATTCTCAGTTATTCTGACTACTTTTAACAGTAACTGAAAATTTCATAATAACACCATGAATTTTACACGCAGAAATTTCTTTATAAAATCGGCTGCAGGCGCGGCTGCGCTGGCAAGCATCCCATCTATAGTTTCCGCAAGTATCGTTTCAGAAAAGAATGAAACGAAAGAAAATTATAAGCTTATCGGAAATGCGCATACAATCCTGTTTCAGGGCGATTCGATTACCGATGCCGGTCGCGATAAAGAAAAGGAACTTCCGAATGTAGCACGTTCTTTTGGGCTTGGTTATGCTTTTTTGGCAGCATCGGCGTTATTAAACGAGCTTCCCGAAAGAAACCTGACCTTTTATAACCGGGGCATCAGCGGCAATAAGGTATACCAGTTGGCCGACCGCTGGCAAAAGGATTGCCTCGATTTAAAACCCGATATGCTGAGCATTTTAATTGGCGTAAACGATTACTGGCACAAGCGAAACGGTCAGTACGATGGCACCGTCGAAATTTATGAAAAAGATTACCGCGCCTTGATTAACAGGACATTGGAAAGCTTGCCCAATATAAAAATAGTGATTTGCGAGCCCTTTTATGTTTTGAATACAACAGCAGTCGACGGGACCTGGGTAGCTCCCATGAAAGAATACCAGGTTGTTGCAAAGAGAATGGCTGAAACATATGCTACGTTTTGGGTTCCATTTCAGAAAGTTTTTGATGAAGCTGTAAAATATGCCCCCGGTAAATACTGGGCTGCCGATGGTGTTCATCCGTCGATGGCAGGTGCCCAGTTAATGGCAGAAGCCTGGCTAAAGGTGGTGGAGTAGAAAAGTCAGATTAACGAATGTTGATTAACGAATGTAGAATTTTGAAAAAAATAAATCTGAAATCAAAAATCGTTAATCATCATTCAACATTCATTTTCAGGAATTCTTTCAGATTAACAACTTTTCCATAACTTCTTAAGGTTGCAAGGGTGGAATAGTGGACATTTTTTGCATTTATGATTATTTCGGCGAATTTAAGATCGCGGGTGGCGCAGGCATCTTCCACAACCGTGCATAAATAACCCAAATCGTGCCCGGCGCGGGTTGCCGCCTCAAGGCACATATGGGTTTGCATACCGCAAAGAACTAGATATTTTATCTGGTTTCCCTTCAGAAATGCATCCAACCCGGTATTCAAGAAAGCATTGACTTCCTTCTTTGAAAATACTTTTTCCGAATCGATAGGTTTTACCAGTTCATGAATTTCGCCCCCAGGACTGAATTCGTGTTTTACATGAACCACAAGCCCCTTGTTTTCGCGAAAGTACACAAGTAAAATTTTTGCTTTTTCGGCAGCTTTTTCAGGCTCTACTAAAGCAGAAGCCCCACCCGGGAAATAGAAATTTTGTATATCGATGATAACCAGAGCTGTTGAATCGAGGGTTTGCGATTTTAATGAAAAAGTTGAAAAGGCGATTAAAAACAGGCAGATGAGAATTTTCTTCATTTGAGTTTTCTTTTAGTTGAGATAAAAATAGTGAAAATAATGAATTGGGATTCCGGCTCCCGAAACTCCGGCTCCCGGAGTGGCTCCCGGGAGGGGCTGACCAAAAAGTGATTTTGTTTGTTTTTGGTAAAACCCCAGTTGTTTTTTGCAAAAGTTTATAATTTTTTAGTTTTTGGTAGTGTGTGCATTTTCGTACAGTTAAACTTTTGTTTTAAGAC
>JBBINB010000156.1:0-3089 GCA_037444065.1 Draconibacterium sp.
CAGTTTGAAAAATCTTTATTAGATTTAACCAGCCAAAAGAGGCCGACGGTGATTATTTATGCCGAAGGAAATTATAAAATCAAAGTGGCATCGAGCCACTTTGATTTTAAGCCAAAAGAAGGCACTCTGGCTCATAATTGTCCGATAGAAATTTATTAAAAATGAAAGTCAATAATTAGTAAAAACTGTCAACCTTATTTAGGGATCGTCATCAAGTATCAAGTATCAAGTATCAAGTATCGAGTATCATGTATCAGTCATCACACAATAATTGATAGAAAAAAAATAAAAATACAAACGGAATAAAATGACAACAAAAAAAGTTACAGGTTCACAAGCGGTTATATTATCATTGCTTGAAGAGGGAGTTGATACCATATTTGGATATCCCGGCGGGGCTATAATGCCAATCTACGATGCTTTGTATGATTTCGACAAACATATAAACCATGTGCTTACCCGCCATGAACAGGGCGCTGTGCATGCAGCAGAAGGTTATGCGCGCGTAACAGGAAAAGCAGGAATATGTTTCGCTACCTCGGGCCCGGGCGCCACAAACCTTATTACCGGAATAGCAGACGCTATGATTGATTCCACTCCACTGGTGTGCATTACTGGGCAGGTAGCCTCTCCTTTGCTCGGCACCGATGCTTTCCAGGAATCGGATGTGGTTGGCATTTCGATGCCGATAACCAAATGGAATTACCAGATTACTGTTCCCGAAGAAATTCCGGAAGTTATTGCGCAGGCATTTTACATTGCGCAATCAGGCCGGCCGGGACCAGTGTTGATCGACATTACAAAAGATGCCCAGTTTGGCGAGCTGGAATTTGAATATAAAAAATGCCGGAAAATCCGCAGTTATGTCCCCGAAACACCTGTCGATCCGTTTAAAGTGAAAGAGGCAGCCGATTTAATTAATGTGGCTAAAAAACCACTGATTTTATTTGGCCACGGGGTAATTATTGGCCATGCCGAAAAGGAATTAATAGAATTTGTCGAAAAAACGGGTATTCCTGCCGCCTGGACTTTGCTTGGATTATCGGCAATCCCAACCGACCACGTATTAAATGTCGGGATGCTGGGCATGCACGGAAATTACGGGCCAAACCTTTTGACCAACGAGGCCGATTTGATTATTGCCATTGGAATGCGTTTCGACGACCGTGTTACCGGAAAAGTAAGCGAATATGCCAGGAAAGCAAAAATTGTCCACCTCGAAATTGACCCGGCAGAAATCGACAAAATTATAAAATCGACTGTGGCAATTCTGGGCGATTCAAAAAAATCACTCCGGATGCTGATTAACAATGTGAAAGAAAATACTCATACCGAATGGCTGGCCAGGTTCAAACAATGCGATGCTATTGAAAAAGAGAAAATTATAAACGACGAATTATTTCCTAAAAAGCCCGGATTAACAATGGGTGAGGTAATACGCATTACCGGCGATAAAACCAACCATGAGGCAATTCTGGTCAGCGATGTAGGTCAACACCAGATGGTGGCTTCAAGGTATTTTAAATTCCGGAAATCAAAAAGCAATGTAACTTCAGGGGGCCTTGGAACTATGGGCTTTGCGCTTCCGGCGAGCCTGGGTGCGCAACTGGGGGCTCCAAAACGTACGGTAGTGGCAATAATTGGAGATGGTGGTTTCCAGATGACCATTCAGGAGTTGGGTACCATTGCTCAAAACAAACTTCCTGTAAAAATTATTATCCTTAATAACAATTTCCTCGGTATGGTGCGTCAGTGGCAACAACTGTTTTTCGAGAAAAGATACTCCTTCACCGAGCTTCAGAATCCCGATTTTATTACCATTGCGAAGGGATTTGGTATCGAAGGGCACAAAGTAGAGGTTCGGGATGATTTGGAAAAAGGAATCAGTAAAATGATTAATCATCATGGGCCATATGTCCTTGAGGTAGTTATTGAAAAAGAAGATAATGTTTTCCCAATGGTACCCACTGGCGCGTCGGTTTCTGACGTACTGCTTGAACCGTAAATTACGAGATGTTCAGCGTTCAAAATACAGGGGTCACAGTTTTATTTTCAAGCTGCAACCGAAAACTTCGAATCCGAAAAATTTACTGTTCAACAAATAAAGTTTAGATCCAAAAATAAAAAGCAAACAAAATGAAACAAGAATTTATAATATCAGTTTATTCAGAAAACCACATCGGGTTACTTACTCGTATTACCATTGTTTTTACCCGGAGAAAAATCAATATTGAAAGCCTAACCGTTTCTGAATCAGCTATTCAAGGCGTTTACAAATTCACAATTGTAATTAATACAACAAGGGAAATGACTATTAAGATAGTTAACCAGATTGAAAAACAAATAGATGTACTTAAAGCATTTTATCATACAAACGACGAAATGATTTACCAGGAAATTGCGCTTTACAAAGTCCCCACCGAAGCATTATATGACAGCGATACTGTTGAAGTAATTGTTAGAAAGGCCAGCGCTCGTATTCTGGAAATTACCCGCGAATACGTTGTAATTGAAAAAACCGGGCACAAGGAAGAAACCCAGGCTCTTTTTGAGGAGCTAAACCAGTTTAAGGTGATGCAATTTATCCGTTCGGGCAGGGTAGCCCTGACCCGCGACCCTATTGAACGGCTTTCGGAATTTTTACGCGAACGCGATGCTTTTCTGGATAGCCTCGACTGAAAAATGTTGATAAAAGACTTCGGTTTAAATTGAACCCTTTATACCGTTTAAGTAAGTCTAATAAATAGAATAAATTAAAAATGAAAACAATAAGAAATTTTGGGTTTTTTGTCATTGCACTGCTTTTAAGTTCATGCGCTGTATCAGTTAAGTTTCCGGTCCCGGGTGTTGTGCCTGCTGCCGAAATTTCGGCAACGAAAAAACCTGACAAGCAGAAAAATTATGTAATTGAATTAACTGCCCTGAAATATTTATAACGGCCGAAGATCATCACTATATTAGAGTTTATACCGAATAAGAATTTAACAGTAGAAAGTTAGTAAAAAGAATAATTAGGTCGCAATTATAGTTCATTGAGTTATTGTCACCGGATAATTTTGTGGCATGAATTTAAGCTACGAAAATATTAA
>JBBINB010000157.1:0-2613 GCA_037444065.1 Draconibacterium sp.
TTTGCTAATGACTTCTTTCAGATTTGCAGTCGCCTGCAACACCCTTGTCAATCGCTAATGTTTCCTATCAACTCGGCACATACAGGAACTTGCATCCTGTTAGCTTAATATCATGCCCGACATACAAAAAAAGAGGTGCGGATTAATGCACCTCTTTTTATTTTCAGCGAGCGGGAAACGGGGGTCGAACCCGCGACCCTCAGCTTGGGAAGCTGATGCTCTACCACTGAGCTACTCCCGCTTATTTATTTTTTACATCAGACCTGCGATCCTCAGCTCGGGATCCGCCAATCGGCGGACTACCACTGAGCTACTCCCGCAACTTTCCGGGGCAAATATAAACATTTACTTTTTTCAGTAACTATAGTCAACCCGGACTATTTCAAAAAAAAAATCAAATAACCTGACCATTATTTAACCTAAGTTGAAATGTAAAGCATTCGGGTAACTCTTCAGGTAAATGTGTTACAAAAACCATTGCACAATTCGATTCTGCCGCAATTTGGGTTAACATGTTTTTTAAAAGGCGGATATGAGCAGCATCCAGTCCCTGAAAAGGTTCATCAAGTATTAAAAGTGGCGGATTTTTAATTAGTGTTCGGATAAATAAAACAATTCGCTGTTCTGAAGTGGAGAGTTCGCCAAACATCCGGTTTCCGATATGTTGATAACTCAGGTTTTTTAGCCAACGTCGCGCCAAATCACGCTGATAGCCTGTCGGTCTTTTAAATGAACCTTCTGCTTCGCTAAATCCCGAACAAATAACATCATTAACTTCCAGGTTCAGGGGTAAATACTGGTGTAGTTCAGGCGAAACAAAACCAATGCGCGATTTAATATCCCAAATCGATTCCCCTGTACCTTTTTGTTTTCCAAATAACCGGATATCGCAACCATATGCTTTTGGATTGTCTCCAAAAATCAGGTTCAAAAGTATCGCCAGCCAGGGCCAGTTCCCCTGCAATTGCTTTAGCCAATACGGTTTTTCCGCTTCCATTGGCGCCCATTATTCCTAAAACGTCGCCTCTATTAATAAGCAGATCAATATTTCGCAACAATACAGAGATCCGTATTTTTATTACAGCATTTTTCCATTGCATCATCTGCCAAAGTTAATAGTTTGAAGGTTCCAAACTTTAAACTTAACTGTGCCAATTTTTCATATTACCTTTCCATATTCATTTTTTTTTGTAAGTTAGACTACTTCAATTATTCGTTTCTTTTGTAAACAATGATTGAAATGCTGAAAAGAGAGTTACCATCTGATCCTGAAAGATTTAAAATTAATTATGATAACGAACAGACGAAATTTCCTGACAAAATCGCTATATTCGGGCATTGCGGCCACAACATTGTTGCCCGGCGAATTGTTTGCAAGTGGCCTTCACAACACAAACAGGCCCAAAGAAATTACTATCAAACCTGAACCGCGTCCGGCGCCTAAAGAATCTATCCGGTTTTCGGTGATTGGCCTTAATCACGGCCATATTTACGGCATGGTCGATTCGCTGATAAAAGGAGGGGGCGTGTTGGTTTCGGTTTTTGCCAAAGAACCCGATTTGGTTAAAGGTTTTACCCGTCGTTACCCAAATGTAAAAGTTGCCGGAAGCGAAAACGAAATTATTGAAGATAATTCCGTTCAATTGGTTGCCAGTGCTGCAATTCCGGTCGAGCGGGCGCCTTTGGGCATACGCGCAATGAGGGCAGGAAAAGATTATATGGCCGATAAACCAGGTATTGTCACTTTCGAACAGTTTGCCAAGGTGAAAAAAGTTCAAAAGGAAACCGGCAGGATATATTCCATAAAATATAGCGAACGGCTGGGGAACCCGGCTTCGGTTTATGCAGGTGAGCTCGTACATTCGGGGGCAATTGGCAAAGTAATACAGACAATTGGATTGGGCCCTCACCGTATGCGCCCCGAAAGCCGTCCCGACTGGTTTTTCAATCCTGAAAAAGCAGGTGGAATACTGTGCGACATAGGTTCGCACCAGTGCGACCAGTTTTTGTATTACACCAATTCAAAAGAAGCTGAAGTGAATTTTTCCCAAATCGGAAATTTCAATACAAAAAATTATCCCAATTACCAGGATTTTGGCGATATGAGCGTTCGCAGCCCACATGCCACAGGTTATATCCGTATCGACTGGTTTACTCCTGACGGGCTTGCAACCTGGGGCGATGGCCGTACTTTTATCCTGGGGACTGAAGGATATATTGAAATGCGCAAATACATCGACATTGCCGGCAGGACTGGTGAAAATCATCTGTTTTTGGTTAACCGGAAGGAAACAAAATATTTCGATTGCTCGCAGGTTTTTATGCCTTATGGCGAACAACTTGTAAGCGACGTAGCCAACCGTACCGAAACCGCAATGACGCAGGCACACTGCTTCCTGGCAACCGAACTTGCCTTAACCGGGCAAAATATGGCGTTTCAATTGAATGTTTAATATTACAATACTCAGTTAAAAACAATGTTAAACAGTTGATAATCAGTAAATTAAGATAATATTAAATCTGTTTAAGCCACTGATAATCAATGAATTAACAGGATTCGCCAAAATCTTCGTAAATATGAGAACCAGGGACAATAAACCTTATAAAGCATTA
>JBBINB010000158.1:0-2458 GCA_037444065.1 Draconibacterium sp.
TTTGCTAATGACTTCTTTCAGATTTGCAGTCGCCTGCAACACCCTTGTCAATCGCTAATGTTTCCTATCAACTCGGCACATACAGGAACTTGCATCCTGTTAGCTTAATATCATGCCCGACATACAAAGAAAATCCCGGGGTCAACACCCCGGGATTCAAACTTAACCTAACTAAACCAAACTTATGAAAAAATGCAGCCTGATGCTGCGAAGTGTCTTTTTACTTTTCAGATTCTATTCGCTTTTTTTTAATAAAATATGTGAAAAAATAGGACAAAGAATATGCCAAAAAAAAATTTGTCGCAATTATTTAACAAAGATTCACAAACCGGATTGAATTTCTTTATCAGACAAAATCTTAAAAAATAGATATATTTGCGAAAAATTTCAGAAAACAAACGATTTTAAGGAACATAACACCAGATCGATGAACAGAATTCGCAATTTTTGCATAATTGCCCATATCGACCACGGCAAAAGTACTTTGGCCGACAGGTTGCTCGAATATACAAAAACAATTGGCGAAAGAGAAATGCACGCCCAGGTTCTCGACGATATGGAACTTGAACAGGAACGTGGAATAACTATCAAGAGCCACGCCATACAAATGGATTACATTCATGAAGGCCAGGAGTATAAATTGAATTTAATTGATACTCCCGGGCATGTCGACTTTTCGTACGAAGTTTCGCGATCGATTGCCGCCTGCGAAGGCGCTTTGCTTATAATAGATGCCACACAGGGCATTCAGGCACAAACTATTTCCAATTTATACCTGGCAATTGATAACAACCTTGAAATTATTCCGGTGCTGAATAAAATGGACCTTGAACAGGCTATGCCCGAAGTTGTTGAAGAACAAATTATTGATTTGGTTGGCTGCGACCATGAAGATATTATTCATGCCAGTGGTAAAACCGGAATGGGAATTGAAACCATTCTCGACCGGATAATTAAAAAAGTACCCCCCCCGAAAGGAAATCCCGATGCACCGCTTCAGGCCCTTATTTTCGACTCGGTTTTTAACTCATTCAGGGGAATTATCGCATATTTCAAAATTATTAATGGCGAAATAAAAAAGAAGGATTTGGTGAAGTTTATGGCCACAAAAAAAGAATATTTTGCCGAAGAGGTTGGTGTTCTGAAACTGGGTTTATCGCCGCGCGAATCGCTTTCGACAGGAGATGTGGGTTATATAATTTCGGGAATCAAATCTGCAAAAGAAGTAAAAGTTGGTGATACAATTACCCATGTAAAAAATCCATGCGAAAGCAGGATTGAGGGTTTTGAGGAAGTAAAACCAATGGTCTTTGCCGGTATCTACCCAATTGATGCCGACGATTATGAAGATTTGAGAACTGCCATGGATAAATTACAACTCAACGACGCTTCTCTGACTTTTGAACCCGAATCGTCGGCTGCGCTTGGCTTTGGGTTCCGTTGCGGGTTCCTTGGCTTGCTGCATATGGAAATTGTTCAGGAACGGCTTGAGCGCGAATTCGATATGAATGTAATAACCACAGTTCCCAACGTTTCATACCTGGTCCATTTAACCGACGGTTCAACAACCACTGTTTACAATCCATCAGGAATGCCGGTTTCAACAATAATTGAAGAAATTGACGAACCATTTATCCGGGCCAATATTATTACGGCTTCGGAATTTATTGGGCCGATTATGAGTTTATGCCTCGATAAAAGGGGAACACTTGTAAACCAGCATTATCTTACTTCTGAGCGTGCCGAGCTGGTTTTTAATTTGCCTTTGGGCGAAATTGTTTTTGATTTTTACGATAAATTAAAAAGCATTTCCAGGGGATATGCGTCGTTCGATTATCATATCAGCGGTTATAAACCTGCCAAACTCGTTCGACTTGATATTCTTTTAAATAGCGAAATGGTAGACGCGCTATCAACCTTAATCCATTTTGACAATGCCTATAATTTCGGGCGCCGGATGTGTGAAAAACTGAAGGAACTTATTCCGAGACAGCAATTCGATATTGCCATTCAGGCTGCAATCGGGGCAAAGATTATTGCCCGCGAAACCGTGAAAGCTGTCAGAAAAGATGTAACCGCCAAATGTTACGGCGGCGATATTACACGAAAACGCAAGCTGCTCGAAAAACAGAAAAAAGGAAAAAAACGGATGAAACAAATCGGCAACGTGGAGGTGCCGCAAAAAGCTTTCCTGGCAGTGTTGAAACTGGATTAACAACTTGATTTTTTTCAAAAAAAAGAGGGAAATCCACTCAAAACAAATGTGGATTTCCCTCTTCAAACATAGAAATTACGGTAGGCAATTTCGCTAAAAAAATGATTTTTCCTTTCGGGTCTTTTATCGGGAGGGATTTTTTATTGATTTGGGTCTAAATTCGATTCTATTTTATAAGTTCATGCGATTTTGAACCTTAAAATTTCATTTTTGAACATAGTTTTTCCATTGTTGGGAGTTTTC
>JBBINB010000159.1:0-2408 GCA_037444065.1 Draconibacterium sp.
TGCTTGATTTTTTCCTTTTTAAACTCTGTACTAAACTGACGAACTTTTCTAATTTTACATCCCATAATAAGACAAATTTAAAAAGTTATCAACTAAACTTTTTGTCACCTTATTTCATGGGAAGACACTTCGACATAAACATTAGCTTTTTCGGCTGATTTTACCAAAGGTTGAGGTTCAAGCAATACGTCATTTGTATTACAAGAGACAATTGCAAGTAACATTACGCATAAAAATTTCAATTTTATATTCATTTTGTTAATTTTTAAGGTTTGGCAATGCCCCACTTTTTTATGTGCCAGTTTGCAAAAATGCGCTCCCGAATGGTAGTTTTTTACTAAAACCTGTTAACTTCGCAATGGGCTTTGCGAAGCCTGCCTCCCCGGGCCGGGAACAAATTAGCGTGCGTAAACCCCGGGGAGGCTTACCCAATAAATTTATTTTTGCCGGTTAATTGCAGATTTTGCATTTTGCGTTTTGTTTTTACTTCCTGCTTCGGGGTACGAAGTCAGGGGTTAATTACGGGATTAAATGTATGAAAATATATTTGAATAATAACAACCATTTTACCCCCCCCCACACACAAATATTTTACACATAACATTGATATACTGCATGTTAACTCTCGGATACAATAGCATATTATATAACATATTGAAACTATGTTATATACTTTCAAAAAGGGGGTTACCTTTTATGGATTTCAGGAATTAACGCGCAATATTTTAGGTAATAAAAAATGTTGCTGAAAAATTTATATTGGAAACAAAGAACTACCCTTTGTTGCAAACAATGCACAGCGTCATAAATTGTTTAAATGCAGGAATGCGGAAATAATTAAATGCATCCATGAATTCAAAAAATCCGCCACTCAAACCCGAAACCCCTGCCCGAATGAATTGGTTCCCGCCAAAAACGATTGTCGGGCTGGCAGGCGGGCGTAACCCGCAACCAGCAACCTGCATCCAGTAGCCTGCAACCCGGAACCCGTAACCTGCAACTCGTAACCCGAAACCCGAAACCCTGCTTTCAGTTCCTCATTGCCCGGTCCATGTCGCGTTTCGAGTCTTTCAGTTTTAATGATTCGCGTTTATCGTAGGTTTTTTTACCCCGGGCAAGGGCAATTTCCAGTTTAGCCAGGCCACGTTCGTTGATAAAGAGTTTGACACATACGATAGTAAGCCCCGATTCCTTTACTTTTTTTTCGAGTTTGGCCAGTTCCTTGCGGTTTAGCAGGAGTTTGCGGTCGCGGCGTGCCTCGTGGTTGTTACAGGTCCCGAGTTCGTATTCCGAAATGTGCATGTTTTTTACAAACAGTTCGCCCCCGTAAAACTGGCAGTAGGATTCCGTCAGGTTCACTTTTCCGCCACGAATCGATTTAATTTCGGTGCCCACCAGCTTAATACCGGCCATAAACTTTTCGATAAGCTCGTATTCGAAAGTAACCTTACGGTTTTTAATCTTTATATCGGACGTTTGATGTGCCATTAATCGAGTAACGTTAACAATTTAGAGGTGGCAAAACTTAGCAAACCAAAAACTGCCCATGTGGCGGCAATGATAATCAATATAAGGTTATCGCGTTTTTCCTTTGGCAATAAAAGTAACCGTCTTGCGCCCAATAAAAAAATATAAAAGCTGTAAACCCCAAAAATATCGAGCAAATGCAAAAAGGGCAAAAACCCGGTAACTGTCGAAACAAGCAAAAACGGGACTAGCGAATAGGCAATCAATTTTTGAAGCGCTTCTGTTTTTTCTTCATACCCCAGGTATTTTAACAGTTCGTTGATACCGTAAATCCCCCCAAAATAGAGGGCGGCAAACAACAGCACTTCGCGTATTGCCCAAAGGGCGGCTATCCAAATCCTGAAATATTCGCTTCTGAAAAATTCGCCAAGGAATACTGCTGCAGCGGCTGCACCAACCAACGGGTACAACAGGTTTCTGAACAGCTCTTCCTGGCTTTCATCTGTATTTGCATACGATTTCCAGAATGCCCGCGGATTTTGTATCAACTCCAGCGCAAGTGCATATATTTTTAAAGCCAGTTCTTTCATATTTACGCTAAAAACGAGTGCAAAAATACACTTAATTTTAAAACGACAGAAGAGATGAAAACGGATATTCTAAATATTAAAACTGAATTAGGAAGTGATTTGGCTTCAAATATCAGTGTCAAAATCTGCGAATCTGTGGCAATAAATGTTATTGTTAAAATGCCACTGATTCACAGATTGGATTATTTGTTTTCATTGGTGTCCGGTTAAAATTATTATTGAACTACTGATTATTAAATATGGGTGCAGTTCTTATATTACGCGGCTAAATTTGTATAATATCCTTTTGTAAATTGGTTCCAGAAGCTCTCCCATCTGTTTGATTTCACAATTGAACGTAAATTAAGTATA
>JBBINB010000160.1:0-4719 GCA_037444065.1 Draconibacterium sp.
TAACCTTCGCCTTATCTTCGCCTTTGTCTCCGCCTATTTCTTAGCCTTAACCTTTTCATTTCGTGCAACACAAAAGAATCGAAAATAATAACCGTTACCGGCGAAATCCTAGCCAGCGAAATTGGCAAAACACTGCACCACGAGCATTTGCTTGTCGATTTTATAGGGGCCGACAGTACCGGATATCACCGTTGGAACCGCGACAGTGTGGTTGAAAAAGCGCTTCCGTATCTTATTGAAATAAAAAAGTTAGGTTACAAAACATTGGTTGAATGCACACCTGCATATATTGGCCGCGATCCGCTTCTTTTAAAAATGCTTTCCGAAAAATCGGGTGTTCAGCTTTTAACCAACACGGGGTATTACAGCGCAGTGGGCGGTAAATTTATTCCAAAGCACGGGTTTGAAGAAACTGCGGAGCAACTTGCTGCCCGCTGGATCGACGAATTTAATAACGGGATTGAGGGCACGGGTATTTATCCCGGGTTTATTAAAATAGCTGTTGAACGTACACCTCTTGAAGAGATAAACCGAAAGGTGGTCGAAGCTGCTTGTATAGCGCACAAAGCCACAGGGCTTGTAATTATGTCGCATACCGGCTTGGCGGTTCCCGCTTTTCAGCAATTGGAAATCCTTAAAGAATACGGAATTTCACCCACTGCCTTTATTTGGACCCATGCCAGCAATGAGAAAGATTTACGCAAGCAGGTTGAGGCTGCAAAAATGGGATCATGGATAGCATTCGACAATTTTGAGCCCAAAGCTACGGAAGAATATGTAAGGTTTGCCCGGTTAATGAAACAAGAAGGATTGTTGGACCGCATAATGTTTTCGCACGATGGCGGCTGGTACAGGCCCGGTGAGCCGGGTGGGGGAGAGTTCAACGGATTCACGGCAATTGATGAGTATCTTATCCCGGCGCTTGAAAAATCGGGTTTGTCGCAACCCGATGTTTACCAGATTTTTTCAGTAAACCCTGCAGAAGCGTTTAAAGTAAAAATAAGGCTCGAAGAATAAGACTGTCCTGATTTCTTTTATAAGGATTTTTTATGGTTGAATTTTCATTAATGTCTATTAAAAAATTAATCATGTTCTTTGAAATACTTGTAATCTAAGGTTTACAGCACTTTTTTGTTGCGTGACGATTTGAAATGCTAAGTTCAAAGTCTAAAAAATTAGTCTTATGAATAATGGTAAATATGTTTTCGCCCAATTAATTGAATTTTTGCCACAACGTGTTTTTGACAGATTGGTCAAGAAATATAAGGGCAATAAGTACGTCAAACATTTCACATGCTGGAATCAATTGCTATGCATGGTTTTCGGTCAATTAACAAACCGGGATAGTTTACGCGATTTGATTGTAATTATTGATGCACATAGTAAAAAAACATACCACCTTGGTTTTAGTAAAACTGTTACCAGGAGTAACCTTGCCAAGGCAAACGAGAAACGCAGCAGTAAAATATTTGAAGAATTTGCTTATTATCTTATCGACATAGCCCAAAAGAAACGTGCCAACGATGATTTTATGATAAAAGGCAAGGTCTATGCTTTCGATTCTTCAACAATTGATTTATGCCTGAGTGTTTTCTGGTGGGCCAAATTCAGGAAAAAGAAAGCAGGCATAAAGCTTCACACGCTGTATGATGTGGTGACCCAAATCCCCACGTTTATCCACATTACAGCAGCCACGGTCAATGACGTAAATGCTATGGATTTTATCCCATATGAGACAGGTGCCTATTATATTTTCGATCGGGGCTACATTGATTTCAAGAGGCTTTATTATATCGCTAAGCTCTCCGCATTTTTTGTTACCAGGGGTAAATCGAACCTACAGTTTAGGCGCATTTACTCAAACAAAGTTGATAAATCCACTGGTGTGCTGTGCGATCAAATAGGTAAACTCACTGGGTTTTATGTATCAAAAGACTACCCGGAAAAGTTGCGCAGGGTCAAGTTCTATGATGAAGAAACCAAACGGACTTTTGTTTTTCTGACAAACAACATGGAATTAAAAGCAACTGAAGTTGCCATGTTGTATAAAAAACGTTGGCTGGTTGAGTTATTTTTCAAATGGATAAAACAACATTTAAAAATAAAGTCATTTTGGGGAACATCGGAAAATGCTGTCAGGATACAAATTTATTGTGCAATAATTTCGTATTGTTTAGTAGCGATAGTTGGATCTGACCTGAAAATCGACCGATCTACTTACGAGATATTACAGGTTTTAGGCATCTCCCTAATTGACAAAACCCCTGCAAATGAGCTATTTGAAAAATTAGATTACAATAATGTCAAAGAACCAGAATATAAACAGCTGTCACTCAACTTGTTTTAAGTGGACAGCAATGATCCATTGTGATGAGTAATCTTTCGTTAAAATCCGGGATTTTATAAAACGGAGCGAATTCTCGTTCAAGTGTTTTTTTCTCTTTTACGGTGTAAGCCACTTGAATATATTGTGTGTAGCCATCTTTGTTTCGAACAACGAAATCGACTTCAAGATCATCTGCTTTTCCTATCCAAATTTGATAATTACGACGGAGTAATTCAAGAAATATCATATTTTCAAGTAATTGCTATATTTCTTGCAGAAACGCTTGAACCTATACTATCAATCAGAAAATTAACGACTTCGTTATAAGATGTTTCAAAATATATTTTGTGCATTTTCTGAATGTCATTCTCGTATATGTTTTGAAAAACGGTTTTTAGATATTCGTAAGCATAACTTTCTCCTGAGTCAATGAATCCGACAGATTCGGGAAAACCTCCAGTTCGCAAATAATTAGCAAAAGCACGGTCGGGAGTTGCTGTTTTACCTGTAAATTCCAGGTATTCGGCGAACGAGAATGGTAAAACGTTAATTTCAAATGCCCGGCCTGTAAGTATGGTTGCCAATTCACTTGATAAAAGATAAGCGTTAAAGCCTGTAACGTATAAATCTATATTTTGAGTTACGTATAATCCTTCAAGCAGTTTTTCAAATTCTGGAACGTTTTGAACTTCGTCAATGAAAACATAATTTGTTACATTTTCCTGCAACAGTGTTTTGATATAATCGTAAATTTCCTTCCAATTTTTTTCTTAAAATTTTAGGCATAGGGTTATCTTCAATTTTATGCTGTAAAAATATTAAAAATTCCTCAAAGTTTGATAAATATAAAGTTTTGAGGAATTGTTAGTTTCGTATTTGTAGTTTTGTTTGATGCCGCCTACCTTTTGCAGCTACACGCAAGGGTGGGTTGTGTCCGCCTGCTGGCGGATGTCAAGCCGAAATGCAACCCGGCGGAAAGATGCACACCGAATACCACTGATGCCGGCCTTACCGGGTAGCTGATGTTATGGGCTGGGTTCTAATATACTATTTTATTCTTTGCACCTGAAAACCAAGAACTTTAACTTGCTTTGTTTTATTATTTGATTTTTTATATTCAACAATATAGTTGCCCTTTTGGATTCCGATTACTTTTCCATCAACAGGGTTGCTAAAATAATTTATGATTTTGACCTTGTCCCCAACCTTAATTGATGTGTCAGTATTTATTTCAGTGTTCTTATTTTCTGTTTTAATATCCACAGTTGAAGAATTGTCCTTGGACAATACAGATGTTAAGTTTTGAAATTGCGATTGTGAAAAATCAGTTTGTATTGGACTAAAATCTACAATGTCGGCAGAAACATCACATTTTACGGTTCTGACTATAAACCCTAAAAATCCTGTTGATTTGTAACTGACAGATACATTAGCCAAAGCTTGATTCGAAAGCAATGGATTTGCTTTTAACATGTTTTTTTTAGCTTCTATTATTAAAGATTGCCTTGCTACCCCTCCAATTCCTAAAACATATGTAGCTTGCGCTTCTCCAAATACATTTTGTTTTTTATACGTAAAGTTTGGCGCATCAAGTGAAGCTGAACCAGACATAATGCCAACATGCGATGCTATACAGCCAGTTAAAATTGAGAAGATTAAAAAAATAAGGGAGAATTTTAATAAAATGTGTTTCATGTTTGTTTAGATTATTTTGGCCATACTCGTATGGCTTTTCGGTGTCGCCCCGTTTTTAGGTGGTCGCTGGTCTCCATTTTTTATTTTTTTGTATTTAGTCATACGGGTCAAGATGTGTCAAACCAAATTATCTGTGGTTCTCTTGTCTGTACGCTATGTAGTTTCTTTAACTTGCTCATAATCTATGTTTATATGCACCATTAAAAAATTTATTGATTTTTGGGTTAAATCGCTCATTGTTAATGATATATCCGTTTGTGGATGTTAATAAACATTTGCAACGAATAATTCACCAATAAATGTATGAAAAATTAACAAAAAAATCCTGACGCGGTAGCCGGATGCTGAAAAAAGGGCCGGGGCCCTTAAGTGCAATATTCTAAAAAATCGATGATTTTGTCTCGGTGGTCAGATACTCAAGGAATTTTATCCCTTTGTATGAATTTCCTTTTTCGTTAAGGCGGGGGCTCCAGACCGCAATGCTGAATTTCCCGGGGTGAATGGCAATAATCCCGCCGCCAACCCCGCTTTTTCCCGGCAGGCCAACCTTAAAGGTGAATTCACCCGACTCATCATAAAAACCACAGGTTTGCATTAAGGCATTTATCCGTTTTGCCTGGCTATGGTTCAGGATTTGATTTTTCCCGCTGTATCCCCCGTTGGCCAGAAAAAGAAAAGTTTTTGACAACTCTTCGCAA
>JBBINB010000161.1:0-4158 GCA_037444065.1 Draconibacterium sp.
CACAGTATCCACCATATATTTACGCCGTTGAAGTTTCAGACTTTTGGTCAGATTACATGTCTTCCTTTCATGGAAATTTGGTTTATCCTTAATTAATAAGATTAAAGTAACAAACAAAAAAACCGGAGAATTCTCCGGTTTTTTACAAAATCAAAAAACGAAAATGAGAACAACTTTAAAAAGATTTATTTTATTTTTTATGTGGTTTGCGATTTCAAATTTCACTCTTGCTCAACGTACTACTGAAATAGGTGCTACTGCAGGTGCCATTCGCTTTTACCCGCAAGCGCAGCATTTAGGGTCCAATTTAAACAACAGAATGGAGAATGGGGTGGGTTGGTCAGCAGGAATATTTCTGGAAGACCACTGGAAGCCTAAAATTCACCAAATTATTGAACTTAATTATTATGACTATAAAAGTGATGTTTTTTTACAAAAAAATACCTTGTCACCCGGAGGTTACGGTTCTGGCAATGACCCTGTTTACGGTAGTTTTAACAACACATCGTTTAGCCAAATTGCCATATCGGGCGGACTTAAATACTTTGTGAACAACACTTTGTTTTTTTATCCTGCCTTCGAAATCGGCTTTTCAACTAATCCTGATATTGACATTAATAAAACAGCATATAGCGCTAAACTTGGTTTGGGTACCGATATCCGGGGGGTTGACATAATCCTTGAATATAACTATGGGCTAAACCACCAAAGAATGGTTTATGATCCAACGGTTCCATTTGCCAGTACCCACCGAAATAGTTATTTGCAGTTAAAAGCACAGGTCCCCTTACATAACCTGAGAAAATAGCAACTCAAAATGTCAGAAATCAGGAAAATACTTTTAGTTATCCTTCTTTTCCCAATTGTATTCTGGGGTTGTATCGGCGATGTAGCAATCAATGACGGTTTTAAGGAAAGGGAAGTAGTTCTAAATTGTATTCTTGACGCACAAAACGACACTGCGTTTGCCCTGTTAAGTTATTCAAAACCAATACAATCGACCGCACACTTTGAGCCAATAAAAGATGCACAAATCCTTCTTTCTGAAGAAAAAGCAAAAACAGGTGAATTTGTCTGGTCGGAAAAGAATGCTGCTTATGTTTTACCCTTCTCTGTTAAGCCTGGTAACACTTACCGCATTGAGGCAAGGATCCGAAACAACAAAGTTTGGGCTGAAACCACCGTGCCTAAAACAATTGATGCATCCATTGAAAAAGCAGTTTTCGGCGTTAATAATTATTCCTTTCGGCTTTTATTAAACGATAATACAAGTGATGTTAACCATTATTGGGTTTCAGCTACAGGGTTTGAAGGAATTGAAGGAAACAAGAGCAAGAACATTGCCTGTGTATTATATTCCAATTTTGAATATGCTGACGATTTTAACCAGGCCATTTATCAGAACGGAAATTACAAGTTTGAATATGAATACTATATGAGGTTTACCGACAGCGGGCTACCCAAAGGGAAAACAGAAATTATTATTTATCCTCAATGCATCGGAAACCCGGTTGAAATATTTTTGCTTTCAACAGATTACCATCTCGATAAATACATGAAATCGAGCCTGTTATTACAGAGAATGGATTTATTTGCCCGCGAAATGCCTGTTATTTATGCCCCCTTTCCAATGTATTCCAACATTAACGGTGGCGCCGGAATTTTTGGCTCATTTAACTCTGTTTCTGAAAAATTCGACGGAAAATGAAGTTCACAGTAAAACATATTATCCCGGTTATTTATTTATTGCTTGAGTTTTCAACTTATGCACAAACGCAGGTAAAAATAAGCGGTTTTGTTACCGATGCCTCATCGGGCGAAAAACTTGCCGGGGCAACCGTTTTTATCCCGGGTCCAAACAAGGGGGCAACCTCAAACGAATTTGGTTTTTTCAGTTTATCGCTTACCCCTGCCCAGGTAAAGATTGAAACCCGGTTCGTGGGTTTTAAACCTTTTTTTGGCGAAATAAACCTGATTTCAGACACAACAATCAATATTCAGTTGCACCCCGGGGTTTCGATTGGCGAGATTGAAATTAAAGCGGCAAACCAACAGGAGTTTCTGTTGTCGCCTTCCATCGGGGTCCATCGTATAACAGCCAAAGAAGTAGAAAAAATACCGGCTGTTTTGGGAGAACCCGATTTGCTGAAAGCCATTCAGTTGCTTCCTGGGGTTTCCTTTGCCACCGAAGGCTCAACGGGTTTCAGTGTCCGTGGCGGAAGCCCCGACCAGACACTGATTCAGCTTGACGGCGTGCCGGTTTACAATGTCAACCACCTGTGGGGTTTTATGTCGGCTTTTAACAACGACGCGGTTTACGAGGCCAAACTATACAAAGGCAGCCTTCCTGCCCGGTTTGGAGGAAGGTTAAGCTCTGTGCTCGATGTGGGGATGAAAGAAGGGAACCTTAAAAAACAACAGGGGACTTTTTCGCTGAGCCCGATTGCCGGCCATTTCACTGTGGAAGGCCCGCTAAAAAAGGACAAAGCCTCTTTTATGTTATCGGGCCGCACAACCTGGGCAAACCTTTTAATGCTTGCTTATCAGAAACTTGAAAATCAAAACAGCGCCAATCAATTGATTACCTATGGTTTTTGGGATATTAACGCAAAAACCAATTACATTATCAACCAAAACAACCGGGTTTACCTGAGCTTTTATACCGGCCGCGATGCATATATGATGGAGGATGATGCAAAAATGTACAGCGACTATGTAAAGTTTAGCTACAACTGGCAAAACCTGACGGGCGTTTTGCGTTGGAACCATGTGTTTTCGCCTGGTTTGTTTGCCAACTTTACGGTTTACAACAGCAGGTTCCGTCAGGAATACTTTAACAAGTTCGATAAAAAGGGCAACGAAATTTACAAGGGTTACAACAACCTGAACGACATTTCGCAAAAAGGCGATTTCGACTGGATGCCCAATGACAGGTTAAAAATAAAATCGGGCTACAATATTTCGTTACAAAAATTCAGCCCCGAGATAATTTCTTACAAATCAGACTCCACCTCGTTTGTGTTAAACAAAGACATATTTACCCACAATTTTATTACTGAAGTTTACCTTGAAGCCGATGCTGATTTAAATGAAAAACTTAAGGCCAGCGCCGGGTTACGGGCTGGAAACCTGTTTACAGAAGGCAAAAGTTACACCGGGTTACAGCCCCGTTTATCCATTCGCTACCTGGTTTCACGACAGGTTTCGGCGAAGCTTTCCTATTCGCGCATGAACCAGTACTTGCACCAGCTTCAGAATACCACGCTCGGAATACCCACCGAACTCTGGGTTTCGTCAACAGCTAAAATCAAACCGGGAACATCCGATCTTTTTTCGGCAGGGGTGTTTTGGGCACGAAACAACGGCTATCGTTTTTCATCTGAGATTTACTATACAAACCTACAAAACGTCCTCAGGTACAAAGACGGCACACTGGCAGTAAAAGAACGCGACGACAGCTGGGAAGACTTTGTGGCCACCGGCAAAGGCAAATCGTATGGAATTGAACTGATGGCGGAAAAAACAACCGGCAGGCTTACAGGCTGGGTTGCTTACACGCTCTCGAAAAGCGCCCGCCGCTTCGAAGAAATAAATTTCGGGAAAGAATTCCCGTATGATTACGACCGAAGGCACCAGTTAACCATAAACGCCAACCACAGTTTTAGAGAAATTCAGAAGAAAGGAAAAAACATTAACAGGGAACTTTCTGCAAATTTTAACTATGCTTCGGGAAAATACCTCACGCTGGCAGAACAGGAATACCAGGCAATTCCGTTGCCACTGATGGAGGGCTCGCGTTACGGCGCCGGCTGGTTTGCCAAAAGGAGCCTGATAAATTCGGTAAATAATTACCAAATGCCTGCTTTCCATAACCTCAATCTTTCGTACCGGATAGAAAGGCAAAGTGCCGGCAAAAGTTACGCCTGGAATTTCTCGGTTTATAACGTGTACAACCGGCTAAACCCGTGGTATTATTACAAACAGGGCAATAAAATAAAACAGATAACTATTTTCCCTGTTATCCCGTCGGTTTCGTTTTGTTATAAATGGTAAAAAAACAGAAAGTGCAAACAAGGGCTAATTGCTTGCGGATATGCGATTTCCCAGCCTGCCGTTTGGCAGGCTAATCGCAATTCATAGACCGATAACCGGAATTCG
>JBBINB010000162.1:0-17694 GCA_037444065.1 Draconibacterium sp.
TTGACGATGTAGGTTTGTACAACCTCACATTAAATTACGTGAAGTTGAACAATTAAGAGAAACCGCCGTGTGCGAGAGCATGCACGGTGGTGTGAGAGGGCGGGGGAGTAATCCCCCTACCTACTCGATTACAACTTTCGTCTGTTCAACCCTTGAACTCCTTCACCTGCTGACTCCGGGTCAGCTGGTGAAGGAAGCGTTAAATACCAATTTGAAAGATAAGTATAATAACCACGCAGATTTCAAATTGAATGGCGATCCCATTTATAATCCGACTACACCCAAAACATGCAAAATCAAACCATTACCATTTAAATCCCGGCGTTTAGTCCCCAAATTGAATCAACAGTCCCATATTGATAACTTTTTTTTGCAGTAATTATTCAGGGTGTTTGTAATTGAAGTATATTATTATTTTTGCCGCTAATTAAAAAACTAAAAGAAAGAAATAAAAATTTAAAATGGTTCCATTCAGGATCTTACATTAATATTTTAAATTCAATTTTTTGTAAACCGCAGATTTAAAGATTTAAGTTGGATAAAACACTAAAATACACGACTTTAGCCCGCGTATTTGAAAAATATTTATTCTTTCTGATTTTATTTCTGTGCCTGTTGGCCGGCAACGCTAACAGAAGTTTCGGACAGGCAGTGGGCGATTACGGTTCGGCAGCAGTTGGCCCTGCAAACTGGGGAACAGCTGGGAGTTGGGTGGTGTGTGTTTCAGCAGGAACATGGGCTGGTGCAACAGTTGCAACCGTTGTCCCAAATAATTTAACGAGTGTTTGGATCAGGGCTGGACATACAATAACCATGAATGGAAACCCAGGGGCCTGTAATAACCTTACCATTAATGGAATTGCGAACTGGACAGGCGTGGTTACTACCAACGTTTCAGGGAATTTAATTATAAGTGGCGGGACCCTTAGTGGTTCAAATACGGGAACATTAAATGTTGCCGGGACATTAACAGTACCGGCAGGCACTTCGGCAAGTATCCAACGGTCAACAATTACTGTAACCGGAAATATAAACATAGCCGGAAATGTTAATTTTGAAATTAACTCTAGCGGAACAAAAACTTTAATTGGTTTAGTTACTATTCAAGCCGGAGGGGTTTGGAACAATTCCATTAATGAAGCCATTACTTTCCGGGGCGGGATTACCAACAACGGCGCTTTTACAGCCGGTACCGGTGTTCATACTTTTACCACAAATGCACAATCAATTTCAGGTTCAATTTCAATACCAAATGTTACTGTAACGGGTATCACACTTACCAGTAATGGTAACTTAACAGTTGGAACTGCACTTGCAGGTACGGGAGGGATTACACAAGCTGCAAATTCAACCCTGAATATTGGCGGGACATCAGCAATAACAACGCTTACCGCAACTGCCGACGGAAATACGGTAAATTATAATGGCGCTGCACAAACAGCGAAAGTAACAAATTACAGCAACCTTACCGTTTCAAATTCCGGGATAAAGACATTTGCCACAACTCCAACTGTAAATGGCGTACTTTCACTTGAAGGAACTGCGTCAGTTGTAGTAACTACAGGGGCTGTAGCATACGGAGCAGTCGCAACGCTTCAATACAATAAACCGGCTGCATATACTGCAACTCTTGAAGAATGGCCTGCAACATTTTCAGGAACAGGGGGCGTAAGAATTATAAACACAGGCGTTATTAGTTTTGCAGCAACAAAGGCTATAACCAATAATCTCTCAATTGCTACCGGCGCCCGTGTAAATCTTGGAACATTTACCACTCATACTGTCGGCTCGCTTACACTTGGCAGTTTTGGCGCCATTAATGGTCCCTGGGGAAGTACCAGCTCGGCGGCAACCTATAATGATGATGTTTTTTTTGCAGCAACCTCCGGGATTTTAACGGTAAATGTTTCAACCTGTATTGTACCATCTGCCCCGGCTACATCCGGCGCTCCAGTCTGTATCGGGACTTCTGCAATATTATCTGCTTCCGGTGCAGTTTCGGGTGAAAAATACAAGTGGTATGACGCAAGTACCGGGGGCGCTTTATTAAAAACCAGCGCCAACAACACCGATAATACCTTTACTACCCCGGTTCTGGCGGTAACCGCCAATTATTGGGTTTCTGTCATAAACCCGGGAAGTTGCGAAAGCGCCAGGACAATGGTAACAGCTACTTTTCCTATTGTTTCGCCCGATAATCAAAATTTAGCAGGAACAAATTCATGGGTTGGCCATGTTTATGACGGAACAAATTTTAATACCTATTTTGGTACTTATACGGAAACAGAATTGTTTGATCAAAGCTTCGGGGGCGATGTAAACTGTTTTTCAATTAATTCTTCAGTCGGTTCGCGCACTATTTATACTGAAACTTTCTCAGTGAAGTATCGGATGAATTCGACAAAAAAAGGATTTTATGTAGTCGATTTGGGATCGGATGATGGAAGCCGTTTAACTGTTGATGGTACGCTTTTGTTTAACAATTGGGCAGATCAGGCCTTTACTTCGCGTCCCCGTGTATTGTTAAGCCTTAATGGGGCAAGTTCCCTGGTTTACGATTTTAACGAAAACGGAGGGCAAAACCGTGTTGTATTTCAGAATTTGACCCTTGTTTTAGCTAATAATTTAACGTCAAATACAACTCAAAACATTTGTATCGGAAATACGGGAACATCAATAACCGGGGACGTATTTGGCGTATTGCCCACCGGAATTTCCCTCTCTGGGAGTGGCTATCAATGGACTTACAGCACAACGCCGGGCGGGACCAGGACTAATATTTCGGGGGCTACAGGCGCCGCGTTTACTCCGAATACAGCTTCTGCTCCTTTTAATGTTGCAGGTACTTATTATGTATATAGAAATGCAATTCTTTCCAGTACAAATAATGTGGTCCCAAATCCGTATGTTGCAACAAACGAATCGAGCGCTGCTATAATAACAGTCCGTCAGGTATTTTCAGCGGGCGCAATTTTAACTGCCGGCGAAACAATATGCAGTGGGGGCGATCCAGAAGTAGTAGGCAATTCCGTAGCTGCCAGCGGGGGCGATGAGAATATTACCTATGAATGGCGTGCCAACGGTACACCAATAACAAGCGCCAATTCATCGACCTACGATCCGCCATCGGGATTAACAGCAAGCACAACCTTTACACGCTGGGCAAAAGACAATACCTGCAACACCGCCTTAACACAATCAACCGGGAGCTGGATTGTAAATGTTAACCCGTTACCAGCTACCGGAGAAATTATACCTGATTAAGACAAAAATTGAAATGAAAACTAAAAGCGAAAAGATGAAAAAAGCTACAATTTATTTGATTTCTGCCCTTACACTGGTAATTACCGGTTTTGGGGCAAAGGCGCAGGGAGGGTTAACCCCGCTGGTGGGAGTAGCCCACAATTACACCGTAACACCCGAAAGTACATCAAATACGCTTTCATGGAGCGTAGATCAACCGTCGGGTTATACTATTAATTCACAAACGGTGGTTACCACAACTTCGGTGGCAAACATTACATGGACAGTTGCAGGCACATATAAACTGCGTTTTACCGAAACAAATGCAACAACACTGTGTGCCACAACTAAAGAAATTACTGTAACGGTTTCAAATGCCTTTGATGTTTCAGTCTCCTCTCCTGCGGCAGTTTGTAATGCTGCCGACGGAGTAGTTAATTTTTCGGGGACCAATGCAACAACATCAATTTCTATCCCGGTTAGTATGGCAACCGGTAATTCATCTTTCAATCCCAACTGGGAGTTTACGTTTACATTATCTTCAACACCCAGTTCGGGGGTGACAATTGCCAATGTAAAAGCCGGTGCAACAAATCTTACCGCCACGGCAGGAACTTACACTGCTACAGGCCTTACAAGCGCTTCGGGTGCAGGTTCGGTTAATATTACCATGGATGTAACAGGTAATATCAATACCCTTATCGATGTTGGCCTTACTATTACTTCGGCTAAGGAATTAACCTATAATACCGCCGATAAAGACAACGATGACTGGACCGCCACACAAACCCTGAATGCAATACCAAATACCTCAGCAATTACAACAGACTAATTATTAAATATTTAACAAACAACTCTTTAATTACTTTTTTAAAATTTTATTATTATGAAAAACCTAATTTTTCTTTTCATGGCAGTTTTATTTATTGCAATGGGTGCAAATGTTTTTGCACAGAGTTCTGGAACCGCTCCTGCCCCGGGGGCTAAACACAATTATTCAGTTACCGATAACGGGAATTCGGTAGTATGGACAGTTACCAAAGGTGATTTGACAACTTCAGCAGGCACCGATGCCGTTATCGCAACCAGCACTGCCCATTCAACAGACATCACCTGGGCTAGTACAGTTACTGTTGGCGACTGGTATTATGTTCGCGTTGTTGAAACTGCCGGTACTTGCACAAACACAAAGGTCCTGCCTGTGCAAATTACTGCAAGCCCGTTCTTCCTGACACTTTCAGCAGCCAATGCTACTCAGTGTTATGATGGCGCTGTTACAGTTTCGTTGGCAAATCCGTCAACTCCAAATTACGACCACGGCAACTCCACAATTGTCTTTACAGTTTCACCAACAGGTTTAAGTGGTTCATACAGCGGATACCAGTTTAGCCTGGCCGACCTGGTTGTACCGTCTGGTTTCAATGCAACAGTTGCTTTCTCCGGTAATGCCACTTTATCTGCAGGTACGGTAACTGTAAGTAACAATGCTGCTGTTACAATTACTTATACAGTAGATAACACCAATGTTTATACTAATGCAGATGCGGCCAGCGCCCAGGACTTTACAGCTACTGCTGCAATTTCGAACGGTAAGGCCAGCAATGGTGTTTCTGATAATGCCGGTGGGGTTTATTCAGGTAATACTGCAGTTGCAAGACCAAATACTACTGGTATAGTTACCAACTGATAACAGTTTTGTTGAACGTTGGGGTTCAACTGTTTTGGGTGAAAAACTTACTTTGTTTTTTCGTCCCCTGTTGTGTTGTTTGAAAGTCCTGAAGGGCTTTTAGAACAAACACGATGGTAGTTATCATAAAATAGTGGTTAGTTGAATACCAGGGCATTTTTCATAATGATAGTAATCCTCCTGGCTGCCCTTTTCGGGGCAGCCCAGGAGGTTTTTGTCGTTACCGAAGGTGCCACTTCAAACCATTCTGTCGAAAAACATCCCGGAAGTACTTACGCCTGGGGAATGTTTGTCGACTTTAGCCCCGACATCAACGCACCGCCCGGTAAATACGAGTTTGTGGGCCCGGCCGATTCCGAAAAAATTCAAATCAGGTGGCTTAACCCGGGGATTTACTATCTAAAGGTTTCCGAAACCGATTTAAAAGGTTGCGAGAACATAAAAGTGCTTCCTGTAAATGTGGTTTCAAACAACCGGACAATCGCGTTTTTACTTAATAATTCAAACACCGTTTTCAGGACTGTTGGAAACGGATTCGAAATTCCTTTGGTTATAACCGATAATAACGGGCAACCTTTGGCAAATGATTATTACCCGCTGGAGGTTGAATTCAGGGTTAATGGCAAGGCTTATTCGCAACAAATTTCGTTTAACAGCCAGGTTTTAAAAATAAATTCCGACTGGTTGGATAAAGAATTAAAGACGAATTTAAATGTGATTATCGAAATTACACGTGCCACCGATAACCGGAATGTTGATATCCGTCCGGATAAAACTATGAAAACTCATGTCAGGACAATTCAACCTTTGCCCCAAATTACATTGATAAGCCCTGATATTAATCCTGAACAGGGATTACCTGTAACGTATACAATAAAACTTCAAAACGGGAATCCCGACAGTGTGGTTTTTCACTGGAGCATAGAACCACAGGGTGGTACTTCAACCAATTTAAGCTTAATACATGGGCCATCGGCAACGATTTTATGGGATGGGGAACCCGGAATTTATCATTTGTTGGCAGGTTATACCTATGTGAATGGAAATTTCGGCGACACATCAAAAATACAGGTTCAGATTGCAAAACCTTCCGCTTTTGTGATAGATGCAGGCAGGGATACTATTATTGGAAGATGCCAAACCATGAAGCTTCAGGCAAAAGTAGAACAACAGCCCGGCGTTACTTATACTTATTTATGGAAACCGGGACTGAACCTGGATGATCCAAAAAAAACAAATCCGGTATTTACTCCCGGAAGCACTACAAATTTTATTGTTACCGTTACAAATAGCCAGGGTGTATCCGTTTCCGATACGGTTAATGTTGCCGTTTCTGAATCGAAAGCCAACGCGGGTGAAGATGTATTTATGTTGCCCAACACCCAGGCCATTCTCGATGGTTCGCGGAGTATTGGCAGAAACCTTCGCTACAGATGGACCTCGCCGAATGGTAAAATTGAAAGTGGGGCAAGCACTGCCAACCCTGTGGTAAGCAGCTTTGGTATTTACATTCTTGAAGTATTATCCGAATCTGGCTGTTCGGCCTTCGATACCGTTAATGTTTTCCGTCTCGCTCAGGCGCCGGTTGCAAACGATGATTATGACACCACACGCTATCGGACTGAAACTGTGGTTGCAGTGCTCGGGAACGATTCAGACCCGCAGAATGGAATCTACCCCGGTTCACTTAAAATTATTAACGCCCCATTTAATGGCACAGCGTATATCAACTACAACAATTACAAGATCCATTATCGCCCTAATGAAGGATTCAGTGGAAATGAAATTTTTGAATACGAAATTTGCAACAACGATAAACTGTGCGACAGGGCAAAAGTATTTGTAATGGTTACCGAATACAATTTTAAAATTCCTGATGCCTTTTCGCCAAATGGCGACGGTATTAACGATTTCTTTGAAATTGTGGGAATCGACAGGTATCCTGGAAACTCGATAACAATAATTAACAGGTGGGGCAACAGGGTTTACCAGGCTAAAAATTACGGGATCGACACGAATCCGGTATTTTGGGACGGGAATGCCAACACCGGCACAAATTTCCTTGGTAACGAACTGCCAACCGGGACTTATTATTATGTACTTGATTTAGGCAATGGTGAAAAACCAATTGCCGGTTCGGTTTATTTAGACCGTTAACTTATGAAACATTCGGGTAAAATAATTTGCTTTTGTGCCGTAGCGCTGACAATTTTGTGGAGCGCAGGGAAAGCCGGCGCCCAGCAGGATCCGATGTACTCGCAATACACCGATAATCTGCTGATCGTAAATCCGGGTTTTGCAGGTTCTGCTCCCGAAGGAAAATTTTTACTGGTATCAAGGGATCAGTGGGTTTCAATTCCGGGAACGCCTGAAACCAAATCATTTTCTTACACCACTCCTTTAAAAGATAATAAAATAGGGCTTGGATTTTCAGTAATGAACGACAAAATCGGGGTACAGCAGCAAACGGGTGTCTATCTCGATTATTCCTATTTTCTTCAGCTTTCAGAGAATTACAGGTTAGGCATGGGATTGAAAGGGGGAGTTAGTTTCTATCGCGCCGCACTTACCGAATTAAACCCTATTAATCCCGATCCGATTTTTTCGAAAGACATTTACAAAAACTTTTTGCCCAACCTCGGGGTTGGAATGTACCTTTTTTCAGACAACACCTATTTTGGGATTTCTGTCCCAAAATTTATTGAGAACCGGATTACGCGTGAAGACTACAAAACAGAGTACGTACAGAGTCAGAAAATACATTTTTACTATGTGATGGGTACTAAATTTGAACTTGCTGAAGATTTTGACCTGAAAACCTCATCGATGACAATGGTTGTGGCCAATGCGCCCGTGTCGGTTGATGTTATGGCTTTGGCAGGTTTTAAAAACCGGATCTGGGTAGGTGGAATGATGCGCTTTAAAGCTGCCTACGGGGCAATAGCCCAATTCTATATTTTGAATAAAATGGTTATCGGGTATTCGTATGAGCTTCCGGTACAAAGGCTCAATAATTTCAGTAACGGTACACACGAAATTATGTTGGGTTACAATTTCAACCTGTACAAATAACAAAGGTTCTGAAGATTTAGCGTTTACCTGCTGACTCTAAGTTCAGCTGGTAAATTATTTGGTAAAAGTTCTATTGAACAGGTGACAGAAAGCTACCAGCTCAACTCTCATCCCGAATCCAGCTAATCTTTAATAAATTTAATTGTAGAAACCACGTTGTTTTGGACCACTTTGAGAAGATAAAATCCGGGGGCATAACTTTCGATATTCAATTTTAAATAATTGCCGGTAGCCGGTTTTTGGTGCACCATCAAATTACCTGATAAAGAATAAACCTGTACTTCGGATATAATGCCGGACGCTGAAATATTTATTTCGGTTTGGGCCGGGTTTGGAAACAATTTTACATTTGATGGAGACGCCAAATCCTTATTTTCGGTAACCACGTGCGGGTCGTCAAATTTTCGGGTCGAATAAAGCCTGTATTCGCCCGGTTTTAATTGAAATGAAAGGCTTGTTGTTGTAATTACAACCGAATCGCCTGTAAAAAATTCGTACCACTTCCCGTTTGCTGGAAAAGTTACACTGCCTGTTTGTTGCTGCACATCGAAATTGCCAAGCGCAAGCACATGGTTTCCGCCGTTTGTAAGCCTGTACCATTTCACTGCCCCTGTTAAACCTGTTTCAAAACTTTTGGGGGTAAACTCGGGGTAGGTTGTTTTAAGTTCGTTGAGTTTTGCCATTACCCGGAACAAACTTAAGCGATCGGGGTTGTTCAGGTACTGCCAGTACGAAGGTTTGGGCGACAGCCTGCAATCGTTGCTGATTGTCCCGTTTTCGCACCTGTTTATTGAAAGATCGTAACCCCGCTCACCAAATTGCCATATCATTTTTGGCCCGGGAAGTGGAATGTTAAAAACCGAGTTAAGTTCAATTCTTTTTAACGCCGTAGTCTGATTGCTTATATTGTAACTTCCTGAACTTATGCCTGTTTGCTTTATCACGTACATTATTCTTTGTTCATCGTGGCTTTCGGGGTACGACACAAGGTTGGGCTCATTCCATCCTCTCTGGCTGTGCAGGGCCCAGCTCAAATCCGAACCACTTACATTTCCGCGGGCTGCCTCCTGGTAGTTTCCATGCATATTTCCCCAAAGCAATATTCCGTGGTTGGCCAGTTCCTTTTCTTCCGAATTATCGGCCAGGTGTTCAAAAATAACAAGCGCCCCGGGTTTGCGTTTCCAGATTTCATCAGCCATCCTTTTCAGGTTCGAAACGCGTTGTGCATCGTATTCGCTTCCCCAACTGCTTGAGCTGTAGGGTGTGTTTGAAAATCCTTTGGTAAAATCGAACCTGAACCCATCTACTTTGTATTCTTTCATCCAAAACGAGGCTACACTGTCAATCAGCTCACGGGTTGCCATACTTTCGTGGTTAAAATCGAAGCCCCACTGCAAACTTGTGTTCTGAAAATTGCTTTGACGGTTGTACCACGGGTTGTCGGGAGTAATGGCCCAGTTGTCCATATACATCTGAACAAAAGGGCTTTGGCCGTAACTGTGGTTTAATACCATATCGATAACCACGGCTATTCCTCGTTTGTGGCACTCGTCAATCAGTTTTTTAAGTTCGTTTTTAGGGCCGTAATATTTATCGGGGGCAAAATAAAACGATGGGTTGTATCCCCAACTGCTGTTTCCTTCAAACTCGTTAACCGGCATCAGTTCGAGAACGTTTATGCGCAAATCTTCAAGATAGTTGAGTTTTTCGCGGACAGATTTGTAGGTATGCTCTTCCATAAAATCGCGTACCAGGAGTTCGTAAATCACAAGTTTTTCTTTTTTGGGAACCTGAAAATCGGTGACCTCCCAGTTGTATTTCTCCTGCCCCGGATGCATTACGGAGGCAACTCCTTCGGTTTTGTTTACAGGGTAGGCAATGAGGCTTGGATAGGTTTGGCTGGTAATAAATTTATCGTTCCACGGATCGCTTATTTTCTCGGCGTAAGGATCGGCAATTTTTATTTTGCCATCGATAAAATATTGAAACAGGTATTCTTTACCAGGTACAAGGTTGGATATTTCGAGCCAGAAAAAGTCGCCGTCTTTTTTCATTTGAAAACTATTGGAAAGTTGCCAATCGTTAAAATCGCCCAGAACAAAAACATTTTCCTTTAGTGGTGCCCATAAAACCAGAGCTACAGAACTTTCGGACGTATAATTAATCCCTTTCCTGAAATTTGATGGTTTTGCCTGAACAACAACATCGTCACGCACAAAAACCTTTACCGAATCGCGCACAGTTTTGTTGTTAGCTGTTGCTTCGGCAATTATCCAGTTTGAACCGGGTTGGGTAAATGTGTGGTTTGCTGCAATTGCAGTTCCTGTATTTTGCGCAAGTAATGTTTCGCCAATAAACAGTTTCAGTGCAGCATTTTCCGATGCACCTGCTGTAATTCCGATCGGTTTGTTTTTTGCAATAACTGAGCCGGCTGCCGGTTCGGAAATATTAATATTCAAACCTTCGGAATAAACATTTACAAACAAATCGTTGGTTTGCATTTTTGAATCGGACGAGCGAAAGACAAAGGCCATCTTTATTACTTTTTCGCCAGCCTTAACAGCATAAAATGTTTTGATATCAGGTGAAACCTGAAGTTCATAAATTCCATTTCCCTTGTTGGTAAGTTTGGGTTGGGTAGTGTTGTTTCCCCAGCTTTCTATTACATGCTGCCAGGCGGTATTGCCTTCGATAATAACCCCTGTGTGTGCATACAGGTCGCCGGTATAATAGCCCAGCCTGCTTTCTTTCGACGTGTCGAAAGTGATGGTAACTTTTTGCGATGCCACGGGCAGAGCAGGTTCGGTGGTTATTTGAGCCGAAATACAAAACCCGGCGAAAACCAAAAGGAACAGAAAACTAATTTTTGGAAACATGGTAAAAACTTAAAAAATAATAAAGGGGCTGTCAGGAAAAATCCTGACAACCCCTTGTTTATTCAACTAAACTTAGTTCTTTTTTACTTCGTAAGCGTAACCCGCTACTTCAAGATTCAAAGTAACCGTATAATTTCCGGCTTCTGCAACTGGTATATCAGCGCCGCCTTCTTCAAGCGATCCGTCAAAACCGTTGTCGCCATAATTAAGATCCCAGGCATCGTTGGCACGGAATTTTATTTTGCCAACTTTAAGGGCAAGCGTAACTTTCCATGTTTTTGTTGCGCTGTCGTAGGTCATGTTGGTATCGTTGTCCCAACCGCCGGGCGTTGCATCGCCAATTAAACCCCAGTCTGTTTTCAGGAATGAATAGGTAAGCGCTTTAATATCGGCTTTAATCCTGTAGTAACCCGCTGATGGAATTGGAATGTCGGCGCCATTTTTATCGAGAGTGCCATTAAAACCATCGTCGCCCCAGTTGAGGTCCCAGTTGGGTTCGTCGGTAAACTTAAATTTAATTCCGCTTCCAACCATGTTTACATAACCTTCGTACTTATCGTTCTGTTTAACAGAGTAAATCTGCTGGGCCTTGTCGGGGCTCCAGTCTGATGTATATCCGCTTGCTTTCTGGTAATTGCCGGGCAAATAGAGCGAAGGATAAATGATAATAACCTTGTAAGGCAGTATTTTCATTTTCGAAACATTTGAAGGTAATGTTTGCACATTATCGTTAACCTTGGCAACCACACGGATTTCCATGTCGTTTGTCACATTTGTTTTAGCACCCATAGCCAAAAGTTTTTGGTTGAGGTTTCCAACCATTAAGTCGGTACTAAGATTTGTAGTTGTAACTAAATCGACAGCAGTTGCAAAATTTTTGCCGGTGAAATCGATTTGCACTGTGTAACTTACGGCTGCCTGAAATCCATAATCGGCTTTTGTCCAGGTCAATGTTTTAAAAAGCTGGCCAGCCATGCTTTCAGTAAAAACATAATTACCGGGTATGTCAGTCAGCGACGGGGGAGCATAAACTCCAATCACCGGCTCAAATTCTTCCTTTTCGCACGAAAAGAGTACAAAAAGAAGAATAAACGCACTTAAAATTTTACTTATATTTTTCATTGCTTAAAATATTAAATTTAATTAAAAACCCGGGGTTGGGGTTAATTTCGGATTAGCACCCAAATCGGAGGCAGGAATCGGGAAAAGGTTGTATTTTGCATCAACCGCCCTGCCTTCTTTAACAGCGCCTTTCCATGCCCAGAGATAAGAACCACCGGTAAATTTACCAAAACGTATTAAGTCGGTCCTGCGGTGTCCTTCCCAATACAACTCGCGTGCGCGTTCATCGAGAATAAAATCGAGTGTTAAATCGCTTTGGGTCATATTCCCGTAATCGTCACCATAAGCCCTTTGCCTGAGCGAATTTATCAAACTTAATGCATTTGCCGTACTGCCACCCGAACCACCTCGCATTACAGCCTCGGCATACATCAGGTACGAATCGGCCAGGCGGAACATGGGGAAGTCGGTATCAGGGTGGGTTTTATCTGAACCGACAACTCCCGTTGAAGTAACATTTTTCCATTTGGTAATGGCATAACCTTCGGTAAACTGAAATAAATCCTCGATTTCAAGGTTTTGCCCGTCAGCATGGAACAATGCCCTGCCATCGGAACTAAATTTCTCGACCTTAAAGGTATAATCGGGTGTTTCAAGTTTCATGGTTATTTTGTATTTACCGGCTGAAGTAATTTTGATGTTTTCGCCACCGGCATCAAGGATACCATCAGCTTTGTTATCGCCGTAATTGATATCCCAGCCGCTGTTTGCCCTGAATTTTATATCGCCAACTTTCAGTGTCATTTCCAATGTCCAGGTTTTAGTTGCAGCGTCGAACACCATTTTTGTATCTGAATCCCAACCTGTTGATGTTGCAGATCCAATGATTCCCCAGTTGGTTTTTACGACTGTATAGACCATGTCGTTCAGGTTTACATTAATTTTATAATAACCAGCTTCGGTAACAGCTATATTAGCACCATTAGCTTCCAGCGTTCCGTTGGCGCCGTTATCGCCCCAGTTTACATCCCAGTTTGGGCCCTGGGTGAATTTAAATTCACCGGCTTTAGAAAAGTAAACGTACCCTTCATAGTTTTTATCCGAGTTTTTCGATGCCAGTTTAGGCGCTACATTCGGTGACCAGTCGCCACCGTATCCCGAACCCGACTGATAACCCCCGGGAACATAAATTACAGGATAAGCACCGGTATTGGCTGCACTTTTTAGTTTCGGGGCCAGTGTTGTCAGGTCTAAAAATTTGCCCACAAATTGTTTTGTAGTGCGTAATCCGCCCCATCCGCCATCAATCCCAAAAGCGGCGGGCGACATAGTCCCTCCAACAGGTGCATGGACCAAAAAGGTTGTTCCGCCCCATGTTCTGGTATTTATACCATCCTGGACAATTGGGAAAATAATCTCTTTTGATTTGTGGTTGTCGGCAAGGAAAAGATTTGTGTATTTTGATTCGAGCGAATACCCACTAGTATTTACCTTGTTGCTGTATGTTATACATTCGGTATATTTCTTTTGGTTGGTATACACTTCGGCGTTCAAATACAATTTCGAGAGCAGCAGCCATACCGCGGCCTTGTCGGCCCTGCCATACGCGTTTGTGCGGGGAGCTGCAAGCAGTGGTTCGATGGCAAGCAATTCAGATTCGACATAATTGAATAAATCGGCCCTTGAGATTTGCTCGGGGAAGAAAGCCCCCACTGCATCTTTTTCGGTTACAAATGGCACGCTTCCAAACATGTCGATAGCATGGTAGTAGCTTAATGCACGTAAAAACCTCGCTTCGGCGCGATACATTTCGATATTGGTTTTGTCGGAACCTTCAATTCCCCTGCTTTTTAATTTGTCGTCGGTAGTTTCGCGGATAAATTCGTTACACAACGATATCTGGTAAAAAATCCGGTAATACAGGTTGGTAATAAAACCATCGGTCGAAGTCCAGTCCATGTCATGAAAGTCCCTTAATGTGGCATCGTTCCAACCGATAACGGCTTCGTCAGTAGGTAGTTGCTGTCCATACCACAACCCGCGGAGGTACTGACCGAAACCTTCATCCAAACCGCTCAGGTCGTTGTTCCCATGTGGGCCTTCCTGACCACTTACAGCCAGGCCGGCATATAATTTTGCCAGCACATTAATATAGTTTTTCGCATCTTTGTATACTTCTTCGGAAGTGACAACATCCTTGTCGATTGGCAATGTATCCAAATCCTTTATACACGAACTAAATGCAAATGTTAATACAAGTGCAATTATGCAAATTGATTTAAATTTATTCATTTTCATGATTTCAAATTTTATCGATTAAAAACCAATATTTACTCCCATCACAAAAATTCTTGGACGAGGATAAATATTATTGTCAATTCCACTGAAAACTTCCGGATCCAGCCCTTCGTACCTGGTAATCAGGAATACGTTTTGGGCCGTGAGGTACAATCTTATTTTCATTTTGTTATTGTAGTAGTTCTGGAATGTATAACCCAGGTTAATGTTGTCCATACGCAGGAATGAACCGTCTTTTACGTAATAATCAGAGAAAAACTGTGGATTCTGGAAACGGGTGTCAAGCGCATTCTTCGGGACATTGTTCATATAACCGGTAGACCAGTACAGGTTGTTCAAAGTTCCACCGCTCGACCAAACATTGTTATATACATAATTTCCGAGGTTTATTCTTCCGCTGAAACTGAAATCCCATTTTTTCCAGTTTAATTTCGAGTTAAATCCCATAAAAACGTCAGGGGCTGCTTTTTTATAGCGATACCGGTCGTCGCCAGTTATCTGCCCGTCGCCATTCCTATCGACATACAATCCCTGAATTGGTTTTTTATTTTCGTCGTAAACCTGTTCGTATACAAAGAATGAATTTGCCGGATAATCAACCGAGTGGATCTGGATCATGTTTCCTACAGCGCCTGAAATCCCTCCGGTAAAAACACCCAGGTATTTTGGATCGTCGGTTGCAGTAAGCTTTGTGATCTTATTTTCGTTATATGTGGCGTTAAACCCAACCTCCCACGTAAGATCCTGTTTCGAAACCGGAATAAGGTTGACAGAAAATTCAACCCCCTTGTTTTCGAGGTTGCCCACGTTTGTTAAAATCTGGTTGGTAAGGTTTGTACCTGCCGGAACAGGGATGAAGTTAATCAGGTCGCTGGTTTTTCTCTGATATACATCGATAGCGCCTGAAATACGGTTATCGATAAATCCGAAATCCAGCCCAATGTTAAACGTTTCCGTCTCTTCCCACTTTATTTTCGAATCGTAACCTTCGGGCCTGTAAGTAGTATAGTACTGGTCGCCAAACAAATAGCGGGCATTGTTTGCACTGTAGGTATACCGGGGTAAATAGGGGTAATCGTTGCTGCCAATGTTTTGCTGACCGGTAATACCGTAGCCTGCCCGCAATTTTAAATCGGAAATGGCTTCAACGTTTTCGAGGAATGGTTCGTCTTTAATCTGCCATGCCAATGCTGCCGAGGGGAAAGTTCCCCAACGGGTATCCGGCGAAAACCTTGAAGTTCCGTCCTGGCGCACAGTTACAGTTAAAAGATACCTTTCTTTGAGCGTGTAATTTAAACGGCCAAAGAATGAAACAAGGTACGACTCGGTAGGATCGTAGTTTTTGGGCGTTAATATTTCGGAACCTGAACCATTTGTTGCATACTGGTAATTTTCTCTCCAGAAATGCTGCCACGAGTAACCACCCATAACATCTATCCTGCTTGCAATCGACTCAATGTTTTTGTTGTAATTGAGGTAAAAATCGAGAAGGGTATTTTCCTTATCCTGTGTATATTCCCTGAAATAACCACCGCCATTCCCGAAAGTCCAGGCAGCATTATTGTCGTCGATAACCTTTCCTTCGCCATGCGAAATATCGTATCCCATGTTTAGAGTTGCATTTAACTCGGGAAGAAAATGAAACCTGTAGTCAACCTGCAGGTTACCAATGCTCCTGCGGACATTCGATTCATCGCTGCGCAGCTTTTGCAATGCAACCGGGTTCGAAGGCGCTAGCGTGTTGGGATCGCCATTGGGTTGAAGCCAGGTATAAAAACCACCGTATTTTGATGAGCCCGAGTAAACCGGTTGCGTTGGGTCGAAACTTACAGCGCTGCCAATGGCGCCCTGGTTTCCGAACTGGTTTTTAATTAACATCCCTTTGAAGTTAATGTTTAACCTTAAATGGTCTTCAAAGAAACTTGGGTTAAATCCTAAAGTTGCAGTTCCTCTTTCCATACCGGTGTATTTCAGGATTCCGTTTTCGTTTGTATAACCAAGCGAGGCACGAAACGGCATATCTTTTATATTGCCTGTCAGGCTGAAATTATGATCTGAACTTACTGCTGGTTCAAAAATTTCGTTTTGCCAGTTTGTGTTAGCTTTACCAAGTAAGGCAGCCGCAGGGGAATTTGCTCCTTTTTCGTCGACAATAACTTTTCTGAATTCCTCGGAAGAAAGAACATCATTTTCGCCCGATTTAACGCTTAGCGAAGAAAAACCGTTATATCCAAACTGCAAACCGGCGCCTTTTCTACCTTTTTTGGTTGTAATCATAATTACCCCATTTGATGCCCTTGAACCATAAATTGCTGTTGCCGAAGCATCTTTTAAAACGGTAAAAGTTTCAATATCGCTGGGGTGGATGGTACTTAACGGGTTTCTCATTCCGGAGATACCGTCGTTGTCAACCGGTACACCGTCGATTACAATCAACGGGTCGTTGCTGGCCGAAAGCGACGAACCTCCCCTGATACGGATGGTTGCCCCTCCTCCGGGCGCACCGCCGCCATTAGTAATCTGCACACCTGCAATTTTACCCGAAACCAACTCCTGTGGCGAGGTAATCGCACCCATGTTAAAGTCATCAGAACTTACTGCCGTAACCGAACCTGTTGCATCCGACTTTTTTACAGTACCATAACCAATGACTACAACTTCGTCGAGCCTTTCAAGCGATAGCACCATTTGTACATTAATTACGTTGCCTTCTCCTACAAGTACCTCTTGCGAAGTATAACCTATAAACGAAAAGACAAGCGTTTGATTAGGTTCGACGTTAAGCGTATACCTCCCGTCGAGATTAGTAGCGGCGCCAATTGTAGTTCCCTTAACCACAACACTGACACCAGGTAACGATTCCCCATTCCCGGCATCGGTAACTTTGCCGCTGATTGTTTTTACCTGCGTATAACCTACAGATGTGATTAACACTGCAACCAAAAACAATAAAAACTTAAGGTTTTTTCGAATAATCCTCATTGTAAAATGTTATTAGTTTGTAATAGTTGTTACGTTTGTTAAATAAATTAACTGTCTCTTAATTGGCAAATTATCAACAATTTATAATTCCTTCAATTTAACTCAACGCAAAAATCCAAAGCGAATGTAAAAAAAATGTTAACGATTTATAATGAGTTTTAACAGGCTTAATTCCGCAAACGTTTGCGGTTACGTTTGCACCAGGCATGTTTTATAACAGGTAGGCACAAGTAGGTAATTTTTAGCTTTTGTAACATTTGTCTAACTTAAACCCAAAATAGCTTTTCAACCGCTTAAAAACTATTAGCTTTGAAATATTACAAAGCTTTTTAAAAGAAGTATTAATGTCAATACTTCGTTAAAAACAATGTTAAATAATTGATAATCAATAAAATAAGTTAGAAATAAATTTGTTTAAGTCTCTGATAATCAGTAAATTAACAGGATTTACCAAAATCTAAGTTAATATGAGAA